>NZ_NMWV01000023.1 GCF_002860405.1 Bifidobacterium imperatoris | reverse complement strand
CCCGCAGTGGGCCACGGTGTCGGCCTCGACGTTGCCGGGCAGGCCGTCCAGCTCGTCGCCGGCCTTCCTGATCGTGATCGAGTTGCGCAGCAGCTCCCCGGCGGGCCGGGTAGTGGAGATGCCTCTGGGCCGTGCCGCGTCGCGCGTCTTTTTGAGGTACCGGTCCATCGTGGCCGCGCTCATCCGCTCCAGCTCGCGGAACGCGAAACCGTCCCAGTCGGCGAGCTCGCCGTGCGCGCGCAGCATGGGCATCCACAGGGGCAGCATCGCCTTGAGGTACTTCGCGCACGGCGCATCCATCATCAGCCACACCTGGACCAGCAGCTCGCGCGACTGCTCCGAATACCGCTTCGGCCGCTCCGCGGGCGACATCGACGGCCTGCCGCGCCCGGCTTCCGTGAGTCTGCGTCTCGCGGTGCTCCTGCCGATTCCCAGCACGGAGCACATCTCATCGAGGATGCGTCCCTTGTCCTTCTTCGACGCCTTCATGTATTCATCCCTGAATCTCAGGGTGACCTGCCGCTTCGTCGCCATGCTGATCCTGTCTTCCATAAGACAAGCCAAACAGGACCGATACCGTTCGCGCTCATTCCCGATGAGGCACCACCACACCCTACGCGCTCAAAAAACGTGAGGCACGTCGAGCGTACCGAAACAAACAAAGGAGCGCATTAAGATATACGGAGCCGCCGCCATCCGGCATAAAGGGGAAGAAGACTGGGATGGGAGAAGCGTCTATAGGCCCAGCAAATGGCTTCTGCGTCGTGCCCTATCCGCGAGCGTGCTATGCGGCATGGGGTCGGGCAATAATGCCGAATGGATGATAAACACGACGGCCAGAATGTGCCCCAAGCTCCATCTACCGGACACATGGACATATGAGGCAGAATGCGCCTTAGATGTACTCACCAGCGCGCTATACCTCAAATATGCCATCCGGTACGAAACGGACGAGAAGCTACGGAATAGGTTCAACGACGAACCATACAGACCATAACACACAACATGCGGGATGTCATCCCATCCCGGCCTATAATCATTCGTGGAGGTGTCGTGTTCTTTTACCGGACTTTTTACCGGGGAGAATGCGACACCAACAAAACCCAACAGTTCCAATGCAAAGGAGCATAAAAATGGTCTACCGCATGATTTTCAACCAGACTGCATATTTCGGTCGCGGCGCCATCAAGGAAATCCCCGCTGTCGCTAAGCAGCATGGCTTCACCAAGGCATTTATTGTTACTGATCCGGTTCTGCTGGAAACCGGTACCGCTGAGAAGGTGACCAAGGTTCTGGATGAGGCAGGCCTGCCATATGAGGTCTTTTCCAACGTCAAGCCGAACCCGCCGGTCGAGTGCATCAAGGATGGCGTTGAGAAGTTCGCCGCTTCCGGGGCCGACTTCCTGATTGGTCTGGGCGGCGGCTCCCCGCAGGATACCTGCAAGGGCATCGGCATCATCACCGCCAACCCGGAGTTCTCTGACGTGCTCTCCCTCGAGGGCGTTGCCGACACCAAGAACCCGTCCGTCCCGATCTTCGGCGTGCCGACTACCGCTGGCACCGCATCCGAGACCACCATCAACTACGTGATCACTGATACTGCCAACAAGCGCAAGTTCGTGGCCGTCGACCCGCACGACATCCCGATTGTCGCTTTCGTCGATCCTGACCTGACCGACTCCATGCCGCGCGGCCTCAAGGTCGCCACCGGTCTGGACGCCCTGACCCACGCCATCGAGGGCTACATCACCCCGGGAGCTTGGAGCCTGTCCGACTGCCTGTCCATGCAGACCATTCGCATGATCGCCAAGAACCTCGCCAAGTCCGCTGACGGCGACATTCCGGCCGGCGAGCAGATGGCATACGCCTCCTATATCACTGGTATGGCCTACTCCAACGTCGGCCTCGGCCTGGTGCACGGCATGGCCCACCCGCTGGGCGGCCGCCTCGGCGTGGCCCACGGTGTTGCCAATGGCATCCTGCTGGCCCCGGTCATGGAATACAACAAGGACTTCACCGGTGAGAAGTACCGTGACATCGCCGACGCCTTCGGCGTTGAGGACGCGTACACCGGCGACCTTGAGAAGGTTCGCGAAGAGGCCGTGCAGGCTGTCCACAAGCTGACCGTGGACCTGAAGAATCCGACCACCATCTCCGAAGTTGGCGCCACTGAGGCAGATCTTGCTCCGCTGGCCCACGATGCCTTCAACGACGTGTGCACGCCGGGCAACCCGCGCAAGGCCACCGAAGAGGACATCCTCGCCATCTACAAGTCACTGATGTGATCATGTAATCATTTCCACCGTGTGGTCAACTCTCCACGGTGGAGTATATGAAAATGGCTCTATTCCGCGCTTTTCGTGGAATAGAGCCATTTTGCGTAACCACACGGTGGAAAGCGGCAACAGAGCTACTCGTGTTTTGCGTCCCACTCCTCATCCGTGGGTGTTTCGGCATATAGCTTCTTGCCCTGAGCCTCGGCAAGCTCCATCTGTTCATTGATCCAAGCGGCCTCAGCCGGGTTGATGTCCGCGGTATTCAGAACCTTCTGCCATACCGGGTAGAACAGATGCATTGCCGGGTACATGGCGGTGAACAGAATCTCCGGCTTGTGCTTGCGCCAATGCTGCGGATGCGCATTAAACGTGTTCTTAAATCGACGCATGTAGGTCAAGAACGAACTCAGCGACGTGTCCATGCGTCGGGCGCTCATCGCGGCAATCATGCGCGGTGAGTACACGGTTTTCAAATCCTTGCCCATCAGATGCAGTGAGATATCAATATCCTCATGCATCATATCGGCCTTGTCTCGGCACACTTCATCGGCGATTTGCCGCCAAGCGGAAGCGCGCAACGCCATATTCGAGCCGAACAGCAGCGGCTGGCCACCATCTGCACGGTAGATGCGTTTGCGCAGTGAATTATCGCCGCGCAAACCGAAATGACGCGACGGCATGTCGTAATACATCACCGGCCCCGTGGCGCCCATCGCTTCGGGATCCTCGGTGAAAATACCGCTGACCACTTCCACCCAATCCGGGCGAATCATGCAATCGGCGTCAAAACGGCCCAATACATCGCCAGTGGCATGATTCAAGCCGTAATTACGGGTCGGAATCAATCCCTGTTCATCATCCTGATGAAGCAGCTTGACCGGTGCTTCGGGATGTTCGGCGATGAACTGTTCCACAATCTCGCAGGTATTGTCTGTGGAACGATTATCTACCACAAGCACCTCATGCGGCATCACGGTCTGTCTGGTGGCATTCAGCAGACAATCGCGAATACGTTCGGATTCGTTCCACGCTGGGATGATGATCGAAACGGTAAGCATGGTTCCAAGGATAGAAAAGCGGGTGTACTCAGGCGCTAATCAACACAGCGCTTCCGTGCTGAATGCGTTCATTTACAGCGCTTCTCGCCAACATCGAGCCTGACGCTACAATGGAGAGCCATGAGCGAAAGCGCGCGCAATACTTATGAATCAGGCGCTGGTAACACCACCAGTGCCGCCAATTCGCAATCTGGCACACCTGCTGGAGATGAAAATCGTATCGATTTGGGCTCTCTGTTCCCCGCCCACGGCGATCCGCGCAGGCCCCCGGAATGGTTCGGCCGCGCGTTGCTGTATGTGGCCATCGCCATTGTGGTATTTAGTTTCTGCTGGCGCTCTTGGGGCAGTATCTCCTATCTGATACTTGACATCATCATCTCCCTGTTCATCGCCTTGGCGATCGAACCACTGGTAGTGGCGCTGGTGAGGCATGGTTGGAAGCGCGGAGTGGCTTCCGCGACAGGCATGGTGGGACTTGCAGTTGTGATTTGCGTGCTGCTCACCTTGTTCGGCAACATGTTCGTTTCCCAGGTCATCGCCATGATCAGCGGTCTGCCCGCCATGTATGAGCAGATTCGCGACTTCATCGGGCAGTACAGTACATTCGAGCTACCGGAAATCAACAGTCTGGGCTCGGAAATCCTCAATAATATTCAGACTTCCTGGGTTACTGATTTCGCGGGTACAGCCATGAGCACGGTAAGTGGCCTGCTGGGCTTCCTGCTGAACCTTATGACCGTGATCATGACCACCTACTACATTTCCGCCGCCGGCCCGAAATTGCGCCGGTCCTTCTGCCGTTGGCTTGCGCCTAACACGCAACGTCGATTCCTTTTGGTGTGGACGGTGGCTCAGGATCAGATTTCATCCTTCCTGTTCTCCCGCTCGATTCTGGCGCTGATTAATGCGGCCTGCACGGCCATCTTCCTCGAAGTATTGCAGGTGCCGTATTGGCTGCCGCTGGCCCTGTTCTGCGGTGTGGTTTCCCAGTTCATTCCTACCGTCGGTACCTATATCGGCGGTGCTCTGCCGGTGCTGTTTGCATGGGGCAACCGTGGATGGACGTATGCGGTCGCCGTACTGGTGTTCATCATTATTTATCAGCAGATTGAGAATCTGATTCTTTCCCCGAGGATTTCCCAGCGCACGATGGATATCAACGCTGCACTGGCCTTCCTCGCTGTGCTGGCCTTCGGCTCGCTGTTCGGCGCGCTTGGTGCCTTCCTCGCTTTGCCGGTCACCGCTTCGATCCAGGTGATTTTCCGCGCATACACCAGACGGTACGAGCTGGTTGATTCGCCGTTGATGTACGACCCTGTGCCTGAAAAGAAATCCAAGATTGTGGAAGCTTCCGAGGCGTTCGGCGAGCATGTGCTGCATCCGATTGGCGAGCATGTGCCGCGTGCCGCCAAGGGGTCCACCAAGAAGGTACCAATGGATGACGAGCTGCGCAAACTACAGCATGAAATCTATGCGCTCGAGCAGGGTGGCCCATTGCTGCCGGACGATGAAGAATCAGCCACAGTGGCAATTCCGAAGCATGTGCTGTCCAAGGTAGATTCCGGCAACTCCAAGTCGGTTTTGCACGGTACTGAAGAATCCGCTGAAGCTACAACACACACGAACGGAGCTGATGTGAACGCATCAGAACACAAACAATCATCCGCTAACAGCAATCCGAGAGCGGGGTGGCGTTAATGACATTGCTTACCGCACTTGATGTGCTGCTGTTCATCGTGGGCGGCGCTGGCATGGTGTACCAGGGCGTATGCATTGTGATGTCCCTATTCGCCAAGCCTGTCCGATTCCCGGAAGCACCGATGACCAACCATTATGCCGTGCTGATCTCCGCCCGAAACGAGGAGAACGTCATCGGCAACCTCATCGATTCAATTCGCGCGCAAACCTATCCTTCCGAGCTGATTGACATTTGGCTCGTGGCGGATAACTGCACGGACAACACCGCCGAAGTGGTGCGCGCTCGCGGTTGCCATGTGCTTGAACGGCACAATATGGAGCAGGTCGGCAAAGGTTATGCATTAACCTACCTGCTTGGTCATATGCTCGACACTGGTGTGGCGGACAATTACGACGCCTACTTTGTCTTCGATGCCGACAATAAACTCGACAAGCATTACTTCGAGGAAATGAATAAGGGCTTCTGCGCCGGCTTCAAGATTCTGACCAGCTACCGTAATTCAGTGAATCTGGCCGATAACTGGGTGTCTTCCGGTTCGGCGCTCTGGTTCATTCGAGAATCACGATTCCTTTCCAATTCCCGTATGATTCTTGGCTCCTCCTGCCATGTTGGCGGTACGGGCTTCATGTTCTCCCGCGATGTGATGAAACGCAACAGTGGTTGGAAATTCCACCTGTTGACCGAGGATCTTGAATTCACGATGGATTCGATTCTGCACGGCGATCGCATTGGATACTGCGGCAACGCAATCCTCTACGATGAGCAGCCGGTTACATTCGCGCAAAGCTGGCGTCAGCGACTGCGTTGGAGCAAGGGCTTCCTGCAGGTCTTCCGCTACTATGGACCGGCATTGCTCAAGCGCGCGGTGCGTGAACGTGACTTCTCCTGCATTGATTTCACGCTGATGCTCTGCCCGTTCACCGTGCTCGGTGTGGCTCGCATCATTATGGGCGTGCTGTTCGCGGCATTCGGCTTCGTGAGCTGGTCGAGCCAATGGCAGTCGTTGGTTGGCTGGTCCAACGGCATCGTCACTTCGGTGCTGGGCCTGATGGCTCTTGCTGCTCTGACCATCATCGTTGAGCGTGACCAGATCGGTGCTTCGAACAAGGAGTTGCTCGCCTACGTGCTGAGCTTCCCGATCTACATGCTGAGCTATGTGCCGATTTCCTTCCAGGCCATCTTCGCCAAAGCGCAGTGGAAGCCCATTACGCATAAGGGCTGAGGTGATATCCGAACGAAGGTGGATCTCCGCATTGCCGTAGGTGAGTCCGAAATCGCTGCACCGGAGGGGCGTTGCCGGGTTTCGCTGTGCTCGTAGGCTAGAGTAAGACTATGAGCACAGACAATTCTCAAGGAAATGTCAATTTTTCTTCGTCTTTCATGCCGGTAGCGCAGCCGGTGCCGACGCCTCAGCCAATGTTTGCACAGCAAGTGCCGCCGAACCCTGCGGCCGCCGTGTCCATTCGAGGTTTATTCAAGCGTTTCGGCAATAAGATCGCGGTTAACGGGCTTTCCTTGGACATTCCCGTGGGCTCGTTTTATGGTCTGGTGGGGCCTAACGGTGCTGGTAAGACCACTACGTTGAACATGGTCACCGGCCTGCTCACCCCAGATGCCGGTCTGGCCTTGATTCTTGGAGCTAACGTATGGCAGAACGTCAATGCCGCCAAGCGTTCCATCGGCGTGATGCCGCAACCCGATCAGATTTTTGATCGTCTCACCGGACTGCAATTACTCGTATACGCCGGCATGTTGCGCGGCATGAAACGCGCTGAAGCCACGGCGAGAGCACGTGACCTGCTGTCTGCATTCGACCTCACCGCCGCGGCCAGCACTATGGTGACCGATTATTCGGCCGGTATGACCAAGAAAATATGCTTGGCTTCGGCCATGATTCATTCGCCGCGCATTCTGGTGTTGGACGAGCCGTTCGAATCCGTGGATCCGGTCTCCAGTGCAAATCTCAAAGATATTCTTATCGAATATGCCCGAACCGGTGGCACGGTGATTATCTCCTCGCATGTTATGGCCTTGGTTGAGAAAATGTGCACGCATGTGGCGGTGATTAACGACGGTCAGGTTTGTGCTGCAGGCACGGTAGATCAAGTGGCTGCCGGAGAGGATTTGGAAGAACGGTTCCTGCAGCTGGTGGGCGGCCGCCATGAAGCGGCACATTTGTCTTGGCTGGATGGCGGAAAGGCAAGCGCATGAACACCGCATTAACCATAGTGCGTATGCGATGGGCGCTGACTTGGGCCACATTGCGCAAATCCGTTTGGCAGACCGTCGCCTACATATTTGCGCTGATCGCCGCCGTAATTACCGTGGTGGGCACGGCAATGGCCGCATGGTTCATCGGCGGCTTGGACCATGCTGGGCCTCAAGATGCGATGTTGGCGGATTATGGGCCATTCGCTTTTCTCAGAAGTATGACCATCGCGTTGGGTGCGCTCATCATATTTACTGTGGTGTTCATTCAACTCATGCTTTTCGGTGATGGTTCCACAATGAGCCCTAGGAAATTCGCGCTTTACGGCATTCCCGATCGCACGCTGCAATTCGGTCTTCTGCTCTCAGGTATGTCAGGCTTGCCAGCCATCACCGGCATGCTCACATTCGCGCTGTGGACGCTTTCCTATCGGAATATGGGTGCGCCAACTGTTGCCATATCGCTGATATCAGCCATATTCTCCGTGCTCACTATTGTCAGTCTGTCAAAACTGCTGATTGCATTGTGCACCACGCTGGTCACCTCCAAACGCGGCAAAGCATTGTTCTATATGGTTACGCTGCTGGGATTCATCGTACTGTGCGAATTGCCGAGCCTTGTGATGAGCTCCGATGCTTTGCATACAGCCACTCCAGAGGAACGTGGCGCTGGACTTGCCATGTTCGCCACTGCAGTATCTTGGACGCCATTCGGCGCATCATTCCAGCTGCCGTTCGACGTGGCGATAGGCGATGCAGCAGCACTGATCGGGCATATTGCGGTACTCGCAGTGACATGGGTGTTCTGCTTTGCATTGTGCACATGGTGCTTACGCCATGAACGTAAAATCACTGGTGCCGCGGCACGCGCCGTGACCATTGCCGGGCTGGGGGCTTTCAAACGCATGCCGGATTCGATCTCCGGCGCGGTATCCGCCCGTCTGATTACCTATCTCAAGCGCGATCCACGTCAGGCGATGTTGTTCATTATGCCTGTATTGTTCGTCGCGATTTTCTTCATGCAGGCGCGCGGAGAAAGCATGGCCATTTGGTCGTCGCTGATTACTGCAGGATGGCTGCTGGCCATCGCCGAAAGTAACGGGCTCGCCTACGATGGGCGCGGATTTGCGATGGAAGTCATCGCCGGTGTTGACGGTCTGCACGACAGAATCGGCCGTGTGCGCATTTATGTAGGCATCGCATTGACCTATCTTGTGGTGCTGGGTGTGGTTCTGATGATTATTACCGGGGACTGGCGCCATCCGATGAGCCTCATGTTTGCATTGCTGTTCTGGGCCTTGGGCATTGCCGTAGCCTTGTGCGGCATTGGTCTTGCGGAAGTCACATCCACCGTACTGCTGTATCCGGTGCCGTCTATGGACAAGCCGTTCTCATCGCCGCAAGGCCGCGCCGTAGCACAAGGATTCTTCCCGTTCGTCTATCTATTCGGCACATTCGTGCTGCTATTGCCCACCGGCATAGTGGCTTCAATATTGGCCATTATCGGCAGTATCAGCACAATGTTTTGGCTGCTGATTCCCATTGCCATTATCAACGGCATCGGCATGCTGATACTGGGGACATGGCTGGGCGGTAAGCTGTTGGATGCGCGAATGCTCTCGATTGTCAGCACACTCGACTCATTCGCATCATTGCAGCACTAGCAACCGTCATTAGGGGAGAACATCTTCATGGTTTCCAAGGCGAAGTCCGGCAAGCGCCAGTACCCGTCATTCAGGCGAATCCGCGCCGTGCGCCGGCTTACAGTGCTGTTCTCCTGCATGATTACCGTTGCATTGTTCGTGGGGTACTGCATTGCGGACATCGCCGATATTATTCCCGGGCCGCTTACGCTACAGCCGGTTGCCGAAACCAGTTTCCCAGCTCCAGTGCATGCCAAAGCCAGTGGCAGCATTGTATCCGAACTTGATCGCAGCAAGTCTATCGATTCCACCCAAGCCGCGAACTTGATGAATGAACTATTGGCCGCCGAAGGTGTGGGTCAAGACGTGTCGGTGATTATTGAAGACGCACAGGGGCATACCGCAGCCGAACATGAGGCTGATACTCCTCGCGAACCGGCGTCCACCATGAAAACACTTACCGCGCTTGCCGCATCCACCAAACTCAATATGGCGTCAACGCTCGATACGCAGACCTTCATCTCCTCTGATGACAATGGCACTGTAGTAACGCTGAAGGGCAATGGCGATATGCTGCTGTCCGCTGGCGAATCCGATCCCGACCATATCAATGGGCGCGCCGGCTTGGCCACCTTGGCGCAGGCCACCGTCGCGGCCCTCGCCCAACGCGGTATCGATACTGTTGCTCTGCATTATGACGACACCCTCTTCGGTGATCAGCGAATCCCTCAAGGGCTATCAGACGGCACTTCGGTGCTAAGCGAATACGTGACGTACTACACACCGATTTCCGCTATGGCCATTGATGGCGGACGCCAATATAGTGATGCCACACCTGCTCCAAGTGACCCCGATGATTCAGCTGGCTATCCCGAACTTTCCCAACACACCGCACTCGATGCCGCTCAGCAATTCGCGCAATTGATGCAGACCAATGGCATTACCGTGACCGGCGAGCCCACGGCAGCTTTGGCTCCCAGCGGCACCAGCGCGGTTGCCTCAATAAGCTCTGCAACACTTGCGGAAATACTCGCCTACACATTGCGACATTCCGATAACACGCTGGCTGAGGAATTCGGCCGTCTTGTTGCGCTCGCTGATACGAACGCGGCCAATGACCCACAAGGGGCCGCCAAAGCGGTACGCACTCAACTCGAATCGCTGGGACTCAATACGAGCGGCCTGACTATGGCTGATTGCTCTGGCCTATCGCCAGGCTCACAGCTCACCGTGCGTATGCTGGCCGCAGTACAGCAGCATAACCTGAGCGAAGGCAGCGGAGCCTCCGCCGCGGAAGGCCTTTCCATCACGGGTTTGGTCGGTACGGCTGCCGACCGGTACACCGATGATAAGGTGGCTGGTCTGATTCGTGTGAAAACCGGAAGCTTGGAACAAGTGACTTCCATGACCGGCAATATTTCCCGCACCAACGGGGGAGCGCTGGCCTTTGCCGTAGTGGTCAACAATCCCGCTGATTATGAAGCAGCACGTTCGGCCATCAATATGTTCATTACCAAGCTTGCTGATTTATAAGCTGACTGTTAAGCAACAAAGTCTTCTATTAAGGAATCACATGGTGTATTCACCTCGGCTACGCAAAGCTGTGGGCGCGGTGCGCGCATCTCTGACTCGCATTGGTGTGGAACGTCAGTCGCCTAAGTTCGCGCAGCATGGCCAGCATCAACCGCTGCCGGATGCTCCGCTGGTGTTGATTGCATGCTCGGGTGGGCGCGATTCTATGGCTCTGGCTGCGGTCGGCCAAACAGTATGCGCCTCGTTGGGTGTGCGCTGCGGTGCTGTTGTGGTAGATCATCAATTACAGTCTGAATCCAGGCAGGTTGCCGAACAGACGGCTGAACGTTGCCGGAAACTCGGACTTGATCCCGTACTGGTTCGTGCCGCTGATGTGCACGATGAGGGAGAGGGCTTGGAGGCTGCAGCCCGTGCCGCACGATATCAGCAATTGTGCATTGCCGCACATGAGCGACATGCTGACTGCGTGCTGTTGGCGCATACCTTGGATGATCAGGCTGAAACAGTACTGATTGGCTTGTTGCGTGGTCACGGGCTTGACATGGTGGCCGGTATGCCGCCGATATTTGTTCGTGATGATGTGCGTTTCGTGCGCCCTCTGCTGGAACTTTCTCGAGCTGATACCACCGGTATCTGCCAGGACCTTAACCTTGAGTATTGGGATGATCCCACCAATGGCGAGGGGATGGAAGGGCCGCTGCCAGATGAGTATCCGCTGCGATCGCGTATCCGGCATGACCTGCTGCCAGCCATTGAACGGTTTGCCGGTGCCGATGTGGCGCGTCATCTTGCGGATAATGCGCGGCTTCTGCAAATGGACAAAGCCTACCTCGATCATCAGGCTGATATGGTGCGAGCCAAGGCGGTGACCAATACGGCCGATAGTACGAGTGAAGACAGTACGGCGATTGCGTTTAACGCGCGCATGCTGGAAGGCGAACCTGCCTCGATTCGTTTACGTGTGCTGGCCCATGCGTTCAGTGAAGCGGCGATTATGGTCAGCGCCGCGCATATTGAGGCTGTCGATCGGCTGATTACGGATTGGCATGGTCAGTCAGCTGTATGTCTTCCCAGTGGATATTCAGCGAACCGCAAGAAACACGTCATTCGCGTGTGCCAAGATAGAGCGCATGCGAATCGCTGACGTTAAGGAAGATATTGACCACGAGCTGGTCAGCAGGGAACAAATCGACTCCAAAATTCAGGAGATGGCTGCGCGGGTAAGCGATGATTATCGCGATAAGAATCCGCTGGTTATCGCAGTGCTGAAGGGTGCCGTGAACACATTGGTGGCGTTCACTGAAGCCTTGAGCATTCCGGTCCAGATTGATTTCATGAGCCTGTCCAGCTACGGCTCCGGCACAAAATCCAGCGGCACCGTGACAGTTCGTCAGGATTTGTCCGCTGATGTTCGCGGCCGGCACATTCTTATCGTGGAAGATATTATCGATTCTGGACGTACGCTCGCATGGCTGGTTGCCGAACTGAAGCGTCGCGGTGCGGCTTCGGTGGAAGTGTTCGCACTGCTCAACAAGCCTTCTCGCCGAGAAGTGGACGTGGATGTGAAGTATCCGGGCTATGAGATTCCGGACGAATTCGTTGTGGGCTTCGGCCTCGATTACGACGAGCATTACCGCAACCTTGAATCGATTGCGGTGTTGAAGCCTTCCGTATACCAAGGAGAACAAGCATGAGCTTCCCCCAGGGTCCTGGGCCGGGCAACGGAAACAATCCGAACCCTAATAACAACCGTAACAACGGCAACCCATTTACCAATCCGTTCAAGCGTGGCGATAACGGCAACGGAAACGGCAAGAACGGTGGCAACGAAAACCGACCGTTCTGGCAGTCTCCGTGGCTGTGGGGCGCAGTGCTCGTGGTCATGGCCGTGATGATGTTCTCCATGTTCACCAACGGCGCCACGAAGACCATCGACACCAAAGATGGCTTCGCTCTGTTGAAACAGGGCAAGGCCACTTACGCTGAAATCACCGACAACAAGCAGGTGGTGCGCCTCGAGCTGAAGGATGACTTCTCCAAGAAGAATCCCGACACCGGCAAGGTGACGAACTACGGCAAGGACGTGCAATTCTACTACACCTTTGCTCAAGGTGCACAGGTGGCCAAGGCCGTGGAAGACGGTGACCTGGAAAAGGGCTGGACCTCCAATATCGAGCAGACCAGCATGCTCAGCTATCTGGTCACCTCCATCCTGCCGTTCATCATCTTCTTCGCACTGTTCTGGTGGCTGATGAGCCGCATGGGCGGCGCAAGCGGCATGCTTGGCATGGGAGGCAAGAAGAACAACGGTAAGCTGCTCGAAGGCCAGACGCCCACCACCAAGTTTTCCGATGTGGCCGGCGAAGATGAAGCACTCGCCGAAGTGGAAGAAATCAAGGACTTCTTGAAGGATCCGTCCAAGTACAAGGCGCTGGGCGCACGTATTCCGCGTGGCGTGCTGCTGTATGGCCCTCCTGGAACCGGTAAGACGTTGCTTGCCCGAGCCATTGCAGGCGAGGCCGGCGTGCCGTTCTACGCTATGGCAGGTTCCGACTTCGTTGAGATGTTCGTTGGTCTCGGTGCCTCCCGTGTGCGTGACCTGTTCGATGAAGCCAAGAAGAACGCTCCGGCCATCATCTTCATTGATGAGATTGACGCTGTGGGCCGTAAGCGTGGCTCCGGTATGGGTGGTGGCCATGACGAGCGCGAGCAGACGCTGAACCAGCTGCTTGTGGAGATGGATGGTTTCGATAACGACACCAACCTGATCATCATCGCAGCAACCAACCGTCCTGACGTGCTTGATCCGGCACTGCTTCGTCCGGGTCGTTTTGACCGTCAGGTGGGCGTGGCTGCACCTGATCTGGAAGGCCGTGAGGCAATCCTCAAGGTGCACGCCAAGGGCAAGCCGTTCGTGCCTGATGTCGATTTGCATATGGTGGCTGTGCGCACGCCGGGCTTCACCGGTGCCGATTTGGCCAACGTGCTGAACGAAGCTGCCTTGCTGTGCGCCCGCGCCGGTGCTCAGCTCATCGATAACCGTGCCATCGATGAGGCTATCGATCGTGTGCAGGCCGGTCCGCGCCGCAAGTCCAAGGGCATGGCACTCGATGAGTTGCGTAATACCGCATACCATGAGGGTGGCCACGCGCTGGTGGCAGCAGCCCTGCACAATACCGATCCGGTGACCAAGGTGACGATTTTGCCTCGTGGCCGTGCACTCGGCTACACCGCCGTGATGCCTACTTCCGATCGATACTCGCAGTCTCGCAACCAGTTGCTTGATCAGATGGCATACGCGATGGGCGGCCGCACCGCTGAGGAAATCGTGTTCCATGATCCAACCACTGGCGCTTCGAACGATATCGAAAAGGCTACGAACATCGCTCGTACGATGGTGACACAGTATGGCTTCTCCAAGCAGCTCGGTGCCATCAAGTGGGCCGATGACGAGGATCAGAGTGGTGATTTGGGTAGTTTGGCTCCGCACAACTACTCGAACCGCACGGCTGAAATCATTGATGAAGAAGTGCTGCAGCTGGTGGAAACCGCACATACTGAAGCATGGAACATCATCAACGACAACCGTGAGATTCTCGATGAGCTTGTTCGCCAGCTTTTGGTCAAGGAAACGCTGAACGAGAAGGAATTGGCCGAGATTTTCGCCCCGATTAAGAAGGCTCCGGAACGTGAGGTCTGGCTGTCTAACGACCGTCGCCCCGATTCCGATAAGCCTCCGGTGGAGATTCCTGAAAGCCTGAAGCGTTCGGCAGGCATCAAGCCCGAAGAGTGATCACTAGTGCGAAAGAAGCCCGTGGTCTGACTGTGCTTTGCGGCATGGTCAGACCACGGGCTTGCTCAATTAACTGGTACTTGGAGACATGTGAGGAGAGCAGATGACTGAGGAGAAAGTAGGCACCTACGACGAAGAAGGCGTGCGCGAGGCTGTTCGCCTGTTCCTGAAGTCGATTGGCGAGGATCCGGACCGCGAGGGTCTAGTGGAGACTCCGGATCGCATTGCACGAGCTGGCCGCGAATTGTTCGCCGGCCTTCATGCGTCTCCGGCCGATGTGCTGGAGAAGCATTTTGATGTGGATACCGACGAGCTGGTGCTGGTCAAGGACATTGAACTGTATTCGGTGTGCGAGCACCACTTGCTGCCTTTCCACGGTGTGGCTCATGTGGGCTACATTCCAGCCAAGGACGGTGTTATGGGCTTAAGCAAGCTGGCCCGACTGGTGGAAGTCTATGCTCGCCGCCCGCAAGTGCAGGAACGTTTGACCCAGCAGATTGCCGATGCTCTGGTGGATTATGCCGGTGCACGAGGTGTGATTGTGGTGACCGAATGCGAGCACCTGTGCATGTCGATGCGTGGCATCAAGAAGTCTTCGGCTCGTACAGTGACCTCCGCGGTGCGTGGCTTGCTGCGCAATCCCGCCACTCGAGCCGAAGCCATGAGCCTCATTTTGGACAAGTAGCCATTCTTTGGCCCCCTGACGAGGGGCGGGTGATTGTCTCACTGAGATTCGTTGCGGAGAAAGCGGGCGTCGGCCCCTCTAATGAGGAGGCTTCTGGCGTTGCCGGAGTGATCGCCTCACTCGGCCCCCTCTGACGAGGGGGCTCCCGGCGAAGCCGGGTGGGGGAGAGACCAAATATCAATAGAAGGGGAATAACAATGACCAATTTACAAGCATTGCATGACGTATCACACACGCTGGTGATGGGCGTGCTCAACATCACTGAGGATTCCTTCTCGGACGGTGGTCTATGGCTCGACCCAGCCAAGGCAGCACAACATGGTCGAGACATGATGGCAGCCGGCGCTGACATCATCGATATCGGTGCCGAATCCACGCGCCCTGGCGCGAAACGCGTTTCCGAAGAAGACGAGCTCAAGCGCATCACCGGTGCGGTGAATACGCTGATCCCGGCCGGAGCAGTGCTTTCCATCGATACCACGCGCGCTTCGGTGGCCTGCGCGGCATTGGAAGGTGGCGCGCAAATCATCAACGATGTGTCCGGTGGCACTTTGGATCGTGAGCTACCGCATGTGGTGGCCGATCACGATTGCCTGTACATTGTGCAGCATTGGCGCGGCTGGCTGGCCGGCTCCAAGGGAGCCAATCCTGATCAGGATACGTCAGTCTATGAGCATGGCGTGCTGACCGACGTGCACGATGAACTGATGCATCAGGTCGATGACGTACTGGCTGCCGGCGTGAAGCCCGAACGCATCATCATCGACCCGGGTCTAGGCTTCTCCAAGCCGGGCATCGAACATAATCTGCCGCTGCTCGCCGGTCTTGAAACCTTCCGAGCCACTGGATACCCGGTACTTATCGGACAGTCCCGCAAACGCTTCATCTCCGCCATGCTTGCTGAAAATGGCATCGATGAACCGACAATGGCCCAGCGCGATGACGTGACTGCTGCACTGTCTGCCCTGAGTGCCGAACATGGTGCATGGGCCGTGCGCGTACACGATGTGGCCAAGAGCCGCGCCGCCGTCATCGCCGGTAACACTTGGCGAAAGTACAGCGAGCAATAGATTATTGGTTACGGTACTGGCTCCCCTCTCTGAGGGGAGCTGGCGGCGAAGCCGGCTGAGGGGAGTCATCCTTTACGGGGACGACAGTCACCGTAATCATACAGCCAGTCAAATCACCAAGGGATGGGAGCGTGAACTATGGACACAATTACACTCACTGGCGTGAGCGCCAACGGTACCCACGGCGTACTTGACTTCGAACATCAGCGTGCACAGCCATTCATTGTGGATGCCACACTGTACCTTGACCTGTTTGTGGCCGGGCAATCCGATGCGCTGAACGATACCGTCGATTACGGGCGTGTAGCCAAGGATATCGTAGCGGTTATCGAAGGCGAGCATGTCGACCTGATTGAAAAACTTGCCCAGCGAATAGCCGAACGTATCCTTGCAATCAAGCCGATTGTGAAGGTTGATCTCACCATTCACAAGCCACATGCGCCAATCACTGTACCGTTTGTCGATGTGGCGGTGTCCATTACCCGCGTACGTAATGCGCAAGGTGCTGTGGTTCCAGAGCATATGCTGCAGTCGGCCGTTTCCAGTACCACACAATCACCCGTATCGTCCGCTGGACAACCGGCTGTGCACCATGCAGTAGTGGCTATGGGCGGCAATATTGGCGATGTTGAATCGACTTTGCGCGCAGCGGTCCGTGAGATGGATGGCCTGCCGGGCACTCAGGTTGGCGGTATCTCGCCGCTGTACCGTACGGCCGCATGGGGTATGGCGGACGATACCCCGGATTTCCTGAATGCAGTGGTGGAGCTTGAAACCACGATGAGCAGCCATGAATTATTGGATGCATTGCAGAACATTGAACGTGTGCATGGCCGCAATCGCGAGAATCACTGGGATTCCCGCCCATTGGATCTTGACATTATCGACTTCGATGGCATCACTAGCGCCGATCCGGATTTGTCGTTGCCGCATCCTCGCGCTTGGCAGCGAGCGTTCGTGCTGGTACCTTGGCTGGCATTGAATCCCACGGCTCGGCTTACAGGTGCTCATGGCGGGTTGGTTTCCGATTTGCTGGCAGCGGCAGCCGACCGTGATGCCGTGCAGTTGGATAGTGAGGATTGGATGCTTGCAGGGCATGCTGGCGGTTCAGACAGTGCGCAGCATCCGCAGGCAGATCATGATGCTGTACCGGTGTCTCGTAAAGCAGTAATCTCCTTGGATTCCACGTCCCGTGAAGCAGAACAGTTGTTCCGCGAAGCCATTGTTTCCATTGACAGCGTGCCTGGCAATCAAGTACAGGGCATTTCACCGCTCTACCATGTCAGCCATTTTGATGGTCCGGATGCGTTGAGCGCGGTTATCCAAGTTGAGACCAAGCTGCCGGCTGCTGATTTGATTGCCGTGCTCGGCGGCATAGAAGCGGCTCATGAGGGTCTTGTTGACATCGATCTGGTGGATATGGATGGTGTTACATCGAATACGCCTGACTGCCGTGTGCCGTGGCCATCTGCTCGGGAGCATGCTTCCGTGCTGGCACCGTGGATGGATATGGACCCTGATGCCAAGCTAGGCTCTGACCCGGTATCGTTCTTACTGGCTATGGCGCCGGACGCAGGCCAAGTGGGAATGCTGTCTGATAATTGGATTATGGGCGAGTAATGCCCGACTCGGCAGCGTTGAAGAATCATAAGCAGCATAAGCAAGGAGCGTGGGCGTGAAAGTACGTCGAACACCGTGGTGGCAGTATGTGATTGGTGCCGTATTAGGTGTGTTAGCCGGCATGGGGCTTGCCTCATATGGAGAGCAGACGGGATTGTCGCTGATCGGCACTCCCTGGGTGGTTGCAGGCTTACTTGCCGTATTGGGCGTAATCGTACTGGTGCTTGCGCTGCAAGTGCACAAATATGCGAATACCGACCCGAAGAAGCGTCCTCATAGCTTTATCAATCCGACTGTTGCGGTCAACACATTGGTATTGGCTAAGGCATTGGGTTTGGCGGGGGGCACACTTGCCGGATGGTATGTGGGGCAGATCCTGATGAGCATAAGCCATTTTGAAGCACCGTTCTACCATGATGCAATCATTCAATGTGCGGTGACTGCCATTATTTGCATCGCAGACATGATCGTCGGCATCATTGGCGAATGGTTATGCCAATTGCCTCCGAACGAAGGCCCTGAGAATCCTAAGATTGCCGAGGCCAAGCGTAAGCAGGGAGTTTCCACAGCGTACCGTAATCAGTGATGTGAGCGGAATAGTGGTTCTATAGAAGCTACGGAAAAGGCGGGCTGAGATTTATCTACTCACTCTTGCGGTATGCGAACCATAGCTTCCTGAGCAATCACAGCTACCAACTCGCCATTTTGTGAATACACTTTGGCGTTGCCCAGTCCGCGGCCGTGCGCGGCGATTGGCGTATCCTGCACATACAAATGCCACTCGTTAATATCGATGTCGCGATACCACCACATCGAGTGATCGATGGAGGCATAGGAGATACCTGGCGTGGAAATCGACAGTCCGGCGCGGCGCAATACCGGCTCCATCATGAGTTGATCGCAGCCGAGAGCAAGCAGTGCGCGATGCATCACCTGCGGCACATCGGCGTGACCATCAGCGCGCATCCACACCATTTGCTTGCCGGAATCATGCTCGGCGGACTTCTTATCAGCTTTCAACATCACCGTTGGAGTGATATGGCGAATATCAAATGGTGATTTTTCCGCATAATAATTAGCAAATGGTGACTTCTCGGCAAACGGTTCCATGAGTTTCTTCGCGGACGTGAGTGTTTCGGGGTCGGGAAGATTGTCTGGCATGGGGTCTGCGAATTCCACACCTTCCTGCCCGGTTTCCTGGAAGGATGCGATGGCGGTGAGAATCGATCCCTCAGCCTGCGTTACATTCACGCGACGTGCGGAGAAGGAGCGGCCGTCGCGCAAGTTTTCCACATCGAAAAGCAGGTCTTGGCGAATATCACCGGCCGCGATGAAATAACCGTGGATGGAATGCGGAAGGCGAGATGTGGGCACGGTTTTGGAGGCTGCGATGACCGATTGAGCAATAACCTGACCGCCGTAGACTCGGCCGGTGGGGAAGAACATGCTTTCGCCGTTGATATACGTGTGATTGCGGTAGGCGGAAGGTTCGCCCAACCGCAGCACCTTCACCAGATGATCCAGTGGGGTGACGGTGGTGGCTTGAGTCATGACTTCCTCGATTCATGTTGTGGTCTATCTCTCGTGCTGTTTGGCAGTTTACGCATGTGCGGTTAAGAGATGCGGCAGCAGGATGTAACGAGCCTGTGAGGAAGGTTAATTACCGGTTAGGGATGGGCATGGTCCATCATTCGGATATAAATGTGGACTGTAGTCCTTTTCGTATAACAAAAAGCCGCCACCATATCATATATGGTGACGGCCTTCTATCGCTTATCGAGCTGATTAGCCGCGCACGAGCTTCTTGTGCAGGCGGTGCGGGCGGGCCGCATCCTCGCCGAGGCGAGCCACACGGTTCTCCTGATAGGCCTGGAAGTTACCCTCGAACCAGTACCACTTGGCCGGGTTCTCGTCGTCGCCTTCCCAGGCGAGGATGTGGGTAGCCACGCGGTCGAGGAACCAACGATCGTGGGAGATTACCACGGCGCAGCCCGGGAAGCCGAGCAGTGCGTTTTCGAGGCTTTCCAGAGTCTCCACATCCAAATCGTTGGTGGGCTCGTCGAGGAGCAGCAGGTTGCCGCCCTGCTTCAGGGTCAGGGCCAGGTTCAGACGGTTGCGTTCACCACCGGAGAGCACGCCGGTGAGCTTCTGCTGGTCGGAACCCTTGAAGCCGAAGCTGGCCACGTAGGCACGGGTCGGCACTTCAACGCCAGCCACTTCGATGAAGTCGAGGCCACCGGAGACGGCTTCCCACAGGTTCTTGTTCGGGTCGAGACCCTCACGGTTCTGATCGACGTAGCTGATCTTGACGGTATCGCCGATCTTCAGTTCGCCGCTGGTGAGTGGCTCGAGGCCCACGATGGTCTTGAATAGGGTGGACTTACCCACACCGTTCGGGCCGATTACGCCCACGATGCCGTTACGCGGCAGGGTGAAGGAGAGGTCGTCGATCAGCACACGGTCGCCGAAGGCCTTGTGAATGTGGTTGGCTTCCAGCACCAGGGAGCCCAGACGCGGACCAGCCGGGATCTGAATCTCGGAGAAGTCCAGCTTCTTGTTGTTACGTGCCTCCTGCTCCATCTGGTCGTAACGCTCCAGACGAGCCTTGTTCTTGGCCTGACGGGCCTTGGGGGAGGAACGCACCCAGTCGAGTTCGTCCTTGAGGCGCTTGGCCAGCTTGGCGTCCTTGGCACCCTGGATTTCCATACGCTTGGCCTTGGTCTCCAGGTAGGTGGAGTAATTGCCCTTGTACGGGTACAGGTGGCCGCGGTCGACCTCGCAGATCCACTCGGCCACGTTGTCCATGAAGTAACGATCGTGGGTGACGGCGATGACGGCACCCTTGTACTGGTGCAGGAACTGTTCCAGCCACAGGATGGACTCAGCATCCAAGTGGTTGGTGGGCTCGTCGAGGAGCAGCAGATCGGGGGCTTCGAGCAGCAGCTTGCACAGTGCCACACGGCGGCGTTCACCACCGGAGCACACGTTCACCGGAGTGTCCGGGTCCGGGCACTGCAGAGCATCCATAGCCTGCTCGAGCTGGGAATCGAGATCCCAACCGTTGGCGGCATCAATCTCGGTCTGGAGCTTACCCATCTCCTCCATCAGGGAGTCGAAGTCAGCATCCGGGTTGGCCATCTCTTCGCCGATTTCGTTGAAGCGAGCGACCTTCTCCGCAATCGGGCCGAATGCCATCTTGATGTTCTCGCCCACGGTCTTGGTATCGTCCAGCGGCGGCTCCTGCTGCAGGATGCCCACGGTAAAGCCCGGAGTCAGCGTGGCTTCACCGTTGCTCACGGTCTCCAGGCCGGCCATGATCTTGAGCAGGGTGGACTTACCCATACCGTTGGGGCCCACCACGCCGATCTTCGCGCCCGGCAGGAAGCTCAGGGTCACGTCATCAAGAATCACGCGGTCGCCGAATGCCTTGCGTGCCTTGATCATCTGGAATACGAATTCTGCCATTGGTGCAGTTGCTCCTTAGAAAGGTTGGAATTTCGCCGTTTCTAGTCTTGTCGTGTTGTCTGATCGGAGCACGGGCATCCGGTGCGTTGCAGCATAACTCGTGATGCTTCCGTGAGATTTCGGCGTACTGGCCCAAGCGGTGCTCTGCCTGTCCACATTACGATCGAATCCCCGTCAAACTACCGCCCACCATGCTATCGGAAGGGCTGGAATGCTGCGGCGCGCGGCGATGCATGTAGTTTCGCGAAACATTTGGCGATAGGATATCCAATTGTTTGATATACAACAATCTAAGGCGAACGGAGTCCAATGAACGAACGCAGTGCGTCCGAACAGTTGCCTGATGGTGGTAAGCAGCCAGTGCAGTCAAAGCTGGTTATCGCAGTGGTTTCCTTGGCGATACTCACGTTTTTGGGGATTCTTTCGGAAACATCGCTGAACATTGCATACTCCACGTTGATGCAGGAGTTTGCAATCGATGCCTCCGTAGTGCAATGGCTGACCACTGGTTATTTGCTATTGCTGTCCGTTGCGATTCCAGCCTCTCCATTCATGGTTCGCCGCTTTGCCACGAGAGCGCTGTTTGTCGCCGCAGTGGCGATTTTCACTGCCGGCACAGTGCTCGGTGCATTTGCCGTAAACTTCCCGATGCTGCTCGCCGCACGATTGGTGATGGCATTGGGCACAGGTATTTCGCTGCCACTGATCACCAACATTATTCTCGAGAAAGCGCCGCTTGAGCAGCGAGGAGCCATGCTCGGCATTGTGAGTCTCGTAACCTGTGCCGCTCCTGCCATTGGCCCGGTGTTTGGCGGCATTGTTATGGAATACGCCAATTGGCATTGGATTTTCTATACGATGCTGCCATTCTTGGTTGTCTCGTTCCTACTTGGCATGGCTACAGTGCCGGAAATCCGCCATCCTGGCGATAAAGAACAGGCAAGCATCAGCGTGCCGTCACTGCTTTTGGCTGCTGTTGGATTGTCCGCATTGATTGTGGCAGTAAGCTTCTTCGCCAGCTGGAATGGCGATTGGCGATTCTGGCTGGTGCTTGCTGTGAGCGTAGCTGTGCTCGCAGTATTTGTGATTGTGCAGCTTAAGATGAGCAAGCCGCTCGTGGAAGTTCGCGTATTCACCTATTCAGGATTCTCGCTTGGCATGCTCATTCTGCTGATGGCTTCCGGTGGAGTATTGGGCTTGAACTTCCTGCTGCCTATTCTGCTGCAACGCGGATTTGCAATGAGCAGTTTGGCGGCAGCTTTGACTTTATTGCCGGGCGCTGTGGTCGGTGCGATTTCAGCGCCGCTGATTGGCAATTCACTGAAGAATCATTTTCCGCCAAAGTTTATTGTGATTGGTTTTATTGTGGTCACGGTAATGGATGCGGTATTTATCATCGCGACCGGCAATATATGGCTGATCGCTGTAGCGTACGCAGTATTCATGGCATTCTCCGGCTTTGTGCTGGTGCCTGATCAGACGCACGCATTGAATCAGCTGCCGCGCCAATTGAATGCTGATGGTTCGGCAGTAATGAACACTGTGCAGCAGATGGCCGGCGCAATCGGTACTGCTGTGGCCAGTACATTGATTACTGAATTTGCGGCGGCGCGAAGTGCTGCTGGAGATAACGCAGCCAATGCTTATGTGCACGCATTCTCACAAAGTATGTGGGTGATTGGTGCTATGGCCATCGTTGGCGTACTGCTTGCCTCGCTGATGTTCCGTTACTCCACGCGCCGGCCGCCGGAATTGACGGAAGTGACGCCGCAATAAAAAAGTGGACAGCGCGCTTCTCTTTGATGAGGAGCGCGCTGTCCACTATTTCATAAGAAAACGGAAACGTTAATCCTGCTCTTCTTCCGGATAGGTCAGGCCCCACTGGGCGCGGCGAATCAGCGTCATCATGTCCATCACGTCACGCGTGTAGTCAAGATGCATGATGCTGCGGTCGCCGGCGATAGCGGCCTCCATATCGGCCACCTCATACGCCAGTGCCTTAGCGGTTTCTCCGGCCTCGATTACCTCGGTATGGCCGTCCTCTACATACGTGATGGTGGCGCGCTCGCCGCGAGGGTAATCGTAGATTTCCACATATCCCTTATCGAACGACATAGTGCCACGCTTCGGTTGCTTGGCGTGCAGCGACAGTGTGACCGTAGCCATCTGACCGTCCGGATTGGTCAGCAGAATGCCGGCCTGCTCATCTACTCCGGTGGGTGCCAGCTTGACTTGGGAAAGAATCTGATTCGGTGTGGAGCTCATGAACCAGCGCACGAAGGAAAGCGCGTAAACGCCGATATCCAGCATGGCGCCACCGGCAAGATTGCGGTTGAAGAAGCGGTTCGCCATGTCGTACTCCTTATAGGAGCCGAAGTTCAGCTGAATCAGCTTCAGGTCGCCGAGCTTGCCTGAGCTAATAACCTCGTTGAGCTTCTTATACAGCGGCATGTGGTACAGCGTCATTGCCTCGGCGAGCACCACATTATTCGCGGCGGCGAGGGCAACGGCCTCGTTCAGCTCCTCGCTGTTCAACGTGATGGATTTCTCGCACAGCACATGCTTGCCCAAGCCAAGTGCTTTGCGCAGGAATTCAATATGCGTGTTATGCGGGGTGGAAATGTAGATGACATCCACGTTCGGGTCGTCGAACACGTCATCAATAGTGTCGTACACCTTGCCGATTCCGTATTTCTCAGCGAAAGCAACACCCTTATCGTGGGTTCGGTTCGCCACCGAATACAGTTTTCGACCTTCGCCCTCCAATGCCTGTTCGAGTTGGTTGGCGATGACACCGCATCCTAGCGTAGCCCAATTAAGTTCACGCACGATCGTCTCCTTCTACCTCATGGAGGGTTTGAGATTCAGCATACATTCAGCATATTGTCGAGGCACGTATTGTGGCATGTCGTTGTGGTGTGTCTGGACAGAGTGGTGATTGTTGCCGCAAATGGCAGATTATGGCGCGACACGCCGAGAGTTGGCGTACGGGGCGTTCTTCTGTAATATATCCACTCGTGCTTCATTGCGAAACACAACGGCCCCGTAGCTCAGTTGGTTAGAGCGCCGCCCTGTCACGGCGGAGGTCACCGGTTCAAGTCCGGCCGGGGTCGCCACCAAGCTTCCGAATGATTCGGAAGCTTTTTTGTTTTTGTCTGATTCCTGTTCTTTCATGTTCGCCGTGTCTTCGATGCCTTCGGTGCGGCAGCGCAGCGGCAAACTATCCTTCTGCGCGACACGCCATTG
Organism: Bifidobacterium imperatoris; assembly: GCF_002860405.1. GTDB lineage: Bacteria > Actinomycetota > Actinomycetes > Actinomycetales > Bifidobacteriaceae > Bifidobacterium > Bifidobacterium imperatoris. The sequence continues at coordinate 109,059 of NZ_NMWV01000023.1, read as the reverse complement.
CGTCATGAATCTGGTGCAAAACCGAATGCTAACGTTTGCGTTAACAACCGTTGGTTTTGCAAGGCTGAAGGTGCTGGGCATGCACAACAGAACATGCTGCCTATGGTGCAGATTATGTACCTAGTGGTAATTAAGTCAGTGCTTTTCGTTATCATTCCGGTATCTTAACAGTTATTTTGTACTCAAGGAGCGAGTCATGACTACACTGGCCATCGATATCGGAGGAACCAAGATCGCCGCCGCCGTCTGCGATGAAAACGATAGCATCATCCAGCGTTGGCGCATTCCGACGCCGATGGACGCCGATGCCATCAATCAGAACATCGCAACCATGTACAAAGAGGCGGTCGCCTCCGGTCATACCGACATCCAGGCCATCGGCATCTCCGCTGCCGGCAACGTGGGCGCCGACCGCAAGACGCTGACGTTCGCCGCGAACATTCCTGCATGGATCAACTACGATCTTTCCGAGCATGTCGGCGCGCTGATCGATCATGCGGTCCCGGTCATCGTCGAGAACGACGCCAATTGCGCCGGCTGGGGCGAATACGTGCACGGTGCCGGACAGGGCAGCCGCAACATGGTGGCGCTGACCGTGGGCACCGGTCTGGGCGGTGCGATCGTCATCGACGGCAAGCTGTACCGCGGCTCCTTCGGCATGGCCGCCGAGCTGGGCCATCTGCCGATGGTTCCGGACGGCGACACCTGCGGCTGTGGTCTGCGCGGCTGCGCCGAGCGATACACTTCCGGCAGTGCGCTGGAGCACTTCGCCAAGTCGGCGGTCCGTCGTCGTCCGCAGGACGCCAAGCGTCTGCTTGAGCTGTGCGGCGGGGATGTGAACAAGCTGGAAGGCCCGATGGTCTCCCAAGCCGCTCAGGAAGGCGATGCGCTGGGCCTGTATGCGTTCGGCAAGATCGGCGAATGGCTCGGCCGCACCATGGCCGCCGTCTCCGCTGTGCTCGACCCCGACCTGTTCGTGATCGGCGGCGGCGTGGTGGCTGTCGGCGACATCCTGCTCGAGCCGGCCCGCTACAACTATGCGCGCTTCCTGGAGGGCAGCGCCTACCGTGGCCATGCCAAGATCGTGGCGGCCACCGCCGGTCAGGACGCCGGCCTCATCGGCGCCGCCAACTTGGCTCTGCGCTGACGTGGTTGGCTGCACGGACGATTCGCTGGTCTTGCAGCATGCGCACGGTGCGCGCATGGTATACGCGCATGGTATGCAATTGTCGATGTGCGAATGATACGGTGCGCGAATAACACAGTGTGCGAATAACACAATGCGGCCAACTGCGCAGCTTGGCGCAGCGCGGATTACAGCGGTGATTATATAGTGCGGTGATTCCTCTCGGGGAGTCACCGCACTGTACTGTTTATGGAGGGTGAACATGATGAATGATGCAGTGTCACAGCCGGCGGCATTGCCGAACGGCGGTAAACAACCAGTCTCCAACACACTCGTCATCGCGGTCGTCTCGCTCGCGATTCTGACTTTCCTGGGCATTCTGTCGGAAACGTCACTGAACATCGCCTACTCCACACTGATGGAAGAATTCTCCATCGGTGCCTCGGTGGTGCAATGGCTTACCACCGGTTATCTGCTGCTACTCTCAGTCTCGATTCCGAGCTCGCCGTTTATGGTGCGCAAATTCGCTACCAAAACCCTGTTCACCATGGCCATCGTGATTTTCGCCGCAGGCACATTGCTGGGTGCGCTCGCCGTCAACTTCCCGATGCTGCTCGCCGCCCGACTGGTTATGTCGCTCGGCACCGGCATCTCGCTGCCGCTCATCACCAACATCATTCTGGAAAAGGCACCGCTGGAACAGCGCGGCGCGATGCTCGGCATCGTCAGCTTGGTCACTTGCGCCGCGCCGGCCATCGGACCGGTATTCGGCGGCGTGGTCATGGAATACCTCAACTGGCACTGGATTTTCTACATTATGTTGCCATTTCTGCTGCTCGCATTCCTGCTTGGCATCGGCACCGTGCCGGAGATCCGCCACGGCGAGAAGGCTGCAATCAGCGTGCCATCGTTGCTTATGGTGGCGGTCGGCCTGGCCAGCGTGATATTGGCCGTCAGCTTCTTCGCCGAATGGAATGGCGATTGGCGATTCTGGGTTGTGCTCATGTTCGGTGTTGCGATGAGCGCCGCTTTTGCCTGGGTGCAGCTCAGGATGGAGCACCCGCTGATTGAAGTGCGCGTATTCACCTACTCCGGGTTCACGCTGGGTATGTTGATTCTGCTCATGGCTTCCGGCAGCGTGCTTGGCCTGAACTTCCTGCTGCCGATTCTGCTGCAGCGCGGCTTTGGCATGGGCAGTCTGATCGCGGCGCTCGCCCTGCTGCCCGGCGCGGTGGTCGGCGCAGTCTCCGCCCCAGTAGTCGGCAGTATGCTGAAAAGCCACTTTCCACCCAAGTTCATCATTATCGGATTCGCCGGCACCGCGATTATGGATGTGGTGTTTGTGACGCTGTCCGGCAATGTGTGGGTGGTGGCCATCGCCTATGCATTCTTTATGGCGTTTTCCGGATTCGTATTGGTGCCTGACCAGACCCACGCTCTGAACCAGTTGCCTGCGCGTCTCAACGCTGATGGCTCCGCCGCGATGAACACGATTCAGCAGCTCGCCGGTGCCATCGGCACGGCTGTGGCAAGTGCGTTGATTTCCGAGTTTTCGATTAATGCCGCGAACCATGGGGCGAATGCCGCGGAATCGTACCTGATCGCATTCCCACACAGCATGTGGGTGTTCACTGGCATGGCGGTGCTTGGTGTGGTGCTCGCCGCGTTGATGTTCCGATTCTCCACGCGCCGCACACCTGCACTCGTGGAGGTGAAGTAGTTCGCCCGGTGCATATTGATTGGCTTTATGATGAAAACGACAATCTCTCATAGAAGAAGCAGGAGCCGATAATGCAACGCCCTATTATGACTTCGCGCTCGTTTCTGCGTACGCCATCCGAACAAGCCGTGCCTGGTGACGAGCAGGTGATTGAAGACCTCGTGGACACGTTGGAAGCCAATCGGTCACGGTGCGTGGGCATGGCCGCCAACATGATCGGTGTGGGCAAACGCATCATCGCCTTCGTGGACGAAGACCTCGGCGGTCGTATCACGGTGATGCTCAATCCCGTCATCACCTCATCGGACGGTGCCTTCGATACTCAAGAAGGATGCCTATCCTTGACCGGTGAACGCCGCACTCTGCGCTATCGCCGCATCGAAGTCGACTACGAGGATCGCCGCTTCCGCGCACGCCATGCCACGTTCAATGGTTGGACCGCGCAGATCATCCAACACGAAGTCGACCACTGCAACGGCATCATCATCTGACCGCTGACGCGCATATGCACCGGTCGGTTGCTGGTTAGGATCAGCAGCCGATGGTGGGCGACACGCCAGAAGTGGTGTGGATAACTCATGGTCAGTGGATAACAGGCGGCTGGCCGGTGGGCAATCCGGGGGAAAACGGGGTTATCCACTGATTCCAGGTGAGGTTATGCACATTCCGTGCCGCTTGGAATCATTGGTTTTCCACATATCCACCATCGGCGGCGAAGGCCTTGCAGACGGTTGCGCGTGCGCCGTACAGTGTGCCTCACGGCGGGCAAGGAAGCCCGCCGTCCACACTTATCGGAAGGGGACAATGATGTCCGTTACAACTGCCGCGATCGGCGATCCGGGCTCGCCGGCAATGCTTGATACCAGAGACGTGGTGGAGATGTTCAAGCGCTTCAGCCGCACCGTCTATGACGACGCCCGCCGTGAGTTCTACCGCAAGGTGAACCTCAATCCGTTCAAACCCCATTCGCAATACGTCCTCCAGCTCGTGGAATGGTCGTTCCTCGACTGGTTCTCATTCGACTGCCGGATTACGGGCGTGGAGATCGCCGGCATCGGGCCCGAGGGGCCGCGTGTCGAATTGGAATACGATGCCTTGCGCGGTATCTCGCCGTTCCTGGCCGCAGCGGAATATCTGCATGATCACGACGGGGGAGTGGGGGATGCGGCTCTCGGTGATTTGCGGGAAGTGGATGAGAGCAATTTCGCCTCCATGTTCTGGATTAGGGACGCCAACGCCGTCCAAGGGCGGCTGATGGTGGAGGACCTCATCCATGGCGAGTTCTACTCCGTGTTCGATCCAATGGCGGCCGCGCAATATGACGGGGCTCATGGTGGGCTGATCGTCAACCGCATCGCCCACGCCCGCGGCATATGGCGTTCATGCGCGATACCGCTGTATGAGGCCCGCAGACCGGATGCGCCCGATGCGAAAGCGGATATAGCCAAGGAATTCCGCAATGCGGGGTATACGCCTGATGTGGCAGGGTTGCTGCGGTTCTTCTACGGGCGCGCCAAAGACACCGGGCTTGGTTGGGAGGATACGGTGTCGTTGCGCAACACCAGTGTGCTCGACCGTTTCCTGAATCGGGTGTGCGTGTGAACCTGAGTGGTTCGAGGTGACGGTCGGGGATAGTGTTGGCCGGCAAGCGCACAGGAAGGGGGTGCAAGGCATACGGGAAGGCTTACAGAGAACGTACACGGTTTCGGCGGATCGCGAAGGGGTGATCCGCCGTTTTTGTTGGTATGACGGCGGTCGTGGGCTATGGTCGCTGGCGATGGTGGCCGGCGCTGGATTGTTCGAGGCGGCCGTCAGATTCGGTGTGAAGGGGCTTGCGGCGATGATGCCTGTGATGCTGACCTTCAGTGATTTGTCGGGTCGAATAATCTCCGGATGCTCTGAAAACCGTTGTGCTCGCAGGCAACACGCCGCAAGATCGGTTATTAATTCAGTCGTTTGACAAATATAGTTCAGTGGTTTTATTATGTACTTGTCATTCGTAGTAACCACTACTGCACATGCAAAGGAGCTCACGAAATGGGTCTGTGGGATATCGATAAGATCGAGTACGTCGGCCGCGCCAAGGGACCGAAGGAGGGCCTCGCCTTCCACTACTACGACGCCGATAAGGTCGTCGCCGGCAAGAAGATGAAGGACTGGCTGCGCTTCGGCGTCGCCTGGTGGCACACCTTCAACCAGGAGCTCGTCGACCCGTTCGGCACCGGCACCGCACACCGTCCGTACTACAAGTACACCGATCCGATGGATCAGGCTCTGGCCAAGGTCGATTACGCTTTCGAACTGTTCCAGAAGCTCGGCGTCGAGTACTTCTGCTTCCACGATCGCGACATCGCCCCTGAAGGCGACACCCTGCGCGAGACCGACGCCAACCTCGACAAGGTCGTCGACAAGATCGAGGAGAACATGAAGGCCACCGGCGTCAAGCTGTTGTGGAACACCTCCTCCCTGTTCACCAACCCGCGCTTCGTGTCCGGCGCCGCCACCTCCCCGTTCGCCGACATCTACGCCTATGCCGGCGGCCAGCTCAAGAAGAGCCTCGAGATCGGCAAGCGCCTGGGTGCCGAGAACTACGTGTTCTGGGGCGGCCGCGAAGGCTATGAGAACCTGTGGAACACCGAGATGAAGCGCGAGACCGACCACATCGCCAAGTTCTTCCACATGTGCGCCGACTACGCCAAGGAGATCGGCTTCGACGCCCAGTTCCTCATCGAGCCGAAGCCGAAGGAGCCGACGCTGCACCAGTACGACTTCGATGCAGCCACCGCCATCAACTTCCTGCGCACCTACGACCTGACCGACGTGTTCAAGCTGAACCTCGAAGGCAACCACGCCAACCTGGCCGGCCACACCTACCAGCACGAGATCCGCGTGGCCCGCGAATCCGGCTTCCTCGGCTCCCTCGACGCCAACCAGGGCGACAAGCTCATCGGCTGGGATATGGATGAGTTCCCGACCGACCTCTACGAGACCGTGGCCGTGATGTGGGAGGTCCTGCAGGCCGGCTCCATCGGCCCGCGCGGTGGCCTGAACTTCGACGCCAAGCCGCGTCGTACCTCCTTCTACGCCGAGGATCTGTTCCGCTCCCACGTGGCCGGCATGGATTCCTACGCCGCAGGCCTGCTGGTCGCCGACAAAATGAACCAGGATCACTTCATCCAGGATCTCATGGCCGAGCGTTACAGCTCCTACGATTCCGGCATCGGCAAGGACATCGACGAGGGCAACGTCACCCTGGCCGACCTCGAGGCCTACAGCCTTGACAAGCCGCAGTCCGAGCTCATCGCCGCCACCAAGTCCGATCACCTCGAGTCCGTCAAGGCGACGATCAACAACTACATCATCGACGCCCTGTCCGAAGTCGAGTGAGCTGCGACTGACTCGTCTATGAATTGAATTCCTTTGTATGTGCGCACCATCACGAAGGCGGTGCGCACATACAAAGGATAATGACAGCAAAATCGTTTATATGTGCGCGTCGCAATCGTTGAGCCGCGCACATACCAACGGTAATAGGTCGTGGGTCTGTCTGGTGGATTCATGACCGCTCAAGATCTTCTCTGATTTCTTCCTTTCTTCTTCCTTCCTCCGCGAGAGCCGCTGCCGACACTGTTGTCGGCAGCGGCTCTCGTTGTACGCCCGAATGATCAGGGAGCTATGCCTTGGCGTGGGTTAGACGCCGCGTGCTGTCGCGAACCACAAGCGAGGTGGAAAGAATCACACGTTTCTGAATTGTGCGGCCTTCAGTGGTGTCGATGATCATCCGGGTTGCGGTGGACGCCATGTCTTGCAGCGGTTGGCGGACTGTGGTAAGTGCCGGGCCCATATAAGCGGAGGTCTGGATGTCGTCGAAGCCGATGACGGACAAGTCTTCGGGTATGCGGATTTTCAGCTGCCTTGCCGCTTCATACACTCCCATGGCCTGCAGATCGCTACCGGCGAAGATGGCGGTGGGGCGGTTGTGTTCGTCTTCGAGCAGCGCCATTGCCCCTTCGTAGCCGCCGGGCGTGGTGAAATCCCCCTCTGCGATGAGTTCAGGGGATGTGGGGATGCCGCGTTCGGCCAACACCGCGGAATAGCCGTCCAACCTGGCGCGAGAGCATAGCATCTCGTCCGGTCCGGTGATGATGCCGATTCTTTTATGGCCTAGCTCCAGCAGATGACGTGTGGCGATGACGCTTCCTGTCCAGTTGTCCGCCTGCACGGAGAGGTCATCCAATGTCGGGCTGCCGGACGGATCGAAAACGACGAATGGGATGTTGTGTGATTTGAAGAGATCGCGTTCCTTTTCGGTAAGGTTGGAAAACACGAGGATGGCGCCAATCGGATGACGCTCGATGAGCCCCTCCACCCATGCTGAATCGGGATGCTGACGGTCGCCGCTTTCGGCCACCATTACGTTGATGCCATGCTGCTTGGTCTCCCGGATGATGCCTCTGAGCACCTCCAAGGCCCAGATGGTCTCAAAATCCCTGAATACCACCTCGATGGTCTGTTGCTTGCGCTCGGGGGAGATTCTGCGGACATATCCGCTGTCTTTGAGCGCTTTGTCGATGGTCCTGCGTGCGGTGTCCGAGATGTCCGCCTTGCCGTTAAGCGCTTTGGAGACCGTGGCCAGGGAATATCCGGTCTGTTTGGCGATGTCCGAAAGTTTGACTTTGTTTTCGGCTGTTGGTTTCTGCGGTGTAGCGCTCATTGGTAATCACCCTTATCGTTGTACTACGCAATAGTATATTCGAAACTTTCGGAAAGTCAATTTTCGGTATTTGAGTAGTTCGATACTTCAAAAAGGTTGATATTAAGCCATTTTTCTGATTGTAAACACGTACCGCTCTAGTTTGCTCATTAAACTAAGTCGGTTTTATGATAGAGATATCGAAAATACAAAGTTGGTTTTCGACAGAGTTGAAGAAGGTGTCAACGGCACAGATGGTGAACGAGGCCTGTTGGTTATTGCGTAATCCGCGTAATTACTTGCATTGCTCAATAAATCCGCTGCTGAAAACACTTCGAAACTTTCGATAATGTACATGTCTAATGGCGTGAACATACAAAGGAGACGACAATGAAGTTCAAGACCATTGCAGCTGCTACGTTGGCCGTTGCGACGCTGATCGGCATGGCTGGCTGCGGCACTTCAAGCAATGCCAATGACGATAAGACCATCACGTTCTGGCACAATGCCTCGTCCGGTGACGGCAAGCAGTATTGGGCCGATCTTGCCGCTGCGTTCGAAAAGAAGAACCCGGGCGTGAAGATCGAGATCCAGGCCATCCAGAACGAAGACTTCGCTGGCAAGCTCCAGACCGCCATGCAGGATCCTGCATCCGGCCCTGATGTGTACATGTCTCTTGGCGGCGCGAAGACCCAGGAGATGATTGACGCAGGCCAGTCCTTGGATTTGACGGACAAGATCTCCGATACCGTCAAGACCGATATGAAGACCACCCTTTCCGCAGCCACTTTTGACGGCAAGGTCTATGGCGTTCCGGTCTCCGTTGAGCCGGGCGGCATCTGGTATTCGAAGGACCTGTTCACGCAGGCGGGAATCACAGAGGCTCCCACCACCTTCTCCGAGCTCAAGGACGACGCGCAGAAGCTCAAGGATGCGGGCATCACGCCGATTGCACTGGGCGGCAAGGACGCATGGCCGGCGGCGCACTGGTATTACTGGCTGGCATTGCGCGAATGCTCGCCGTCCGTATACTCCAAGGGCACAGAAAAGCAGGACTTCTCCGACAAGTGCTGGACTCGGGCCGGTGACGATCTGAAGGAATTGGCGGACATGGATGTCTTCAACGAAGGATACATGACCACCACGGCCCAGCAGGGCGCCAACTCCTCCGCCGGCTTGCTGGCAAACCACAAGGCCGCTATGGAACTGATGGGCGCATGGGAGCCGGGCGTGCTGAAGGATCTCACCCCTGACCAGCAGCCGATGGCCGATCTCGGCTTCTTCGCTTTCCCCTCCGTTGACGGCGGCAAGGGCGAAGACGGTGCTCTGATGGGTGGCGTCACCTACTTCCAGGTGAACCCCGAAGCTCCCGACATCGCCGTCGACTTCGTGAACTTCATGGCCGAAAAGGACAATCAGGAGAAGTACGCGACCGCGTTCTCCACCATCCCCGCCTCGACCGCAGCCCGCGGAGCCGTGACTGATGAATCCCTCAAGGCGGTGCTCGAGTTCCTCAACCAGTCCTCTTCCATGCAGCTGTGGATGGACACCGCTCTGGGCACCAATATCGGTACCGCTTTGAACTCTGGCGTGGTCAACATGCTGTCTGGCAAGGGCTCTTCGCAAGACATCGTCAAGGCTATGCAGGACGCTGCGGCCAAGGGCTGATCACCATCGCAAGGCTGGCTGCGGATGCGGTTGTCACACCGTTTCCGCAGCCGCCATTCGATGAATCGCTAACAACATCTGTGGAGTAAGAGCATGACGAGTACAAGCAACACCAACGTATCCGTGAAACATCGGAGCAAGCGCGTCACCGACGGCAAGGTACGCCGCAACATCGAGATCTTCATTCTTTCCGCACCGGCCATCATCCTGTTCTGTGCCTTTGTGATTCTTCCCATCATTTTGGGCGCGTACTACGGATTCTATAAGTGGAAGGGCTTCGGCACCCCCTCGAAGAACGGAAAGTTCGTCGGGTTGCAGAACTACGTCACCGCTCTGAGCGATCCCAACTTCCAAGCGGCCATCCTGCACACCTTCGAAATCGTCGTCGGCTCCTTAGTCATCCAAGCGCCGCTGGCGATTCTGTTCGCATTGCTGCTCAACCAGAAATTCAAAGGCCGCGCATTGATCCGCACCCTCATCTTCGTACCCTATGTGGTGTCCGAAGTCATCGTCGGCACTGGTTGGAGCCTGCTGCTGCAGAAGACCGGAGCAGTCAACCAGCTGCTCGGCAAAATCGGCATCGAAGGGCCGGACTGGCTGGCCGATCCGAAAATCGCAATCTGGACGCTGCTGTTGCTGATCAGCTGGAAATACATCGGTTTTGCCGTCATCCTCATGCTCGCCGGCATGCAGTCCATCCCCGAGGAGCTGTATGAGGCCGCCAGGGTGGATGGCGCCGGTTTCTGGCAGATGCAGAAGAGCATCACGCTGCCGCTGCTGGCACCGACCCTGCGCATCTGGGTGTTCTTGTCGATGATCGGCTCCCTGCAGCTGTTCGATTTGGTCTACATCATCTGGGGTCAGTACGTATCCACCACGGCAGGAGTGTCCACCATGGCCACCTACATGGTGCGTGAAGGCCGAGGGGCCGGCAACTACGGCTATGGTTCCGCAGTCGCCCTCATCATCTTCATCATCTCCCTGATTGTGGCTTTGACATATCAGCGCTTCGTGTTGAGCCGTGATCTGGACGGTGCACTGACCGAGCAGAAGCAAGCGAAGAAGCGCGCGGCGAAGCGCGCCAAGGAAGCCCAGCGTCTTGCTGAGGCCGCACAGTGAACGAGGTAAGTGAAATGTCAGCTGCAATCTCCACGTCAACAAAATACACCGCCAAGAACGGATACCGGCTTTCATCCAAGACACCTTGGGGCAACCCTGCCGTGTATTTCTTCTCGCTGGTTCTGGTCGCCATCTGCGTCACTCCGGTGCTGTATATCATCTTCGGCGGTTTCCGCACCAATTCCCAGATCACGAACGATCCTGCCGGACTGCCGAATCCTTGGGTGATCGACAACTACGTCGAGGTGATCACCAGCGACATCTTCTGGGGTGAATTGGTCAACTCTCTGATCGTCGGCATCTCGACGATGATAGGTGTGGTAGTGCTCGGCATCATGGTGAGCTTCGTCATCGCCCGATACCGTTTCCGCTACGCGCCGCTGATGTATGCGCTGTTCTCCGCAGGCCTGATGTTCCCGATGACGGTCGGTATCACTCCGCTGTATCTGATGATTCGCAACCTAGGACTGTCAAACTCGCTTGCAGGCATCATTCTGCCGCAGATCGCCTTTGGTCTGCCGCAGACCATCATCATTCTGGTGCCATTCCTCCAATCCATTCCGATGGAGCTCGAGGAGGCGGCGCTTCTGGATGGCTGCTCGCGTCTCGGATTCTTCGCCCGCATGGTCATTCCGCTGTCCATGCCCGGTGTGGCGACCACAGGCATTCTGACATTCGTCGGCAGCTGGAATTCGTACATGCTCCCGCTCTTCGTGCTCAGTAGCGACAGCAAATACACTTTGCCGCTCGGTGTGCAGATGTTCAGCTCGGAACACTCCGTAGACACCGCCCGAGTGCTGGCCTTCACCTCGCTTGCCATGCTGCCCGCCTTGATCTGCTTCACCATCTTCCAGAAGAAGATCGTGGGCGGTCTGACCGGAGCGGTCAAGGGCTGAATCGTGTGACCGGCAATCACACTTCGCCCATCAATCATCACATTCCATACCTGTGCTGCGGGAAGGACGGCTTCCGAGCTGTTTTCGGGGTGATTCCTTTGCGCCTCCTCCTTTCTCGGAACCTTCCCGCGGCACGGCCGATTCTTTTCAATGAGGAGAAGAACATGAAAATCTCCAACCCGGTGCTTCCCGGATTCAATGCCGACCCCTCGATGATCCGTGTAGGCGACACCTATTACATCGCCAACTCCACATTCGACTGGTGGCCGGGCGTGAGGCTGCATGAGTCCAAGGACATGGTCCATTGGAATCTGCTGCCCAGCCCCCTAAACCGCGTCTCCCAATTGGACATGAAAGGCAACCCATCCGGTGGAGGTGTCTGGGCCCCGGACTTGTCATATGCGGACGGAAGGTTCTGGCTGGTCTACTCGAACGTGAAAATCGTCAACGGGGCGTTCAAGGATTGTGCGAATTATCTGGTCACCGCCGAAGACATCCACGGCCCATGGAGCGAACCGATCCGCATCAACGGGGTGGGCTTCGACGCCAGCCTCTTCCATGACGACGATGGCCGCAAGTATCTGGTTCAGCAGACCTGGGATTTCCGCGAATACCATCATGCGTTCGATGGCATCACGCTGACCGAATTCGACACTGCTACCATGCGTCTGAAACCGGAGACGGCTCGTACCATCTGGCAGGGCACGGCAGTGAAACTTGTCGAAGGGCCGCATCTGTACAAGATCAACGGTTGGTATTACCTGTTCTGCGCCGAGGGCGGCACCCAGTATGAGCATCAGGAATCCGTGGCCCGCTCCCGTACGCTGGATGCCGAGTCCTTCGAGGGCGACCCGCATAACCCGTTCATCTCCAATTTCGATACGCCTGACACTTACCTGCAGAAGCAAGGACATGGCGCATTGGTGGAGACCACCGGTGGCGAATGGTATTACGCCTCCCTGTGCGGGCGTCCTTGGAGACATGATACGGAATCGTCCCACGGAGTGCGCGGATGGTGCACGCTCGGACGGGAAACCTCAATCCAGAAAGTCGAATGGGATGAAGACGGTTGGCCATATGTGGTCGGTGGACATGCCGGTAAACGGTTTGTCGAAGCGCCGCATGATGCCATCGTCACTGATGCCCCTATAGACCATTCCCAGCATGATGAGTTCGAGTCGGATGTTCTCGATCCTAATTGGAACACTCTGCGTGTGCCGTTTACTGACGCCATGGGACGTGTGGGCGGCGGTGCGCTGACCTTACGCGGGCAGGGGTCGCTGTCCAACCTGTTCGAGCTTTCGCTGATCGGCCGCCGTTGGCAGGCCTTCGACTTTGATGCCGAAACCAAGGTGACCTTCACCCCGGACAACTACATGCAAATGGCCGGACTCGTGAACTTCTACAACCATATCTGCTGGTCGTGGGCATTCGTCACTTGGTGCGAGGACTGCGGCAAGCGGGTAATTGAAGTCGCCCAGAACGATTTCGACGGGTATACCTCATTCCTCAAAGACAAGGCCATCGCAATACCGGATGACGTCGAATCCATATGGCTTCGTACCAAGGTGCGCACCAAGACCTACACCTACGAGTACTCGTTCGACGGAGAATCCTGGCATGAGATTCCGGTCACGCTGGATGCCGCAGTGCTTTCCGATGATTATGTGGCCAGCCATTATGGAGGCTTCTTCACCGGTGCCTTTGTGGGCCTTGCCGCAGTGGATCTCGCCGGCTATGGCAAGGAGGCCGTATTCGATTACTTCGATTACCGGGAGACCGAAGCCGAATAAAAGGATTCCTATGGAATCCGCAAGCTTGGAGCCGTGCGTGGGGCATGACTCCAAGCGTTGTTCCGATGGAGCCGGAACAACGCATCCATGTTGCCAAAATGAAAGGAGACAAGCATGGAGCACAGTCAAGAGTATCGGAATGGTGGGATGCGACGATGGTCCCGCATTGCGATCGCCGCATCCACGGCGTTGTTGCTGATGGGTGGCGCACTTGCTCCCAGCGTCTATGCACAAGAGCCGACGGCGGTGTTCGAGACTCCAAGTTCGATCAAGGACGCCTATGGCGCGCTCGGTATGAATGCCGGCGTGGCCATCGATACCCGTGAGGTCGGCAATGATGCGGCCAAACAGGTCGTGCTGAAGAACTTCAACCAGATTACGGCGGAAAACGATATGAAGCCTGAATACTGGTACAACGATGCTCACGAGTTCAGCATGCCCGAAAACGCGAAGACGCTGCTTCATTTCGCTGCGGACAACGGTCTGGCGGTATATGGTCACGTGTTGGCTTGGCACAGTCAGACACCGGATTGGTTCTTCCAGGCTGACGAGAACTGCGAGGATCAGAATCCGACTGCGGGCGTTATCGAAGGCTGCGCGTTGGCCAGCAAGGACCAGATGCTGGAGCGTGAGCGTGTGCACATCGAAAATGTCGCGAAGGCCATCACTGACGAGTTCGGCAAATTCGGCAGTGACACGAATCCGATCAAGGCATTCGACGTGGTGAACGAGACCATCAATGACGGTGATAGTCCGGAAACCAACGGCATGCGTAACTCGCTGTGGTACCAAATCACCGGCGAGGATTACATCGACAAATCATTCGAATACGCCAACCAGTACCTGAACGGCGAATACGCCGAACCTGGCGTAACCCATCCGGTGACGCTGTTCATCAACGACTACAACACCGACAGCGCCGGCAAGCTGGGACGTTATCAGTCATTGATCAAACGACTGGTCGAGCGCAACGTGCCTTTCGACGGCATCGGTCATCAGATGCACATCCAATTGACCACCAGCACGGCCAATGTGGAGAACGCTTTTGAGACCATGAGCGCTTTCGGCAAGAAGCAGGCCATCACCGAGCTGGATGTTGCCACCGGCACTCCCGTCACACAGGCCAAACTGGTTGAGCAAGGCCAGTTCTACTACAAGATGAACCAGATCATCAAAGAGCAACAGGAGAAGCATCACCAGTTCTTCTCGGTGAGCGTGTGGGGCGTCAATGATGGCAGGTCATGGCGAAACTCCGAAGGCGCGCCGTTGCTGTTCAACGACGAGTATCGGGCCAAGCCGGCCTACACCGGTTTCATTGGCGACAAGGACAATCTGCCTGAGACCATCAAGACGATGAATGTGTTCAAATCCGCCGAAGCCACTGTGGATGCGGCGCTGCCTTCCGATGGCACCACGGCAGGATCGGCCTCCATCTGGTCGAAGCTTCCTTCGGTACCGTTCTCCAAGAGCGAGGGCGCGGTGACCGGCAAGTTCCTGTCGTACTGGAATGACGGCACTTTGACCACTTATGCGGATATCAACGACGCGACCAGATCCGAAGGCGATGCCGTGACCATTACGGTCGGCGATGCGCGATATGTGGTCGACCGTCTTACCAGCAAGGCCGACAACGGTGCCACTGCTGCTGTCGTCGAGCGTGCTGACGGCACTGGATATCAGACCGTGGTGACCGTACCTGCGGCCACTGCCGAAAACACGACCATCGACGCCAATGTGCAAGCCACTGATGCCGCCACCAATGAGACCAATGGGTGGAATGCAGGTAACGTCAAGGGCACCATGTCGCTGATTCAGCAGCTGTACTACACCGAGACCAATGCGGTGCCGGCGGATGCGCAAGCGCCGGTTGTTGACGGTGATGGTACGGATGCCGTGTGGCAGCAGGCGAATGAGGTATCGCTGGACGCGGTCACCTCAGGTGTCGGTCAGGTAGAAGCCCAGGCCACTGCCAAAACACTGTGGAAAGGCAACAAGCTCTATGCGCTGGTGCAGGTCAAGGATCCGAATGTGAGCCTGACCAACAGCAACCCGTGGGAGAAGGACTCCGTCGAAGTGTTCATCGACCGTGGCAATACCAAGGGCACGGCATACACCGATGACATCCAGCAGATTCGTGTCTCCGCGGACGGCAAGGAACTCTCCTTCGGCTCCGGCGCCGCAACGGATGTGCAAGCCGCAAGGGTCGCTTATGGTGCGAAGATCGTGGATGGTGGCTATTCGGTCGAAATGGCCATTGACCTGGGCGAAGGCGACCATGCGGGAACCTTCCAGGGTCTTGATTTCCAGATCAACGATGCCAAGGACGGCGCCCGAGTGGGCACTCTCAACTGGGCCAATCTCAAGAGCGACGGCTACAAGACCGCCGAAGATTGGGGTGTCGCCCGTCTTGTCACCGAGAAGCAGACGCAGCCAGTCAACCCTGATGACGGCAAGGAAGATGCCGGCGATAACAATGCCGGCGATGCGGACAACAAACATTCCAACACCGCCGCCAAGCAGGATGGCGCGTCCATCGCCGACACCGGTTCCAGTGTGCTGCCATTGCTGGCGGGTGCGATTGCGCTGCTCGCCGTTGCCGGTGCGCTGACTGCCTTGCGTAGGCATTCGCTGTGAAACAGTTGAGTATCCGGAATTGATTCGATTGACTGCGGCCGTCTGCTCGCGCACACTGTGCGGCAGATGGCCGCAGCCGACGGATTGCATGACGCACAAACACGCCGCTCGCCGGTCTCTTCGTACGGAAGGAAAGACATATGCTGCGATTGCCAAAGCTGTTGGATGACGGTTGCGTACTGCAATCGTCCATGCCGGTCGCCATATGGGGGTGGGCGGAGCCCGGATGCCGCGTATCGGTTGGATTGCAAGGTCAAACCGTTGCCGGGACGGCAGACCGACATGGCTCCTGGTCCGTGGAATTGGACCCGTTGACTAGCGGCGGCCCATATACGCTCTCCGTGCAGGCTGAGGATTCCGAGCGCATGGACCGTGAAGTCTATGTGGGTGAGGTCTACCTGTGCGCCGGTCAGTCCAACATGGAACTTCCCATGGCATGGGTGAAAGCGGAATATCCCGGCGAATTCAAACGTGAACCTGATGCTCTGCTACGGCAATACAAGGTCGCTCCCCGGTACGATTTCGAGGGGCCTCGGCAAGATCATGAGCAGGCGGCTTGGTCGGTATGCGATGAACAAGGTCTGCCTGGCTTCAGTGCGATCGGTTATTTCTTCGGCCGCATGCTACGAGAGCATCTCGGTGTTCCGGTGGGACTATTGAACGTCTCCTTGGGAGGGTCTCCCATTGAATCGTGGATGAGCGCAGAGTCGTTGCAGGATTTCCCGGAAATACTGCAGACGCTGCAGCCATATATGGGGAAAGGCGTTGCCGAAGCGCGCAGCCGCAAGAGCATAGCGGCTCGGGACCATTGGTATCGGCAGCTTGGATATGACCAGGCGCCCCAGACAGGAAGCTGGCTGCCGTTGGGTCAATGGGATTGGCAGCATGACACGAGCGTTGATACGGATCCGAAGCTCCTGCAGTGGCGTTCGATGTCATTGCCGAACTTCTTCTCGGATCAAGGCCTAGCGGGCTTCCGTGGTGAACTCGAATTGCGAAAAACCATATATCTTCCGGCCTCTGCGGATGGACAGCCGGCGTCGTTGCAACTGGGCACCATGTCCGACGCCGAACACACGTGGCTGAACGGCCAGCTGCTGGGCGGGCGGACGAACCAGTATGAGCCCCGCGATTACAGCATTCCAGCCGGCGTACTGCGAGAAGGCCGCAATGAACTGCTCATCAGACTTGTATGCGAGCATGATGCCGGCCGTGTGACGCCCGGAAAGGCCATGACCATGGCCATTGGCGATGATGTGCATGATCTTGGCGGCAGATGGCGCTATGCCGTGCTTCACGAGGCGGATCAGGATTGTCCGTGGGAGGATTTTGTCCGATGGAAGCCGGTCGGATTGTACAATGCCATGCTTGCCCCATGCCTGCCGTACCGTATCCGTGCGGTGCTGTGGTACCAAGGCGAGTCGAACACCGGTGATTGGGCGGATCTCTATCGGGATATGCTCGCCTCCATGATTGGGATGTGGCGGGTCGGGTGGAATCAGGAGCGTTTGCCGTTCCTGATCGTCCAGCTACCGAACTTTGCCATCGACTGTGTTGGAGAGGATGGTGGCTGGCCGGTAGTGCGCGAGGCGCAGTGGGAGGTTTCCCAAATGGTGCCTGACGCGGCCACTGTCGTCACTCTTGATGCCGGCGATTGGAATGACCTGCATCCGGCGCACAAAAAACCGATTGCAGAGCGTCTCTTCCAAGCGGCTCGGCAACTGGTGTACGGCGAACCGTTGTCGGTCAGGCAGCCTCGACTGGCCGAAGCCAAGGCATCAGATGGGTCCATGGTGCTTACTTTCGGGGATTGTCCGATTGCCTCGAACAGGGTCGCTGCTGCTACTGCTGCGGAATCGGCACCCAGCCGCATATCCACCATTGACGGACACGAACCCGGAGAATTCACCTTTGTCTGGTCCGATGGCGGTACTGTGTCGGCAAACGCAACAATAGAAGGCAGTCAAGTAACCTTGTCGATGCCGAGTCGCACGCCTGATGAATTGCGCTATGCGTGGCGCAACAATCCGGATGACGGGTTGCTCTGCAATGAATATGGCGTCTTGGTGGCACCGTTCCGATTGCGTTTGCGCGACCTTGCCGCAGGGTGGCCGCGGCAATCCTGTGAGGAACAATAAGAACAACAAGGAAGTTACGGTAAGGAGATCGTGATGACTACCAACGGTGCGGTGCAGTCGCTGTTCGCCACATGCGGATACTCTCGCAGCCAGATCGACGCGCGTGTGGCGCAGGTCTGGCATGAGATTTTCGAGGGGCCGAACAAATTCTATTGGCAGACAGATGATGGCCTCGGTTATGTGATGGACACCGGCAACAATGATGTACGCACCGAAGGCATGAGCTATGCGATGATGCTCGCTGTGCAATACGACCGACAGGATGTGTTCGACCGTTTATGGGGCTGGGTCATGAAGTACATGTACATGGCCGACGGACATCACGCCCATTACTTCTCCTGGTCGGTGCGGCCGGATGGTTCCGAGCGTGCGGACGGTCCGGCGCCGGATGGCGAGGAATACTTCGCAATGGATCTGTTCCTTGCCGACCGCCGTTGGGGTAGCCGTGATGGCATCTATGATTACGCCGCCTGCGCTCGTGAGCTATTGCACTATTGCGTGCACAAAGGGCGTGACGAATCCGGCGAACCGATGTGGAATGCCGGCAACAAGCTCATCAAGTTCATTCCCGAAACCGAATGGAGTGATCCGTCATATCATCTGCCACATTTCTATGAAGTATTCGCTGCGCATGCAGATGAACAGGATCGTGAATTCTGGCATGAGGCGGCTTCCGCAAGTCGCGCATATCTGGAGGCGGCGTGTGACGCCCGGACCGGCATGAATCCTGAATATGCGCTCTATGATGGCACGCCGCATACCGAAGCACGATTCGGGCGGCATGATTGGTTCTTTTCGGATGCCTACCGGACCGCAGCCAATATCGGTCTGGATGCAAGCTGGAATGGCGTCACCGATCCGATACTGTGCGATCGTGTTGCCGCATTGCAGCGTTTCTTCCTGACTCACGATCGTACGTGCGCATATGCGGTGGATGGCACTCCGATTGATGAGCGGGTGCTGCACCCGGTCGGGTTCCTTGCCGCTACGGCCCAGGGGTCTTTGGCGGCGATGCATTCGGCGGAACCGGATGCTGTGGCCAATGCGCGGGTCTGGGTTCATATGTTGTGGAACACGCCTATGCGTGTGGGACATCGTCGTTACTATGACAATTTCCTCTATGCCTTTGCCGTTCTGGCGTTGAGTGGCGTCTATCGGTTCGAATGGTGTCGGGGAGCGGATATGAGCGGCGCCAAAGGGACCATCGCGGCGACTGGTATTGCCGGCCGTAATCCGGTCATATACAGTGATTTCCCGGATCCTGACATTATTCGGGTCAATGACGTCTACTACATGGCGTCCACCACGATGTTCCTTATGCCTGGGTGCGACATTCTTCGGTCCTTTGATCTGATTCATTGGGAATTTGTGGCGCATGCCTATGACGAACTTGAAAGCACCGCTGCCGAACGACTGGAGGAGCCTGGGCGTAACGCGTACGGCTGCGGAATGTGGGCGCCTTCGTTGCGTTATCACGATGGGACGTTCTCCATTGTGTTCACCGCCAACGATACGCAGAAGACATATGTGCTGGAAGCCGCCGATCCGGCAGGCCCATGGTCGAAGCGCGTGATTGAAGGCTTCTACCATGACAACAGCGTGTTGTACGACGACGATGGCCGCGTATATATCGTCTACGGCAATATGCAGCTGCATCTGACGGAATTGGAGCCGGATCTGAGCCGGCCAAAGCCAGGAGGGCTCAATCGGGTCATCGCACAGGACGATCCCGAATCCGATCTTGGTTATGAAGGGAGCCACATCTACAAGCATGGAGGCCGTTACTACGTATGGACCTGCCATTACAGACGGGGGCACCGCAAAACCGAAGTGTGTCTGATGTCTGATGCTTTGGACGGGCGGTTTGTATCACGGGAGATCCTTGATGACGATCTTGGATTCCACGGTCTGGGCGATGCTCAGGGCGGCATGGTCGATACGCCGGACGGCCAATGGTATGCCTTCATGATGCATGATCGGGGAGCGGTCGGCAGAGTGCCTACGATCATGCCGATGCGGTTTGGAAAGGATGGTTTTCCAGTACTTGGCATCAACGGAAAAGTTCCGTTTGAAATACATACGCCAACCAATGATGCGGAACGATGCTATGAGCCGCTGAACGGCGATGATGATTTCCTCTATGACTCCAATGCGGATGGTGAAGTCTCGTCCGGTATGCTGAAGCCGTTCTGGCAGTTCAACCACAATCCTCATCGTGACGCTTGGTCGGTTACTGATCAACCTGGCTCATTGCTATTGCGCGGCGGCACAGTGACTCAGAGTTTCAGCCATGCCTGGAATACGTTGACACAGCGTACAGTCGGTCCACGGTGCATGGCGGAGGTTGCAGTCGACGCCTCCATGCTGAAGACCGGTGACTTCGCAGGTTTGGCGGCAGTGCAGGGGTATTACCGGTTCATTGCAGTGACCAAAGCCAGCGACGGCGTATTCAGAGTGAGTGTGCAGGGCAAACCTCGTACGGATGAGTCCATCTGGGGCGATGGTGATTACGACAGCCCCGCTACCGAATATGATGCGGCGGAATTACGTGGTTCTTCAGTGGTGTTGAAAGCCATTTATGACTTCACCGACAAGAAAGACAAGGTCGCTTTCGAGTATTTGGATCCCGCATCACCAATTCCATGCTGGACGCGTCTGGGCGGCATACACCCCCTGTATTACACGCTGGACTACTTCATCGGCTGTCGAATAGGTCTGTTTCTGCTGCCGACCGAGGAATGCGGCGGTTCGGCCGCCTTCAGCGCTTTTCGTTTCTTTGGGCCGGAAGCAACACCTGAATTGCTGTAAACGAGAACAGAGCATCGCATACGTCGATATGAGAGAAAGGTTCTATCTGTATGCATAACGAAACATTTCAATCATTGTCTTCAGACGTGCGCCCGCGCATAGCAGCCAATCCGGTGCTGCGGGGCATGTATCCGGATCCCTCATGGATATGGGATGACATGCGTGGTGAAATCGTGCTGGTCAACTCGTCATTCGAGCTGACGCCGGGGCTGCCTATTCATGTGACGCGGGACCTGGTGTCTTGGGAACATGTTGGCGATGCGGTGGATGCTGCGATGGCCCATCGGCTGCTGATCGACGGGGTCGAGGATTCCGGTGGCCTGTACGCGCCGACCATTCGGCGCATCGGCAAGCGATATGCGATTGTTTGCACTGTGGCGCGTGTGAACGAGCCGAAGGCGCTTGCCGCCGGATGTGCGCCGGAAGACATCGAACAGTGCCGTGCCGCGCAAGGCAATTTCGTGATTACGTCGGATGCGTTGGAGGGCCCATGGCATGGCCCGTATTGGGTTGCGGGTGCGGAAGGCATCGACCCGGATATCTTCGAAGACAGTGATGGCACGGTCTGGTGGACACAGACCCGTCCGGCGGTCAAGCCGCAGTGGGAGGGGCAAACCGAGGTTTGGACGCAACCCATCGACCCAGACACATGGATGCTGCAAGGCCATAAAACCGTGATCTGGCGTGGATATGGCGTCAACGCGGTATGGGCTGAAGGGCCGCATCTGTATCGTTTGGGTGAATGGCTGTATCTGATGACCGCCGAAGGTGGCACGAGTTTCGAGCATAGCGAGATGATGATGCGCACCTATGCGCCCCGTGGATTTGCGGCGGCGCTTCATGGGTTCGAGCGTGAGCTTGCCGCTCGCGATACATGGATCGAGCCGGCGCGCGAAACCGAACACAGCGTCGTGGGGCAATATGATCGCCTGTTCGAAGCGTGCAAGAAGAATCCGATACTTACGCATCGTCATCTGGGCAATGACGAACTGATTCAGTGTGTGGGCCATGCCGATCTGCTGTGCCATCCTCAGGCTGGCTGGTTGCTCGCTTGCCTTGGTGTGCGTGAAACGCCCGGGGCTGAGCAAGGGGAGTTATTCAGCTATCTGGGCAGGGAGACATTCGTCGCGCCGGTTGTTTGGGAGCGTAACCCTGTTTCATGGAAGCTGGAGGGCAATGGCCCCACCAAGCAGGACGATGCTGCGGATCCCGGTTGGCCGGTGGTCGCTCCCGGTCTAGGACGTCTACCGGACGTAATCTTCGTTACTGTGGACGACGACGGTTCGCTGCATGCCGTGGACTCTCTTGTGCAGGGGAGGGGGAAAACCACGGATGATGCTCGTGGCTCGTACATCTGCGCTGAACGTATCGGTTCGGAAGACAATCGCTCGGTCAGCGTCCGCGGACGTGACGGCTATCGGTTCATGCGCGTGGATTCACTGGACTATGCGGTTATGGTTCGCCCGGGGCATGAGCTGATGCTGCATCAGGATTCTACGCATGCCGTGACGATGAGACTTGTTGATGACCGGCTGCAGGCATCCATTGTTGATCGGGGCGAAGAATCCCTGTTGGATTTGGGACATGCCGAACCAGGAGAATGGTTCGGTGTGCGTTTGCGGAATAACTGTCTGCAATTTCTCGCCAGTCGGGTATCGGCTGCGGACGTCGACAATGCTGATCGAGATGTGGCGATGATCATCCATGCCGATGGTTCGAAGGCTCGCCTGCTGGGACAATGCGATGCGCGTTTCCTAAGTACAGAGTGGGCGGGAGGATTCGTGGGATGCCTTGCAGGCGCCCGGGTCATTTGCAGCCGCTGATGATAGCCGAATGATTCACTGCCGTCTGCCGGATTATACGGGTGGACGGCAGGGCGTTTCGGCTTGCGTTGATTGCAATCATGCTATATGGTTAAATCATCGAACTAAATACGTGATCATTCAAGCAACACCTGCAACGTCAATGGAGATAATGTCATGAACGCTCATCAGAAGCTGCTGTTCGCGCTCGCTGTACTTGCCGTGGTCTATGTCGTGCTGCTGTTTGTGGCGCCGATCGCAGCTCCGGTCGGTGCTGTGCTCACCGCCGCCGGCCTTGTGCTTGTCTCGACCCGGTATGTCTGGAGGCCCAAGTTCCTCGCGCTGTTCGAAGCGGAGGAATCCTGCTGAACTGTCTCGAGGTATTGCTTCGCGCCGGTCTCGGATGAGGATGTGGCGGGTGCGGCAATAATTCAGATGCGAAAAGGCGTTATGCGCATGGTATCTCATGAAACCACGCGCATAACGCCTTGTTATATATAAAACAGGAAGAAGCCTACTTCTTCTTGGCTTTCTTCACGCGCTTCGGCGCGGCGGTGGGCTTCTTGGGCTCAAGGAACGGCCACTTGGCCAGCGCCCACGCGTGCAGCGGCGGAATCTTGCCGATGGCGAAGCCGATGACCAGACCGATGACGATGCCCCAGGTCTCCAGATCGTGGCCGGCGACCAGCAGGCCGATGAATACCAGTGCGATGACGAAGCTGATGAGCTGCGACGCCTTGGATTGCTTGGTGGTCACTTCGCTGGCCTTCATCGGGATCAGTCCCAGAAACAGTCCGCATGGAATGCAGACAACGGCCAAAACGATGCTGATGATGGTTGACATGGTTGCAGTTGCCTCCATTGCGTTTAGTGTTCCTGCCGGGAAGCGTGATCGGAGATGTCGGAGCTGGCCCTGTCTTCTTCGTTGCCGTCTTCCGCTCCGCTTCCGGCTTGGGTGTTCTTTTCGTTGTCTTGGCTAGCGGAATCCTCGTCATTCCTACCGGGCTGGCGCCACCACAATACCAATGCGCTGACGATGCAATAGACGGCGGCGATGCCGATGCACACCAGGAAGATGATGGTCGTGGTGCCCAATGCGGTACCGTTCGATACCGCTTCTTTGACGGACTGCCAGATCCAGACGATGCATGCCATGGCGACCAGGGCATACGTCATCATGCGTGAGCGATCATTCATCGATTTCTCCAGACGTTATCCAAATGACTTGATTATAGGCCGCATCGCCTGACTCTGTGCATATGGCAATGCCGCCGAGCGAACCCTCTGCGGCAGGCCATCACGGAGAATGGCTGCTGCAAAGGGACTCACTCGGCGGCATCGGTGGGGCAATCGTTATTCAGTTGTTATCAGCAGTTGTTATCAGCGTTGCGAGTCAGGTTCAGCCACGTGCCTTGGCGTAGGTGGCGTACACGGCTTCGGTGGGCTCTCCGGTTTCCACGCCCTCGATGGTGAGCTTCCAAGCCGACGGCTCGGATTCGCCGGAAAGCACCCATGCGGCCTGACGTGCAGCACCGATGGCCACATACTCGTCGGTGGCGGGACGGGTCACATCCATGCCGAGGATAGAGGGGGCCAGCGTGCGAATCGCCACGGACTTTGCGCCGCCGCCGATCAGCAGAATGCGGTTGATCTCGGCGCCGAGCGAACGGATCAGCTCAAGGCAGTCGCGCTGGGAGCAGAGCAGGCCCTCAACGAACGCGCGCGCCAGATTCTCCTTGGTGGTGTTGTGCAAGGTCAGACCGGTCAGGCTCGCCGTGGCATCCGGGCGGTTCGGCGTGCGCTCGCCGTCGAAATACGGCACCAACGTGATGCCGCCTGCGCCCGGCTCGGACTTGAACGCCAGATCGGCCAGCTCGTCGTAATCCACACCGAGCGCCGCGCGGCCGGCGTCCAGAATGCGCGAGCCGTTGATGGTGCAGGCCAGCGGCAGATAGTGGCCGGTGCAGTCGGCGAAGCCGGACACGGCGCCGGTCAGGTCATAGACGGGGTTCTCGGCGATGGCTGCGGCCACGCCGGAGGTGCCCAGCGATATGGACACGTCGCCGACGCCCATGCCAAGGCCCAGCGATGCCATGGCATTGTCGCCGCCGCCGGGGCCGAGGATGCAGCCGCCTTCAATATCCTTGCCGGCGATGGCGGGGGAGGCCTTGACCGGTGCGGCCTGCGTGGGGCCAAGTACCTGCGGCAGCACGATGGACTCGGCATGGGCCTTGGCCGCTTCATCGCCCTCGGCTGCGGCGAGCACCATGGCGATCAGGTCGCGGCGGTATTCATTATGGGCGGCATCGTAATAAATGGTGCCGGAGGCGTCCGAGCGGTCGGTGAACAGCGCTTCGAGATGGGCGTCCTCGCCTTCGGGCACCGGGCCATAACCGGCGATACGCCAACTCAGCCAGTCGTGCGGCAGGCAGATCGCGGCGATCTTCTTGGCGTTCTCCGGCTCGTTCTCGGCGACCCAAGCCACCTTGGTCAGCGTGTAGGAGGCCACGGGGGAGGAGCCGACGGCCTTGACCCAGCGCTGCTTGCCTCGGGCTGTGACGTCATCCGGTTCGCCATCTTCTGCAGGCGCTTCGCCGAGCTTTTCGATCAAAGCGGCGGCTTGAGGGGCGGAGCTGGTGTCGTTCCACAGCATGGCGTCGCGGATCACGTTGCCCTGCTTGTCCAGAATCACCATGCCGTGCTGCTGGCCGCCGACCGCGAGGGCAGAGACGTCGTCCAAGCCGCCCGCCTGCTCGGCGGCCTGAAGGAACGCCTTCCACCAGAACTCGGGGTTCACCGAAGTGCCATCGGGGTGCTTGGCCTGCCCGAACCGTACCAATTCGCCGGTTTCGGCGTTGGTGATGCGCACTTTGGTGGATTGGGTTGATGTATCGATGCCCGCAACCAGGATTGTTGCCATAAGTTGTTCCTCCTCGACGAGGCTGGAGCGCCTGCCCGGCGCGCCTGAATGAATGGTGCCGGTATCATTGTACCAATAAGTTAGACGAATGAACTATAGTGTGTTATGAACTTATAGTGTGTTCGTGACATGGTGTTCATGGCGCATTGGCGCGTCGGAAAGCCTCTGCAGCATGTGATGACGCATGTCTGGTCGGTGCCGATGACGCATAATGCATAATGAACGAACCCATGCCGCTGCAATCGGGGGATTCCGTCCAAGGAATGCACCGGTCCGGTGGCATGCGGCGCGAATGAACGGCGAGGAGATGATGCGCGATGGGCGGTCTACGCAGAATCAATCAGGAGGATTTGCGCAACCATAATCTTTCAGTGACGCTTGACACGATGCTTCGCGCAGACAAGCCAATGAGCCGCGCCGATCTGGCCAAGGAGACGGGACTCACCAAGGCGACGCTGTCGCTGCTGTCCGCGCTGCTGTTGGACAACGGCATCGTGGTCGAAGGCGAACCGGTGGCGAATTCCCCCTACGGCAGACCCAGCACGCCGCTGACCATCCGTGGCGGAAGCGTGGCCGGCATCGGCCTGCAGATCAATACCGATGGATACGGTTGCCTCGCGCTCGACCTCAACGGCGACACTCAGGGCAAGGAATGGGTCGATGAAGACATGACCGACACCGACCCCAATGAGATCTTCGCCAAACTCGATGCGATGACCTTCCCGCTGGAGCGCAAGCTGAAGCGCAAAGGATACAACGTCGTGGGGGCGGGGCTTGCCCTACCGGGCATCGTGACCGACGACATGCGGCTGCTCGTGGCGCGCAACCTCGGCTGGGAGAACGTGGATCTGAGCCGCTTCAATATCGTGCGCAGGCTCGACGCCGTGGCCGGCAACGAGGCCATGATGGCCGCCATTGCGCAGATTCCCGGTTACGCCACCGTACGGGCCGATTTCCTGAACGTGGTGAACCGCACCGATTCGTTCATCTACCTGTCGACCGACGTCGGCATCGGTGGCGCTGTGGTGCGTGACGGTGCTGTGGTGACCGGCTCCCACGGTTTCGCCGGAGAGATCGGCCATGTGTCCGTGGCGATGGACGGTCCGCTGTGCCGGTGCGGCCGCCACGGTTGTCTGGAGGTGTTCGCCGGCCGACGCGCCTTGGTGGAGGCTGCCGGGATCGCCCAAGGCGATGAGGCCGCCAGTGCCAAGGCCATCGAATCCTTCCTGAACCGCTGGCGGTCCGGAGACGAGGTGGCCGCCAAAGTGGTGGACAAGGCCGTTGACGCACTGGTTTCCGCCATCGCCTCCGCAGTGAATCTGACGGATGTCGACACGGTGCTGCTCGGTGGATTGTGGTCGCATTTCGGAGACGAGCTGGGCAATGTGCTCGAAGGGCGACTGCGTTCGGAGATTCTGGGCTATCCGGCTATCCAGGTTCGCGTCTGCGTGCCGCCGGTGGCGCAGCATCCCTCGATGTACGGTGCCGCGGAGCTGGGGCTGCGCAGGTTCATCGACAATCCGTTGGAATACCTGACGGAGCAAGGAAAGTAGCGCAGGGCGAGGCGCAGGCTGGCCACCGTGCTACACTATTAAGGTTGGCTTTTGCCGATGCAAACCAATGTGGGGCCGTAGCTCAGTCGGTTAGAGCATGCGACTCATAATCGCCCGGTCCAGGGTTCAAGCCCCTGCGGCCCCACTCATTACTCGCAGAAATACCGCCATTCTTGGACTCATCCGAGGTGGCGGTATTTTTATACCCTAACAGCTCATGCATGGTCAGATTAGGGTTAAGCAACGTTGCCACATCTGTATTGAGAAAATCTGCTGCCGCCTGAGTCTCGTTAATAGTCCAGGTAATTTCGCTACGTAGCTTACGCGCAATCGTTTGAGGGGCTAAACCTAATGCGTTGGCTAGATCCTTCTTCTGAAGGTGTCGCGCCGTAATCATCAGGTTTACGTTAGCGGCCACAATATCCTGTGCGTTTACCTTCGCTTTTGGCATATTCATTGTTGCTGTCATAACTACATAATACAACCACATTTTACTTTTTCGGTGTGTCTTACTTGATGTAGCGCTATTTTGGCTGTAGAAAGTAACACATGGTTTTAGTCTGTACGTCTGATGCCGTGTCAACTAGATTGAGGGGACTCATGAGGCAGCAGCACATCACTCAGCGTTCCTTGGCTCAAGAAATGGGTATTTCATTCCAGCTTCTTAACGCCAAGCTGCATGGGCGCAGTAATTTCACTCTTCGTGACTTGTCGCGTATCGCCGACTACTTCGACGTGAGCCTGGACTATCTCACCGGCCGTTCCGATTACGCGAAACCCTTGGAGGTGGCGTGATGACTCCGGCGCAGATTCTAGTCGAAATGACGCTTAATGACCTTCGAAGAGAGGACTCCTACGGAGTTTTCCCAGTAGATTGTGACCTCGATATCCATGTGCGCCCTGTGATCGTAGACGCCGGGGATGTAAAGGAAGGTTGTTCTGGCCTGCTCGACCACATCGCGTATTTGCGGGGTATCGATAATGATTTGGCGGCCGGCCGAAATGTCGTGTTGTATCCTCCGAGACTCGTTGAGTCTCCATTCTGCGGACTCGCATCCTTCCTCGGGAACACCCGTGATGACTACAGCCACATTGCAGGCAGAATCGGTGCCGATATTGGACAGGGTGAACACTCCTGCGTCATCAATCTCGAGTGTCCAATCGACGACCTCGTGCGTCGTCTCTCGCAGGTGCTGGCTCCTGCTGACTTCGAGCGCATCTTGTGCGATTTGGTTCGCGCGTTCGCTCAGCTCGTTCGCTTTGTCGCTCTTCCCGAGCGCTTGCGTGGCGATGTCGTTGGCTCCCTGCGCTTTCTTATTGCCTATTACCGCCGCTATTGCGGCCCCAACGGCCGCGACGGTGGAAATACCGGCAAAAGCAAGCGAAGCCATCACGTCAACTCCCATTATTCTTCCTTCCTTCGGTTTGTGGCTTGTTTCTTTTCTTCCTTATCAAGCCTACGGCGGGGGAAGGAACCTAAACGTTGTCAACCCTCTGCTTGCAAAGCAGACGTACCGATGGAGGTGAGGTTATGAGCAGGTTCGACCCTGAGAGTTCGGTTAACGTGTTCGACCCGGTTCTTACCCATGTGGAGGATTCGGGCGACCCGTACAGGTTCATGCTGAACATCTCGTGTGAGGAGGGATCGTTGGTGATTCGTGATCTGAGCATGAGCGACATGGTTCGTATCAATCGCCGTTTTGCGGAAGAGATAAGGAAGGCGCGTCATGTCAGGGCGAAGCTTGTCAACCATCTATAAGTCGGTGCTCACGTTCTGCACCGTGTTCGTGGGCTTGATTTTCACGGTGATGGGTTTCTGGGAATTGCTGGGAGTCGTCTGCTTGTGTACGGCAATGGTGTTGGCCGGTGTTCCCGAGCGTGTTCATGGTGCTGTGAATCGGGGTGAATCATGAGGAAGCTGTTGCAAGGCGTGTGCCTGCTGCTGTTGAGTCCACTGGTGTTGTTCGCTTTCGGTGTCGCTCTCGCGTTCGTGAGTCTTGGTGAGTTTCTGGGGTGGTCGAATTGAGCAGGCAGAAACCGCCAGCCGAAGAAGATATGGGCTATAGGTTCCAGTCCACTCGGACAGTGAACGGTTGCCTTTTGCTGTGCATCACTCCGCACACGCGGCGTAAGGACTTCAGGTCAAAACTGTACGTGTTCACGCCGGAAGAAGTCAGAAACCTTATCGGCGTGCTGGCTATTATGCCGGAACCCGAGTAGCCCCCGTCTTTGTTGGCGTGCCAGCGCCTTGTTCTGGCCACTCATAATGGAATGCCTGTGATACCGCCGTATGGCTAGCGGTTAGGCGACCTATGCCCGCTGTGGTGGCGGGAAGTCCGCCGCTTTGCTCTAGCGGTAGTTGTGAGACGAAGAGAGAGCCACCGACCCCTGACAGCCGCCGGTAAAGGCAGAATCGGGCGGCCATGCCACACGCTTGTGTGGGGCTGTCATGGGGGACCATTCCTGGCAGGCATCAGCCTGCTCTTGCAAGCGAAGGACCGGCTCCGTTACGAAGCATTCCCAAGCAGCGCGAGACCCAATCAGAGGACTTCCGCGAAAGCGTGTAATGCGTTTTTCAGCCGAAGTCTTCTGGGTCTTGACCCGCTCTGCTCCCCTCACCACCCGAAGGTTGATGGGAGGTGAAGGGGTGGTTGGTACATGTGTTTGAAAGGTTGATAGATGAGCAGGGAAACGTTCGAACAAACTTTGAAGGATTGCGCGGTTAGGAGTCTTCCGAAACTGCATGACTTCATCGCCGCCAGGAAGACCACCGAATCGTTCCTTGTCACGGCCGAGCAGATCGCGCGTTGGAGTGGCCTGGTGCGCCGTACCGGAAGGATTGACGATAACCAGCTGTGGGAGATGATGCGCCGCGCCGATTGCCCGCCTTCCAAGGTTCGTAAGTACGGGATGCGCTGCTGGGATGCCAGGGAGGCGTTCGAGGCTTTGGCCAAGTATGCGGGTGCTTATGGATGGCTGGTGGACTGATGGGCAAATCGAATAAGCCTCACCTGTTCGAGTACCTGACCGATCTGTGCGACCCGTGGGATGCCGCCGAGTATCTGCGGTGGTTTGCGGATCGTGTGGACGAACAGGCCGGCAAGCTGGGCATCACCGAGCTTCAGTACTTCCAGGTGGCTGGTGTGTTGGGCGTGGATACGTTGGTGGAGTTCCGCGACCTCGCACGCTTTGGTTTGCGTATCTACCGGCGTGAGGGTACGTGGTATGTGGATAGTCGGGACTTCCGTAAATGGGCGTTGGCTCGCTCGGAACGTTTGAGCCGGAAACCTCGCAACCCGCAAAGTCAGCCGCGTGACCATGTGCAGACCAGCATTCCACTGTTCTAGAAGGTGATTATGGGCGAGTATATGACGACGGTGGAGGTGGCCGACCTGTTGGGCGTGAAACCGGATACGGTGCGTAAGTGGCGGCAGTCGGTGGGCATGGGTCCGAAGTGGACGCGCTGGCCGGGCTCCCGGCTCGTGCGTTATGAGCGTAGCGAGGTGGAGAGGTGGAAGCATGCCGGCAAGGAAGGATAGGCAGCGGGTACCGCCGCGTATCGCCGCCGAGGTCATGGAACGCTGGGGTAATGATTGCTGGCTTGATATGCCGGGATGCGCCAGGGTGTCGGATACCACCGACCACATCGTGCCGGATCGTGCGGGCGGTCCCACCATCGTGAGCAACCTCCGCAGAGCTTGCAAGCATTGCAACAGCCTTCGCAGTGATAGGACGTTGAACCATTACGGTGCTTCGATACACGCGGTGATTGGTCCGCCTTGCGGTGGGAAGAGCACGTATGTGGATATGCACAGGCAACCCGGCGATATCGTGCTGGACTTCGACGTGTTGGCTGGGGCTCTGCTGTCTGGTGATGGTGTGGAGCATCATGGCCAGCAGTGGCTCAGGGACATGGCGACCGGCGCATGGTACGGCGCATATCGCAGGGCGGTGCGTGTGGTGGAGCCCGTGGGTATCTGGCTGGTGAAGGCCATGCCCATGACCCCGCGCAGTCCTCGACTGTTGGACGAGTGGATAAGCCTGGACTATGACATCGTGGTATGTGATCCAGGCAAGCGTGAGGTGTTGGAGAGATGCAAGGCCAGGGCGAGTGGAGTGCGTGGTGAGGAACGCGCGATACTCCAGTGGTATCGGCTCGGGCTCACCCAATCATCCATCGATGCGAGGCTGAACGAGCGGCGCGAACGGCTCGCGGCCTTGGGTCTCGCATCGAAGCCCGTGGAAACCGAAACCGATGAAGACGATTGGCTTGCGGGCTGGTGACCGTCTCGTTTTTTTGGAATCGATGGCTAAGGAACAGCCCGCGCCTCACCGTTTTTGGTTCCCCACAGGATAAATAAAAAAGCCCGGAAATAGGGACGGAACCCCTAAACCGGGCAGGAAAAATAGCTTCATTTAGGGAAAATACACCAGTACTCTGATTGGAGCAAATCGTTATGGCAGGTTTCGAGGGTTTCGAGAACGCCGGACTGGTCAAGGGTCCGCAGGAAAAGGCCACCGAGAAGTTCATCACCGAATATCGGCATGGCAAGGAAGACAACCCGATGGCCGACTTCATCTATTCGTCCATGCTTTCCATCGCCCGCAACATCGACGTGCAGAATTCGCGCGGACGTGAAATCTCAAGGAACATGACCAGCCTTCTCGGCTATATACAACAGCTTGAAACCATGTACGAGGGCGTGGACGATGACCAGGAACTCAGCGACCTTTTGCAGGAGGCCGCTCGATGAATCACAGCCAGCCGCCAGAGCTGAAGCCGCGTCATGCGACGCCGCGCAACCCCGACCGTGAGACAGACGGCGCTCTTGTCGCCAGGTTCAGCACCCTATTGGGCAAGCCGCTTATCCCGTGGCAACGTCAGGTGATAGACGTTATCAGCGAAATCGACCCGGCGACCGGCACCTACTGGTATGACGAACTGGTATTGACCGTGCAACGCCAGGCGGGCAAAACGACCATCACGAAAAGCTACGACGTGCGTAACGCCCTGTGGGGCCCGGATCGCAAGACCTGGTATCTCGCGCAGACCGGCAAGGACGCTAACGACCAGTTCCGCGACTTCGTGAAGTCATGGCGTAAAAGCCGGTTGCGTCGCCTCTCGAAGGAACCACGCATGAGCAACGGCAGCATGTCCTTGGAATTTCGCAACGGCAGTGAATTAAGACCGGGTGGTGCGACCGAGGCGGCAGGCCACGGCGTGCAGGGCGATCTTATCAACGTGGACGAGGTATGGAGCCTATCGAAGCAGCAGGCCAAGAACCTCAAGGACGGTTTCATACCGACCACCACCACACGATTGAAGCTCACCGGAGTGAGACCGCAAATCTGGTGGACATCCACCGAGGGCAACGGAAACAGCGAATACTTCAACGACCGTCTGGACCGGTTGCGCGCCGGCGACATACCGAAACGCACAGCGTTCTTCGACTTCGGTATCCCGTTCGACGCAGACCCCGAGGACTTGGAAACCATCTGGGCCTATCATCCAGGCGCTGGCCACCTGTTCGACTTCAACCAGTTGGCCGAATTCAGGCAGCAGTTCGACGACGACGCGGAAGGATGGGCGCGCGCGTTCGGCAACATTCGCGACGATGGAGTGACCGAACGCGCCATAGACTCGATTCTATGGGCGGACACAACCGGTCAGCCGGTGAAACCATCACGCGGGCTCAAATTGTGTTTCGGCGTGGGCGTGACTATGGGAGCCGGCAAGACCATAGTGGCCGCCTGCATCGCTCGCGGCGATAGGCCGCCCATCGTGCAGATCGTGAAGGAACTCGACGGCACCGGGCAGGCCCCGCAATTCCTTCGTGAGCTCCAGGCCGTCTACAGGGCTCCCATCTGCATTGACCGGCGTGGCCCATCGGCTGCGTTGGCCGACGTGCTCGCATCGACCATCGACCCCGCCACCTATGAACCCGCGTACCGGCTCACCGATTTGA
This sequence comes from Bifidobacterium imperatoris, assembly GCF_002860405.1. Classification (GTDB taxonomy): domain Bacteria; phylum Actinomycetota; class Actinomycetes; order Actinomycetales; family Bifidobacteriaceae; genus Bifidobacterium; species Bifidobacterium imperatoris. The sequence goes on along the minus strand of NZ_NMWV01000023.1, from coordinate 76,223 downwards.
GGGCGGCGGACGCGATAACCGCGCCGCAATCATTGGTGAGCGCTTTGGAACAGCACGCCGTGGAACACGCGCCCGACCGGTTATTGGACGAGCAGGTGTGCACCGCCGCGAAAAGGAAAAGCGGCGACGCATGGCTATGGAACCGGAACGCGGGCGACGTGCACGCGATGGAGGCCATGACAATGGCTTACTGGGGTTACATGCACCTACCCGCGTTCGACGTGGACGACATACAGGTGTTCTAACCCGCGACACGCCGACCGCATACCCCTAGATACCCGTAGATACCCCTAGATACCCCTAGATACCCCATCACCGTGGCGAGATATTTTTTTTACGGGTATTCATGGGCGCATGAATCTTTTCGAGCGCATCATCGACACGCTGGCACCAGCCTACCGTGCCGCCACAAGCGATGACGGCCCATTGGCCACTCCACCGTCCCGCGTGGCGGCGGATCGTGACGTGATGCACTTCAGCACCGTGTTCCGTGCGGTTCAGATTCTTGAAACCTCGATAGCAGGTTTGCCTATCCGCCAGTTGCGCAACGGCGTGGAGGTAACCCCGCAGGCCGACGTTATCGCACGCCCTGATCCGAACCGCTACCGCACCGAGTTCGTGAAGCTCACCGTGGGCGACCTGATCGTGCGAGGCGAGGCATTCTGGCTGAAATTGCGTGGCCTTGACGGCAGCGTGAAGGGCTTGCGCGTGCTCCCCGCATCGCTCGTGACCATCGATAACATCTCGAATGACCCGGCCAACCCCATCAAACGCTACGGATACCTGGGCCGCACCTACCAGGACGCGGATATTCTGCACCTTCCGTTCGTGAGCCTTCCGGGGCGCATGCACGGCATCGGTCCCATCGAGGCCGGCCGCGCGGAAATCAACGGCGCTATGGACGCGCGCGACGCGAAGGCCCTGTGGTTCGAGGAACCCGCGCAACCCTCCGGCATTCTCAGCTCGGACAAGATAATTAACAACGAGATCTCGGAAAACACCAAACGCCAGTTCGAGAAGAACATGAAGGGCGTGAAGGTGATAGGCGCTGGCATGAAATACACGCCACTGCTGCTTTCACCCGCCGATATGCAGTACTTGGAGACGCAGAAGTTCGATACCACGCTCTTGTCCCGCCTGTTCGGCATCCCGCCGAAGCTGATGCTGGCCGAATCGGGAAGCAGCCTCACCTACTCGAATGTGGAACAGGAATGGAGCCAGTTCGCCGACTTCACCCTGGACGCCTACGTGCAACCCATGCGTGACGCTTTATCCACTGTGATACCACGCGGCCATGTGGTCGAATTCGGTTGGGACGCATTCCGGCGTTCGGACACCAAGACCCGTATGGAAACCTATAAGACCGCCATCGAAGCCGGCGTGATGACCGTCAACGAGGCGCGAGCCCACGAAGGCATGCCGCCGCTGGCCGAAGCCGGCACCAGTCAGGAAGGAACCCAGAACGATGAAGCATGAAATCGGTTTGAAGGGAAGACGGCTCACCCGCTCCAAGGAAGGCGACGGCCGCACCGTGGAAGGCATCGCCGTACCGTTCGGCGACATCATCGACGTGTGGGGCGAACGTGAGACGTTCGACCCCGACACCGTGTTTGAAGGGCTTGACAATGCCAAGCTCTACTACCAGCACGACACGCTTATCGGCAGCATCACCAACGGCGAGAACCGGGAAGACGGCCTGCACATCACCGCTCGCATCGCCGACACCCAGCAGGGACGCGACGCGGTGGCCTTGTTGGACGAAGGCGCTTTGGACTCGCTGTCAGTCGGCTTCGTGCCATTGGAGAACAGCAAGGACGAAGACGGAGTGACGCACCGCCGCCGCGTCCGCCTCTTGGAAACGTCGCTGGTCAGCTGGCCGGCGTATGAAAACGCGAAAATCACCAACCATCGCAACAAACAGGAAGGAAAACCAATGGATGAGGAACTGAAGAAGCTGCTGGACTCTTTGCAGTCCCGCCAGGACGAACAGGCGGACAGCCTGCGCAGCATCGAAACCACCCTGACCAGCCGACTGGAGCCGGCGAACTCCAGCTCTCCGCTGTCCGCCTACCGCAATCAGGGCGAACTAGTGAAGGCCCTCGTTTCGGATGACCAGGGCAAGGCCGACGCCGCACGCCAGGCATACACCGCACTGTTGGAACGTGATTACACCGGCTCCACCGTCGCGGACGTGGACCCTCAGCCCACGTGGATCAATGACCGTATCCGACTGTTGGAACAGAAGCGCCGCATCGCCGGCCTGCTCACCCATGAGACGTTGCCGGCCGAGGGAATGACCATGAGCTATCTGGTGCTCAAGACCGACACCACGACCGTGGGCAAGCAGGCCAAGGAAGGCGACCCGCTCCCGTTCGGCAAGATCACGTTCGGCGACGAGTCCGCCACCATCGACACCTATGGCGGTTACGGCGACCTGACCCGCCAGCGCATCGACCGCATGCCGGCCAGCGGTGTCAACTATTACATGCGCGCGCTCACCAACGCCTACGCGAAGGCCACCGAAGCCGCCGCACGCACCGCATTGTACGGTGCCATCGCCGGCGTTGCCGACGCGGACAAGCTCACCGTCGCCAAGACGGCCGCCGACATGAAACCGAACGACTGGCTTGACCTGATTATCGACGCGGCCGCGAAATTCGATGACGTGAACGCCAGCCTTGACTACATCGGCGTAAGCCCCGACGTGTTCAAGCAGATCGCGCACCTGACCGACGAGGGAGACCGTTTCCTTGACGTTTCCGGCCAGGGGGCCACCACGCTCGGCTCTCTGGACCCGGCAGGCATCACCGGCCGACTTCTACGCCGCGACGTGAACATGCTCGACGGCGCGCCGGAAGGCACCGTGGTGTTCATGGACAAGACCGCCGTCACCATGTGGGAGTCGGGTGGCGCGCCGTTCCAGCTTCAGGCAGACAACATCATCAACCTGACCCGCCAGTTCAGCGTCTACGGTTACGCCGCGTTCGGCACCACGTTCAAGCAGGGCATCCTACCGGTGAAGTTCTCCCCAAAAGCGTGACCCCCTCCCGCAATCTCACGGCATACGGTCCGGCGACCGCGAACGGGTTCACCGCCAAGGTGAATGCCGACAAATCACTGTCGCTGACCGGGGATGAAGGCCTGACACCAGGGGCGGGCCTCGCTTGGCCGACCCCGGCCGTTTCACAGCCAGGCCAGTACTCCCTATCAGTGCAGGAAAAATTACCTGCGAACATCTACGCCGGAGTCTGGAGCGGAACCCTGACCCCTGGAGAAGACCGCATCGCGTATATGGCGGCAGGCAAGACTGCTGTCACCTTCAGCCTGAGCCAGGAGCAGATCGACAAGGGCATCAAATGCGGGTTCTGTCGATACCTGAATGATTCAAACGATTCGTTCGGGCCGATTGATGTGAGATTGCAGTTGGAACAAGGCTCCACTCCGACCGAGTGGACACCACCGGATGACACAAACGCATCGGGGGGGGGGATTAGTGCCATGAACCTATGGCCCACTTTAAAATCAACCTCGGCTTACGGGGTGAAATGCGAGAGAGACGGCGAAGCCTACATGCTGAATGGCACCCCCTCGCAGTGGGGCGGCATCTACAAGGATATCGTTCTGGCGGCTGGTGACTATGTGCTCTCCATGCAAGGAACGGGAGTCTATCCTACGCCGAGGCTCCAATACCCGCCATCCAATCCAGACACCATCTATAACGCGCCGGCATCGTTCACGCTCACCGAACCCACATCGGTGCGCTGCCAGTTGACGCTGAACCCGACTGAAACCTACGCGGGCTCAGTCACCCCGCAACTCTACAAAATCTAGGAAGGAAGCAGCATTATGAGCGATTCGGAGGAAGACCCGTTGACCGACCGGCTCGCCAAACTGGCCGGCACGCTGGACGTTGACGACAGGCCTGAGCTTTCGAGCATGCTCGAAACGGCTCGCGCCTACCTGAAACCGCACGTCACCGGCCATGAGATACCCACCCCGGTGATGGACGACGTGGTATTGACCGTGGGCCTCGACCTGTGGCAGGCCAAGGACGCGCGCAACGGCATCGTCGGTCTGACCGTGGACGGTGTGGAACCGTTCAGAATCAGCACCGACCCGTTGCGCGCCGCCTGGCCGAAACTCAGGGCGTTGGGCATACCAGCCGGAATGGGCGTGGCATGAACGACTACGAACAGGCCACCGCCGAGCTTTCGGACAAGCTCACCGGTTTGGGCGGGCTCGTCACCCAAGTGACCACAGACCCCGCATCGGTGAAACCCACTCCAGGCAAGGCCAGCGTCTGGATCGAACCACCGGACTACCAGTGGAACGGCTGGCACCCCATGCCGCCACAGCTCACGTTCCGCCTCATGGTCACGGCCGGCACGCCGACCACTCAGGCCAAGGGGCTTGACGTGATCCTCAACGTGCTGGACCTCATGCACCAGGCGAACATCCCCCTACGGTCAGCCGTTCCGGCAGGCTTCAACCTCGCCAACGCGGGCGAACTGGCCGCCTACGAAATCACTTTGAACCCAATCTAAGGAAAGGAACCATCATGGCAACCAAGACCCGTATTCTGGGGCCGGGCTCGTTCAAGATCACGGACGAGAAAAACCCAATGGATTTATCCGCCGACCTGACCAAGGCCCAGCTGAACCCCTCGAACTCCAGTGACGACCCGGTGAACTATCTCGACGGCTCGCAGGAAACGAACGTGACGACCTCATGGACGTTCGAGGGCACCGTGGGCGACGACTTCACCGAAGGCGGTCTCGCGACCTGGCTGTTCGACCATGCGGGCGAGACGTTGCCGGCCGAGTTCATCCCGAACAAGAACGGCGGCGTCAAATGGACGTTCGACGCGACCATCTCACCCGTGGCCATCGGCGGTGACGTGAAATCGAAGAACACGAATGATATCAGCTTCGCCATCACCAACGTGAAGCATGCCGCCTACACCCCCGCCACCGGCGCATGAGCAATGGTAAGGCGCTGATGGTCGTGGGCCAGAAGCGTTTCGTGCAGACCATGCGCAAGGCCGGCGCCGACCTGAAGGAACTCAAGGAAGTCAACCGGAAGGCGGCGAACGTGGCTTTGCCGGCCGTGCAGGCGCTCACCACGCGCGGCAAGACCGGCAGGCTCGCCAAAAGCGTTCGCGTGGGCGCGACCCAGAAGGCCGGCATCATCCGCGCCGGCCGCAAAGCCGTTCCCTACGCGGGCGTGATTAATTACGGTTGGCCGGCCAGGCATATCAAAGGCCGCCAGTTCGTGAACGACGGCGTGGCCCAGAGCGAGAGCCGCTGGCAACCCCTCTACAAGGAATTCATAGACAAGACCATGAGCCAGATCAAAGGAGCCTGAACATGACGGCAATCATGCCTTATTTCATCATCACCTATACGGATGGGCGCACCGAACGCCTTGACATGACGCCACGGGCCCGTTGCAAGGCCGAGGAACACGCGCAGGTCAACGGTTGGGGAAGCGTGCAGGACTCCCCGCAACGCATCAGTTACTACACCGCGTATGCGGCCTCACGCTTGAAGGGCACCACCACGCTCCCGTTTGACCAGTGGCTCGACACCGTGGCCGATATCGACTTCAAGCAACCGGGCGAGGTGGACGAGGAAAACCCTACCGACTAGCCGAGTGGCCCGAGGACAGTCTGGGCATGCTCTCGTTCCTGCTCGCCAACCGTTTCGGCGGCACGCCGTGGCAGTGGCGGAACGAGGCAAGCCCCCTGGACTGGGGCACCGGCATACGACTGCTAAACGAGGAGATGACCCGAATGGAGGAGGTGGAACATGGGTAAAAGCGCCATAATGTCGGTTAGAATCACCGGCAACAGCGACGACGCGGTGAAGGCGTTCGAGAAGGCCACCGCCAAAGCGTCCGCTTTCGGCTCGTTCATGGGCAACATCGCCGCCAAGGGCGTAAGCATGCTCTGGGACAAGCTCAAGGGATTCACCGGGGCCGTCATGGAGATGAGCGACAGCACCGACAAGTTCAAGAACACCATGAGCTTCGCCGGCATCGACACGGCCGCCGTGGACAAGGCCACCGCAGCCGCCCGTAAATACGCGGACGAAACCGTTTACGACCTGTCCACCATCCAGAACACCACCGCCCAGTTGGCGGCCAACGGCATCGGCGACTACACCGGCTTGACCGAAGCGGCCGGCAACCTCAACGCCGTGGCGGGCGGCAACGCCGAAACGTTCAAATCGGTGGCAATGGTCATGACCCAGACCGCCGGAGCCGGGAAACTGACGACGGAGAACTGGAACCAGCTCACCGACGCCATCCCCGGTGCGGCCGGCAGGTTGCAGGAAGCCATGCTGAAGGCCGGAGCCTACACCGGCAATTTCCGCGACGCAATGGAAGAAGGCGAGATAACCGCCGACGAATTCAACGCCGCGATAATGGAACTCGGCATGACCGACGTGGCCAAACAGGCCGCCACATCGACGCAGACGATGGAAGGCGCGTTGGGCAATCTCGAAGCCGCCGTGACCGGTGGGCTCACGGACGCCTTCAACCTCGTGAAACCAATGGTCACCTCCGCGATAGGAGGCGCGGCCGAGAAAATCACGGCGTTCTCTTCCAAGGCCACGAGCGCGCTCAAGGGCATCATCTCGCTTGTCAAGGATGGGACCTTTACCAGCGAGTTCGCGCAGGCGTTCAACGTCAGCGAGGACAGTGGCCTGGTCTCCGCGATCCTCACCATACGCGACACGGCAATAGGAGTGTTCGACGCGGTGAAATCGCGCGCCGATTCGGTAAAGGCCGGATTCGACAGCCTCACTCAAGGCGTGGGCGCTGTGCTGGGCCCCATAGTCCAGTTCGCGGCCGATACCTTCGGACTGACCGGCAATCTGGACGCGGGAGCCGACGCATCACGGACGTTCGGCGATATCCTCGACGCCATCGCCGATACGTTGGACGCGGCGGGAACATGGATGCAGGAAAACGCGCAATGGCTCGGCTCTCTCGTCGTCGGCATCGGCGGCGCGGTGGCCGCCTATCAGGCATGGCAGACGGCGATAGGCGTATGGCAGGCCGCCACCAAGCTCGCCACCGGCGTGCAGGCAGCGTTCAACCTCGTGATGAACGCCAACCCCATCATGCTCGTCATCACCGCCATAGCCGCATTGGTGGCCGCATTGGTGTGGTTCTTCACCCAGACCGAGACCGGCCGTCAGATATGGTCGAATTTCACCAACTGGCTAGGAACCTGCGTAAACAACATCATCGGCTTCTTCCAGGCACTGCCTGGAAGAATAGGAGCGTTCTTCAGCAACGCGGCGCAGTCCGTTACGAACACATGGAACAACGTGGTCGATTGGTTCCGTGGATTGCCGGGGCGCATCCTGAACGCGATAGGCAACGTGGGAAACACGCTCTACAATGCGGGCAAGAGCATTATTGACGGTTTCCTCAATGGTCTGAAGGCCGCATGGGACAACGTCACCGGATTCGTTGGCGGAATAGCCGACTGGATCAAGGAACATAAGGGACCGCCCAGCTACGACAAGATTCTATTGACAAACAACGGCCGCCTTATCATGCAAGGCTTCGCCAAAGGCCTCACCACCGGTTTCGACCGTGACGTGCGCCGCAGCATCGCCAGAATCAACGGCGGACTGGCCGGCATGAGCTTCGGCGTGCAAGCCGGCTTCGATGGCACGCCCTCCATCCAGCCCATGACGGTGAACATCACAGTCAACGGGGTATTGGACGGAGAAGACGCGGCGAAGCGCATACGCCAGGTATTGCGCGACTGGGACAGGAAGCGTTCATAACATGCAGAAACCCTACATGTTCATCGACTGGGGCGAAGGTTGGACAGGCCTCAACGACCCGCAACAGGATATAGCCGCGTTCAGCACATTCAGCATCGAATGGGGCGTGCAGAACATCGACAGCCAGCCGGACCCCTCCGTGATGACGTTCACCATACGCGACCGGAAAGGCTGGCTGACAGGCCACGCCATCACACTGGCCGGCGCGCGACTGCTCGTGCAGATCACCGAACAACCCACGTGGAACATGCTCACCACGGATATGGGCGCATGGGGCGCGCAGAAGAACCCACTAAGCCGTCTGCACTCCGCTTATTCGCCTTCCATACCCGGAACACCTGACAACACGGCCATAACCCTGTTCGACGGAATCATCGGCAACGGCGGCACCGCCACCGCCTACCGTGACGGCTGGAAACTCAAACTGAGCGCATCCGGCCGCCTGCTGCTGTGGAAACGATTGGCCAGCCAGGGGCCGACCTCGACGGACACGCGATGGAACGAACAGCATTGGGTCAACACCACCACAGCGGACAGGCTCAACGAGCTGAACAGGCGTGCCATCGAAGCCGGCGCGCCATCAGCAGACGCCACCGGACTCGAAACCACCGGCACCCCCGCATCCTACGGCGTGGACGAATACCCGACCCAATTGGACCTATTGCACCGGCTCTACGCGCATCATCCGGAACTACCATTGTGGTACGAGGTGCCGCACAAGGATGCAAGCCGCGTGGAATACACGCCGTTGAACAGTCCCGTCACCATCGGCGTGACCGTTGAAGGCGTGATGACCGTCAACGAAACCCCCGCCATCAGCGCCAAGCTCGTGGAAACCGATGACGAACAAGGCCTGACCATCCCGGAACCCGTGACCCAACTCGTGATTAAGGGAAAGAAGGCCACGGCCGACGATAAAGGCGTGCTAGGTTTCGAGGAAGCGGAAGCCACGCTAACGGATCAGAACCGACTGCCCGCCAACCTGACCGCCACCCAGTCCAGCATCACCCTCGAAAGTGATATGACGTTGCAGGACGACAGCGGTGGCGTGTTCACCCGAGCGGGCGGCGCCACCTGGAAACCATCGGATACCGACCGGCAGCAGACGGCCATCTGGATTGAAACCAAGGACCGGCGACTTACACCCGACACCATCGTGTTCGACGGGCGGCGCATAGACCCCGCAGAGCACCCGGAACTTTACCTGACCTCACCACCGGGCCCACTCATATTCCAGGGCATGCGAAGCGGCCAGCTCACCGACGAATCGAACAGGCCGGCCACAGGCGGCGCATACACCGCCATCGGCGGCACGCTCACGTTCGACTGGCAGGACTCCACGCCAGTCCTCAGAAACGAAGTCACCCTATGGCCGCTACCACTCGTCCAAACGGATTCATCCACATGGGCCGACCTGAAGGCATGGCCCGCCACATGGGCTGAAACCGTCATGAGCTTGGCCGAACTCGGCTTGATACACGACTTCGAACAGCCGAAACCACTCGACCAACCAAACTGGGAAGGACAACAACAGTAATGAAGACGACACCCATTTACGGCATCCCCTATCTCGAAGGCAATGACCTTGTATCCGCCGCGCCGGAACAATTCGCCAAAATGGCCAACGGCGTGGAAACCGCATTGAACGAGGTGGACAACCGCAACACCCCCGAAGGCGTGAAACCCGTCATCGCCACCACCCTGGAGACACTGGCCGGACTCAAAGGCACCACAGGCCAAACCGGCTACGTGACCGCAGACCCCACCGAATCAAACAACGGACCATATTATTGGAACGGTTCGGCATGGCTCCCCTACGCCACCAGCGCAATGCTCGACACCCTCAAAAACCAGCTAACGCAGGATTACAGGTCCGCGAAATTCAAAATGCAGAACACCGGATCGTTCGCCCCCGACTTATATGGCGGCGCAAATGAAATACTCGTGAACCCGACACTGGGGTTGATTCATGTGAACCTCACCGGCTTCAGAAGCACCGTTACAGTAGGCAATTACCCGGTGTTCCTGTATTCGTCGGGCGTGAAACCATCAGCGCCCGTGCCGTTGGGGTGTTTATGGGCGATACAGTCCGGGAATTTCGGCAAGCAGGCCACATGGGGCACGGACGGGAATATCACCGTGATCGGTTCCTTGACGAATGGAGACCGTTGCATTCACACGCCGTGCACCCTACCGATACCGGCCGGCGTCACCTTCAGTTAGGCGAATTCACCCCACGCGATGGCATACACGAAACCGTCAATCTGATTGGCGACTTCCCCCACGTTCTTAATATTCAAAACACAGCCGTCCGTAGTCCAGTCGGTTATCGAGCAGGAATACAGATTGTCATTTGCATACCATCCCACGATTTGCGGCTTGCTTTTGAATTTCCTGGGCCATGTCAGGCTATGCCTCACGGTCTGGTTCGGCTGCAAAACACGTGCGACTACACCGCCTTTGACCTCTTGGAACCCGTAACCCTGCGAACCACGACCTTAAGAAAAGAGAACACATGAGCGAAAACGTTTTGGTGGCAATAGTCGGTGTCATCGGCATCGTGCTTGGAGCATTCGCCCAGCAGCTCGTCACCGCCGCACGCGACCGCATGGAAGCCTACCGGCTGGCCCAGCAGATGCAGGCCGACAACGCGCTCTTATGGCAATGGAACCGCCAGCTGGTGGACGCCATTTACAGGCGCGCGCCACCGCCACCACCGGAACCACCCGAAGGCCTCTTCAACCACGACGACTGAAAGGAGCAACATGGTCGGCTATTCAAAGGCCTTATGGAAAGGAAGCCCGAACCATTACAACGGGCGCAACGGCTACAAGGTCACCCATATCACCCTGCACATCATGGTCGGCAGCCTCGAAGGAACCAACGCATGTTTCCAACGACCCAGCTACAGGGCATCCAGCACCTACGGCGTAGGAACGGACGGCACGATCTACCAATGGGTGGACGAAGCTAACGGCGCATGGTGCGACGCGAACATGGCAAGCGATTGTTCGGGCATCAGCATCGAGCACGCTGGTGGCATCGCCGGCATCGCCCCGACCGCCGCCGAATACGAGGCATCCGCGCGACTTTGCGCGGACATCGCACGCCGCTACGGCTGGACGAAACTATGGCACGACGAGACGGGCGGACGACGCGGAAACATCGTGCTTCACAGGGAAGTGCCGGGCACCACTCATGCCGGTTGCCCCGACAGAACCATCAACGGTTTGGACGTGGCCCGCGTCATCACCAGGGCAAACCAACTATTGAACGGCGGTACAACCCCAAGGAAAGGAAACGACATGGCAGAAATGCTTTTCAACGACCTCGACACAGGAAAGGTCTACTACTGGAACATCCTCACCGGAATCAAATACATCGGAGTACCTGACCAGTTGACGGTCCTCAAGAAGGCGGGCGTGCCGGAAATGGAGACCAGCAGCAAGGGGCCGTGGATGACCAGGGCGGCGGAAATCACCGACAACACGCTGGCATCCATCAAGACGACCGAAGCGGCGCAATCGGCGGCAATCGACGCACTCAGCAAGTCAATGGGGGCCGACCCCGGCGAAATCGCCAAGATCGTGCAGGACGCGGTGAAGTCAAAACTCTCTTCGCTGGAAATCAGCATGACCGCCACCGAAAAGAAAGGCTGAACAATGAAGGAATACGAGGAACAGGTGGAAGGCGGGGACCAGCGCACTCCGGGCGTGAGCGCAGCAACCATCGCACGCTTCGCCGTGCTGCTGCTGGGTCTTGTCAACGCGGCATTGGTCATGTTCGGCGTTGACACCATCCCCATCGCGGACGACACCATCAACCAGCTGGTGGCGTTGATGTGGAATATTGGCGCGGCGCTCTGGGCATGGTGGAAGGACAACCCCATCAGTGCCAAGTCCCGCGCCCAGCACGCGATTAAATGGTGAATCACACCGCCAACGCGGCTACCATGCCTCTCAGATGTTCGGGAGGCATGGCCACATACCTTTGCGTAGTCGCCACGCTCGTATGACCCAACAGGGCGCACACGGCGAGTAGATCGCGTGTCTGCACATAGGCGCGCGTGGCCGCGCGGTGGCGCAGACTATGGGTGGAATAACCCTCTGGCAGGCGACGGCTGATTATCTTTCCCACGCGCTCCGGTCGGATATGGCTCTTGCCGCCGTCGTTCCGGGAAGGGAACAGCCAGCCGTCACCGGCCTTGGTTATAAGGTCGGCAAGCTCGGAAGTCAACGGTATGAGCCGCTGCTTGTTTCCCTTGCCGTTCACTATCAGGCAGCGTTCCCCCAACACGTCCGTCATTACGTCGGTGCCGCGTATCTGGGCTATCTCGCTACGCCTGAGAGCCAACTCGGCTCCAAGTCTCACCATGAGCGCGTCGCGTTCACTCATTCCCTCCATCGCCATCCGTATACCGGCATCGGGGCACGGGTGCGGATGAGGGCGCGAACCGGCGATATGCGGCAATTTTGCAGCAGGGTCTTCATCGATGAAGCCGTGATCGTGCATCCATTCGAAATATCCGGTCAACGTTGCCCGAATGCCCTTGCGCGTCTCCGCTGCCAGATGCTCGCGGCCCATCCATGCTTCACAGTCGGTGCGAGTGACCTTTTCCGGTGGTTTCTCAACCCAGCGTGCGAAGCCGGCAAGTTTTCTTTTTCTTGTTTCAATGGTTGTGGCGGCGCGTCCGCACGCCGTCAGATAGACCAGCCATTGCTCTGCGGTTTCCTTCCACGAGTCTGGCCACGGTTGTGGTTGCATTCTCATATTGACCACCTCCCTTGTGGTCATCTGAATGTAGGACCACTCAGGCTGCTAAGGTGAACAGTCGAAAAAATGCGCGGCCGCGCAGGGGCTTGGACCCTGGACCGAGGCCGCCCGGTCCAGGGTCCAAGCCCCTGCGGCCCCACTCATTCTCACTCGTATACGTCCATGTACGAGAGTAACATCTTTCAGGTTCCGGTTCACGCTATGCCATAGGGGCATTGCGACCCGGGTCCCCCGAATCCATAGGAGACGTAAAATGCAGCAGGGTATTCATCCTGATTATCACCTGGTTGAGGTGACTTGCTCATGCGGCAACACTTTCGTGACCCGCACCGCTGGCAAGGAAGACCACATGTTCGTTGACGTGTGCTCTCAGTGCCACCCGTTCTACACCGGCAAGCAGAAGATTCTCGACACCGGTGGTCGTGTTGCTCGCTTCGAGAAGCGCTACGGCAAGAAGAGCAAGTAGCATACTTCACGCCAGTCCGCTCGGTCGGCATGCTTCGGCATGCTCTCCTAAGGACTGGCGTTTTTGTATCTATGCGCATGTGAAACGCGCATGCAAGACAGTAATTGTTGACTTTGGAAAGAAACGTAATGGCAGACGAACAATTCCCAGCGGCTGCGACCGCGCTTGAGGAGTACCAGACCATCGAAGAACAGATGGCAAGTCCTGAGATTGTGTCCAATCCCGACAAACTGCGTAAGCTGGGCCGTCGTCATGCCGAACTTGGCTCCATCGTGAGCGCTTATAAGGCATGGCTGCAAATCAAGGATGATTTGGAAGCCGCTCAGGAGATGGCAAGTGAAGATGCGGACTTTGCCGAGGAAGCCAAGCGGTTGGAAGGCGAACTGCCGGCCGCCGAGGAAAAGCTTAGGACCGCATTGATTCCACGCGATCCCGATGACGCCCGCGACACCATCATGGAAATCAAGGCTGGTACCGGTGGTGAGGAAGCGGCACTGTTCGCCGGAGACCTGCTGCGCATGTACACGCGTTACGCGGAAAAGCGCGGTTGGACCGTGAACATTCAGTCTGAAAACACCACTGAGCTTGGTGGTGTCAAGGACGTGCAGATTGCCATTCGCGCCAAGGGCACTCCGGCTCCGGAAGACGGTGTATGGGCCTCAATGAAGTATGAAGGCGGTGTGCACCGCGTGCAGCGAGTGCCTGTCACCGAATCGCAGGGCCGCATCCAGACCTCCGCCGCTGGCGTGATTGTGTTCCCGGAAGCCGACGAAGACGATGACGAGATTGAAATCGATCCGAAGGATCTGAAGATTGATATCTTCATGAGTTCCGGTCCTGGCGGCCAGTCGGTGAACACCACTTATTCCGCTGTGCGTATGACGCATATTCCGACCGGCATCGTGGTGAGCATGCAGGATGAGAAGTCCCAGATTCAAAACCGTGCCGCCGCATTGCGAGTACTGAAGAGCCGCCTGCTGGCCATGAAGCATGAGCAGGAGGCCGCCGAAGCTGCGGATATGCGTCATTCCCAGGTGCGCTCGCTGGACCGTTCGGAGCGCATCCGCACCTACAATTTCCCGGAAAACCGTATCGTCGATCACCGCACCAACTACAAGGCATACAACTTGGATGCTGTGCTGGATGGTGATTTGCAGGCCGTTATCGACTCGGATATTCAGGCCGACGAAGCTGATCGTCTCGCAAATCAGCAGTAGGTTTCATTGATTCAATAACGTGGCTTGGCCGGAGCTGGCTGGGACATATGATGTTCGACACACTCAAGGCCGTTCGGCCAAGCCTACGGTCTCACATCACATGTCCCAGCCAGCCCCTCCTTTATGTTGAAACAATTGGATTGCGGTCGGATAGGGAGACAATGGCAACCGTAGATAGCGTGATTCGGGACGCAGGTGTGCAGCTGCGCGAGGCCGGCATCGAGACGCCGGACCATGATGCGAAGCTGCTGTTGGCTGAAGCCGCTGGCATGGAATTGCGCGATATCGATAAGGCTCTGTTGATGGGGGAGACCATCAGCTTCGATGATGCGCGGTTCCGGGCGATGCTCGAGCGCCGAGCCAAGCGTGAGCCGTTGCAATATATTGTGGGCCACGCACCGTTCCGTTATCTCGATCTTGAAGTGGGTCCCGGCGTGTTCATCCCGCGGCCAGAGACCGAAACCGTGGTGCAAGCAGGGCTTGATTGGATAACCCAACATGGGCTCATGCATCCGCGAGTGGTTGATTTATGTGCTGGATCCGGCGCGATTGGGCTTGCCGTGGTCAGCGAAGTACCAGGCAGCCAAGTATGGGCCGTGGAACTTTCCCCGCACACCGCCGAATGGACGCAGCATAACCTTGCGCGCACAGCCAAGCGGTATCCATCCATCGCGTCGAACTATCAGCTGGAAATTGGTGATGCTACATCACTGGCGACTTTGGCCCAGCTGGACGGCACTGTGGATATGGTCATCACCAATCCGCCGTATATTCCGCAAGCTGATGTTCCCGAGCAGCCGGAAGTTCGTGACTGGGATCCGGAATTGGCGCTGTATGGTGGTTCCGCGGATGGCACTTTGATTCCGGAACGAATCATCGAACGTGCGTATCGACTGCTGAAGGCGGATGGAGCGCTGGTTATGGAGCACGACATCAGCCAAGGCGACCGGCTTGTGGCTTACGCACGAGCTACTGGGTTTGTCAATGCTTCCACTGGTAAGGATTGGACCGGACGCGATCGGTACCTGTTCGCGGAAAAGTAGTTGATTCCTTATGATTTGTGGGACGCAATTGCATTATCGCCTGAATCGCAATTGCATCCCGCAAATCCGCAGTCACATCTCACGGGCTCACTAGAGGAATCGTTGGAAATCCGCCATTTTTGCATAAATGGCAATAAGCATTGCGCTATAGAAGTGGGATGCAATTGCATTTGCGCCGAAATTGCAGTTGCATCCCACGATTTCCGATGATTACATCATTCACTGTGCGTAATACTGCAGAACAGACGCGTCCTTATCAGTGATTTCCTTGATTGGGCGGGCGGGATTACCCACTGCCACCGTGTGCGGCGGAATATCGCGCGTCACCACCGATCCGGCGCCGATCACGCAGCCTTCGCCAATCGTCACGCCGCCGATTACCGTCACATTGCCGCCGAACCAGCAGTTGGAGCCAATCACAATCGGCTTGCCGTATTCATAGTCGTACATCGAACCGTCAGGAGCCTGTCGCACATTGCGATCCTGCCAGCGCAGCGGATGCATCGGCGGCAGCAGAGAGACATTCGGGCCGAACAGCACATCATCGCCGATGGTCACCGGATTGCAGTCAAGCACGGTGAAATTGAAATTGGCGAACACGCGCTCTCCGATGGTGGTGTTGCAGCCGTAGTCGAAGAAAATCGGGCCAAGCACATCTAGCCCCTTGCCGTGGCCGGGAAGCAGCTCGTCGAGGATTGCGGCTCGAGTGGCATGATCGGCGCGGGAGGTGGCGTTGAACCGGGTGCACAGATCGGCGGCCTTGTCGCGCAGGGCGACCAGCTCAGGGTCGGCCGGATTATACAGTTTGCCGGCCAGCATCTCCTCACGCTCGCTGGCACGCGGCAGACGCGGCTCGACGGGAGGCAGTTCGGTTGCGGTTGCGATGCTCATGGGACACTCCTTCAACACCAGTTCGACAATGGCCATCACAAAGCCTATGCGTCAACCATAATCGTCGCTCGCCATAGACACGGGACTGGTATCAGGAAATGTGAGGAGGAAAGAACACGGGCATATGGGATGGATGCAGATGTAAGGATGAGGTTCGTGGTCTCGCCACTTGACGCACGTCGTGGTGCGATGATGCAATAGTGGATTGTTGGTTATGACAAGTGAACGGAGATGGCGAACAGCTATGGGGTCTGCACAGGCGTTGAAGATCACGGATGAATCACTGGCGCAGGCGGCGCGCGTTGTGCGCGAAGGCGGAGTGATCGTCATCCCCACGGACACCGTATACGGTGTGGCCTGCGATCCGCGCAACCGGGAAGTCATCTCGCGCATCTACGAACTCAAGCATCGCCCACGATACAAGGCGTTGCAGGTGTTGCTGTCGTCCATCGACCAGCTTGACGAGCTCGGCCTCGACCTGCCTTCGCCCCTGAACCGGCTGTCCGCCGCGTTCCTGCCCGGCGCGTTCTCGCCGATTGCGGTGGGCCGCCCCGACTGCACGCTGGCGACATTGGCCGACACCGCCGATGGCCGCCCGGGCACTCAGGGCATTCGCATCCCCAACTCCCAGCTGTGCCTTGAGATTCTGAACGCCACCGGTCCGCTCGCCGCATCCAGCGCGAACCGTTCCGGTGAGGAAAGCGCGCAAAGCGTGGACGAGGCCATTGCAGCGTTCGGTGATGAGATCGACCTGTATCTGGACGGCGGCTCCACGCCGGGGCACGTTTCCAGCACTGTGGTGAAAGCCGACCCATATGGCCGGGACGGCATCGAAATCCTGCGTGAAGGAGTCATTGCGCAAAGCCTGATCCGCAAGGCCCTTCACCTGAACGGCGGAGGACTGGGCGCGTGAGAATCTATCTGCTGATTGCTGCCATTGCCGGTGGCGTCACTTGGCTGGTGACGCCGCTGATCCGACATGTCGCCATTGAAATCGGCGCCGTGGGAGAGGTACGTGCACGTGACGTGCATACCATTCCGACCCCGCGCATGGGCGGCCTCGCCATGCTGATCGGCTTCACCGTGGCCACGATCTTCGCCAGCAAGACCATGTTCCTTTCAGGGCTGTTCACCGGCAACTACCAGATGTGGGTGATTCTCGCCGGAGGCATCATGATCAGCCTGCTCGGCATGGCGGACGACCTGTGGGATCTCGATTGGATGCTGAAGCTCGCCGGCCAGCTGCTCATATCCGTGTTCGTGGCATGGGGCGGTCTGCAGATCATATCGTTGCCGTTCGGCGGCTCTCTGGTCACCGCTTCGCCGAGCCTGTCCATGGCGATCACCGCATTCCTCATCGTGGCGTCCATCAACGCCGTGAACTTCGTGGACGGTCTGGATGGCCTGGCCTCGGGCATCGTGGCCATCGGCGGCATCGCATTCGCCATCTACTCCTACATCATCGCCCGGTATTCGCCCAGCTACGCTTCGCTGGCCACGCTGATCGATGTGATGATGGTCGGCATCTGTGTGGGCTTCATTCTGCACAACTGGCATCCCGCCAAACTCTTCATGGGCGATTCCGGTTCGATGTTGCTCGGCTACCTCATCACCTGCGCCTCGATTGTGATGACCGGGCGACTGGATCCCGCATCCATCCACGCCAGCATCTATCTGCCGGTGTTCATGCCTATCCTGTTGCCGATTCTGGTGCTGTTCCTGCCTGTGCTCGACATGTGCCTGGCCATCGTGCGGCGTCTTGCCAAAGGGCAGTCCCCGATGCATCCGGATCGCATGCACTTGCATCACCGCATGCTGCGCATCGGCCATTCGGTGCGCGGCGCCGTGCTCATCCTGTGGGGATGGGCGGCGCTGATCGCATTCGGTTCGCTGATGATCCTGTTCTTCAAGGCCCAGTATGTGCTCATCGGCATGGCCATCGCCGTGGTGCTGCTGACCGTGGCGACGATGTACCCCTACCTCAAGCATCGCATTCCTGAGATGCAGGCCGAAAACCGGGCGATGGAGGCGGTACGCGAGGGCGCGCAGCATGCGTCCATGCCGGTCGCTCATGCGGCTCGTGAGGAGACTGGCCGTGAAGGTGCTGGTTCGGACGCGGCTCGTGATGGTGCCGCTCGTGATGGCGCGGCTCGCGAGCCTGGACAGGAACTTGCTTCGGAATCCGCCCAGAATGCAGGGCGCGAGGCCGAAAGCCCGGCTTCGCAACCACGGCGTGACGCGTGAAAGCTGATCGGTGAGGGTCATAACCGCTGGTTATGACCCTTTATTGTGACCGCTAACGGTAGTGTGTCGCGCGAGGTCAGCGCATGTTCATATAGTGTTTACATGGCTACAAACCTTGATGAATTGAACGCCCAGTCGGCGTATGCCCCACTTCCCCCGATTTTCGCCAAGCTCGGCCTTGCCTATGATGATGTGCTTCTGCTGCCGAACGAGACGGATGTGATTCCTTCCGAGGTGGATACCAGCACCCACCTGACCCGCAAGATCACGATGAAGGCTCCGGTGCTCTCCGCAGCCATGGATACCGTAACCGAGTCCGAGATGGCCATCGCCATGGCCCGTAACGGCGGTATCGGCGTGCTGCATCGCAACCTCTCCATCGACGACCAGGCCGCTCAGGTCGATGTGGTCAAGCGTTCCGAATCCGGTATGATCACCGACCCGCTGACCGTGAACCCGGAAGTCACCCTTGCCGATCTCGACAAGCTGTGCGGCAAGTTCCACATCTCCGGTCTGCCGGTGGTCGACAAGGACAACAAGCTCGTCGGCATCATCACCAACCGTGATATGCGCTTCATCGCCTCCGAGGATTACGACACCCTCAAGGTCAAGGACGTCATGACCAAGGAGAACCTGGTCACCGGCCCGTCCGACATCTCCAAGGACGACGCCCACCGTCTGCTCGCCCAGCACAAGGTGGAGAAGCTGCCGCTGGTCGACTCCGAAGGCCACCTGACCGGCCTGATCACCGTGAAGGACTTCGTCAAGACCGAGCAGTACCCGGACGCCACCAAGGATGAGCAGGGTCGTCTGCGCGTGGCCGCCGGCGTCGGCTTCCTCGGTGACGCATGGCAGCGCGCCTCCGCTCTGATGGAGGCCGGCGTGGACGTGCTCGTGGTCGACACCGCCAACGGCGAGGCTCGCCTGGCTCTGGACATGATCTCCCGTCTGAAGCATGACTCCGCATTCGACAATGTCCAGATCATCGGCGGCAACGTCGGCACTCGTTCCGGCGCCCAGGCCATGATCGACGCCGGCGCCGACGCCGTCAAGGTCGGCATCGGACCCGGCTCCATCTGCACCACCCGCGTGGTCGCCGGCGTTGGCGTGCCACAGCTCACCGCCGTGTACGAGGCCGCTCAGGCCTGCCGTGCCGCCGGTGTGCCGTGCATCGCCGATGGTGGCATCCACTACTCCGGCGATATCGCCAAGGCTCTGGTGGCCGGCGCATCCTCCGTGATGCTCGGCGGCGCGCTCGCCGGCTGCGAGGAGGCTCCGGGCGAGAAGGTGCTCCTCCACGGCAAGCAGTACAAGCTGTACCGTGGCATGGGCTCCCTCGGCGCCATGGCTCCGCGCGGCAAGAAGTCCTACTCCAAGGACCGCTACTTCCAGGCCGACGTGACCTCCAGCGACAAGGTCGTGCCGGAAGGCGTGGAAGGCGAAGTGCCGTACCGCGGCCCGCTCAACGCCGTGCTCTACCAGATGCTCGGCGGCCTGCACCAGTCCATGTTCTACATCGGCGCCCACAACATCGCCGAAATGCCGGAACGCGGCAAGTTCATCCGCATCACCGACGCCGGTCTGCGCGAATCCCACCCGCACGACATCGTGATGACCGCGGAAGCTCCGAACTACTCCGGTTTCCACAACTGATCTGATTCCTGACTTGGGTCAGGGTTGATTACTGCTGAAAGGGCTCGCTGATGCGGGCCCTTTTCGCGTATATCCCTTGGATTCACATCAAATACATGGATCGTGTGGATTGCGTTGCTTACGTGGATTACATGGATTGACTGTAGGAAATTGAACAGTCACTGTAGGAAAATCCCCTTTGAGGGGGGTGCGGATGTTTTTTTTGGACGGCTAGGCGGCCAGTCCAAGGTGTCTACGGTATTGCACCGGGCTCATCCAGCCCAATGACTTCTTGATTCTGGTCTCATTGTAGTGGGTGAGATAGGCGGTGAGGCGACGGCGGAACTCGTCGTAGTCCACGCCCTTCCAATCACGCCCGTGGTAGAACTCGTTCTTGAGCCTGCCGAAGAACCCCTCCGCGGCCGCGTTGTCCGGACTGCAGCCCTTCGCGCTCATCGACCTGGTCAGCCCGTTCTCCTCGCATATCGCGATCCATCCGGGCCACCGGTAGTGGCAGCCACGGTCCGAGTGCACGACCGGACGCTCGCCGTCCCCGAGCGTGGCGACGGCGTCCAGAAGCATCCGGTTCGCCATGCCGGCGTCCGGCGAACGCGACAGCGTCCAGGAGACCACCATCCCGTCGAAGCAGTCGACCACCGGGGAAAGCCAGCACTTGTACCCGTCCATGGTGAACCGGGTGACGTCCGTGACCCACAGCCGGTTCGGCGCATCGGCGTGGAAGTCGCGTTCCACGAGGTTCGCGGGCGCCTCGCCCACCTCGCCGGCATAGGAGCTCCAACGTTTCGGACGCTTCAGATACACGGGCCTGAGGTCCTCCTCGCGCATGATCCGGCGCACGACCTTCTCCGAGACGACGAGCGGGTCCTCCCCGTCCAGGCGCAGCATCCGGTGGATGCGCCGATAGCCCCACACGCGGCCGCCGTCCTCGAACAGGCGGCGGATCCGCCCCCGGAGAGCGGCGCACCCGTCGCCAGCGGCGACGGCGCCACGCCCGTGGTAGTACGTGCTGCGCTTCAGACCCACGGCCTCCAGAGCGCGGGCCAGACCGAACTCACCCCTGATCGCGTCGACGACCCGCGTCCTCTCCCCGTTCGTCAGCGTGGACGGGTCGAGGAGCGGGCCGTCGGCTTTTAAAACCCTGATCGTCTCCCTCATCACCGCGTTCTCCAGCCTGAGGTCCTCCACCCGGCGGCGCAGCGCCTCCACATCCTCCGCGCCGGCCACGCCGCCATGCCGTCCCACCGCCATCGTCGCACCGCCTTCCACGCGATACCCGCAGGCCCACGCACACACGCTCGACGGCGTGCATCCCACCGCCGCGGCGACCGCCTTCACGTCGCCGGTCTCCATGAGCATGCGAACGGCCTTCAACCTGGTCTCAAGCGTATACGTCGCCCCGTACCCGCCGGGGACCGGCGGACGATACCGGGCATCGGCGCGAATCCACGCATAGACCGTGGCCCGCACGGGCATGCCCTCCATCGCGGCTATCGCACGCACGCTCAACCCATCCACGAAATGC
This sequence comes from Bifidobacterium imperatoris, assembly GCF_002860405.1. Classification (GTDB taxonomy): domain Bacteria; phylum Actinomycetota; class Actinomycetes; order Actinomycetales; family Bifidobacteriaceae; genus Bifidobacterium; species Bifidobacterium imperatoris. The sequence goes on along the minus strand of NZ_NMWV01000023.1, from coordinate 54,609 downwards.
AGATCAAGGGCACGCGACCTCAACTCCTGCGGATACATCACGGACTCCAATCCGGACGCCCAAGCGTCCAACTTTTCGTCCGCACCCCCTGACTGTAGGTTTTCCAACGAAATATGCTCAAAAACCTACAGTCAGCGTTTGAAGTCCTACAGTCAATATCCAAAGTCCGACAGTGAGTGTTCAAAAACCTACAGTCATAGGAAGATTTTCAGGAAAGATAACCCGTATGAGCCTTGTAGGCGTTGGGGTATAGTCTGAACTGTTCTTGTAGTAATGGGTGACATAGAAGAAAAGAGGCATGAGCATGGTTGATAGCCATGATGCAGAGACTTACAGCGCCAAGGATTCGCGCCTGATTTGGATTGACTGTGAAATGACTGGACTGGATATCTTCGGTGGCGATGAGCTGGTTGAAGTGTCCGTGGTTCCCACCGATTTTGACCTGAATGTACTGGACGAAGGTGTCGACTTCGTCATCAAGCCGAGCCAGAAGGCCGTGGACCACATGAACGACTTCGTGCGCAATATGCACACCCGCTCTGGCCTGATTAACGAGTGGGAGCACGGCCTGAGCCTTGAAGAAGCTGAGAAGAAGGTCACTGATTATGTACTGCGCTTCACTCCGGAAGGCGTAAAGCCATTGCTCGCCGGCAACACTATCGGCTCCGACAAGAAGTTCCTCGACCATTACATGCCGAACCTGATGAGCCATCTGCATTACCGCAGCGTGGACGTGAGCACCTTCAAGGAACTTGCACGCCGTTGGTATCCGGCCGTGTATGAGAACCGTCCGCCGAAGAACGGTGGCCACCGCGCGCTCGCAGACATCATCGAATCCCTCGATGAGCTGCGCTACTACCGCAAGGCATTCATGGCTCCGGTGCCCGGTCCGGATGATGCTCAAGCCAAGGCCATCTCTGAGCAGATCGTGGCTACCAGCCTGCTCAATAAGTAGCATCGTTTATACGCTGGTATTGGATGTATAGGAACTCATAGAAGGCAAAGAAGGCTGTCAATGGGTATTTTTGGTAAGCGTGAGAGTATCCCGCCGATTCCGCGGATTCTTCCGGTATTCGGCAATGTGCCCGTGGAACAGGCTTTGCAGAAAGCGGCGGTAATCGAGCAGGAGATGCAAGAGCAACGTCAGTACACGAAGAATGAGTCTGCTGCATCTATGCAGCAGGTGCCAGTTGCTGTTGAGCAGCCAGCTGTTCGGCGCTCGCAGCCTACGCCGGTGTCAGTTCCGCAACAGTCGCCGGTTGTTCCAACGCAGCCGGTGAGCCAGACGCAGTCTGTTCCTCATTCCAATAGTGCTTCTACAGATGCGGCAAGAGAGGCGCAGCTCGAAGCGAAGCGAGCGAGTTCAGCGAAACAGCGTTCGCAACGTAAAGATGCAGAGAAAACTACGGTTGATGCGATGCTTCCGCAAGAAGAACGATCCGTGGTTGAACAAGCAATCATTGCAATATCTCGAGATAAAGCAACTGCTAAAGCCAATACAATCGCCACGACATTGGTAAGTGGTAGGGGAATGGCTCAATATTCCCTGGATCAGTTACCGCAGTTCGTCATTCTGAGGAATCTGCTGGGTTCTCGTGTGATTCATATTCTCATGGAGGAGATGGAAGAGCGGGGCGAGGAAAAGATACAAGGGGCGAGTGCACAGACATTGAATTCGGGAGAAAATACAGCATCTGTGCCGTGTTCGAATGATCAAGGTACGTTGGCTCCGGCTTCTGCCGTGGCTTCGAATGCGTCCGTGCCGCCATCTCCAATTGTTCCGGCTTCTCAGGTTTCCGATGCGCCGACTGCGGCTGTTCCTCGCAATCACGCTGTTGATAAGCCAAAGCGTCAACCTCGGCCGCGGAAAATGAGTGAAGCGGAGTCAGCTGCGCGCGCTGAACGCCGGCGTCAGAGTGAAGCGCAACAGACGGCATACCTTCAGCAATTGCCAGCGAGTGATCGTGCCATTGCCGAACAGGCAATTGCCGATATGGTGACACAACTGACTGCAGAGAGCAAGGAACAGCCTGCTCTTTCATCCGTCACTTATACGCTTGCGGGCGAACCGGCGGATTTTATCGTTCAAGCCGGATTGGCCAACCATCCTCGATTTGGTGAATTGCGCGGCAGATTCAGCAAAGACGATTTGCGCTTCATCGCAACGGACATGGTGAATCGTGGTGTGTTGATCATGGAGAATCGTCGTCTCAGTTTGCCGAATGCACATGGTTTTCAGGCCTAGGTTTCAATCCTAGAACCACTTAGCCATAGAAAACCATAGAAAGTAGAATTATGCGTCAAAGCGAAGCTCTGGCCATTCTGAATGCTGGCGCGAATGTGTTTTTGACTGGTGCCCCTGGTGCCGGCAAGACCTTTACGCTCAACGAGTTCATTCGGCAGGCCAGGGCTGACGGCGCTGATGTGGCCGTTACTGCGTCCACAGGCATAGCGTCCACGCATATCAACGGGCAAACTATTCATTCGTGGAGCGGTGTGGGTGTGGCCACAAGCCTGACCGCCAACCTGCTGAAGCTCATCAAAACCCGCCGCAAACGCAAGATTCAGGCCACCGATATTCTCATCATCGATGAGGTATCCATGTTGCATGCCTGGCTGTTCGATATGGTCGATCAGGTTTGCCGTGCCGTTCGCCGGGACCCAAGACCATTCGGCGGTATTCAAGTTGTGCTGTCCGGCGACTTCTTCCAGCTGCCTCCGGTTTCGGTATCCGGGCGTAACAATGATGTGATTGCGCCGACGCCGGAATTCGTGGCAGCCCGTGAACAATACGCCAAGGCGGGTAAGAATCCGGAAGGATTCGTGACCGAGTCCTTGGTCTGGGATGAACTCAACCCTGCCATCTGCTATCTGACCGAACAACACAGGCAGGATACCGGCGATCTGCTCACCGTGCTCACCGACATTCGCGAAAGCAACGTAACCCAAAACGACCGTGATGTGTTGGTGACTCGTTTGGGAGTCATGCCGGAACCCGGCAAAGTGGCAGTGCACTTATTCCCAGTGAACCGCCAAGCCGATGGGCTGAACGATTTGCGATTGCAACAGATTCCAAGCGAAAGCCATGAGTTCTTCGCTGAGACCGCCGGCCCGGCGAATCTTGTCAGCCGGTTGAAAAAGAACATGCTCGCCCCGGAGCATCTGGTGCTGAAGACTGGTGCAGCGGTCATGGCATTGCGTAATGATGCCGACCGTCAGTTCGTCAATGGTTCGCTGGGCACTGTGCGTGCGTTCTCGCCTGAGGCTAAGGGCGGCTGGCCGATTGTGGAATTCGAAAACGGCAACATCGTTACGATGAAACCAGCCACTTGGGAGATGATGGATGGAGAGACCGTGCTGGCTTCGGTTTCCCAAGTGCCGTTGCGCTGTGCGTGGGGCATCACCATTCACAAGTCGCAAGGCATGACGCTTGACCGCGCGGTGATGGACCTGCGCCGAACCTTCGCGCCCGGCATGGGTTACGTGGCGCTGTCCCGTGTGGAATCATTGGGCGGACTGTATTTGGCCGGGGTCAATAATCGCATGTTTCTGGTCTCGCCGGATGCCGTGACGCTCGACGGCACCTTACGCGATGCTTCCGCTGCCGCCAGCGACCAGCTCGCCCAAGAAGGTCCAACTGTCTTCAAGCCATCCGCAACCGCGCTCGACGATGCCGACGACGACTTCGCCCAAGAATCTTTATTCTGATTGTTCCGTGACGGCTACCATAGTGTGTAGGGGTGGTCGTTATGGTGCATTTCGATATATTCCATGAGAACAGTGACGTTCGCGATAGTGATAAGAGGCAGCAAGGATATGTGCGCCCGGCTGCGGTGGCTGGCGCGTTTTACCCAGCGGATAGAACACGGCTTAAGCACCTGATCAATACGCAACTTGATTATGGGCGCGCACTGCTTAGACAGTTGGAGCCGCAGCTGCCCGTAGGAGTGCCGAAAGCGGTGATTGTGCCGCATGCTGGATACATGTATTCGGGTACGACTGCGGCGCTCGCCTACGCATTGCTGGAACGTGGGCGCGGGGTAGTAAAGCGTGCGGTGATTGTTGGTCCAACACACCGTGTTGCCGTGCGTGGCATCGCCTGTTCTACTGCAATAGCATTTGCAACACCGCTCGGTGCGGTACCAATAGATGTGGATGCGGAGCGAAAGGCTTTGGAACTGGTAGCTGATGAGCCGTTGCGTTCCGGCATACATGCCCATCCGGGTGCACCGGCGTCGGCAATGATTGTCAACGACCCAACCCATGCGCAGGAGCATGCGGTGGAAGTGCAGATTCCATTTCTGCAAACTGTATTCGGTCCGAATCTAACCATTGTGCCGTTGAATGCTGGTGACGCAAGCCCTGAAGAAGTGGGTGACGTTCTGCGCGCGCTGTGGGGCGGTCCGGAAACCGTAATCATTATCAGCTCCGATTTGTCTCATTATCATCCTGAGGCTTATGCGCGGCAACTTGATGATGAGACTATCGACAACATCGCACACTTGAGACTCCCCATTCATCCGCGCAGGGCGTGCGGAGCGTATCCAATTAACGGGCTACTTGATGTGTTGGTGCGTGGCCTTAAAACCGCACAGTGTGAAACGACGCGTGAAACATCTGATGAAGAAGAGGGAGACAGCCATAAGCCCTCAGCCGAACAGTTTGACCTTCGGCTCCTTGGGCGCAGCACCTCTGGTGATGACGGTGTCGTATCGCTTGCTGGCAAGTCACGTTCGGATATGAATGATCCGGATGAACCTGTGGTTGGTTATGCATCATTTGCCGTATGGCAAAACGCGAATACTGGTATCGGCGATGCGACTGCACAGAATACCAACGCTGTCAATGGTTCTGATGGCAATACTACGAATCGTGAAACGGCTCAGCAAGGCAAGGCAGCCGACAATGCTGATGAAGTAGTCTCTGGTGCAGCCATGACTACGGACCACGGCCGTGTGCTCCTCGGCCTCGCCCGTGCCGCTATACGCCAGCATCTTGGTCTAGATAACAAGCCGGAAAGCGCGCCAGACATTATTATCAAGCAACATCCTTGGCTGAATGAGTCCGGTGCCAGTTTCGTGACACTCACCGAACACGGCCAATTACGCGGATGCATCGGTACATTGGAAGCCTATCGCTCGCTTGGCAAGGATGTATCCGACCATGCCGTTGATGCAGCCGCGCACGATCCACGATTCTTTCCTGTTTCACCGGAAGAATACCCGCTGCTGCAAGTGGAGGTCTCGGTACTAGGAAAGCCGATGACGATGCCAGTGCGCTCGCGAACAAAACTTGAGCAAACATTGCAGCCCGGCAAGGATGGTCTTATCCTGACCGACAGCCAAGGCCGTAGAGCCACTTTCCTTCCGCAAGTTTGGGAACAATTGCCGAATCCGCATGATTTCGTCTCGCATTTGTTGGCAAAAGCCGGCATCAAACCGTCGTATGACTGGAACAATGGCGAAATCGAATGCGAACGGTACGAGGTGACCGCGTATGCCGAACACTAAGGTGGTCTTTCGCTCGGGGCAGAGTGCGGTGACATCAGAGCCAGATACAGTACCCGTCACAGTGCCTCCTTCAGCCATTGGCCGTTGGCAAACGCGATTCAATGACGGCACTCGTCGCGCTCGCTGTGAACTCTGCCCGCGCCGCTGTGTGCTAAAGCCTGGGCAACGAGGCTTCTGCTTCGTCCGCTCGAATCATGATGGCGTCATCGTTTCGGATACCTATGGCCGCAGTTCTGGTTTCGCAGTGGATCCGGTGGAAAAGAAACCACTCAACCATTTCCACCCTGGTTCCAGCGTGCTGAGCTTCGGCACGGCTGGCTGCAATTCCGGGTGCCGTTTCTGCCAGAACTGGGATATCTCCAAAGCCCGTGACTTCGACAAGCTTGGTGTAGAGGCGAGCCCGGAGAAAATTGCGCAGGTAGCGGCGGCCCGCGGCATCGATTCGGTGGCGTTCACCTACAATGATCCGATTGTGTTCGCGGAATACGCAATCGATACAGCTGAAGCTTGCCGTGCGCAAGGTATCCATCCAATCGCTGTCACCGCTGGATACATGAGTGCCGAAGCGCGACCGGCTTTTTATGCGGCGATGGATGCGGCAAACATCGATTTGAAAGGCTTCACCGAGGATTTCTACTGGAAAGTGACTGGCACACATTTGCAGGATGTGCTCGACACCATTGATTATGCGGTGAACGAGGCGCGCACACCAGACGGTAACCATGTGTGGGTTGAACTCACCACCTTGCTGATTCCAGGGCTTAACGATGATGATGCACAACTGCACGCCGAATGCACATGGATTCGCGAACGCCTCGGCTCTGATATACCGCTGCATTTCTCCGCATTCCACCCGGCTTGGAAAATGCAGGATATTCCGCCAACTCCGCATAAGACGTTGACTCGTGCGCGCGAAATCGCTCTCAACGAGGGACTGCATTATGTGTACACCGGTAATGTGCATGATCGCGTAGGCGACACTACGTATTGTCCGAATCCGCAATGTCATGCCACACTTATCGAACGCGACTGGTATCGCATCATCACTGATCGACTCAGTGGCACTGATGGGCGTTGCCCGGAATGTGGCGCGTCTATTGCCGGGCGATGGTAGCTATGTGCACGAGTTGGCGTGACTAGCGCAAATCGCTGATACGCGAAGCCAAAGTGCGTACGGATTTAAGGCTGGCCTCATACCGTGCTGCGGCGGCAATAAGAATCACGCCACCAATGAGCAACCACACCCACCAATAATGGCGGGAGAACTCCGCAAGCCACGGCCACACCACAATCAACAAGTGCACAACAAGAACCACGGTTCCGTAAATCAGCGGTGCTTGCAGACCCAACGCAGCACCCAGCAGCAATGCACATAGCGACATGGCAAACAGCGCAAGCATACGTGGTAGTGAAGGCGGCTCTACGCAACTGATGAGCAACGACGGTACCATCAGCAATGTCAAAGCCGGCCATAATGTTGGCCAACTGCGTGAGGCTGGCTTTACTTGCAGCCAGCGGACTCCGACAATCAGCGTAGCCGCGCCAGACAGCATGGCGATAAGATCCACAGGCGCATATGGTTGCGGATCGGTCCATGCCAGAAACAGCAGCACGATGCCGGTAACTGCGGTGAAACAGGTCACAATGATCTGCGCTGCGGTAAGCAGGTTCAAGGTTTGCCGTGTTGGAGAGACGTGTGGTTGCGGGAACGCTTGTTCCGGTGTTGGGGGATAAGGGCGGGGACGCAAGGATTCCGGATGCGGTTGTGTACTGCGTGCTGGAATGAACGGCGATGGCGCAAATGTCGCTGATGCGGACTGCGCTGTCTGTGTGTTCGTGGAGCGTGAGACAAACGGCACGGCGGCAACTGGCTGATATTGTGTTTGCGCCGCGATAATCCAGAACACTACGCATATCGCAAGCATCATGACATATCCCACGATGGAAACCACCATCGGTAGTGGGCTGCCATGCGTAAAGTCGCCGGCAATAAGAATCAGCAGCATCCACGATCCCATAACAGCGGCGGATATGCGCTCCTGTGAGCTCAGGGCTATGCTGCGACGCATGAGCAATGTAGCAGCAATTAAAGCAAAGCCGGCAACGGTGATTGCGGCACAATCGGCAATAGTGCGTGCGGCTGGATCGTTGCTCATCGCATCGGTTAATACGCGGCGCAACAATGATTCCACAGTAATCGTCAATGTCCAGAAGAATCCCAGCACAGGCGCTATACGATGTGCTGGATGCAGCAGTTTGCCCGTGCGGATAGCGGGTTTCTTATACAGTATGACAAGAATCGCAGCCCACAACGCTGGTGGGATAAAACTGGTAATAGCGGTGATCCACAGCGGATCGGCGCCATCGATAGTTGTGCAGCCGAATATGGAAACAATGCCCAGTGTGATCATTGCCGCAATAATTGAAGCCATCCATTCGAAATCAGCGTAGCGAGCCTGCTGCGGAATGCGAACAATAGCGGCGAAAACAATAGACACCAGCGAGCCAACGGATGCAGCCAACACCCATTGCACGTCAGTATTGGGGATGGGCATTGCCGAAATGAATGACATGAACGCGAACGGCAACGCGCACATGGCGTACAGTGTGGTGGCTCTGAGTGGCAATGCCGAGGTGGATGTTTCTGGTTTGGCCGCCGGTTCAGGAAGATGCGCCGCCATTGCACGCAGGGCATATGCCAGAGCGGTAATGCACAGGATGATAAGGCCTGATGAGTAGCCGTCTGAAATCACTCGCGCTACTGGTGGGATATCACCAATGAGCACAGCATCGATGGAAAGCGCCGCAAGACCAGCCCAGGTCAGGCCTTCAGCGGTGACGCGCAGACGCTTGGTCAGCAGCATGCCAATAATCAGTGCTGCTATGCCGACTATGCCAATGCATACCGCACGACCAATGTCTCCGAGCAGACCATAGGCAAACGAAGCGAACGCAAACACGGCGATAGTTACGAGTGCTACGCCGAGAATCAGCAATAGTATTTGGACGCTGGAATGCTTGGGCTGATTTGGCTGGGAATACGGGTTAGATTGAGCCGGCACAGGCATTGGGTTGGTATGTTGCACAAATGATTGCGCATATGCCTGAGGCTGTGCTGGCGATTCGGGTTGCGGTTGGAACGGCGAATACTGCGGTGCTGGCTGTGCCGGTGACAAATTGCGCTGCTGCCATGCCGGCGACGCCGATTGCATTGGCGGCTGTGCTGGTGGTTGTGTTTGCTGCGGTTGCGGCTGCTGCGGTTGATTTCCCCAATGTTCGGTCGGTTGCGTCATTGTGCCCCTCCTGCCCCTTCACTATCACAATTCTTGCACGCCGGTTCAGGAAAGCCAAGATGGGCAAGTCCACAAAATACAGTACGAAATTTGTATCTTGCTTCAGTGCATAGCACAGTATGTGCGTTGCGATTACACAGGCTTGTCGGTTCACGCGAATATCTTGGAACCTATGACTTCCAATACCCTTCGTATGTCTACTTTGTTCCTGCGCACGTTGCGCGAAGACCCGGCGGACGCGGACGTTGATTCCGCAAAGCTGCTGCAGCGCGCCGGCTACATCCGTAAGGCCGCCCCCGGCATCTGGACCTGGCTGCCGCTCGGCTTGCGCGTACTCAATAAGATTGAGGCCATCATCCGTGAAGAGATGGCCGGCATTGGCGCTCAGGAAGTGCACTTCCCGGCTCTGCTGCCGCGTGAACCGTATGAGGCCACCCATCGCTGGGAGGAATACGGCGACAACATCTTCCGTCTGAAGGACCGTCACCAGGCCGACTATCTGCTGGCTCCTACCCACGAGGAAATGTTCACCCTGCTGGTCAAGGACATGTACTCGTCCTACAAGGACCTGCCGGTCGTCCTGTACCAGATTCAGACCAAGTACCGCGACGAGTTCCGCCCGCGTGCCGGCCTGATTCGCGGCCGTGAATTCGTGATGAAGGACGCCTATTCGTTCAATGTGGACGAAGAGGGCATGCGCAAGGCATACATGGACGAGCGTGGCGCCTACGAGCGCGTGTTCCAGCGCATCGGCCTCAAGTACGTGCCGGTGTTCGCCATGTCCGGCCCGATGGGTGGCTCCGCTTCCGAGGAGTTCCTGGCTCCGATGGCTATCGGCGAGGATACCTTCGCGCTGGCTCCTTCCGGCAAGGCTTGGAACGTTGAGGCTTTGCACACTCCGGAACTGCCGGAAATCGACGCTTCCAACACTCCGGCCGCCACCAAGGAATCGACGCCGGACGCCAAGACCATCGACAAGATGATCGAGCGCGCCAACGCTGATCACCCGCGTACTGATGGCCGCGAATGGGCTGCCTCCGACATTCTCAAGAACGTGGTCATCGCCGTCAAGCATCCTGAGGATGAGGAGCATGACGAGCCGTGGCGCGAGCTGATTGTTGTCGGCGTGCCGGGAGACCGTACGGTTGACATGAAGCGTCTCGAGGCGCAGTTCGCTCCTTCCGAGCTTGAAGAAGCCACTGAAGAGGACCTCAAGAAGCATCCTGAACTCGTGCCGGGCTACATTGGCCCGATGGTGCTTGGTCCGCAGGCTGAGGCCGCAGGTGTTAAGGAACCGTTGCGTTACTTTGTGGATGCGCATGTGGTCAAGGGCTCCGCATGGTTCACCGGTGCCGACGAACACGAGGTGGACTACTACAACCTGGTCTACGGCCGTGACTTTGAGGCCAGCGGCGTGGTTGAGGCTGTTGAGGTTCGCCACGGCGACATGAGCCCGGACGGCTCCGGTCCGTTGAGCTTCGAGCGCGGTGTGGAGATCGGTCAGGTCTTCCAGCTGGGTCTGAAGTACTCCAAGGCCCTGGACCTGAAGGTTCTGGACCAAAATGGTAAGACCGTGCCGGTGTGGATGGGCTGCTATGGCATTGGCGTTTCCCGCGTGCTTGCATGCGTTGCCGAAACGCATCACGATGAGGCAGGCCTCGCTTGGCCGTCCGTAATCGCTCCGGCTCAGGTGCATGTGGTGGCCACCGGTAAGGATGCTCAGGCGTTCGAAGGTGCCGAGAAGCTGGTCGAAGAGCTTGAGGCCAACGGCGTCGAGGTAATCTACGATGACCGCAAGAAGGTTTCCCCGGGCGTGAAGTTCAAGGATGCCGAGCTCATCGGTGTGCCGACCATCGCCGTGGTGGGCCGCGACTTCGTCAACAACGGTACGATTGAAATTCGTGACCGCAACGGCGAGAACAAGGTTGCTGTGCCGGCTGACGAGGCTGTGAAGACCCTGCTCGAGCGTCTGTAAAGGCTCGTGCCGAGCTGATTAACGTCATCCTGCTCACATGCAGGGTGGCGTTTTTTGTTGTTGTGCTTTGTTGTGTTGATTCTTGTGGATAACCAAAAGTTATCCACAGTGTTGCAAACCCCGTCATAGTATCCACATTTGCCAGTTGCCCTTGTGTAGTTGAACCGCCATGCCTCACAGTGGAGATATCGCCGAATTCACCGATCGATGATGACCGAGACGATTCGGCGGGTTCACGACATTGTGATGAATGAAAGGATTGATGATGGCAATACAACAGGCAACGGTTACCATAACCGGTTTTGTGGCAAACGATCCCATACTGACGGAAACACCGAATTTTACCGTATTGAACTTCCGCATCGGGTCGAGTAGGTCTCGTCTTGACATGTCTACAGGGGAGTGGAAGGACGTCGGCTCATGCTGGATTCCGGTCAAAGCTTTTCGAGCATTGGCGGTGAATACCCACAAATCCATCCGCAGAGGGGATAAACTCATCGTTCTTGGAACACTGACCACCGAACAATGGAAAACCGAACAAGGCGAGACGCGCAGCCGAATGGTGTTGGAAGCCAGCAACATCGGTCACGATTTCAACTATGCAACAACCACGTTGACCAAGGTGCCTCGTACCAGTCAGGAGAATAAAGCCGAAAACGTTGCGGCTCAGGGCGTCACATTGCAAACACGTTCAGAGGAGGAACCGAATCAGCGGCAGAACATGCCAGCTGACGATGATTTTGAGAGCAACTCTGGAATATAAAAACAACATGATGATGTGGCGCAAATCCTCAATTGATTTACACCACACCATCATGTTGGATTCAGTGCGATGATTACCGCAGATTAGGTGGTACTACCAGATGTGCACGCGGTGTTCAGGCGCGAGCCACATGGCGTCGCCTTCGTGCACGCCGAACGCATCGTAGAACAGGTCCACATTGCTGGCGATGCCATTGGTGCGGAATTCGGCGGGGGAGTGCGGGTCGATCTGCAGGTACTGCTCGGCCAGCTCATCGCGGTTCTTGGTGCGCCAAATGGAGGCGTAGCTCAGGAAGAAACGCTGCAGGCCGGTAAAGCCGTCGATTTCGGGAGCGGTGCTCAGCAGCGCCTTGATGGCGGCTGGCGAACCATCTTCGTCGCCATCGTTGGTGATGGTGCCTGCGGCCTTGCCGAGGGCGAACGCATAGGCCTTGAGCGCGATATTCACACCGCCCAAGTCGCCGATGTTCTCGCCGATGGTCAATGCGCCGTTGACGTGAGGAGCCTTATCCGGTTCGTCGGCATACTTTTCGGCCAACTGCAGCGGCACAAAACCGTTGTACTGCTCGATAAGCGCCTTGGTGCGCTCCTCGAAGTTCTTGCGGTCCTCATCGGTCCACCAGTTGTTGAGCTTGCCGTCGCCATCGTACTGGGAACCCTGATCATCGAAACCGTGGCCGATCTCGTGACCGATCACGGCACCGATACCGCCATAGTTGGCTGCGTCATCGGCTTCGGGATCGAAGAACGGAGGCTGCAGAATGGCTGCCGGGAACACGATGACGTTCATGCTCGGCTCGTAGTAGGCGTTCACCGTCTGCGGGTTCATCAGCCACTCGTCCTTATCCGCAGGCTTGCTCACCTTGGCCAGCTGGTAGCTGGTCTCATAGAGGTTAGCAGCTTTGGCGTTATTGGCGAGTACGTCATCGGCGGAAACATCCAATGCAGAGTAGTCGCGCCAATGGTTGGTGTAGCCGATCTTCGGCGTGAACTTGGAAAGCTTCTCCAAAGCCTTGGCCTTGGTGGCGTCACCCAGCCAGTCGGAATTCGTGATGGACACACGGTAGGCGTCGATGAGGTTCGCTACGAGCTGCTCCATACGCTTCTTGGAGCTCTCCGGGAAATGGCGGCGCACATACTCTTGGCCTACGTCTTCGCCGCAGATGCCATTGACGAGGCTCACGCCACGCTTCCAACGGTCGCGTTGCTTCTTGGCGCCGGAAAGCACCTTGCCGAAGAAGCCGAAGTTGGTGGTGTCAAACACGTGGGAAAGCATGCTGGCGGAGCCGACGATGACGTGCACGCGCGCCCAGAGCTTTAAATCGGCCAAATCGGCATCAGCCCAGAACTGGTCAAGACCCTTAAGGAAGCTCGGCTCATGCACAATCGTGCGGGCGAACACGGACTTAAAGTCAATAGGCTGGGATTTCGCGGCAGTGGTTGCATCATAAGCGGACTGCCATGCATCAATCCAAGAGTTCAAATCGAAGTTCTTCAGTGTTGCCGCAAGGTCAGCGTAATCGGTGGGGTTATAGGTCTTCACCGAGTCGCGAGTGGCTACATTGTCCCAATGATTGGCGGCAATTTTGGTTTCCACCTCGAGGAAGTGGCGCGCCATAGCCAGTGCGGCCTCGCTTGGCACTACTGCCGGTGCCTCATCACTGCCGTCTTCGGTGGATTGTGGCAGTTCGTCACCGCCATTGGATTCGGCGGCGGGTGCATAACCGGCGTTCACCAGTTGTGCAGCCACCATCGCCACGTATGCTTCGCGCACGGGTGCATAGTGATCTTCGCGGTAGTAGGCCTCGTCGGGCAGCATGATGCCGCCCTGCTCGATGTGTGCAATGTTCAGATCCGGATTGCCTGGGTCGCCATATACAGCCAAGCCGAACAGGTCCGGGCCGCCGGTGGGGTTGATGGTGCCGAGTACACGGGTGAGTGTGGCTTTATCGATGGCGGAGTCGATGAGGTCCAGTTCGTCACGAATCGGGTCGAGACCGGCTTCCTCAATCGCTTCGGTGTTGAGGTATGAGCGGTACAGGGCCTGAGATTTAACGGCGGGGAAGCATTGTCTTCCAAAATCTCACGCACCTGATTCTCGGCATCTTCCGCGAGCTTATCGAAGGAGCCGTAGCGGGAGCGGTCGTCCGGCAGGCGATAGGTGTCGATCCACGGTCCGTTCACGTAACGGAACAGATCATTGACCGGCTTGATGGTGGAGGAGAAGGACGATGGGTCGATGCCCGACTTCGTTGTTGCGGTTTCGTTAGTCATGCCCTCCAGCCTAGACCATGATGCGTCAGGTTCAGCTCACTGTATTGGGCTGTGGGCTGATTTCGTAGTGCGACCAATAAAAATTAGACACTATGACTATCTGTGCTTATGGTGTGAATTAGGCAGTTTGTCTAAAATCGGTGATTGGAACATGAATTGGAAGGAGCTATGATGAGCGACCCGAATTTCAACAACCGGAATCCGTACACCCCGCAGCCGGAGCGGCCGAATTGGTATGCAGGTGATTTCAGCCCATTTCGTTTGATTGAGGAATGGCTGCCACAGCGTGCCAAGACCACCATTCGTGTGATCTACGGTGTAGTTGGCGTTGCCGCCATTGCCCTTGGTGCGGCACTGCTAATTTCACCGAATAAGACTTTGGCGCTGGCCGCGTTGCTGTTGGGCGTCTATTTCGTGATTTCCGGCGTGGTGCGCATCGTCAGCGCTTTGGTAACGCCTCTGCTGCCAGGCGGCTGGCGTGTGCTGGATGTGTTGATCGGCATTCTGCTCACCTTCGGCGGTGTGGTGGTCGTGCGCAATTATGGTTTGACCGGCGAGACTCTGGCCTTGCTCGTCACCTTGATGGTGGGCTTCGGCTGGATTATGGAAGGCGTGATGGCATTGGTGGAATCCTGGCGCATTCCACGCTCCGGTTGGGCCATCGCCTACGCCATCATCTCCATCATTGCCGGCTTTGTGGTGCTGATGAGCCCGTTGAGCTCCACAATCTTCATGATCGTTTTCGGCGGCTGTGCGATGGTGGTCATGGGCATCACTGCCCTCGTCCGCGCGTTCACGTTCGGCAAGCGCAGGAAGTAGCGTGTGCTGAAGCGCTGCCGAGTCCAAAGCGTCCTTGTCGGGAATTGTTCCTGCAAGGGCGCTTTATCGACTGTGTACATTGTTGCAGTGGAGCGTTGAACTTAGCGGTTGATTAAGCGTTGAGACAGATAATAAATGATATTTCGGGCACCGCTTTTTATGACACGGATGGAGCGCCGTCGATGCTGATTGGTTAACAATCTGATCTTCTGCGGCAGTACGAGTGAAGGCGGGTGATTATTCCCGCCCGAACAGTACTGATCCTATATCAGACCATGCGTGACTACTACAACGATGTTGGCTTGCTGGCAAATCGTTTCAAGCAAATTGCGTGGAGTACGGGTGCTACCAATCAGAATGATGCTGCCACTGCTTTCCGAACTAAAGTGGATTGGGGGAATCGGATATTAAAGTGGTTAATAATTGGAGAGGTTTCTGCTGATGTAATTGACGCATCGTGTAAAGCATTAGCTGATTATATCTTCTAATTATTTCTGCGCATGGGTTGGTTTTTCTATAGAGAGAGCCAATCCTGTCGCATAAATTAATGCTGGTATGCCATATGAGCCATAGAAGCGACCAATCCATGATCCGTCATCGATATAGATATAATGTATGAAGTCAAAAAAATTGTTAATTATAACAATGTTAAGTGAATAATATAAGCATATTATGCTTATATTGTTAAATATGTAAGAAAGAATTAGTGACACTAATACTAGTGAAAAATTATATTTTATTGATTTGAATACTTTTTTATTTATTAAATAAACAAATGAAAATGAAATATGTGGAATTGTTATTATGCCGATATATAGTAATGGAATAAACCAGGTAAATTTTACTATTTCAAATATGATTCGAAGTTGTATGAATAAAAGAAACGAAGGGAGTATGGTATTTACGAGAATAAAAAGATGATATTTTTTTGCAAAAAAATTTAAATTTCTGCATATGTTTTTTGGCATTTCTATCCTATCGTAATGGAGTGGTTTCTGTTATGTCGTAAACGTCATTCAAGTAGTCATAACGACCTTGGTGGCGATTTTTGGTAAAGCGAATGAGGTTGACGGTACTGTCAAAATCCAGCTCATCGATATGATCTGTGTTCTCTAAGATGATGATTTGCTGGTCTTTGCCTTGTTCAGCTGCTTTTGAATAACCGTCTATTGTGATATCGAAAGTTTGTCGATCAAAATCTGCCTCTCTTGCTGTAACATCCTCGTCGCTCGGTGGTTTCATTTGTATAGTGCTGTGGCAGAACTGGCAGGTATCGGGATAGGGGTGCTCTCGATTATGCCTCAGTACTTGTAGTTGCAAATCCAATCGTGCTTGATCGAAAAAATCTTTCATAAACCCGATTTTGCTGTGGGACACTCCAATCGCGTACAAGTGGGCAATGGCGCAAAATCTCCTAGTGTGTACACGTTACCTGATTGAGCCAGAGTCAAGTTCGTCTTCATCTCGCCTCACTTTGCCTCGCTTGACCTTCAGTACCCAAGGGTAGTTTTCCCACGATAAAAAGTGGATGTTCGTATCGGCCGAGTGGAGAGGAGACGGGGGCGGCATGTGCGCAAGAAATAGCGCATAGTCCTCTGGCGGTTGACCCCGGGCTGGTCTAGAGTTGAGAACAAGTCTCAACAAGGTAGAAAGAACCGTATGATCGAACTGAAAACCCCTCGTGAAATCGAGGAAATGAAGCCTGCCGGCCGTTTCGTCGGCGGCATTTTGAAGGAACTGCAGGAAACCACCAAGGTCGGCACCAATCTGCTGGAAATCGACGAATTCGTTCACAAGAAGATCGTGGACCGCAAGGGTGCAGAATCCTGCTACGTGGATTATGCGCCGGATTTCGGCACCGGTCCGTTCGCTCACTACATCTGCACGTCTGTCAATGATGCTGTGCTGCATGGCATTCCGTACGACTACAACCTGAAGGACGGTGATCTGGTTTCCCTTGATCTCGCCATTTCCGTGGACGGATGGGTTGCCGATTCCGCAGTCAGCTTCGTGGTCGGTAAAGACCCCGATCCGGAAGACCTGCGACTCATCAAGTGCACTGAGGAAGCCCTCGCCGCCGCCATCGACGTGGCTAAGCCAGGCAACCGTCTCGGTGATATCTCCAGCACCATTGGCGACGTTGCCCGTACCTACGGCTACCCAATCAACCTTGAATTTGGCGGTCATGGTGTGGGCCACATCATGCACGGCGACCCGCATGTGCCGAACGATGGAAAGGCACACCACGGCTACAAGTTGCGCGAAGGCCTGGTCATCGCCATCGAACCGTGGTTCCTGAAGACCACCGATGAGATTTATCAGGATCCAAAGGACGGCTGGACGCTGCGCTCCGAAGACGGCTCCCGTGGCGCTCACTCCGAGCACACCATCGCCATCACCGAAAACGGCCCGATCATCTTCACCGACCGCACCAACCTGTGATTCTCTCCCACGGTGTGGTGATTCCTCCACGGTGTGGTGATTCCTCCACGGTGTGGTGATTCCTCCACGGTGTGGTGATTCCTCCACGGTGTGGTAAACAACAATGGCTTATTTCTGCGGTTTTAGCGGAATGACCACAGTGTTGTTTACCACACCGTGGATTTTTTATTGCGACGCGATAGTATCGCGCGTGTTTTTGAGACGGCAACTTGCATTGAAACACTAGTGCCATATAGTGAGCCATACTTTTGAACCGAATGGCACGCCCATCGGTATCAGCCCGTATGTAATAGGGAGCAACAAGTATGGCAACAGCCCAGCTGAATGTGGATGACAGCAAATACACCCTGCCTGTGGTTAAGGCAACGGCAGGCGCGGACGGTATCGTCGTCTCCAAGCTGCGCAACGATGGCTGGGTGACGCTTGATCCGGGATTTCTGACCACTGCTCAGTGCGAGTCGAAAATCACCTACATTGATGGCAAGCATTCGATTCTGCGCTACCGCGGATACCCCATCGAGCAACTCTGCGATCAATCTGATTTTTTGGAAGTGGCATGGCTGCTGCGCCACGGTGATTTGCCCAGCAAGGAACAATACGAGAAGTTCGTTTCCGCCATCAACCATCGCACGATGGTAGGTGAGGATTTCCGCACGTTCATGGGCTCGTTCCCGCGCACCGCACACCCGATGAGTGTGCTTGCCTCCGCCATCAATGCGCTTGCCACGTTCTATCCGGATACTACGGATATTTCCGATCCTGACCAGCTTGATGAGGCTGCAATCATCATCATGGCCAAAGTGCGTACGATTGTTTCCTACATCTTCCGCCGTCGCCGTGATGAGCCGATGCTCTACCCGGATTACGCGCGTGGCTATGTGGACGATTTCCTGCGTATGTGCTTCGCTGTGCCTTATGAGCCATTCGAATCCGACCCGTTGTATGTGCATGCGCTGGGCCGACTGCTCATTATCCACGCTGACCATGAGCAGAACTGCTCCACGTCCGTGGTGCGCATCGCAGGTTCTGCGCACGCCAATTTGTATTCTGCGGTGGCTGCCGGCGTGAACGCGCTTTCCGGCCCGCTGCATGGCGGTGCGAATGAGGCTGTGCTGCGCCAATTGAAGGCGATTCGCGACTCCGGCAAGACGGTTGCGGAGTTCGTGGAAGATGCTAAGAAGAACGGTCAGAAGATTTCCGGTCTTGGTCACCGCGTCTACAAGTCGTACGATCCGCGTGCCGCCATCGCTAAGCAGTATCTGGAAAAGATCATGGAACGTGAGGATACGTCCAAGCTGCCGGCTGACGAGCGCGCTTTGTTCGATGTGGCTGTCGAATTGGAACGTATCGCGTTAAGCGACGAATACTTCGTCTCCCGCAACCTGTATCCGAATGTGGACTTCTACACTGGATTGATTTACCGTGCCATCGGCTTCGACCCGGCCATGTTCACCACGCTGTTCGCTTTGGGTCGTATTCCCGGTTGGATTGCGCAGTATCGTGAGATGCTCGCCGACCCGAACACCAAGATTGGCCGCCCGCGCCAGGTCTACACAGGCCCTGTCGAACGCGACTACGTACCGCTCGATGAGCGCTAAAGCCACCAAACGACGAAGGTCGAATCCCCGAAAGAGGATTCGACCTTTCACTATTCAGACGGTTGCATAAGAACTGACAGAGTCAGTTCTGAGCGTGCAATAGTGCGTGCGGTATCGAGGCGCACCGAGGGAAGTCGTACGAAGGTACGTCGACCGAGGGGCAACGAAGATAACGCTCCACTATTGCACGCTCAGTTCTTATGCAGCTTGGCGTTGAGTTCGATTCCCACCTTCCGGTATCGGGCTTCAATGCGGCCGTTCACTGAGTTGCGGATGAACAGAATATTGTCCTTGCCGGAGAGATCAGCGCCCTTGACCACTTCGAGCGGCTCGCCGGCTGCAGCCTTGGCCTTGTCCCAAATGGTTACCTTGGTGCCTGCGGTAACGTACAGGCCGGCTTCGACCACGCAGTTGTCGCCTAGGGAAATACCGATGCCGGCGTTAGCGCCGAGCAGGGAGTGCTCACCGATGGAGTTGCGCAGCTTGCCGCCTCCGGAGAGGGTACCCATGATGGAAGCGCCGCCGCCGATATCAGAACCGTTGCCGACCACAACACCTTGGGAGACACGGCCTTCGACCATTGAAACACCAAGAGTGCCGGCGTTGAAGTTCACGAAACCGGCGTGCATCACAGTGGTGCCGGCGGATAGGTAAGCGCCCAGACGCACGCGGTCGGCATCGCCGATACGAACGCCGGTGGGTACCACGTAATCGATCATGCGTGGGAACTTGTCGACGCCGAACACGTTGACGGTGGCGGCGGGGGCAGCTGCCGGAAGGCCCGCCTGCGTTGCGAAGGCCAGAGCGGCATCGGTGGCTGCGCGCTCCACATCGGCCTTGCGCAGCGTGAAGTCTTCAACGGGGAACGGGCCGTAGTTGGTCCAAACCACATTGTTCAACTGGGCGAAAATACCATCCAAATTCAGCGTGTTTGGCTGAGCCATACGCATGCTCAACAGGTGCAGCTTCAGGTAAGCGTCAGCGGCGGAGGTGATGGGCTCGTCAAGCTGGCTGACGGCGAAAATCGGAATGCGGCGAATACCGCGGGCATCGGGCTCGTCGTATACCAGAGTGCCGAAGTTATGGTTTGGACGGTCGGCTTCTGCCGGCGCTTCGCCGAGTGTCAGTTCCGGATACCAGACATCCAGGGTGTTGCCGGCAGCATCAATGCTGGCCAGACCCCAGCCCCATGCAGTGCGCTCTTCGCTCATGTATTGCTCCTTATGTTATGCGCGTAGCGTGAAGTTATCGCTATTGCCTAGCTTAATGGGTGGTGCGGTGCGGGTGCATATGGTTTTCAGGTTATGGCGCGGGCTTGTAGATGGTGGCCATGCGAACTCCGGCGTCATAGAGCCGGTTGCGCAGTGATTCTGGTTCGACGATGGCCACGCGGCCGTCCCAGGAATATTGCAACGCCCACCAGAACACGGCGCGCTCGGGCGCGTTCACGATGACTTCGAACTGTTCGCCATCGCGCGAGTG
Organism: Bifidobacterium imperatoris; assembly: GCF_002860405.1. Taxonomy (GTDB): domain Bacteria; phylum Actinomycetota; class Actinomycetes; order Actinomycetales; family Bifidobacteriaceae; genus Bifidobacterium; species Bifidobacterium imperatoris. The sequence goes on along the minus strand of NZ_NMWV01000023.1, from coordinate 34,454 downwards.
CTTGATCTGCGGGTCATCGAACCATTCGAACACGTTGTTGAGCATCGACTTATCGCGAATGGCCATGCGAATGCGTACCGGTTCGTCGGCCACGGGGTAGGGACGATGCCGCATGAATTCCACGGCATCAAAATCAGCTGGAGCTGGCTGCTCGATAGGGATGGGCCCGTTGGGCCCTTGCATGCTCACGTCGGCAATGCGATTGACTACGAAAATGCGCAGGTTGCGCTCACCGTGCAGATGGCAGATGAGATAGTATCGACCGTTCTTGTACACCATTTGGTAGGGGTCCACCGTGTATGTGCCGGCTCGCCCGCTGGTGTGGCTCGTATGGGGCACCATAGTGCCGTCCGGTCCATAATCGCAATATTGGAACGTAACCGCGTGATTATCCTCAATGGCCTGATTCAGCTGGTCGATGGTGGAGAGGAATTCGCTGTTGATATGTGTGTAGGTGGTCACATGGTCTAGATAATCAATGGAATCACCGGCAGCCCCGGCAAGCTCACGAATCTTGCCGATGAGCTCGTCCAACGTGTCAAGGCTGATGCGGGAGAGGGTCAGACTGTCTGCCAGCAAGCGCATTTCAGCTGGGGACAGGAATGCCTCCACATACCAGCCGGGTTGCGGATCCTTGCATTCGATGCCGGCAACATCATCTTCGGTTAGATACCCGATACGCCGGCCAAGGAATTCGCTGGTAGTCAGTTTGCGCAGCTGATTGCGCACGGTTTTCGCAGTCGGCAGCTCGCTGGGATCATTCACATGATGCAATTTCGCCAATTCATCGAGAATTTCGCGTACGGATAGGCCATGCCCGAAATAGCTGTGCCGCCACAGCACTTCGAAAATCTCCAAAGCACTGTTGCCAGCATAGGTCTTGCGCTTAGCTGAATCTGCATGTTCCGCATCCATACTGCCAAGGCTACCGCGGATTCGTCTAGGATAGGAATGTTGGGTTCCTTGCGGCGGTTGAAACTGCTACATCGCGGGAATGTGAATGTACATATGGGGGAGGAGATGCGCTCATGGTAAGCGGATACGGTGTGTTTGGGCATGTCTCCGATGGCTTCGATGATTCGAACACTTATGATGATGCGCTTGGCGATGAGTTCGATGAGTCTGCACGCCGGTGGATTCAACGCAGGCGTAATCCTCAGGCAGACAATCTTGCAGATGATGATGAAGCTGCAGTGTTTGGTTCCGGCGATCAACTGACCGAGGATGATATTCCGGTTCCATATGAGCAGTATGCAAATCTAGCTCATAATGCTGCGCGCTCGGTATGGTTCGATGATGACGATGCCGGCGATGTTGGCAGCGCACATTCAGCGGGTGCTATTGGCGTGCAGCAGCACCCTGTTCCCATTGACGCATTGCATCGGGATGTTGAAACCTCCACATCCCGCGCAGTGATGCAGCGTGCCCGCACTATTGCGAATAATGCCGGCAGCATGATGATTGGGCCAACATACAGCAGCAATGAGCGTATCGGATACGCACAGCTCAACGCTACAATGCGCGGCACCACCAGTCCATCCAGCCGATACCGCGTCGAAGTGCTGTTTTCGCTCGATAATGGTGAACTCACCGGTGGCTCATGCACCTGCCCGGCATATGGGCGAGGTTATGGCATCTGCAAGCATATGGCGGCCATCGTGCTTGCTTTTTGTGATGATCCGCAACGTTTTGACGGCTACCATGCCGGAGCTGTGCGTCCATCAAGAGCCATGCTTGACTACATGCAGCGGCTTGACAAGCGCCAAACCCAAGCCAAGGAACGCCGCCGCACCGCCATTTTGCAGCGTTTCGGCGATACGAAATCCGCAAGTCGTGCCGGCTCGGCTTCGCGCCGTAAGGCCCAAAGCCGCAGTGGATATCAAGGTCCTGTGCAAACCGTACAGCCGGGGGAAGTGCATCTCACACCCATATTGAGTTTTATTGAGGGCATTTGGAGCGTGGAATTCAAAATCGGCTCGATGGCGAACGGTTCCAGCTACGTGATGAAAGCGATTCCTCAATTCGTGCTGGCCATGCAACATGGGGAATACGTGGATTATGGCAAAAAGCTGGCATTCACGCATACGCCGGAAATGTTGGATGCCGATTCCGAGCCGCTCTATGAATTCCTGAGTTCGGCGCTCTCCGTACGCCATGCGGCAGAACAGCAGGACCGGTATTACGGGCATATCGCCATCGATCGGCGTTTGACGCTTTCCGAGCAGGAAGTGGCTTCGTTGCTGTCGCTGCGTGAAGGCAAAGGTGTGCAGCTGGTGTTGGACACCTGGTTTGCGAACCAACCGGCATCGGTGCCGGTGGATGGCGGCGATCCGGAATTGACCATGCGAATCATGCGCCGGGACTATCGCGTGTATGGTTCGGATGCCGGCTATTTGCTCAAAGGCGAGCCGGGTATTGAAACCGTTGTCAGTGCTGGCAGTCAGTCATGGTTGCTGCTTGCTTCCGCGCAACCATCGGCGTTCGCTTCGCCGATGATGCGCCAGTCACAGCGCAAAAGTGCGGCGGGATGCCGTTTTGTGCGCTGCCCAGGATCGTTGTCTGCCATTCGTGGGCTTATCGGTGAATTGTTTGAGCCGCAAAGTGAGGGGCAGGTTATTGCCGGCGATGATATGGCGCTGTTCGCCAGAACACTGCTACCGGAATTGATATCTTCCAAGCTGCTCGACGCTCAGGATATTCCGCGCGAACTGGCCGAGATGAATCCCGTCGAATGTCATAGCGAGTTCTATCTCGACCGTACCGAATATGGCGTGGAATGCGAGATCAAGGCTCGCTACGGTGATGCCGTAGTGCCACTGGTGCCGGCTGGTCCAACGGTGAGCGCAAGTGGTAACGCTCAAACTGTCCAAGCGAAAGCCGTTGTCGGCCGTGATTTTGATGCCGAGCGTCTTGCAATGGATGTGGTGCGCGAATTCTTTGACATGCCCGGGGCGGGTAAAGTCAGCGAAGTATCTACTGCGCTAGCAGGTTCGGCGCGAGGATTTAAAACCAAGGCTGCTCGAGCTTCCGCTGCTCGTTCTGCCGCACGAACACGGGCGAAGCAATCCGGCGCCGCCACCATCGACCGGGATAACACCACACAGATTGTGCGTCTGTTTGATGAAGGTCTGCAGGCGTTGCATGAGGTCGGCAGCGTATTCACCACGCCGGCATTCGACCGACTGGTGGCGCCCAAAGCGCCGAGTGTCAAAGTGGGACTGTCCATCAAGGGCAATCTGGTGGAGATCTCGCCGATGGCGGACGAGGTTCCTCCGGATGAGGTGGGCGCGCTGCTGGCATCCTACCGACGCAGGCAATGCTTCCACCAGTTGAAGGATGGCACGCTGGTTCGTCTTGATGGTGCTGATTTAAGCACGTTGGACAAACTGGCATCGGACCTTGATTTAAGCGAGAAGCAGCTTGATTCAGGAACCATTGAACTGCCCGGTAGCCAGGCGTTCCTACTCGATGGTGAACTGCCCGATGATGGTTCGGATGTAGTCAAGGACGCTTCCTTTACCCAGTACATCGATGATTTGACGGTGATTGATCCAGCCTCTTATAAGGTGCCGGACAGTCTTCAATCCATATTGCGCCCGTATCAGGCTGATGGTTTCCGCTGGTTGAGCACGTTGTGCGATAAGGGCTTTGGTGGCATTCTGGCTGATGAAATGGGTCTTGGTAAATCGGTGCAGCTCATCGCCTTGATTCTCTCCAGATATCAGCGGACTGCGCAGTCAGGAATCACTGAACAGCTGAAGCCATCACTGATTGTCTGCCCTGCTTCTTTGGTGTATAACTGGGCTGCCGAGTTTGCGAAATTCGCGCCGAGCTTTAATGCGGTAGTGGTGGCAGGTAGCAAAACCGAGCGCCGCAACGCCATTGCCCGCGCATTCCATGCGGACGAGCCCACTGTGTTGATTACCTCCTATGACTTGCTGCGCCGTGACGTGGAAGAATACACTGCGGACGATGCCGGCAGCATCGATCAAGGCAGTAGCGCTGACGGTACCCGGTGCTGTGCCATCATGGCGCTGGATGAAGCCCAATACATCAAGAATCACACGACGAAAATTGCCAAGGCAGTCAAATCAGTGGCTGCTGACCATCGATTCGCGCTAACCGGCACTCCTATCGAAAACCGGCTTTCCGAACTATGGAGCATTTTCGATTTTCTGATGCCGGGATTATTGGGCTCTTATAAGCGGTTCCGCGAACGCTATGAGCTGCCTATCGCCAATGCGCGAGCTGCGGACAGTACGACCGTTGAAGGTCGTGCGGCCGCCGAAGTCAACCCTGAGGCCGCGCGCGTGGCGCATAAATTGCAGGCGTTGGTAGGCGTGTTCATCAAACGCAGACTGAAGAAACAGGTACTCACCGATCTGCCGGACAAGCTGGAAAATACGTTGACCGTGCAGCTGGAGGGCGAGCAGCGCAAACTGTATGCGGCGCATGAACAGCGATTGCGCATGCAGCTGGAACACAGTGAGGAAGCGGATTTCAATACGTCGAAGATTCGTATTCTCGCCGAGCTGACTCGTTTGCGCCAGATTTGCTGCGATCCAAGGCTCGTATACGCCGACGCCAAAGATCAGTCAGCCAAGTTGGCGGCTATTGCCGAGCTGGTGGAAACCTGCGTGAACGAAGGCAAGAAGGCGCTGATTTTCTCACAGTTCACCAGTTTCCTCGAACTGATTGCCGCACGATTCGACCAGCAAGGGCTGCGCTATTACACGATCACTGGCTCCACGCCGAAGAAACAGCGATTGGCATTGGTGGACCGTTTCAACGCGGACGATACGCCGGCATTCCTGATTTCATTGAAGGCGGGCAATACCGGTTTGAACCTGACCGGGGCCAGCGTGGTGATTCATGCCGACCCGTGGTGGAATGCCGCGGCTCAGGATCAGGCCACCGATCGTGCGCATCGCATCGGGCAGACCGAAGATGTGAACGTATATCAGGTGGTGGCCAAAGACACTATTGAGGAGCGCATCTTGGAATTGCAGCACACCAAGAGCGAATTGGCACGGCAGTTCACTGATGCGTCGCTCAATGCCGACGAAACCGGAGCATTTGGCGCCGGCGCCTCCGGTTCACCGTCGATTGCCTCGCTGACCCGTGACGACTTGCTCGATCTGCTGGGCTGAAACCGCTCTGCAGGGCCCTACAAAATCTGCTCCATGCCGATTTTGTAAGGCGTTAATCCCATGTGCTCATAGAATCGCTTGGCACTGGGGTTGCATGACCACACGTTGAGCGTCACGTTATAGCAGCCTGATTCGCGGGCGAAATCCAGCACATAACGGTAGAGCGTGGAACCCACATGCTCGCCGCGTGCCTGCTCATCCACGCACAGGTCATCGATATATAAGGTTTTCACATCCGTTAGCACATGATTGTTTGGATGCTGCTGGAATACGCAGAACGCATAGCCCAGCACCGTGCCTTCGGCGTTGGCGGCCACGAACACCGGAGTAGTGTCGTCGGCAAGGATGGCGGCAAGTTCCTCGTCCGTGTACTTCTTAGCGTTGCCTTTGAACAGGTCAGGGCGGCCTCGATGATGCACCTCAGCCACCTGGAACAACAGGTCGTTGATGCGTGGCATATCGGCCGCCGTGGCCCTGCGAATCGTAAGATTTCCCATAATTGGTCAGTCTACTCAAACTTACTCAAACGGGAACTTCAGACCCCATTCGCCGCGAATCTGATCCATCAATTCCATGATGCGAATCGTATCCGCATGAGGCATTGCCTCACACTCGATCTTGCCGTCCAGTAGTGCGTTCGCCGCATCAGCCACCTCATATTCGTAGCCGGTCAACTGCGGCGGTACCGCAATGCTGCGCACGGGCTTATGGTCGTTGTCATAGATATCAATGGCTTCAGGATTATTGATATTGGTAACTTCCAGATAGCCTTCAGTGCCCCACACATAGCCGCCGCGGTCCGAGGAAACCAGCATCGAGCTGCTTGCCACGCCCATAGCACCATCGTTGTAATACAACGTGGCGGAATTCTGAGCATCCACACCGGTCTCATACGGCACCATCGACGTGGCTATACGCTCAACCGTACGGCCATGATCAGCGCCGATAGCCATATCAAGGAAGTTCAACGGGTATACGCCAACATCCAGCAGAGCGCCGCCAGCACATGCGGGATCGGTCATACGCGGCACCTTCCACACGGGGTAGCAGAGGTTCGCGCTCGCGGACTTCACCTCACCGATCTCACCGGACTCAATGACCTCGTTGATCAACGCGCGGCTGGGCATATAGCGCGTCCAAATAGCCTCCGTGCACAGCATGCCGGTTTCCTTGGCCACATCAAGAGTCTGACGAGCCTGCTCGGTGTTCGCGGTGAACGACTTTTCCACCAGCACATTCTTGCCGGCCTTCATACACAGAATCGCATGCTCGGCGTGCAGACTGTGCGGGGTGGCGATATACACCAAGTCCACATTCGGATCCTCGGCAAGCTCCTCGTAGGAGCCGTACGCCTTATCCAGATGCCATTGATCTGCAAATGCCTGGGCACGGTCCAAGCTGCGGGCGGCCACAGCATACGGGTGAATCCATGAGGAATACATCGGGGTTTCAGCCATTTGCGTCAGCGTATCGGCCATAGTATGCGCAATATTGCCGGCACCGAGAATAGCCACATTGATTTTCGCTCCGCTCGCCTCAAACTCGGCGCGCTTGCCATTCCATTGGCTCATTATTCCTCCTTGAATATGGGGTTAGCTCAAGCACATTATAGAAGAGGGTGGCTTGTCCCAACAGGCGGATAGAACCTAAATATGGTTAATGAAGCAGTGCAGCAGTCCATCACGCCGGTTATGTCTCGTCGCGCGCGTGAAGCGAATCCATTCCGAGCTATGGTGTTCGGTGAAAAAGCCGACAAGATGATCGCCTCCGGTATCAGCGTCATCAAGCTCAGCCTTGGAGAGCCGGATTTTGGTGCACCGCCTGCCGTGCGTGATGCCATGCGCGAACAATACGATGGTCGCGCACTCCCGTACACCGCTGCAATGGGCTTGCCGGAACTGCGTCAAGCCATTGCCGATTTCTATCGCGAACGCCATAATCTTGAAATCGACCCCAAGCGTATTTGCGTGACGGCTGGAGGCTCGGCGGCATTGTTGCTGGCCACGGCGCTCACCGTGGACCCCGGTGACGATGTGATGGTCGCTGACCCTTCATACCCGTGCAACCGCGAGCTCGTGCGCTCGTTCGAAGGCAATGTGATTGACGTGCCGACTTCGGCCGCAACCCGGTTCCATTTGAACGCCGAACTGTGCGCTCAATACTGGACTGAGCGCACCAAGGCAGTAATGATTACCTCGCCGTCCAACCCCACAGGCACCACCATTGACTTCAACGTGTTGAACGATGTATGCCAGCTGGCGGCTGCGCGTGGCGCGTGGCGCATTGTGGATGAAACTTACCTTGACTTGGCCGACCGCGAGCCGGATGACACTGAAGTAAAGTCCGTGCTGGCTTGCGATCCTGGTGCTATCGTGTGCAACAGTTTCTCCAAGTTCTTCGGCATGACCGGATGGCGTTTGGGCTGGGCCATTCTGCCGGACGACCCCACTGTGTTGGAAGCCGTGGATGATTTGGCCACCAACTATTACCTGTGTGCGCACACTCCCACCCAGCATGCGGCGCTCGCGTGCTTCACGCCGGAAAGCCTTGCCGAATGCGAGGCCCGCCGCCAAGAATTGTTGGCCCGTCGCCGCATTGTGATCGATGGCCTGCAACGCATCGGCTTGCCGGTGGAAGTGGAGCCGAATGGTGCATTCTATGCCTACTTCAATATTTCCCGTACCGGTTTGGACGCGTGGACGTTCTGCGAGCGTGCATTGGATGAGGCTCATGTGGCATTGACGCCGGGGCGTGATTTCGGTGCAGCCACCGCTGATACGCATGTGAGGCTGAGTTATGCCGCTTCGCGCGAAGCGCTGAGCGAGGGTCTTGAGCGTTTGGGCAAGTTCGTGGAATCACTGTGATACGCCGAATTGGTGTACAGTAATCACGTTTGCGCTGCCGGCGTATTCGGTATGCGGTGAAGGAACCGAATACGCGCGGCAGCGGAGAGGTTTGCTGCGATGGCCGGCTCATGATGCCGGCATGTCACAGTGTGAGTGAGAGCAGGAATCATGGTTAATCTTCGTGCACATACCACCCGACTTGGTGTGCTTGATATCGGTTCGAACACCATCCACATGCTGATTGTGGATGCGGCGCCTGGCGCTCGCCCTGAGCCTGAGGCCAGCACCAAGTCCACCGTGCGCCTGATGAAATACCTCAAGGAAGATGGTTCGATTAAGAAGTCCGGTATTGAGGCGATTCTCGAGGCTGTTTCCGAGTGCATGAAACTTGCCGAAGAGTATGACATTACGCAGCTGCTGGTTATGGCCACGTCCGCGCTGCGTGAAGCACCCAATGGCAACAAGGTGATTCACAAGATTGAGGAAATGATCGGCCAGGGCGTCACCGTGCTGTCTGGCACGGACGAAGCTCGACTTACCTTCCTCGCCGCACGCCGTTGGTATGGCTGGGATGCAGGACGACTGCTGGTGCTGGATATCGGCGGCGGCTCATTGGAAGTGGCTATGGGCTCCGACGAGGAGCCGACTGTGGCACTGTCCGTTCCTGCAGGTGCAGGCCGCGTGACCACGGAATTTCTCCCCTCCGGCATGGCCACTCCTGAAGAGTTGGAGGACGTGCGCAAGAACGTGCGTAAGATTCTGGAGCCGATGGTCAAGGTGTTCCCGCAGTCCAAGCATCCGAATCATGCAGTGGGCACCTCGAAGACCTTCCGTTCGTTGGCTCGCTTGTGTGGTGCTGTGGTTCGCCAGCCCGGCCGCGAGGATACGTCGATTATGACGCGCGAGCAGTTGGAGGATTGGATTCCTCGTTTGGCTGCGATCGCCCCGGAGCAACGTGTGGCCTTGCCGGGTATTACGCCGGAGCGCACGATGCAGATCGTGGGCGGTGCCGTGGTGGCCGATGAGATTATGAAGGCGCTCAACATTCAAGAAGTTGAGATTTGCCCCTGGGCATTGCGCGAAGGTGCCATTCTGCGCTGGCTCGACCAGTTCGGCCGCACCCGCTTGGGCTTCTAACGCATCACATCCACGGTGACCAGCAGCGCCGCATGATCTGAGCCTGCAATTTTTACCACCTTGCACTGGCCTGCCGTCATACCCTGATCGAGCACTACATGGTCGATGCCGGCGAACATCGGTAGTCCCGGTCGGTTCGTCGGCCAGGAGAACGTGAAGCCATGCCCGGAGATTCGTGCGGCATCGCTGAATCGGTTGCCGAGAAATTCACGGAATGATGTGTGATCATAGGTGGCATTGAAGTCACCCATGAAAATGTAGCGATTATCCGTATGCGATCGCATAAGGCCGAGCTCATCCAGTGAACGTTTCCATTGCCGCCAATAACCGGGCACTGGGGCAGTGGTGTGCACGGAAACGAATCGAATCGAATTGCCGCCCATATCTACCGTGCCGGCCGGCATGAACGAGGCGCTGGAGTTCACTTCATCATCAACCGGTTGAGCAAGTGGCGTTGCAGACCATAGGCCATTGCCGTAAATGCCATCGGAAGATGAAATATTCGAATACGGCAGATAGTGTTCGATTCCGGCGTCCTTGAGCTTTTTGACGAATTCGTCGGTGGTTTCCTGCAAGGCCAGCACTTCGACGCGTTGATCACGCACCGTATCCACAATGGATTGTGCGTCGGCCTGGCCCTTGTAGACGTTGAACGTCATCACGCGGGCGAAAGCATCCGAAGTATTTGCTTCGCTGTATGCCACCGCATTATGCGCGGCTTGGGGGAGAGGATTCGTTGAATAAAAGAATGGATATTGCCAGTAAATATTGAGCGCTACTGCGGCAACGGCAATCAGCGCGGCCAATATTTTGCGCGACATGATGGCAAGCAGCAGTGCAAGCAATCCCAACAGCATGAACCAAGGTGTGGCTGAAATGACAATGGGTATGTACGGAAGTTCCTGCAAATCGGCTGGCAAAGCTCGGGTCGCTGTGGCGAGCAGCGTCAATATGGCGAATACGCCGGAAAGAAATCCAAGGAAGCGATGCTTCTTATGCGGTTTGAGCTGTTCTTTCGTATAAGGTTTTGCCGATGAACGCGATAGGGCGTTAGCCGCTGTACGTTTGCGTGCAGTGCTGCGTTTGCCGGTGGACGCACCTCGTGCCATTGTGCCCTCCTCAAAGTCATGTTTGCGAGTTGCCACTGTAGCGGGTGATGCTGTGCTGTTTGGTGAATTTGGAGAATACTGGCTCTGGTTCGCACCAAACCGGCACGATTTGTACGAATTGCCGACTGGGCTTGAGTCCGTGTACAATGAAACGTCGTTGCCCGAGTAGCTCAGTGGATAGAGCACCGCTCTCCTAAAGCGGGTGTCGTCGGTTCGAATCCGATCTCGGGCACTTCGTTTGCCAATATGCGAAATCATGGCTGGATGGCTGGAATGTGAAGGCTAACATAAGCGGCCATGACTATCGAATACACGGAAGAGAAGCGTTTTACTCAAGATCAGGTGCAGGCGCTGTTCCGCTCGGTTGGTTGGGAGTCGGCGAATTATCCTGAGCGCCTGTTCAAGGCATTGCAGCATTCCGATACGGTGATTAGCGCATGGGATGGCGATCATCTGGCGGGCTTGGTTCGTGTGCTGGATGATACCGAGATGGTGGCATACATGCATTGGGTGCTGGTTGATCCTGCTTATCACGGTCACGGTATTGGCGGTCATCTGGTTGAGCTGGTCAAGGCAAAATATCACGATTATCTGTTCCTTGAGGTGATGCCTGAGGAAAGCAAAAACGCGCCGTTCTACCAGAAGCATGGGTTCCATCTGATGGAAGACGGTCGCGCCATGCAGATCGTGAACCGTGGTTGAATAGGAGTGCATTATGCGAGTGCGTTGGACGAAACGCCCATGTGCGTTCGCATAATGAAATTATGTCCATACATTGAGCTATCGATATGGAAGTCTGTGCGCCTGCGCTATGACTGTGAACCATGAGCGAAAAGGAATATGACTTTTACGTGGCGGGCCCGTTCTTTGACCCTGAGCAGACCGCAAGCATGGAGCGTCTGGAAAAGGTGCTGGAGGACCACGGCAAGAAGCTGTTCAAGCCACGATTCGTCAGTCAGATTGAAGAAGTTGGCCCAGAAGGTTGCTTCAACGACGATATTCATGGCATCAACTCCGCCAAAGCGGTTGTCGCCAACCTCATGGACGAGGATGCGGGGACCATGTTCGAAATCGGTTACGCGCATGCATTGGGTATTCCGGTGTATGGCTATTTCGAAGGGCTGACCCCGATGGATCGAGTGAATCTGATGGTGGCGCAGGCGGTGAACATGGTCTTTGCCGGTCCGGAAGATGTGGCCAAGTATTTGGAAACTGGTGAGCATACGGAAGTCGACTACATTCAATTCTGATTGATATGCTGCCGTGCTTTGGGCGGCGGTGTAGCTGCGTATACTGCCTCGATTCGGCTTGAGCTCCGAATCGAGGCAGTTTGCGTTGTAGTCATGCACGTTGCGCATGGAGCGTTACAGGTAAAAGGTATTTGATTGCTGTGCTATTGCGCGGTTCTATGGAAGGGATTTCATGGAAAGGACTTCCGATGACTGTGCAAACAACCGAAACAGACAACGCTTATGAGCCACGATTGAGCGATGCCGCTCGCGAATATTTGACTCGCATGTTCCCTAATAATGATGCCCCCTCTCTGCCGCAAACCGATCCTGAATTCACCGAACGATTTGATAACTTCGCGTTCGATGAGGTGATTAACGGCGGTGCACCTGAAGGTGAGGAGCCGCTAGACGATCGCACACGGTTCATTGCAATTCTCGCCACTTTGTTGGGATGCCAAGGTGTTGATCAATTTCGTGTGATGCTGGGCGCTGCTCTGGATATGGGCGTGACACCTACCGAGGCTAAGGAAATCGTGTATCAGTCGGTTGCTTATCTTGGTATCGGCCGCGTATTCCCGTTCTTCAGCGTGGCCAATGAGGTGTTGGTGCAGCGCGGTGTTGCATTGCCGCTCAAACCCCAGGCGACCACTGAGCCGGACTTTGCGAACCGTGTTGCTGCCGGTGAGCAGGCTCAGGTTGATATCTTCGGTGAAGGCATGAAGGGTTTTGCTGTTTCCGGTAATCCGGAATATCCGCAAACCAACCGTTGGCTGGCCGCCAATTGTTTCGGTGATTACTACACGCGTGGTGGGCTCGATTTACGTGAACGCGAAATGATTACCTACTGCTATCTGGCGGCACAGGGTGGTGTTGAGCCGCAGCTCATCGCTCATGCGAAGGCCAACATGCGTATCGGCAACAGCAAGGCATTCCTGCTGAAAGTCGCTTCGGCTGTGATGCCGTTCATCGGCTACCCGCGCACGTTGAATGCGATTCGTTGCATTGAAACGGCCGCATCCGATAAGTGATTCGTGCTTTTCTGCAATACTGCTGCAATGGCCACACGCTGTCGGTGACTGAAAATGTCGAGGGGTGTGGCCATTTGTAACAGCCGTGGAGTTACATAGTAGGTATGACTGAAAATATCGCTGATGTGGCGCACAATGACACCACGATCGTCAAGCAGTTCACCAACCCGGTCAAAGAGCCGATTGACAGCGACATCAATCTGTTCGATCTGCTCGATCGTCGTGCTGAACGTGACCCTGAAGGGTCGATGATTGAATACAAGGGCGAGGATGGCGCTTGGCATCCGTATAGTGCCGAAGTGTTCCGCCGTATGGTCATTGATTTGGCCAAAGGCCTGATTGGCCTCGGCGTTCATAAGGGAGATTCAGTGTCTATCGTCTCCCACACTCGCTGGGAGTGGACTGCTCTGGATTTGGCAATCATGTCTATCGGTGCGCTCACCGTGCCCGTGTATGAGACGAATTCCGCCAGCCAGGTCAGCTGGATTTTCAATGATTCTCAAGTGACCATCGCCATCGCCGAGGATGATGGCCAGCGTGACAAGATCGAATCCGTGCGTGACGAAGTACCCACGTTGCGCAATGTGTTCGTGATTGAGGCCGGTGGCTTGGATGCCATCAAGGCATACGGCGAATCGGTGACCGATACCGAGTTCTGGGAGTACAAGAACGCTGCCCACGGTGATGATTTGGCTACTATCGTGTACACCTCCGGTTCCACTGGCACTCCGAAGGGTGTGGAGCTTACGCACCGTAACTTCGCTTTCCTGGTGCTTTCCGCCTTGCAGTATATGCCACGTGCCGGTGCTTGGCCGGATCGTCGACTGCTGTTGTTCCTGCCGTTGAGCCATGTGTTCGCCCGTTTCATGGAGTTCTTCAGCTTCGGTGGCACTATTACGCTGGCGTTGAGCTCCAATATGAAGACTATGGTCAAGGATTTTGAAACCTTTGGGCCGACGCTGCTGCTTGCTGTGCCGCGCGTGTATGAGAAGGTGTACAACGCCGCTTCCCAGCGCGCTGGCACCGGTTTTGCCGGCAAGATGTTTGCTCGTGCCGCTGAGAATGCGCGCGCATGGTCACGTGCCGAGCAGCAAGGCGAGAAGTTGCCGTTGTTCGGCCGTATTGCCCACGCCTTCTATGAGCAGGTGGTGTATAAGAAGATTCGCACTATCTTTGGTCCGAATGCTGACTTCGCCATCACTGGTGGCGCTCCAATGGATTCCGAGCTCTCCCACTTCTTCAACGGTATCGGTATGCCGGTGTTGGAAGGCTATGGCATGACCGAAACCTGCGGCCCGGTGTGCGTGAGCTTGCCGGAAGATAACCGTATCGGCACTATTGGTATGCCGATGTGCGGTATTACTGCAGGCATTGCCGAGGATGGCGAACTGGTGGTCAAGGGGCCGCTGGTATGCAAGGGATATCACAACAATCCTGAGGTCACATCCCAGCAGATCACTGATGGTTGGCTGCACACTGGTGATCTGGGCGATATCAATGAAGACGGTTTCATTTCCATCACTGGCCGTAAGAAGGATCTGATTATTACCGCTGGTGGCAAGAACGTGTCTCCGGGCTTGTTGGAGGCTTCGGTGATGACCTCGCCGGTGGTGAATCAGTGTCTGGTGATTGGCGATAAGAAGCCGTTCGTGGCTGCTTTGGTTACGTTGGACTTTGCGGATGCCAATGCATGGCTTGAAGCTCAAGGTGCCAAGCCTGAGCCGGATTTGGCATCGCTGGCTAAGAACGCCATTGTGCATGCCGAAGTGGAGCGCGCGGTGAACGCCGCCAACGAGGGTGTGTCTCGTGCGGAATCGATTCGCAAGTTCGAGATCTTGCCGGACGAGTTCACTGAGGCCAACGGCATGCTGACGCCGAGCTTGAAGACCCGACGCGCTCAGATTGTGAAGCACTACCGTGAGCTTATCGACAACGTGATTTACGTGCCGTTGAAGAAGTAGCGGCGTGCTTGACGCTTTCCTTAGGGTTCCTTCGTGATACGCGAAGGAACCCTATTTGTTGTGTTGATTAGTCGAGGTTGGATTGGGCTGAGCCGTGTGGCGGGCAGTCCGGTGGACTGCCCGTAGGCGAGGGGAGCGGCTATGCCGCGACGGGGAACTCAGTCCAGATTGGACTGAGTTCCCGCAGTGGCTTCGTTGGCGGCTTGGTTGGCTTGCGCCTGATCGAGTTTGGCGCGTACATCGTTGAGCAGGCCTTGTGCACGCTGGGCCAGCGCTTCGCCGATTTCCCATTGACGCATCGACTGGTCGAGGTTCAATCCGCCAGTTTCCAGTGCTTGAACGGCCTGAATGAGCTTGTCGCGAGCCTCCTCGTAGGGCATTTGCGCAATGAGTTTGCGCTCTTCATCGGTCAAGGATGAAGCCGGGGCGGTGTTCTTATCGGTCATGATGTTCTCCTTTATATATAAGTATTCAATAATGTTCTGGCGATTATTCAGTTGCTGATGTAGCGGTTGCGGTGATGATGCCCTTCTTCAACGTCACGGTGATGTTGTCTCCAACGTTGACCTTGTTGGCATCGTCTACCACATGGCCGTCCGCGGACTGCACTACGGCATAGCCGCGGTTCAGCGTGGATTGTGGGCTTAACGCGGTCAGGGAGGCGTGAGCCTTCTCAATAGTGAGCTGAGCGTCATCTACGATACGGCGAAGCCCAATATCAAGACGTTGCAATGAGTCATCAATCAGCCGCTGATGCGGTTCCAGCATGGTATGCGGCTGAGTGAGGCTTGGACGGTTGGCATAACCCTCCACCAAACGAATCTCGTTTTCCACGCGGGAACGCACACGAAGGCGCATACGGTCAATAGAGTTTTCAATGAGTTGTGACTGCTCAAACACATCCGGAACTACACGTTTGGCGGCATCGGTAGGAGTGGATGCACGAAGATCTGCCACCAAATCGAGCAACGTCCAATCATCTTCATGGCCGATGGAGGAGACGAGGGGAGTGTTGCAAGCATAAGCGGCACGCACTACGCGTTCATCCGAGAAGCCCATCAGGTCTTCGAACGAGCCGCCGCCTCGTGCCACGATGATAACGTCCACTTGAGGGTCGGCGTCGAGCTGTTGGATGGCTTGCACTACATCTGCCGGGCATTGTTCGCCCTGTACATGCACATGCACTATTTTGAATGAGACGGCTGGCCATCGGAGGTTCACATTGGTAACCACATCGCCTTCGGCGCGTGCCTGAGGCGCGCAGATGAGGCCAATGGTTTTCGGGAATTCCGGCAGCGGAAGCTTATGGTCCGCGTCGAACAGACCTTCTCCTTTGAGTCGCTTGCGCAACTCGTCAATCATGGCTTTGAGACTACCTCCTGCGCCGACTCGCAGGATGGTGTCGCCGCGCAAAGACAAGGAAGTGCGCTTCATCCACAGATTTGGCTTGCCGTGAATGACCACGCGGTCACCTTGTACAAACTGGCTTGCTGCCTGGGCAAAACGACCGAAGCCATTGACTTCCATTGCGATATCTTCAAAATCGTCGCGCAAGGTAAGGTATGCGGAACCGGCTCGACGTGTATTGATCTGCGTAATCTGCCCAGTGACCCAAGCTGAAGGCCATCGATCCACAGCACCGTAGAACTTCTGGCTGAGAACACTCACCGGCCACGGATTCTGGGCGGTGGTTTCAGCGGCTCGTGCCGGCAGCTGATCCATCGGACGCGGCCCCTCGGGCAGACTTATGGTATCGCCTGTTTGATCTGTATTGGCAGCCTGTCCCGGTCCAAAACCGGCAGCAGCCAATGATGCGGCGGTAGGTGCCGTGCCCGTGTGAGAGTAACCCATTGCAGTAGTCATGCTTTCCACTATAAATGCGTAATTCGAAGAGGGAAAAAATTTACCCTGCTCGAAAAGTCGTGGGACACTGAATGGACGGTGATGACGAATCTTTCGATCAGAAGAATGGAGGCGGTGGATAAGTCTGTGGATGACACGCGCGTAAGAAATCGTTACTTTAATCACACACTTGTGGTTTCGGCGGAAAATAGCCGAAAACCACTATAAATAGTTCAACACGCCTCTATGGGGTACTAGATATAGGGGTGGGGTTGCCGTATTGTTCTAGAGGTTCAAGAAAACGACATCCATGTAATTCTGCTTGGCTGGCGTAAGCGCGGCCAAAAATAAGTGGTTGTTGAAAAGATTGTTAGAGACGAAAGGGGTGCCCGATGGGCGCACAGGTGATGGAGGAGACCGCCACCAAGCATGAGGCGAGAGGCGCTGTTCGTGGTGGCGTGGTGCTCGTGGAAAAGCGTGATGGTCGCGTGGTCGATTTCGATCCGATCAACATCATCTCTGCGGTCAAGTCCGCCTTCAAGGATTTGGATAAGGAAGTCGGCCCGGAAGAAGAGGCCATGATTCGCGGCTTTGCCAATCAGGTTGAAGGCGAAATCAAAGAGCGTTATGCCGGCCCTGCCAAGATTGAAGACATCCAGAACCTCGTTGAGCACGCGCTCATCAGCGCTCACCTGTACGACGTGGCTCGTGCTTACACGAACTACCGTCTGGATAAGGATATTCAGCGTGCCAAGGCCACCGACGTGAATGAGGCTGTGGCTCGCTTCATGAACCATGATCCTTCGCTGATTCATGAGAATGCCAACAAGGACTCCAACGTCTACGCTACCCAGCGTGATTTGCTGGCCGGTGCTGTGTCCAAGGCTGCCGCATTCAATATGCTGCCGCCTGCCGTTTCCAACGCGCATATGAAGGGCGACATCCACTTCCACGATGCCGATTACTCCCCGTTCACCGCGCAGTCCAACTGCTCTCTGCCGAACTTCTGGGATATGTTGGCCAATGGTTTCACCTTGGGTAACGCTCCGATGGCTTCCCCGAAGTCCATTGCCATTGCGGCCACCCAGATCACCCAGATCATGAAGGATGTGGCTTCCAGCCAATATGGTGGCCAGACCGCTAACCGTGCGGACGAGCACCTGGCCCAGTATGCGCGCAAGGACTATGAGAAGTTCCTCGAGGAAGCTCGCGAAACCATTCCGGACGGTATGCCGGTCGAGTTCGCTCGCCGCCAGGTGGAGAACGCCAAGAAGAACGAGCCTTCCAAGCTGCACTTCGGTAACCGAGCACCGCTGCCGATGGATGTTCCGTTCCACACGGACGTTGACGAACTTGAGCAGGAGCGTGAAATCCTCGCCAAGATTCGTACTCGCAAGGCCATTTACGACGCTATGCAGACTATGGAGTACCAAATCAACTCCAACCGAGTCTCCAACGGCCAGACCCCGTTCGTCACCGTGGGCTTCGGTCTCGGTACCGATTGGTTCTCCCGTGAGATTCAGCGTGCCATCCTGCTGAACCGTATTCGCGGACTCGGCAAGGAACACCACACCGCCATCTTCCCGAAGCTGGTGTTCACCATCAAGCGTGGTGTGAACTGCGACCCGAGCGACCCGAACTACGACTTGAAGCAGCTCGCTCTCGAATCCGCTACCAAGCGCATGTACCCGGACGTGGTGTTCTATGAGAACATCATTAAGATCACCGGCTCCTTCAAGGCCCCGATGGGCTGCCGTTCCTTCCTGCAGGGTTGGATTAACCCGGAAACCGGCAAGGATGAGGAAGACGGCCGTATGAACCTCGGTGTGGTCACCGTGAACGTGCCGCGCATCGCCATCGAATCTCACGGCGACAAGGAACGCTTCTGGAAGCTGTTCAACGAGCGTATGGAAGTGGCTCACCAGGCTCTGCAGTTCCGCATCATGCGTTGCAAGGAAGCCACCCCGGTCAACGCTCCGACACTGTTCCGCTTCGGTGCATTCGGTCGTCTTGGTGCCAACGACAACGTGGACCAGCTGTTCAAGAACGAGCGCGCCACCGTGTCTCTTGGCTACATCGGTTTGGCTGAAACCACTGCCGTCTTCTACGGCAAGAACTGGATTCGCGACCACGGCTGGGATCCGGAAGGCAAGGAATTCGCGCTCTCCATCGTCAAGCGTATGAACGAGCTGTGCAAGCAGTGGAGCAAGGCCGAGGGCTACCACTACTCCGTGTACTCCACCCCGGCTGAGTCTTTGACCGATCGCTTCAACCGCATGGACCGCGAGAAGTTTGGCCGCATCGAAGGCGTGACCGATCACGACTTCTACACCAACTCCTTCCACTATCCGGTGTGGCTGCAGCCGACCCCGATGGAGAAGCTCAACTACGAGAAGGACTTCCCGTACTACGCTTCCGGTGGCTTCATCAACTACTGCGAGTACCCGTGCCTGCAGGACAATCCGAAGGCTCTCGAAGCCGTGTGGGATTACGCCTACAACATCGGTATTGGCTACCTCGGCACCAACACTCCGATTGACCACTGCTTCGTGTGTGGCTTCCAGGGTGATTTCGAGCCCACTGAGGAAGGTTTCAAGTGCCCGGAGTGCGGCAACTCCGATCCGGACAAGTGCAACGTGACCAAGCGCACCTGTGGCTACCTCGGCAGCCCGGTTCAGCGCCCGATGGTGCACGGACGCCACGAGGAAATCGCCCACCGCGTCAAGCACATGAGCGGTGAAACCGGTCATGTGACCCTGAACGACGGCACCACGCGCGAATGGTTCGAAGAAGCTAAGTAAGAGCATCGACTAGGTCATATGGCTCCCCTCATAGAGGGGAGCCATATGTTTGAGGCCCGATAGGAGGCTGATGATGGACAAGAAGCCGACGTTGCATGATTTTGCGGCGGGGGAGACTGGGCGTGGACCCGGTGTTCCATCATCGTTGACCAACAACCCGCGCGCAGGCCAATGGGATGGGCGGCGTATGTCCAAGCGGATGATCGCCGACTATAAGACTTTTATCGTCACCGACGGCGAAGGCGTACGCAACTCCCTGTATGTCTCCGGTTGCCCGTTCCACTGCGTCGACTGCTTCAATTCCTCCATCTGGGACTTCCAAGCCGGACGCGAATACACGCAGAAGCTCGAAGATAAAATTATTGAAGATCTCAAAGCTCCTTGGGTGCAAGGCATCACATTCCTTGGCGGCGAACCATTCCTCAACACTCCGGTATTGCTGCCGCTTGCACAGCGTATTCGTGCGGAATTCGGTCACACCAAAGACATCTGGTCCTGGACCGGGTATACGTGGGAGGAACTCATGCGTCCCGGCGAAACACCAGACAAGCTCGAGCTGCTGAACCTTATCGACATTCTGGTTGATGGCCGTTACCTCAAAGACCAGAAGGACTCCCTGCTGCAATTCCGTGGCTCAAGAAACCAGCGCATCCTCGACGTACCGAAGTCCTTCGAAGCCTGCAAACCCATCATCTGGGCCAAACTTCACGATCAGGAACGCGATATCCCCGAAATCTACCTGAAGGACCGCGAGGCCGGCGAGGGCAGCCAAGCCTCCTGAACCACCGTATGTTCGCGTGATTGACGTGTGCCGCGCGAACATACGGACATTTGCCGCTATGAAAACATTGGTATGTTCGCGCATGGGTGTTGACTTGCGCGAACTTATGGATGTTTTGCATATGTGCCCGGCAATATCTTGAAAAGTGTTGGGAAACATGCTTTCCGTGAGCGAAATCACGATAGGGAGTGTCATGTTGGGCAGGTGGTCAGACTAAGCTAACCCAAAGAAGTAGCCGGGCGAAGCCGTCCGCAGGGTGCCTGCCAGCCGTCCGAGACGGTTTCATGGTGCCTGAGGGGCAAAGCACCATCCCGGAGGCCGAAGCTAAGAGGAATACATGGTTGATACCGCATCGAACGTGACTGAGGGCACCACGGACACCGCAAACGCCAACGCGGCGGCTCCGAAGACCGTCAAGCCGTTGCGCGTGGGACTGGATATTGGATCCACCACGGTCAAGGCCGTAGTGCTTGACCAGTCTGATTCCCTCAAATCCACCCTGTTCTCCGACTATCGCCGCCACCACGCCAATGTGCGTGCCACCGTGGCTGGCCTGCTCGTAGATATTCATAAGAAGCTTGAAGAGCTCGGTCGCGGTGATGAGCCGATTCGTTTAGCCATCACCGGTTCTGGCGGTCTGGCGCTGGCCGACAACATGCATGTGCCGTTCATCCAAGAGGTCATCGCTGAAACCGAAGCCATCGATAAGGAATATCCGCAGGCAGACGTCATCATCGAGCTCGGTGGCGAAGATGCCAAGATCACTTATCTGAAGCCTACTCCCGAGCAGCGCATGAATGGTTCCTGCGCTGGCGGTACCGGTGCGTTCATCGATCAGATGTCCACGCTGCTGGACACTGATGCAGCCGGCCTCAACGAGATGGCCAAGAGCTACGAGAACCTGTATCCGATCGCATCACGCTGTGGCGTGTTCGCCAAAACCGATTTGCAGCCGCTGATCAACGATGGTGCCGCCAAGCCGGACCTTGCAGCATCTATTTTCACCGCGGTCGCCACGCAAACCATCGCCGGCCTCGCATCCGGCCGTCCGATTCACGGCACTGTGATATTCCTCGGTGGTCCGCTGTTCTTCATGTCCGAACTACGCGCCGCATTCCAGCGCGCACTTGAAGGCAAGGTGGACGAGTTCATCGTGCCCACCAACGCACACCTGTATGTAGCCTATGGTGCCGCATTGCAGGCGGATATTGATGCCGACGATGAAGGTCATCATTTCGAAGCACACACCTGTGCCGAAATCCTGAAGCGTTTGGAAGAGCTGGAAAACCTGCCTTCCAATACGCCCACCATGCCACCACTGTTCCCCACCGAAGCCGACCGCGAAGCGTTCAACAAGCGTCACCATAAGGAACACATCCACATCGGTACGCTCGAAGGCGCTCATGGTCCGCACTTCCTGGGCATTGATGCCGGCTCCACCACCATCAAGGCAACGCTCGTCAACGACGATCGCGAAATCGTCTGGTCCAGCTATGCCAACAATGAAGGCAGCCCGCTGACCGCCGCCATCAATATCGTCAAGAAGATTCAATCTGAACTGCCTGAAGGCGCGTGGATCGCACGCTCCTGTGCTACCGGCTATGGTGAAGGCCTGATCACCACCGGCCTGCACTTGGATGAGGGCGTGGTGGAAACTATGGCCCACTATCGCGGTGCCGAAATGGTGAGTCCCGGCGTCACCGCCGTCATTGATATCGGTGGCCAGGATATGAAGTACCTCGCCATCACTGATGGTGTGATCGATTCCATCGCCGTCAACGAAGCTTGCTCTTCCGGTTGCGGCTCGTTCCTGCAAACCTTCGCCATGTCAATGGGCTTGACGATTCAGGAATTCACGCAGAAGGCGCTCGCATCCACGCATCCGGTGGATTTGGGCTCCCGTTGCACCGTGTTCATGAACTCCTCGGTCAAGCAGGCGCAGAAGGAAGGCGCCTTGATTGAAGATATCGCGGCTGGCCTGTGCTATTCCGTGGTGCGCAACGCACTATATAAGGTCATCAAGCTGCGTGATTCCGGTGAGCTTGGTGACACTGTGGTGGTGCAGGGCGGCACGTTCCTGAACGATGCTGTGCTGCGTGCTTTCGAACTCTTGACTGAGCGCGAGGTCACCCGTCCTAATATTGCTGGCTTGATGGGTGCATTCGGCGCTGCTCTGACCGCCCGCATGCACTATCAGGATGAGGCTGACCATCTGGATGCAGTGGTCAAGGCTGACGGTAGCGAAGAAGAGTCGCAGCCGACCAACGACACTCAGACTGAAGGTTTCAAGAAAACCGCTGCTGCAGCCGAGCCGGAAACCCATACCGTGATTGTGGACGGTGTGGCACACACCGCCAGCTCCATTCTGACCGGCGAAGCGCTCGACAACATGTCGATGACCACCGAGCGTGACGTGTGCAAGCTATGCCAGAACCACTGCAAGCTCACCATCACCACGTTCTCCGATGGTTCCCGTTTCGTGACCGGCAACCGCTGCGAACGCGGCGGCGACGCCAAGAAGAAGCGTTCCGACCGTCCGAACCTCTACGACTACAAGTACAAGCGCTGCTTCGCCTACCGCCGCCTGACCGACAAGAAGGCCACCCGCGGCGAAATCGGTATTCCGCGTGCGCTCAACATGTACGAGAACTACCCGTTCTGGTTCACACTCCTCACCTCACTCGGTTTCAAGGTGATGATTTCCGGCCGCAGCTCCCATGAGCTGTTTGAAACAGGCATCGAATCCATCGCCTCTGAGAACATCTGCTATCCGGCGAAACTGGTGCATGGCCATATCAAGTGGCTGCTCAACAAGGGTGTAAAGACCATCTTCTACCCGTGCGTAAGCTACGAGGACAATCTGGTCCCCAACACTGACAATCACTACAACTGCCCGGTGGTGGCCAATTATCCGTTGGTTGTTGGTGCGAACATGCCTGAACTGCGCGACCCGGACGTGCGCTACATGCACCCGTACTTCAACCTTGCCAACCATGAACTCATGGTGGACCGCATCGTTGAGGAATTCGCGTGGGCCAACGTGACCCGCGAGGAAGCCGAAACCGCAGTCAAGGCCGCCTACGCCGAAGACAAGGTCTTCAAGCACGACGTGCAGCAGGAAGGCCTCGCCGCGCTCGCCTATATGAAGGAACACGGCTGCCGAGGCATCGTGCTCGCAGGTCGTCCATACCACATCGACCCCGAAATCAACCACGGCATCCCGGAAACCATCTGCTCGCTCGGCATGGTGGTGCTTTCTGAGGATTCCATCTGTGAACTACAGCCGGGGGAGAAGCTCAACCTCACTGCATTCCTTTCGGAAGGTGAATCCGATCCGCGCGCCAAGAACGCGGCAGGATTCCGTCACGTTGGCGACCGCACGGTGACCAAGATGCCATTGCGCGTCACTAACCAGTGGGCATACCACTCCCGCCTGTACGCGGCGGCACACTTCGTGGCCTCCTATCCGGGGCTCGAGCTCGTGCAGCTCAACTCGTTCGGCTGCGGCCTCGACGCCATCACCACCGATCAGGTGGCCGAAATCCTCGCCGACAAGGCCGACGTGTACACGCTGCTCAAGATTGACGAAGTCTCCAACCTTGGTGCCGCCAAGATTCGACTGCGTTCGCTCAAGGCCGCAGTCGAGGAGCGTGAGGCGAACAACGCCCGCGAAGCTGCCGCAGTGCAGACTGAGGATAAGGCTCGCGAAGCCGCCAAGGAGAAGGCCGAAGCTGATTTGGCCGCAGCCAAGGCTGCGCTCGCCGAAGCACAGGCCGCAGTCGAAGCCGCCGAAGCCAAGGTCAAGGCCGAGCAGGCTGAAACCCAGCCGGCCGCTGGTCCCAAGCCGATGGGCTTCCGCAAAACCGGCTCCAAGGCACCAACTCCAGGCCGTCAGGTGCTGCTTGACACCACAATGGCAGCCAACCCGAAGCTCACCAAAGCCATGCGTGAGGCTTCCAAGAAGGCCGCACAGCGTGATCTCACAGAGGCAGTGAACGCCAAGAACGTGCTCGCCGGCTCGAATGGCACCGTCGACCAGCAGGGCAAGGCCAAGAAGAACGCGCATAACAATGCCACGATGAGCCGCTACGCCCATCGCCAGAAGTTCCTGAAGAACATGAAGCACGACTACACCATCGTGGCCCCGCAGATGAGCCCGATTCATTTCTCGCTCGTGGAATCCGTGATCCGTTCCGGTGGCTATAAGTTCGATATTTTGAAGCACGCTTCCCGCGACGACGTGGAAACCGGCTTGAAATACGTGAACAATGATGCCTGCTACCCGGCCATCATGGTGATCGGTCAGCTGATCGACGCCATTCAGCAGGGCAAATACGATCCGGATAAAGTGTGCCTCGCCATCACCCAAACTGGTGGCATGTGCCGTGCAACCAACTACTTCGGTCTGATTCGCAAGGCTTTGATTGATGCCGGGTACCCGCAGATTCCGGTCATCGCCATCTCGACTCAGGGTTTGGAAGACAATCCAGGCTTCAAGGCCACGGTGCCGTTGCTGCATCGCGCCATCAAGGCACTGATTCTCGGCGATCTGCTGATGAAATGCCTGTACCGCGTGCGTCCGTATGAAGCCGAGCAGGGCTCTGCCAACAAGCTCTACGAGCAGTGGGACACCATTGTGCGCGAAACCATCGAGCATCACGGCTTCTCCAAGACCGCGGCCAAGACCCCGTGGCTCAAGAAGGGCTACCTGCCGTACGGCACGCTCGCCAAGGAGATCGTGAAGAGCTTCGATGCGTTGCCGCTTAAGAATATCCCGCGCAAGGTGCGCGTCGGAGTGGTGGGCGAGATCTTGGTCAAGTACCAGCCTGATGCGAACAATCATGTGGTGGACGTCATCGAATCGCAGGATTGCGAGGCCGTGGTGCCCGGCATCATGGAATTCATGACCACCCGCCCCTATATCACCGACTGGAACGAGAAGAACCTCGGCATGGGCGGCAACCAGCAGCTGTACGCACTGATGCGCTGGGGCCTTGACATGTACAATGCGCCGATCAAGAAGGCCATTGCGCTGGCTCATGGCAAGTTCAAGCAGGATGATCCAATGCCTGAACTCGTTCAGAAGGCCGGCGAAGTCACCTCCATCGGCGTACAGGCCGGCGAAGGCTGGCTGCTTACGGCTGAGATTCTGGAACTTATCGAACAGGGCTGCCCGAATGTGATTTGCGCGCAGCCGTTCGCCTGCCTGCCGAACCATGTGACCGGCCGCGGCATGTTCGGTAAGATTCGCCGACTGCATCCGGAAGCCAACATTGTCTCCATCGACTATGATCCGGGTGCCTCCGAGGCGAACCAGCTCAACCGCATCAAGCTGATGATTGCAGCCGCGAAGAAAGCCCATCTGGCGAAGTTCTCAGAAGCGGGAGAGCCGCAGGGATTCACCTCCGCTGACTGATAGCACTATGCATACACTATGTGTTGGGCCCCGCCACTGTTCAGTGGCGGGGCCCAACACATAATCAGGCAACTTTCTGAAGCGTGAAATTGTATAGCTTTTTCCACGCTATGGTGACAGCGATTGCATCAGCCTTGGATTGCACTAAGGCGTCATATCGTTCGGAACGCATTTGGGCTTTGACGTTGCCGCGTATCTCATCGAGCGGGGCTTTGCCCTCCACTCCTTCGAGTGTCCAATCATGGGCGTCGTAATAGGCTTGCACGTCTTCGTCGCTTAACGACATATCCGGGTTGGAATCGTTGCTGGTGTAGCTGTTCTTTAATGCACTGACCTCGTAACTGATATATGAGTCAATATCAAACGTTGTTCGACCATATACGATGTTCCCGTTGGCCTTGGCGGAGGCGTTGCCCTGGTTGACGTTCTTCATGCGCTGCACGATGGCGGCATATGAATCATCATCCACAAGTCCTTGTTCCACTCCGATGAGATAAGCGGCGTGGCGCCTTTTCAGCGTTTCAATGGTTTGTTTGGCGAGCCACTGATAAGGGATTTCGCCGTCGTAGTCGCCGGTCCAGCCGGCAGAACTGAGGCTCACATCGTATTGTTGCTTGAAATGGTTCAGCGCGGCTGCGCGCTGCGTTTTCATTGCTTTAACGTATTCCTGTTGTTCGATAACGGTTTTGCCAAATGTGATGGTGGGAAAACCGCTGGCTGAGGTCGATGCATCATTGATATCCGCATGATTGCCGGCATTGGTGCCGGAGCGCGCAACATAGGCAATGGCCAATCCTGCCGCTAGTGCTATAACGAGCAGGGCTGCGATAATGCCGATGATGACATGGTGCTGATGGTTCATGCGATTCATGCTAACTGTATTCCTTGGAAGTAAGTGATATAAGAAACGGGGCTTTCGTGGAATGATCCGCGAAAGCCCCGTGGCGGACAGGTTTGCCGGTCATGCAGGTGACCGCCGTCGATTATGCGATATTGGCCACCTGCATGATGCGATTACTTGCGGCGACGGGCAACCGTTGCAAGGCTGAGACCGGCAAGCGTGGTCAGTACAACCGCGATGGCTGCCGCGGCGACATTGGAGCCGGTATCGCTGATAGTCGGCTTCTTGGTGTCGGTCGGCTTGGTCGTGGGCTTGTCAGTCGGCTGCGTTGGCTTATTGTCCGGGTCCGGAGTTGGGGTAGGATCCGGGTCTGGCGTCGGGTCAGGATCCGGGTCCGGCGTCACTGCCTTGTCTGCCACCTTGAACACCACCGTAGCGGTGTCCGTGGTGCCATCACTGTAGGTAACAGTGACTTGCGCCGTACGGGACTGACCGTAGTCGGCTTCGCTCGGAGTGAAGGTCACCGTACCGTTCTTAGCCACGGTGAAACCATCACCAGCCACGGCATACGCGGTGCCCTGGGGAGCCTCGGCTGCTTCACCATCCTTGACGAACGACACCTCGGCAGTGGCTTCCTTACCAACCGTTGCTTCCACAGTGGTCGGGTAGGAAGGCTCATACTGTTCGTTGAGCTTCGGCTCCGGCTCGGGCTCCGGCTGCTTTTCCTCCTCGAGGGATTCAATGGCTGCCTTGAGTGTCTTCAGCGCGGTGTTGACATCCTCCTGAGAAGCATCGGCGTTATCGAGCGTCACCTTGGCGGCATCACGGGCTGCCTTGAAATCAGCCCAGGAATCCGCCGTGTATTTCGACTCATCAAACTGCAGAGCCTTCTCATACTCAGTCTGAAGCTCATCCTTATTGACTTCCGGCTTCGGAGTTTCTCCAGCCACATAGTCAATAACCGGGCTGATGTGCGCGGACGGCCTGCTCATGCCACTCGCAGCTTCAGCAGTGATACGAATCCAATCGCCTTCGCTGATGGTGATGGTGCCATGTTCGGCAACGCACTGTGCGAAGTCAGTGGACTGCTGCTTGGAAACGGTGAGATCAGCCGAGCAGATTTCCTCATCATTGTGCATCAGCTTCAACGTGAGAGCTTTGCCGTTGTTGTTATCCTGACGCAGGTACGGTTCGTCATCCTTGATGGACACCTTCACCGTGCCGGACTTCGGCGCCTTCCAAGCCATCGCGGCACCACCTGCGGAAGCAGGGGAGTCGCTGATCAGACCGTGGATGGCGCTGCGGTCGGCAGGCAGATCATGGTTGGCATAATCGACGCCTGGGCCATAGTAGGTTTCGTACATCCAGTTCGGATACGTGCCGTCAAAGCCGGAGATGTTAGTCCATTCGCCGTCTTTGGCAGTCTGACGCTGGCCGTACCAGATGGGGCCCTGTTCGTTGATCTTGAAATCATTGACCCAGTTCCAGCTGGTCTTCGCAGTCACCACATACTCGTCAGCCACGGTGGAACCAGCAATGGAGATGCGCAGCACATCGCCGGCCGCGAGGTTGGCAGTGCCATCAAGAGCCTCACCGTTGCGGTAGACGGCCTTATCGGCGTTAGCCGGATCGGTCTTCACCTTGGCAAGCAGCTGGGCAACGCTCATCGGACTGTCGGCGGCAATCGGCACATACATGACCTTGACGCCATTGGCAGTACCGGTTTCCAGCTCGGACGAGCTGAGAGCGGCCGGCTGCTTGACGGTAAACGTCACGCTGGTGCTCGTAGCACCCTGCGTACCCGGATAGGTCACGGTGACCGGTACCGACACAGTTCCGGAAACAGCGCCGGCTGTGAACGTCACTGCACCGGTTTCAGTGTCGATGCTTGCTCCCTCAACGCTGCCGTCAAGAGCGAAAACAGTGCCTTCCGGCTTAGCGGCCGCAGCGCCATCAGACTTGACGAAGAAGCGAGGTGCGCGAGTGGATGCGGTGGAGCCCGCGTTCATCGCAACATTCGTGTAGCGCACGTCATAACGCTGTGCGTACGACTGAGCCACAGTGAACGTGACGGTAGTGGTGGTGGAAGAACCATCCGCATACGTAACGGTCACCGTTCGGGTGACGGTTGCGCCGTACTGGTCGGCGGAAGGAGTCAACGTAGCCACACCACTGTTCTCGTCAATGGTCACACCATCGCTCTCGCCGGCAATGGCATACGTGACGCCAGCCGGAGCGTTGACCGTCTTGCCGTCTTTGGTGAACGCGGCCACTGCCTTGGCCTCGGCACCCACGGTTGCCGCTACGGAATCGTAGGAAACCGTGTACTGCTTGGCTTCAGCTTCAGCAGGTGGCTCAACATCTTCATAGGAGATGACAGGGCTGATATGCGCGGACGACTTTGTCATGCCGGTTTCGGCATCGGCGGTGATGCGAATCCAATCGCCCTCATTGACGGTGATGGTGCCATGCTGTGCGACGCACTGTGCGAAGTCAGTGGACTGCTGCTTGGAGACGGTCAGGTCGGCCGAGCAGATTTCCTTGTCGTTATGCATGAGCTTCAACGTCATGGCCTTGCCATTGTTGCCGGTTTGGCGCAGATACGGTTCGTCATCCTTGATGGACACCTTCACCGTGCCGGATTCCGGAGCCTTCCAAGCCATTGCAGCACCGCCTGCAGTGGCTGGATCCTCGGCAATAAGACCGTGGATGGAGCCACGCTGATCGGAAGCCGGCAGCTTATGACCATTGGTGTTGAAGGCGTCGTAATCCAAGCCCACGCCATACCACTGGTTGTAGCTGGTCTGCGGCCAGTCACTGTCGTACGTGGTGATGGTCTGCCAAGCGCCGCCTGCACTGGTCTGACGTTGTGCCTTCCAATCATGGTCGGCAGTGCCCTGCTCGTAATCGGCGACCCAATCCCAGTTGATGCGCTGCACAATCGTGTAGTCATCGGTTGCCGTCGAACCATCGACAGAGAAGCGCAGAATATCGCCCTCCTGAATGGCTTCATTATTGTCGAGCTTGGTCAATGCCGCATCCGAACCAGCCAGCAGAGAGAACAGTTGCTTGAGCACTCCGGTGGACTTGCGGTAGACGGCCTTGTCCGCACCGGTATCAGCGGAAACGTTGGACAGCAGCTTCTTGACGGTCACCGGATTTTTGTCGGTGAAGGTCACGTACATGACCTTCGTGCCGTCAACGGTTGTTGTCTCGTACTTCGAAGAGGTCATTGAGGCCGAGGCCACGCCGCTTTCTACGGCACCCAGATCAGGCTTGCCCTTGATGGTGTTGCCGAAGAAATCATGCTCTACTGCGTAATCATTGAGATCGGAGACAACCTTGCCTGCGTTGATCGCAGGGGAGTTGGTGGTCGGCTTGTAGCCATCGAACACGGTAGTGCTGCCCTTGCGGGAGTATTCGGCACCGGAAGCCTGTGCGGCAGTCGGCGCGGAACCAGCGTCTTCGAGCACGTCGGCCACATCATCGGCAACAATGGCATTGGCGTCGGAAGCCGGCGTATTCGCATAGTTGACGTACAGGTTGTTGTCGTACACCTGACCACCGTAGTAGCCGCCGATGTTCCACTCTTCGGTCTTCTTCTCGTCGGTCGCGTTGATGAAGATGTTGTTCTCGAACTGTGCCTGCGAATTGGAGCGGGTGGTCAGCACGCGGCTATCGGCATCTACGTAAACAGTGTTGTTGTAGATGTGGTTGCCCGGGCCGTTGGAGGGCAGATCGAACACGCCACGCTTATCGTTTTGCGAGATGTTGTAGCGGAACGTCGTGTTGACGGCCTTCCAGTTGCAGATCATCAGCGAAGCGAAGCTGTTGCCGTACGAATAGTTGTACTGGTACAGAGTGCCGTCGCCATAGTCGGCATCCCATGCCTGGCCGTCTCCATTGCCGTGGTCGGCGTTGAGATTCGAGTACACTTCGTTGTACTGGAACACAGGATCCTTGCAACGCCACGGCCAGATGCCGGCAGCGACTCGACCATAGCCAACGCCCGCGTTACCAGTGTTGTTGAGCACGTTCGCCGTGTAATCAACCGAATTGATGTGCTTGGAGACGCGATCGCCGACGTTGTGCTGAATGACCGGACGGTCGCAGTACATGGTGGTGATGGCGTCGCCGCCAGCGCCGATGATCGTGTTGTTTTCAATCAGCACGTTCGTTGCGCCGTATTTGGCGATCAGATCATCATCGATGGTGCCGTCGCCGTAATCGAAGTCGTTCTGCCACCTGGACGACTTATCGATGTAGTTGAGGTACGCGGTGTATCCCACGGCGATGCCCCAACGGTCAACATCCTTGACGGTGCTGTTGCGAATGGTGATGTGATCGAAGCGAGAGACATGTTCCTTGAGCCATGCATCGTCGGCGGCCGAAGTGCGCTCTTTGGGCAGGTGGGCCATGAAGTAGATGCCACCGTTGGCCATGTGCTTGTTGTACAGGTTGCCGTCCACGTCGTGGATGTTGAGGTTGTCGAGTGTGACGTGGCTCATCGTGCTGCCGTTTTCGGCGATGCCGGCCACACCGGTGCGATCCATACGATCGGCGCTGCGGTCAAGGCTCGTGCCGTCTGCGTCGGCGGTGTCGGTCCACTGCCAGGTATCGATGGGATCGTAAACGCTCTCATCATCGTTGGTGATCTCCAGATTCGAGACCGTAATATATGAGACGTCCTTGAGCAGCAACGTTGTGGATACGGTGCCTCGGGTCTTATGGTTGCCTACGTTCGCACGGTAATCCTGGTACCATTGGCTGCCTTCCACGCCATTGGAGGCGATAAGCGGCTTGCCTTCAGCTTCATCGCCATAGGCGGAAATGGTGATCGGAGCATCCGGGGTGCCGGCTGTATCGTGGATATGCAGCCATTGATCATTGAACTCGGAACCGTACTCCAGCAGAACGCTGTCGCCAGGTTCAAGATCGGAAGCGATTTCGTTAACTTTGTTGAGTGTCTTCCACGGGCTCTTCTGGCTGGTGCCGGCATTGTCGTCGCTACCGTGTTCGGATGACACGTAGTAGGTGGTGCCCTTGGAGGAATCCTTGGTGGAGGTGGTTTGCTGCGCAAATGCCGCCGTTGGTGTGGCGAAGGCGAGCGCAGTTCCCAAAGCGACTACTGCCGCAATGGTTTTAGGGCCATGCCCAGAAGTGGGCAGTGACATGTCTTCTTCCTTTCGTGTGGGCGTCCTCTGCGTGTAGATCGAATGCAACATTGCTGTGGCCCGCGTGATAGGAGCTTCCTTACTGTGTGAGATGCGGGTAATCGAGATGGACAAAGAGGTGATGCAGGGACGTCGTAATCAGCTACGTTGCCGATATATGTAAATAAACTTTACAAAGTAGTAAGTATAGCGGAAAATCTATTGAGATATTTTCGGGGGTGTTGTGGGTTCAACGCCGCCGAATTGCATAGTGCTCGCTATCGGTTTTTCATATAGCCGATTGGCGGGCATTCGGGCGCGGCCAGAGCCTGTCTCGCTTACCATACCGATTATGGTTACTCCGAGGATTAGTTATGCGCATTTGCTTGCCAAGCCGAACCCCAAGCATGTCGAAAGCCTGCTGAAGTTCTTCGAAAGCGGCCGCGCCCAGCGAGGCACGGGTGGATTCGGTGTGGAAATCGAGCATCTGCCGGTGCATAACGGCAGCGATACCGCCGTCAGCTATTACGAGCCGAATGGTATTGAGACGCTGCTCAAACGACTCGCTCCTTACTATGACGAAGAGAAGGAGTATTGGGAGAACGGTCATCTGGTAGGTCTGGGGCGCCCGGGGGTCTCGGTTTCTTTGGAGCCTGGTGGCCAGGTGGAAACCTCCATCGGCATCCTGAAAAAGCCGAGTGATCTGATTACCCTGTATACCAAGTTCCGCCGCGAAGTAGATCCGATTCTGGAGGATCTCGACTTCCGCTTGGTCAACTATGGCTACCAGCCCAAGTCAAGCTTCGCCGATGTGCCGGTGAATCCCAAGGACCGTTACGATGCAATGACCGACTATCTAGGCCGCGTTGGCCAGTTCGGCCCATGCATGATGCGTTGCTCTGCCTCCACGCAGGTCAGCATCGACTTTGTGGATGAGCATGATGCCATCGAGAAGATGCGTTTGGGCACGGTGATCGGCCCGATTTTGGCATACTTCTTCCGCAATACCCCATACTTTGAAGGCGAACCGAACCCGTGGCCGCTGCTGCGCCAGCGCATGTGGGACTACCTTGACTTCCAGCGCACCAATGTGATTCCGGGGCTCTTTGACCCGCGATTTGGCTGGGAGGATTACGCGATTGATGTGCTCTCCACGCCATTGATGTTCGCCGATTTGACGCATACACCCGAAGCTGTGGCTTCCGGAGCCAGCCCGAAAGAGCTGCATCGTCCGGCCTTCCGTGAGAACGCCGGCGACGTGTACCCGGATCGTGAGCTCAACCCATACGAGATCAACCACATCATTTCCACGCACTTCAATGATGTGCGCTTGAAGAACTTCGTGGAACTGCGCCACTGGGACTCGCTGCCGATCGAGCGTGCGGAACGTCTGACGGAAATCGTCTCCTCGCTGTTCTACGTGCCGGAGAACCGTGAACGACTCGAAAGCTACTTCGACGGCATCACCGAAGAAGAAGTGTACGAGGCCAAGGCCAATATTCAAGCTCACGGTCGTCAGGCTTCGCCGTATGGCCAGCCGCTTGAATTCTGGAAGGAATTCCTGGGGCTCGAAGGTCTGCTCGCGGACATCCCCGGCGATCCGAATCACCCGGACGTCTTCCAGGAGTAATACGGATTCCTACATGCGCCCGGCATCGCAATGGTGCCGGGTGTAGCGTACTCGCATTGAGCCTTCCGGCGTATGACTGCCCCAGATCTCGCAGATGGTGACATGCCGCCATTCATTGGAATCAAGTTTCGTGGCCATTGTGAGCGCTTCATCGAAGCATGCGGTTAAGGATTCCCGTTCGATGACCTGACCTTCTGCCGGCCCTCCCGTGGGATGGAAAACGGTCAATGAAGAGTCGAATTCGAAATCAACGGCATTATCCGAACCGCACGATTCGGTGGCGGAGACGCTGTGGCCATCATGCGATGAGTTTGATGATGCGGATGCATCTGGAGCGTCAGCTTCGAACTGCTGATAGGCGTATGCCTTATGCTCCAAAAGGTCCACCAGAATGCCTCGTCGCAAAAGCCTCGGCAATCCAGCCTCATGCACGGCCGCACGCAGCGCGGTCATCGCCCTCAAATACGGTTTCAACTGGAATGAACCGCCAAAAAACGGCCAAGGCTTGCCTAGCATCCATGTGGGTGGCAGATCTGAGCATACGATGCCATCGGCAGGTGTGCGAGCTTTACGCGTCACTTCGCCCAAATAATCATTGAGGCTCGTCTCCAAGGTGCGCAAGCGTGTGATTTCCCGTGCCACCCGTTCACGCCCGGTTTCCATCAGCGCACGCCAATCAAGCATGCCGTCCTTCGCGCGGAAGGATTCAATAGACTCCAACGGCATGCCAGCGTCCAGACACAGTCGAATCACATCCATTTCCAGCATCTGATCGGGCGTGTAATACCGGTAGCCAGTACGCGAGTCGGTTGCAAAAGGCGTCAAAATGCCGTGTGCATCGTAATAGCGCAACGCTTTGGCGCTGGTGCCATCAAGCTTGGAGACTTCGCCGATGGTCAGCAGCTCATCATCATCGCGCATTGATGACACTCCTTTGTCACCCTTGTGAATTTGACCTTACCCTCGGGGCAAAGTTTAGCATCGCAGCTACCAAGCCCGGCAGTATCGACGTGCCTCACGTTTTTTGAGCGCGTAGGGTGTGGTGGTGCCTCATCGGGAATGAGCGCGAACGGTATCGGTCCTGTTTGGCTTGTCTTATGGAAGACAGGATCAGCATGGCGACGAAGCGGCAGGTCACCCTGAGATTCAGGGATGAATACATGAAGGCGTCGAAGAAGGACAAGGGACGCATCCTCGATGAGATGTGCTCCGTGCTGGGAATCGGCAGGAGCACCGCGAGACGCAGACTCACGGAAGCCGGGCGCGGCAGGCCGTCGATGTCGCCCGCGGAGCGGCCGAAGCGGTATTCGGAGCAGTCGCGCGAGCTGCTGGTCCAGGTGTGGCTGATGATGGATGCGCCGTGCGCGAAGTACCTCAAGGCGATGCTGCCCCTGTGGATGCCCATGCTGCGCGCGCACGGCGAGCTCGCCGACTGGGACGGTTTCGCGTTCCGCGAGCTGGAGCGGATGAGCGCGGCCACGATGGACCGGTACCTCAAAAAGACGCGCGACGCGGCACGGCCCAGAG
>NZ_NMWV01000022.1 GCF_002860405.1 Bifidobacterium imperatoris | reverse complement strand
TGGAATGTTGAGGAGGCCTGCCCATAGTACGAGAGGACCTGGGTGGACGAACCTCTGGTATGCCGGTTGTCGCGCCAGCGGCACGGCCGGTTGGCCACGTTCGGAAGGGATAACCGCTGAAAGCATCTAAGCGGGAAGCCTGCTCCAAGATAAGCATTCCATAGGATCCCCGGATCCTTGAACCCCCCATGAAGAACACGTGGTCGATAGGCCGGACGTGGAAGCCCCGCGAGGGGTGGAGCCGACCGGTACTAACGGGGAAAGGCGAAACCCTATGCCAACATCTTCGATTGTTGGCGACCGTGCTGCGCACAATGACACGCGGACGACAGAAAGACACTGCATCGTCGCGGAACATCGGAAAACGAACATCAGGAAGCGTCCACCATCCGGTCCCCGAACCACCACATGCCGGCCAAGACATGGTCTTGGACCGTATAACAGAAGATTTGCGGCGGTCATGGCCCAGGGGAGACGCCCGGTCCCATTCCGAACCCGGAAGCTAAGGCCTGGCACGGCGATGGTACTGCACCCGACAGGGTGTGGGAGAGTAGCACACCGCCGCATCAACACGTTAGAGAGAGGGAGGAACCAAACGGTTTCCTCCCT
Organism: Bifidobacterium imperatoris; assembly: GCF_002860405.1. Classification (GTDB taxonomy): domain Bacteria; phylum Actinomycetota; class Actinomycetes; order Actinomycetales; family Bifidobacteriaceae; genus Bifidobacterium; species Bifidobacterium imperatoris. Next base: position 57,419 of record NZ_NMWV01000022.1, on the reverse strand, counting down.
CTTCGCATATGCGCGAACAAATGTGATTGATGCAAACAAACACGCTTTGAACCATGTTTAAGGCGCGCGAAGTAGCGTAGCCAATTAACTGTGATACGTCGTGAAGCTCTACGAGGATGTACGGAATCATTGGCATCGCAATCGTTGATAATGCAGGATGTCTGTAATCATTAGAAGACTTGTCGCTACATACCGCTAATCTTTGTAATTTGCATGAGGTGTGTCATATTGCGGGCATACCACCGACAATGAAGCGTCCGCATAGGCATATGGTGGCCATGCGCGCGCTCCCAGGGGAATACCACAACTTTAGCGAGCGATAAGGAACGTCCATTGGCTAATACAGCTACGACGAACACCACTACCATCATCGCACGCGCCGACCAGCATGACATTGACCTGCACAAGGCGTCGGATCGCGTGAACTTCGGCTCCATCAAAGAGCCTATCGATGTGCCCTATCTGCTGGGCGTACAGACCGACAGCTTCGACTGGCTGATCGGCAACGAGCGCTGGAAGAAGCGCGTCGAGGAAGACGAGGCCAACGGCACCAACACCGTGGCTCACACTTCCGGTCTCGATGAGGTCTTCAACGAGATCTCCCCAATCGAGAACTTCGCCCAGACCATGTCCCTGACCTTCTCCGACCCATACTTCGAGGAGCCGCGTCACACGGTCCAGGAGTGCAAGGAGAAGGATTACACCTACTCCGCACCGCTGTACGTGAACGCTGAGTTCGAGAACGGCGATACCGGCGAAATCAAGTCTCAGACCGTGTTCATGGGTGACTTCCCGCTGCAGACCCCGCACGGTACCTTCATTATCGGCGGCACCGAGCGAGTCATCGTCTCCCAGCTTGTGCGCTCTCCGGGCGTTTACTTCGATCGTCAGCAGGACCGTACTTCCGACAAGGAAGTCTTCGGAGCCAAGATTATCCCGTCCCGCGGCGCATGGCTCGAGTTCGAGATCGATAAGAAGGACCAGCCGCAGGTGCGCGTGGACCGCAAGCGTAAGCAGTCCGCCATCGTGTTCCTGATGGCCATCGGCATGACCAAGCCCGAGATTGCTCAGGCCTTCAAGGACTGCCCGCTGGTGCTCGATGCACTGCAGCGCGAGACCCTGGAAACCCAGGACGAGGCTCTGGTCGACCTGTACCGCAAGATTCGCCCGGCCGACACCCCGACTCCGGAAGCCGGCAAGAACCTGTTGGATTCCTTCTACTTCAACACCAAGCGCTACGATCTGGCCCGCGTCGGCCGCTACAAGATCAACCGCAAGCTCGGTCTTGAGGCTGACTTCAATGATCGTTCCCTGCACCAGGAAGACATCATCGCTACCATCAAGTACCTGGTGGCTCTGCATGATGGCGCCAAGACCTTCGCAGGCACCCGCAATGGCGAGAACATCGATCTGCGCGTGGATGTGGACGATATCGATCACTTCGGCAACCGTCGTATCCGTCAGGTTGGCGAGCTGATTCAGAACCAGCTGCGTACTGGCCTGAGCCGTATGGAGCGCGTGGTACGCGAGCGTATGACCACTCAGGACGCCGAGGCTATCACCCCGCAGTCTCTGATTAACATTCGCCCGGTGAACGCCACCATCAAGGAGTTCTTCGGTACTTCCCAGCTCTCCCAGTTCATGGATCAGAACAACCCGCTCTCCGGTGTGACGAACAAGCGTCGTCTCTCCGCTCTGGGCCCTGGTGGTCTGTCCCGTGACCGCGCATCTATGGAAGTGCGAGACGTGCACCCGTCCCACTTCGGCCGTATGTGCCCGATTGAGTCTCCTGAAGGCCCGAACATCGGTCTTATCGGCTCCCTCGCAACCTTCGGCCGTGTGAACCCGTTCGGCTTCATCGAGACCCCGTACCGTAAGGTCGTCAACGGTCACGTCACCGATGAAGTCGAGTACATGACCGCAGACCGCGATCTCGACCACGTCATCGCCCAGGCCAACCAGGAGCTCGACGAGAACGGCAACTTCGTGCAGAAGTCCGCACTTGCCCGAGTCGGCGAAGAAGAAGCAGTCGATGTGCCGGTGAGCTCCGTGGATTACATGGATGTCTCACCTCGTCAGATGGTCTCCCTTGGCGCCTCCCTGATTCCGTTCCTGGAGCACGATGAGGGCCACCGTGCACTGATGGGTACCAACATGCAGCGTCAGGCCGTGCCGCTGATCGAATCCGAGCGCCCGTTGGTGGGTACCGGCTCCGAATGGCGTGCTGCCAACGACTCCGGCGACGTGATCAAGGCCGAGAAGGACGGCGTGGTGACCTACGTCTCCGCCGATCTGATTCGCGTGATGAACGACGATGGCACCACTAGCTCCTACAAGCTGGCCAAGTTCCAGCGTTCCAACCAGACCACCTGCTACAACCAGCGCCCGATCGTGCACGACGGCGAGCGTGTGGAAGCCGGCTCGGTCATGGCTGACGGCCCCGCCATCCAGAACGGTGACCTGGCTCTGGGTAAGAACCTGCTCATCGCCTTCATGCCTTGGAACGGCTACAACTACGAGGATGCTGTGATTATCTCCCAGCGCCTTGTGCAGGACGATACCCTCTCCTCCATCCACATCGAGGAGTACGAGATCGACGCTCGCGAAACCAAGCTGGGTGCCGAGGAAATCACCCGCGACCTGCCGAACGTCGGCGAGGACGCAGTGGCCAACCTCGACGAGCGCGGCATCATCCGTATTGGTGCTGAAGTCGAAGCTGGTGACATTCTGGTCGGTAAGGTCACCCCGAAGGGCGAGACTGAGCTGACTCCAGAAGAGCGCCTGCTGCGCGCCATCTTCGGTGAGAAGTCCCGCGAGGTGCGTGATACCTCCCTGCGTGTGCCTCACGGCGAGACCGGTACCGTTATCGGCGTTAAGGAAATCACCCGTGAGGATGCCGAGGAAGACGGCGACGAGCTGCCTAACGGCGTGAACCAGATGATTCGCGTCTACATCGCTCAGCACCGTAAGATCACGGTGGGCGATAAGCTCTCCGGCCGCCACGGCAACAAGGGCTGCATCTCCCGCATCCTGCCGGAAGAGGATATGCCGTTCCTCGCCGACGGTACCCCGGTCGACATCATGTTGAACCCGCTGGGTGTGCCTTCCCGAATGAACCTCGGCCAGGTGCTCGAGCTGCACCTTGGTTGGATTGCTCACTCCGGTTGGGACATTTCCCTCGACCCGAACCTGGAAGCCGAGTGGAAGAAGCTGATTCCGTCCGGTGCCGAGAAGGCTGAGCCGGGCACCCCGGTGGCAACCCCGGTGTTCGACGGTGTCAAGCCGGAAGTCTTGAAGGGCCTGCTGTCCACCACGCTGCCGAACCGCGATGGCGATCGACTTGTGGGCCCGGACGGCAAGGCAACCCTGTTCGACGGCCGTACCGGCGAACCGTACACCAAGCAGATCTCCGTTGGCTACATGTACATGCTGAAGCTGCACCACCTGGTCGACGACAAGATCCACGCTCGTTCCACCGGTCCGTACTCCATGATCACCCAGCAGCCGCTCGGCGGTAAGGCCCAGTTCGGTGGCCAGCGCTTCGGCGAGATGGAAGTGTGGGCCCTCGAGGCCTACGGTGCTGCCTACACGCTGCACGAGATGATGACCACCAAGTCCGATGACGTCGACGGCCGCGTGCGCGTCTACGGCGCCATCGTGAAGGGTGAGAACCTGCCACCGGCAGGCATCCCTGAATCCTTCAAGGTGCTTCTCAAGGAAATGCAGTCCCTGTCCCTGAACGTCGAAGTGCTCAACGCCGAAGGCGTGGCCATCGACATGAAGGATGAGGAAGACGATCCGGTGAGCTCCGCCGACGATCTGGGCTTCAACATTGGTGCCCGCCCTGATGCGGCCGCCAAGGAAGACCAGAAGGCAGAAGAGCCCGAATACCAGTGATCCCACGGGTCGTAAGCCCACTTGATTGGCCGGCCTCAAGCTCAAGTAAGAGCTGCTGAGGCCGGCGCAATCCAGCAGTATGCAAGGCATACGCAGGCTTACGACTCCACACAGCGTGAACGAAATTTTTCAATAGAAACGGATTAATAAGTGCTGGACGTCAACGCATTTGACAAGCTTCGCATCGGCCTGGCCACCGCGGATGACATTCGCGGCTGGAGCCACGGCGAAGTCAAGAAGCCTGAAACCATCAATTACCGTACTTTGAAGCCTGAGAAGGACGGTCTGTTCGGTGAGCAGATCTTCGGTCCGACCCGTGACTGGGAGTGCGCCTGCGGTAAGTACAAGCGCGTGCGCTTCAAGGGCATCGTCTGCGAGCGATGCGGTGTCGAAGTGACCCGTTCCCGCGTTCGTCGTGAGCGCATGGGCCACATTGAACTGGCCGCACCGGTCACCCACATCTGGTTCTTCAAGGGTGTGCCTTCCCGCCTCGGCTACTTGCTGAACGTCACCCCGAAGGATCTGGAACGCGTCATCTACTTCGCCTCCTACATGGTCACCGAAGTGGACGATGAGCAGCGCCACAACGATCTGCCTGGCCTGCAGGACGAGTTCGATTCCGAGATCGCCCGCCTCGAGCAGCGTCGCGACTCCGACATCGAAGCCCGCGCCAAGAAGGTGGAAGAGGACCTCGCCGCCCTCGAAGAGGCTGGCGAAGCCAAGGGCCCGGCTCGTGCCAAGCTGCGCAACGGTGCTGAGCGCGACATGGCTGCCATCCGTACCCGTTACAACGATCAGATCGCCCGCGTGGACGCAGTCTTTGACAAGTTCAAGAAGCTCAAGCCCGGCGACATGGTTGACGATGTGGACCTGTGGCGTGAAATGCAGGATCGCTACGGCGATTACTTCGACGGCTGCATGGGCGCCGAAGCCATCAAGAAGCGTCTGCAGTCCCTCGATCTCGAGGCTATCTCCAAGGAACTGCGCGAGGAGATCAAGGACGCTTCCGAGCAGCGCAAGACCAAGGCCTTGAAGCGCCTGAAGGTCGTCAACGCCTTCCTGACCACCGGCAACAAGCCGGAGGCTATGGTGCTCGACGTGATTCCGGTCATCCCGCCGGATCTGCGCCCGATGGTTCAGCTCGACGGTGGTCGTTTCGCCACCTCCGATCTGAACGATCTGTACCGTCGTGTGATCAACCGTAACAACCGTCTGAAGCGACTGATCGAGCTTGGCGCTCCGGAGATCATGCTCAACAACGAGAAGCGCATGCTTCAGGAAGCCGTCGACTCCTTGTTCGACAACGGCCGTCGTGGTCGCCCGGTCACCGGTGCCTCCAACCGCCCGCTCAAGTCCCTGTCTGACATGCTCAAGGGTAAGCAGGGTCGTTTCCGTCAGAACCTGCTCGGTAAGCGAGTCGATTACTCCGGTCGTTCTGTGATCGTCGTCGGCCCGTCTCTGCGCATGCACCAGTGCGGTCTGCCGAAGCCGATGGCACTCGAGCTGTTTAAGCCGTTCGTCATCAAGCGTCTCGTGGACCTTAACTACGCGCAGAACATGAAGTCCGCCAAGCGTCTCGTGGACCGTGGCGACTCCGAGGTGTGGGGCGTGCTCGAAGAGGTTATCTCCGAGCATCCGGTGCTCCTGAACCGTGCACCTACGCTGCACCGTCTGGGTATTCAGGCCTTCGAGCCGATCTTGGTGGAAGGCAAGGCTATCCACCTGCCGCCGCTGGCCTGCGCCGCCTTCAACGCTGACTTCGATGGTGACCAGATGGCAGTCCACCTGCCGCTCTCCGCCGAAGCTCAGGCTGAAGCCCGCTCCCTGATGATGGCTTCCGACAACATCCTGAAGCCGGCAGACGGCCACACCGTGACCATGCCGTCTCAGGATATGATCCTCGGTCTGTACTACCTGTCCACCGTGCTGGAAGGCGCCAAGGGCCAGGGCCGTGTGTTCTCCTCCCTCGAGGAAGCCGAAATGGCTCTTGACCGTCACGAGATCGACATGCAGGCCAAGGTGCTTATCCGCCTGCCGGAGAGCTTCGTGCTGCCGAAGGATTGGGAACCGGGCGAAGTCAAGGTGCTCGACCCGCGTGAAGGTGAGAGCGACGTTGCCAAGGAAGAGCGTTTCCACGATGGCAGTGTGCTGTTCGCCACCTCCTACGGCCGCATTCTGTTCAACCAGACTCTGCCGACCGATTACCCGTTCGTCAACGACCAGGTGGCCAAGGGCCGTCTGTCCAAGATCGTCGATGACATCGCCATGCGCTACTCCACCCAGCAGGTGGCCGTAACGCTGGATGCTCTGAAGGATCTTGGCTTCACCCGTGCACCGTGGTCTGGCGTGTCCTTCGCCTTCTCCGACGTGAACGAGCCTCCGGAGCGCGACCAGAAGATTGCCGAGTACGAGGCTAAGGCCGATAAGGTCAACGCCAACTACGAGATGGGTCTTCTGACCGAGGAAGCTCGTCGTCAGGAACTCATCGACCTGTGGACCGAGTGCACCGCAGCCGTTTCTAAGGAAGTCGAGGATAAGTTCGATCCGACCTCCAACCTGGCTATCATCGTGCAGTCTGGTGCACGAGGCAACATGATGCAGATCAACCAGATCGCAGGTATGCGAGGCCTCGTGGCAAACCCGAAGGGTGAGATTATTCCTCGTCCTGTGAAGTCCAACTACCGTGACGGCCTGTCCGTGCTGGAGTACTTCATCTCCCAGCACGGTGCACGTAAGGGTCTGGCCGATACCGCACTGCGTACCGCAGAATCCGGTTACCTGACCCGTCGTCTGGTGGACGTTTCCCAGGACGTCATCGTCCGTGAGGAAGACTGTGGCACCAAGGCCGGCCTGATGATTCGCGTGGCCGATCGCGACGCCGATGGCAACCTGACTCTCGTCAAGGCCGCTGACGGTGGTCCGTACTCCCGTCTGCTCGCTGCCGATGTCATTGACCCGGCAGATGGCCAGACCGTGCTGTACAAGCGTGACGATGCTCTGTCGATGGACGTGCTCAACGACCTCGTTGCCCACGGTGTGGAAGAAGTCAAGTGCCGTTCCGTGCTGACCTGCGAGTCCAAGCGTGGCGTGTGCTCCAAGTGCTACGGCTGGTCTCTGGCCACCAACACTCTGGTCGACGTTGGCGAAACCGTTGGTATCGTCGCCGCCCAGTCCATTGGTGAGCCTGGTACCCAGCTGACGCTGCGTTCCTTCCACTCCGGTGGTGTGGCCGCCGCATCCGATATCACCCAGGGTCTTCCTCGTGTTACCGAGCTTTTCGAAGCTCGTACCCCGAAGGGCGAGGCTCCGATCACCGAGTTCGCCGGCACCATCAAGATTGTGGAGAACGATCGCGGTCGCCAGATCATCCTGACTCCGGATGCCGATTCCGGCGCTCCGAAGGAAGAGGGCATCATCAAGCCGATCACCTACCAGGTGTCCAAGCGTGTGCCGCTGAAGGTTGCCGATGGCGATCACATCAAGGTCGGTACCCAGCTGGTCGAAGGTTCTGTGGATCCGAAGAAGATCCTCACCATCCTCGGCAAGCGTGCTGCTCAGGTGAACATCGTGGAAGAAGTGCACACTGTGTACCGCTCCCAGGGCGTGGATATCCATGACAAGCACATCGAAGTCATCGTGCACCAGATGACCCGCCGCGTCACCATCATCGACTCCGGCGATACCGATCTGCTGCCTGGTGAGCTGGTGGACAACGCGCGCTTCCGCGAGATCAACCGCAACGTGGTCAAGAACGGTGGCAAGCCTGCAGTCGGCCGTCCGGCTCTGATGGGTATTACCAAGGCCTCCCTGGCTACCGATTCTTGGCTGTCTGCCGCATCCTTCCAGGAGACCACCCGCGTGCTCACCGAAGCCGCACTCTCCGAGAAGGTCGACGACCTCAAGGGCCTCAAGGAGAACGTCATCATCGGTAAGCTCATCCCGGCTGGTACCGGCCTCGCCCGTTACCGCAACGCTGTGGTGGAGCCTGACAAGGCCATCCGCGACACCATTTACCCGAACTTCGGTCTGGGTGGCGACGGTGACCTTGGCGATGCCAACTTCTCCGATGCTGACCTGTCTGACCTGAACTTCTCGAACCTCGAGTTCGGTGATTTGAAGCTCGGTGACGACTTCAACCCTGACGACTTCTACTCCGATCAGGGCGGTCTGACTGACGGTGACGATCAGCAGTGAGCTCACACTGACTGATTCGAGTCACTAAGCGCAATGCATAAGGGCGGTTCGGAACACTTCTGGTTCCGAACCGCCCTTTACGTTATGCGCTGATAATTGCTGAAATAGACGACGATTGATATTGATCAGTACGTCAACAGTGCACTGAATAATCAGTTCGATAATCAATCGGACTGCTGAGTCAACTCGAAGAACAAATCTCCCAAGCGTATGCTCGTCGGAACAGTTATCTCCACCGGCGAGTCTTTCAATACCTGTGTCTCCTGCCCATCATGAAGAATATAGGTGCCATTCAAAGAACCATAATCCTCAATCCACAGTGAGCCATTGGCGTCAATGCTGATAGCCGCATGATTACGCGAAATGGTGCGAGTCGGGTCATCAATGCGTGCGGACTGGGCTCCCTGTGGCACATCAAGCGACGGCTTGCGACCAAGTAATGTGCTGGTCTTGATAACGATGTCTTGGCCAGTCACATCATTATGAAGCACATAAGCGGTCTGTGGATTCTTGGCAGTAAACGAGGAGGACAGCACGGTGCTATCCCAATCCTCAATATGATTATCATGCAGATTCTGCTGCGAATCATCGTTATGCGCTTGCGGTGTGGTATCGAATTGAGGGTCATCTTCGTACCAGCCAAGCTCCGGCGCGGGAGGATACGGTAAAACCGACATGGCGCATCCTTTCACTGGCGCGTGGCCAAAGCGGCTTCGATAGCAGGATCGCCTAATTGATGTAGCCAATCCACCAATGCTGGATATGTATTGGGGTTACGAGCAATGCATACGCGCAATTCCGGCGCATACTGAGCAATTTGAGCGATTTGCATCTGGTCTGTAGTATGCAAAGCCTGCTCAACGGTAAAACCATATGGATTAGTAGGAATCGGCTCCTCGAATTGTGGCGTTGCCTGCTGGGTTGCTTGCTGGGATGTCTGCGGTGCTGCCTGTGTAGCTTGATCGGTTTGCTGCGTTGCTTGTGCGGCAGCTGCAGTCATATGCTCTTCAGATGCTATTGCAGTATTCTGCAACACTTCCGCAGTAGGCTGAGTCTGCACTGTAGAAGTCGGCTGTGCAGTTTGCGCAGGCTGTGCAGTCTGCACAAACTGCACGTTTGCGGACGCCTGCTGATCATGAATAGGGCCGCCAATGGCATCGGCGGTAAAACCGATTTGTGCTAGAGTTTCGCGGGCACGTGCATCGCCAAACTCTGCAAGCCAGCGCTTGAGACCGGGATAGCAACGTGGATTGACGGCTACATTCGCGCCAAACTCTGGATTTTCGTAGGCGATTTTTGCTAAAAGAATCGGATCCGCGTGAGGGTCTTGCACTGCTGCAACTGCAACATCATAATCAACCATGAGATAACCTCCTTATATACACTACGGCTGAATTGCACGGCTGGTTCGTAACGTTTGCAACGTGGTATCTTCGATGACGCCGAGGTCTTCGCCAGCACCAAGACGAAACGCGTTAAACGTGTGGGTGGGCATTTTCGAATCGGGTATATCCACCACGATGACTGTTATGTTGTCGGTGCCTCCGGCATCAAGCGCTGCAGCAACCAGCGCATCCACCGCTGCTCGAGGACTTGCATGGGCGGCAGCAATACTTGCGATGCGATGGTCCGGTACTTCGCCGTACAGGCCATCGGAACATATGATGAATCGCCCAGACATATCGGCAACATAGATATCCGGCGCAATACCATCCGGGTCGCCGAGACACTGGGTGATGATATTGCGCGGTACAAGCGCTTCGGCTACTTCCGGTGTCATCAATCCTGAATCGATAGCTTCCTGCCGCTGCGAATGGTCATGCGTGATCCGAGCCAGCGAAGCAGCATCCCACATGGCAACGTTGCTAGTGTGACCAATGTTTTGAGTGTTTGGGCTATGTTGTGCCATTACAGATTCGCTAGGGGAGTGTGCATAGCATGGATTCATATGATATGTGCGGGAATCTCCGATATTGATGATGTACGTCTGACCGAGATCGTGAGAACGTGAGCTATCCAGAGTGGAGTCATCGATATCGGTTGTTTGCGCATCAGCTGCTGAATCTGGCATATATGCGACTGGCATCTCGACCATATCGCAATCTGTGTTGGGTGAATGCTCAGCTCCTGACGGATAGCTGGCTCCAGACAAAGGACGTGCCGGTAACACCAATCCACAAATCGTAGTCCCCGCTACGCCCCCGAGCTGCTTGCCTAATGCCAGAATATGCTGTTGCGCTGCAGTGAGAGTCTCGCTGATATCCTGACGATGCCGAGTGGGCAGGTTTGCAAGCAGGCTGAGTTGCCGAATGGCTAATTGGCTTGCTTGTTCTCCGCCGAATCCGCCGCCCATGCCATCGCAGACCATGTATACGCCCTGCTGGGCAAAACCTGCATCTTGATTATTCCGCCGTTTGAGACCGCGATCGCTGGTCATCGCTATGCGGATGGAACCTACGATCATGATGTCTTCCCCTTAGAAGGTCTGCGTGAAATGAGTATGAACGATTTGGCTTGCGGCTTCGTTGGACGCTTGTGTGCCAGTATACGCACACTTGCTAAGGAAAGACGTGCTTGTAAACGCCTTACACGAGGTAACGAATGCAGCATTGTTGCGCGTAGCGCATCAACTTGGACCCAATATCGGCTGGCCTGTTCTGATTGCACGGCATTGCCGGAGAACGCGGCATAGTCAGCTTCTCGACATAATTGATGCAATATCTCTTCAGAGGCATTGAGCTGACGCGCTATATCATCGGCTTGATCTCGTCGAGTGCCTTGCACGGTAACACCACTTTCCGCGGCCAAAGCGCAGATGGCATTCCAGCCGGAAGCTACGCGGGTCTGCGGGGAACCATGCCGTCGAGCTCTGGCCAGCAATACGGCTTTGCCGGCTATAATCAATGCGCAAATCATTAGAATCGTCCACAAGGGGCTGCCATAGAGTGCTACTGCACGAGTCGTGCGCCAAAATCGCAGCCAGAACAGACTGGTTGGTTGATCGTCGGCATCAGCGCCGGAAAGTGAGCTTTGACCTGTGGCTTGAGCCTGATCGCGCAGCGGATCCGTGAGCGGCACTGGTGGTTGACGCACCAAAGTCTGAGGATTGGGAGGAGTCAGATTCTGATTATCATCCGGAACCTTGGTCTCCTTGGGGGTGGGGTAGAAGGCCACCCAGCCGTATCCTCGCAATTTGATTTCCACCCAGGCAGTGACATCATTGCCAGTGAAATCGATTGTGGTGGTATGACCAGAAACGGTTTGCGTACGGGCTTCGGAAATACTGCCATCCTTATCTTTCGGTAGGAACCCCATAACCACACGCGAAGGTAACCCGAGCTCTCGAGCCATCAAAGCCATAGCTGAGGCGTATTGTTCGGAATCGCCTACCATAGCGGTTCCCGATAGCAGTTTATTAATGCGGTAGTTACCATGCCCAGCTTCCGAAGGATAATCACCTTGCAAACCATGTGAGAACCAGCCTGAATCCTTCAACGTGGTGGCCAAGGTTTCTGCCGCCGCGCCTCCGGAAGCTTGACCGCCGGCAATAGAGGTGGCTAGTTTGCTTGCCGAATCCGGTACCTCTTCGGCTCGAGGCTGACTGATTCGAGCTGAATCGGCTTTTTCGATTTCCTGTTTACTGGGAATAGTGGGAATGATGCCAGATTCGGTATACGTCATTCCTTTGCGAGTACCAGAGGAGAAAATGGCCGAATCGGTATCACTGTTGTAATAAAAAGTGTCCGCATCATGCTGGTTGGCGAATCGAACGCTTGACGCGGCACCGGCCAGAGGAAGCCAGGTATCGGTAAGACCTTCATGCACGGTGAACTTGGCCGTAAAACGTTTGCCTTGCTCATCAGTGACGATGGAAGTACCCACTCTGCGATAATTCGAAGAATCCGAAGCCTCAGCGGAATCGGAAAGATTCCATACCGAACCGTCGAAACGATCCATAACCGCCAATCTAACCGGCGTACCGGCTGGCAGATTGGTTACCGTGAGCAGTACATCGTTTTTGTGGTTTTTTACATAGGATCGCATACCGCTTAGCGGACTGGTGTAGTCATAAGGGCTGATAGGCGGATCATAAAAATCTCTTAACACCATACGGTTTTGCGGAACCGCAGTAGTGCCTGCAAACGCCAATGCTGCAGCCAAGAGCAGAATAATTGATGCGGAAATCCACCGGCCCCATTCCATCAAACCAAGCCGCCAGGAAAGCCATACGATGAGGAGTATCGCGAAAACAATACCGCTGATGGCACGATGCCATCCGGTATGTGTGCCGAGCAATGCACATATGGTCATAGCTGCCATCAACGGTAGTGCGCTTAGTAATGACAGCCAAGCGTTGATATTGAGCGTGAATATGGAAGCGAAAAATGTCAGCCACAATCCAATGGTCCATATGGCCATGAGACTGCCATCGGCAACACCTATAGGGGGCTCAATGGAAATCAAGTATTTGAAAGAGCCGAACGTCATTTCCCAGCCTCGGCTCAAGGTGGTGAGGCTGGGAATGATGTGAGCGATGGTTGTGGAATTCAGTGTGATTATCGGTCCGAGAATGAACTGGGCTATGACCAACCATACGATTTGCCACCATAGGCGTAATGCAGGTTGCGTGCCGGCAAGTGCAATGAGCACGCCACACAGAGTGGAAAGCAAAGCGGCTGCTGCCCACTGTGCAGGTGCTCCGTATACGTCGATAAGGTTGGCTTGGGCCAACAACATAAGCAGCATGATGACGGCAAGACTTATACCGTATTTCACTGATGCCTTCTGGGCGCCCTGCAGTCCGTGCCGTATGCCGCCTCGAGTCATCCATATTACGGAATGAGTGGAATCTGCCCATGATCCGGTGGTAGACGCTGCTGCAAACGTGTTAAACGCCGCGTCATCTTCGGATAATGATTGAAGCGCCGGTGCAGTAGGAATGCTGTTGGTCATGCGAGCACCCCCATGATGATAGGCAGATCATCCAATTCGCCTACCGTGGCCAAAGTGAAATTGTTGAATTGCTTGATGGTTCGGTTTGCCCCCAGATGAGCTTGCAACACCACGCATCTGGCTGAACGGGGCAAAGCTTTGGTCATACGTTTGATATGATCGAGGCCTTTCAACGATCCCACGGTAAAGAAATAGAATGAAGCATCCGGGGCATGTGTCAGGGTATTTACCGCCAGATTGGGATTGTCCTCACGGTCAGGCGTGATGCCGCTTGCCTGATCAAGCAATTCCATAGCATTGCGTGGGCGTGTAAAGGATTGACCTGCGTGCGTAAACACCGGCCTATCCTGGGACAGACATTTCACTCCGATGGATGCGTGAATGGACACAGCCATTTCGAATTCCTGCGCAGTGGCATAATCATTGGGGTCAACGCCAATAGTCAATGAAGTGTCCGTGCGTTTGGTTGCTTCATACTGACGAATCATCAACGATCCGGCTTTTGCTGAGCTGAGCCAATGCACGTTGCGTACATCATCGCCGGGAGTATATTCACGAAGCCCGTAGAAATCGAGATCATCGTCAACGATGTGACCGGACGGCTGGCCTTCGAGGTCTCGAGGAATGCCGGCATTAAGCGTATTCAGTCTTACGGTTTGGGGATGAATGAAAATGGTGAGACGCTCACCTAATTGCTTTTCATGACGGATAAGCCCGAAAGGATCGCCCTTGCGAACCCGCAGAGGGCCTACGGTGAGCACTGCTCGAGACACTGTGCGGAATGATAATTCAGTACGTTTGGATTGCCCCGAGGCCAGCATAGGGATGGTGAAACGCTCATGGGTTTCACCGAGCGGCAAATCGCCTCGCGCATGAGTGGTGGCTGTCTTCCCCGTATTGTTGATATCGACAATGATGCGCATGGAATCGCCCACGGTCACGCGCTGGCTTGATGCTTTGATATGTGCATCGAATCGAGTATTGCCTAAGGATAGTGCAATGGCCGCTGCGAGCATTACCGTTGCCACGATGCCAAGCGCTAGAAGTTCGTGCCATCGCAGAACAGGGAATAACGTTAGACTGATTGCCGCAGTGGCTCCTACTGCCCATCCCCACGGTGAAACATATGCTCCAAAGGCATGTTTGATGCGGCGAGCGTAGTGTTTCAACATGTGTTTCAGCGCGCGTCCACGACGTTTGCTGAAACGCGGTGCTGCAGCGAATTGAGTAGCCATGATCGTCTCTTTCAGGCGCCAATGGTGGGAGCGGGAACATCATCGAGGATTTGTGCAATCAGCATTTCGGCAGTAGTGCCATCGAAAGTCGCTTCGGGAGTGAGCACAATACGGTGCGCCAGTACTGCCACAGCAAGATCTTTGACATCATCCGGCACAACATAGGCGCGTCCATCCGCGGCAGCCCAAATTCGGGCACAGCGTGTGAGCGCAAGTGCACCGCGCATGGAAGAGCCGACGGTAATGCGTTCATGGTGCCGTGTTGCCTCAACGATGCGCACGATGTATTCGCGAATGACATCGTCCACATATACGTCGGATGCGGTGGTGCGCAGTCGAATAATATCGTCCCCAGTTAATACGGGGGAAACGGTTTGTGCGCGATCCGTGACATCCACTTGTTTGAGAATATCCACCGAAACATCATGGCTGGGATAGCCGATAGAGGTTTTGATGAGAAAACGATCCATCTGTGCTTCAGGAAGCGCATAAGTGCCTAGCTGTTCAATAGGATTCTGTGTAGCTATTACGATGAATGGTTGCGGTACCGCATGCGTTGTGCCATCCACCGTAACCTTCTGCTCCTCCATGACTTCCAACAATGCGGACTGTGTTTTCGGTGAAGCTCGGTTGATTTCGTCGGCTAGCACGATGGAAGCGAAGATAGGACCTTTGCGAAATTCGAACTCCGCACGTTTTTGATCATAGAAAGTGACGCCCACCACGTCTGACGGCAGTAAATCCGGGGTGAATTGGATGCGTTTGAAACTGGTGGAAATGGAGTTGGCAAGGCCTCGAGCCAGCTGGGTTTTCCCGGTACCGGGATTATCTTCCAGTAGCACATGTCCACCCACCATTAACGCGGTAACACATTGCTTGATGGGTATGGTCTTACCGATAACCACTGTGGAAATGTTATTGACCAAGTCGTTGAATGAGCGTTGAAATGCTTGAATGGCCGCAGTGGGTTGAGTCAATAGGCCGGTAGAAGGCGTGGGAAGTGGTCTGACCGGCAGTGATGGTGCAGTTGGCGCCGCTGATTCGATGGAAATGCTCACTCTGTCTTTGTCGAATGACGGGGTGGTGGCATGCATATGCGGCAGATGCCCGAGACGAGTGCGATCTGATAGCTGTGTGGCATCGGAAAGCTGCGTTTCGTCGTTGATGTGCTCGCTCATAATTCTCTCCTGCTGGATGCTGTTTGTTGTGAGGGCTGTGGTCGAATGGAAGGTGCTTATATGGACTGTTATCTCGGGGTGTTGGCGAGTCCTAATATCCAGGGGTTCGCCATGAGTCTGGTGACTCGTGCGGAGGCCTTCAGCGATGCGGACTCATTGGCAGCTGACGACCGTGTGCCTTGGATAGTGCCACCGGTAGCGGTATTATCGAGCCCCTGTAATCCGTTGTTTCCAGTGACTTTTACGCTCCAGGTGTACGAGTCCGCAGTTGGTAGTCCGGTCACGTCCAAAGGCTGGCCGGGCGTCCAAGTGAATGGCTTATCGTTAATGATGATTTGAACGGTTGCATCTTTGCCATATGTGTTGACGGATCCTCCAGAGACAGTAACGATATGTTCGTTATCGCTCCACTGCAATTCATTCGGTGCTGTGATGGATGCCGGAACCTGATAGGTGTAGGGACTTCCTGAGGAAGGTCCACCGGTAGCCGGTTCGCTGCTTGCTCCGTTGAATATCTGCTGCACTGAGGCGTTGCCGCAGGTTGCCCAGGGAGACATGGTGAATGAATGAGATGATTTGTCTTCAACGGTTGCGGAACCTATGCCATCTGCGGAAACTTGGAAAGACTGGGCAAAGCCTTGCTTGAACCAACTTACGATGCATTGATTGCCGGAACCGGAAGTACGCACATTGCTAGGCGCCTGAACCTGATACCGAGGCGTGTATGAAACCTCTGCTGATGCGGCATTGGCGTTACGCATGGGATGCACGACTGCTGTAATGGTGTATTCGCGGACGTTGAGTGCATCTTCTGGCACAGTGAATGTGGCAATGCCATTGGAACAAGCGACTGTTGTTTGCACGGCGCCGGTAAGGGCGATTTCAGTACAACCCGCATTGCGATTATTGGCGGAAGACGCGGTTACGGTGACCGTTGTGCCATCATTGGCCATACTCACATTGGGTTTATCAGGGTCTCCCCAAATATCTTGTGGACTGGATGCAGCGGATTCAGGACCCCAATTCACCTTATTATGGGCTTTGACTGTGGCGGTAATGGTGGCGCCATCGGAGATATCGTTGTTGTTGAAGTCAAAGGACAAATGGGTGCTGGGTCCTCCGGTCTCTTTGATTTGAGGGGCTCCTGCTCCGCTGACGGTTACGATGTAATTGTCGATGGAACTGAAATCTCCCTCGGGAGGGTTCCACGTTACTGTGGCTTTCTTGTTTCCGCCTTGCACAGTGACGTTGGAAGGCGCTGACGGTACTCGATCTGGTGTCGCTTCAACAGCGCTGGAGGATTTGGACCAGCCCACTTCATTCTTGGCGCTGACCGTGAATGAGTAGGTTTTCCCATTAGACAAGCCAGTGATTTGGCAGGCGGTTACCGCTCCGCAGGATTTCTCTCCTGTGCCGGCGCCGGTCCACTGCACCTTGTAATCCGTGATAGGGCTGCCATTGGCGGAGCCTGGTGTCCAGTTGAGATTGACCGCTCCATCTTGTGGATTGCCAGCTATGGGAGAAAGCAATGGTGCGTCAGGCTTATCGATAACCGAAATCGTGATGCTGCCTGTAACTTCTCGCTCCCTGGTCTTCGTTCCATCTTGGACTGTAACTAATACCGTGTTCGAGGATGCTCCGATATCCGAAGCGGCCGATATCTCAATGGTGCCAGAGGTTCCGCAACCGGTTACGGAAAGTTTAGCTGCATCGTCGGTACGACAATTGACTACGGTCAGTGGCGTTTCAGGGAAAGGATTGTATGCGTTGGCCAATATGTTCATCGACTCAGTGGAACCGGCTTTGATGGTGAGCGAGGTATTGCTGAGTCGTGCCAATGAACGTGTAGAGACGGCTACGCGTACTGTAATGCCTGCATTTACGGTCCCCTTACTGTATTTGATTGCTACGGGGATGGACACAGTAGTGCCAGGTGCCGCGTCAACATTTGCGGAGATTTTCAGTAGGCCGCTGGACGACAGATTTGCCTTTATCGGTCCCGAGGAGGCTCCACCCGAATAGGTGTATTGCTTCTCATCGTCATGCAAGCCGCTTGAAGAATGAGTCAGTGCGGTCAGATCAATGGTTTTTGCTTCCGCGCCCGCTTCGACATCGATGGTGGGAGAGGAGAATGTAGGCGGCGGAACGTCTCGGCCGATAACCGTGATCTGGAGAGTAATCACAGCGGAATTGATGATTTTGGTCTTCGATGAGCCAGGTTTGCCATCCACGGCAGTGAACGTTATGGATGCCGGTCCGGCATAATCGCCATTCGCCGTGAATTTCAACGTAGTGTCATTCACATATAGGTCGGAATTTGATGCCTTGGTTGCGCTGACTGAACTTGCGCTTTCGATATGAGGCTCTTTACCGGCGCCTACTCGTACGTAATCGTTGATGTTGATTTGGATGGTTTCTCGAGCATTGACTTTCAGCTCAGGAGCCTTGGGACGCAGAGTTGGTGGAAAAACGCCGTAGGCCGGTACTTGGATGAATGCGGTAGACGTGATGTTGTATTTCGTGTTTGTCACCGTGTAAGGAACCGCACGAGCTTCAGATGTGAGATCTACCGTAATAATGGTTGAATGATCGCCACCTTTGACGCGTGCGTGGTCAGCGCCGGAAGGATGTACACCAACAGTAAGCTCATCTGCAGTGCCTGAAGGGTTTGCAATCCATTGGGAAACATCCACATCGACGGACTTTTTATCGATGGTTGCAGCAGACGGTACGCGATAATCGTATGCCGTGGGCGGCTCTATTGGAGCATTGGGGTCGACGTTGATACTCAATGTAGCGGTATCAGAGAGCCCAGCTTTATCTCGAACGGTATATGCAACGTATGCTGTGGTGACGTTGGCGGGCGTGGTGAAGGAAATCATATTGTTTTGTACAGTGACGCCTTCTACGCCTTGCGCTTCAACGGATTTATCGACGATCAGGTCGGTATTGTCCCCGGAAATATCGTTTTGCGTCACCGGCACAGTAGCTGCGGTATTGGGACGCAACGTAATCTCATCATCGCGCGCATATACGCCGGAGTCGGAAGCGCCTTGGAATACTCCTACGCGTATTTGAGCTTGGGCGCGCTGGCCGGTCCAGTCTTCTACAGCGTATGAGAAAGTGTCCGTGCCGGAAGAGTCCGGGTAGGCCTCATAGACCAGATAATCAGAACCGACCTCGGTGATACGACCAAGAGAAGGAGCCTTATTGCCTAAGCCGAGCAGCTGGTCGTCATCGCCATCCGCATCGATGCCGGTAAGGGTAATGGGAATACGTACCTTTTGACCGGCAGCTACCTGTGCTTGCGTATTATGCGGGGTAGGAGGTGCTTTGCTTTCGGCGTTGCTCTCATGCACGGTAATGGTGATGGTTGCGGATGTTACATTGCCGAGATTGTCTTCCACGGTGTACGTAATAGGGAATACGCCGGTGTCTTGCGAAGCTTGATATCTGACTGTATCCGCGGATACGAAGGCAAGCCCTTTGAAGGTTTTCTTATCGTATTGCAGATTGTTTTTCAACCGTACGGTAGTGCCATCTGGATAATCCACATGATCGAGCACGTCCACGGAAACAATGCCTCCGGTACGCACCTGCGTGTTGATATTGCTGGCCTTGGGGGTAGAACTTGACGTGGTCAGGGCCGGAGGCTGCAACACGATGGTGCCGGTGGAAGTGCCAGCTGCGTTAGCCACCGTGTAACTGATGGATGTGGGCTTTGTAGGAACCTGACGCGCGGTGATATACACGCGCTTATGACTTACCAGACCGACTTTGATGCCGGAATCGGCTGTTGCGCTTACCGAAGTGACTGATAAGACGCCGCCCATTGGATCGACATCATTGGTGAGCGGCTCCACGATAGCGGTATTGTCCGCTCCTAGCAGCGCCACATCATTGGCGGCAATCGGTTTTGCTGACTCTCCAGTGACCGGCTGAACTTCCACACGAGCCAAACCTGTGGCGGGAATAGAGCCTTGTGTAATGGTGTACGGCACATAATAGGTGCCCGGGTTGGATGCCCTGAATGAAATGGACATGTCCGCAACATTGGTGGTAGTGGTCGCTCCATTGGGAGTGTCCACTTGGCTGAGCTGTGCAGGCTGCGCGGAAGTGCTATGCACGTACTGGGTAAGATCGATAACGGTATCGGTTTCCGGCGTAGTGGTTTTTGTTACGGGATCGATGATGGCAGCCAATGTATTTGCCGGTTTTACTGAGAAATACATCAGGCCACTGCCAGTGGCTTCACCATCAGAGACCGTGACTTCCACGGCTACTCGTCCTGATGATTGGGCGCCAGTATTGAAGGTGAGTTGACCATCTGCTCGTGTGGAGACCTGCACCTGGTCGCTGTTTTCAGGCACGGCGGCAACCAATGTCAACGGATCGCCATCCGGATCGGTGAAACTGCCAAGCGCGTTGGCTGTGTAGCTCGCCCCCTGTTCCACACTGATTTCCGGAGGAGTGTCTGATTGCACGGGAGCATGATTGCCTTGCCCTGTGAGATTGACCGTTACTGTGGCGTTGGAAGTCTGCCCTCGTCCATCTGAAATATCATAGGAAAATGTTGCCGTTCCGGGCGACGCGGATGATGCATCCAATTGCAAGTACCGGCCATCATGAATTGGAGCGACGGTAACGTTAGCGCCATTTATCGCGCTGACCTGAGTGATATTCAGCACCGAGCAGTCGGTTTGTTCGTCATTGCGCAGCACGTCAAGAATCTGTTCGGATCCGGCACGAGCCCCGATATGATCATCTACGGCTCGAATTTGACCAGACTGTGCGGAACAGGTTTTTGAAAAATCATGATGATTGTCTGCGGAATCGTTGGTGTTCTGATTCTGCGCGTTCTGCTCGGTTTGTATGGTATTCCACTGGATTTTGATGACTTTGGTGTCATGATTAGGGTTCCATACGTTGCCATTGGTCACGTCATTGAGCACTACCAGCCGGTGATTGGTGCGAAATACCAATTCGGAAGTGGTGTTGACGGATTCAAGAGTTTGGAAATCCTTGTCTGAACCTTCGGATGAGCATACGCGAATATAGTTATTGGCTCGTTGACTCCATGCTGCGTATACGCAATCGTTGGTGGATACTGGCTGAGCGGCGGTTGATTTGCCGCCTGTGGAGAAAAATCGCGCCGAATTATGATTGCCGAGTTGGGCTATGGCCAGACCTTGTGCAGAAGCGGCGGCAACCCATCCGTGTTGCTTACCATCGGTGGAAGGGGCTTGAAGCGTGAGCGATCCTGTGGTTTTCACGCTCACTCGACCATCTTTGAATAGCAGTACATTACCGGATGAAATTACAGGCGTATCACCGATAATGGTGAAGCTCTCCGCCGGCTGCGGCTTGCCGTCAGATAATGATTCCATCTCCTGTGCTTTTGCATCATTGGGCTGGTGAAGCACCACAACCATGCCATCTGATGGTCGATAGCCATATACCTCGCCGGTATGGGTTACCGCAATACGGCCGCCTGACCCCAGCTGCATCTGAGGCGAGTCAGTGGTTGGCGTCAGCGAATCAAGCTGATCGGATGAACCTGCCCACACATTGCCGGTTTTTTCATTGATGAAGGCAATGGTGCCTCCACCTTCGATGGCTGTGGTATTGGCTTTGATATCGGTTTTTGCGTCAGCGCTGACCGTGGATGCTTTGATGAAAGTAGCCTGATTGGGCTCAGTCAAAACGGTGTCACTATTATGCTGGACAACGTCGAATCGCGGTGCTGACGATGAAATGCCGGCATCCGCTTCCTGATTCTTGACATTAAATCGTGCGGCTTTTTGATGATTCAGCGAAGTTACCCATACGGTGCCATCATCTAATTGCACATGGCGGCGGGTAATTGTGCTGACGATGACTGCTCCGGCGATAAGCGCCAATAATGCTAGGAGGGTTAACACAGGCATAAGCCATGTGCGGTTCTTGGAGGGCAAAACGTGGCGCACAAGAGCACCTAAACGATGCCGGTTGCGCGGCTGAGATGGCGTGACCATAACAATTCCCCCGAATTCCTGTTGTCCCTCTTGATAGCCTAGTCTGATTCAGGTTTTGCTGTACAAGCAACTGCGGGACTGGTGGACATCTGCCGATTGCTGCGCACTATGGAAACCTGAATACAGGTTTGTGCGCCGTCCTGAGCATCGACCGTAATTGAAGTATCCGTAGTGGTGGTGGTTTGCACACTCTGATCAGCTGCTGTGGACTGGATGAATGACCATGCATAGCTGTCGCCGTTTTGTGGATCGGGATTCGTCCAGGTGAAAGTGACTGAAGAGCCGTCTTGAGAATATTGTCCGGAAAGATTCTCAGGAGATGGTATCTGGTTATTAAGCGTTGCGGCTGCGGAATCATCGGTATTGCTGCGGTTGCGTGTTGAATCGTCTACACCGGATGCATCGACATGTGTGGGTGTGGTTGTTGAGGCAGAATCCATATGAGGAAGAACCGCAAAGACGAACGTCGAGGTTGCGACTGCAATCGCTGCTAACGCCGCTCCTGTGATGATTGCAGGCTTAAGCCAGGTTCGATGCGTTCGATTGGATGTATGCGTATTTGTTGCATTCTTGATACGGCGTTTGGCATCTTTGGGATATGGGGGTATCCCTTCGGCGACTAGTGGAGTGATCTGTCCGTATTCTTCATGCTGGACTCGTTGCATAGCGCGCGCGAATTCAAGTGCCGAATAATAGCGTTGATCAGGATTTTTCGATAAAGCCTTGCCTAGTACCGATTCCACCGTTGCAGGTACATCTGGTCTGCCAATACGGGGCAATGGCTGGTTGATAATGAGTTCGGCAAGTTCGGATGATGTGTGTGGATGATACTCATGTTGGTATGGCGAGCATCCTGCCAACAGTGCATATAACGTGGCCGCAAGCGAATAAATATCTGCTGTTTCCGACCCATTGGTCCGATGTTCAAGTACTTCCGGGGGAGCCCAGGGAAGAGAAAAACCGGTGGCTGCACGATCATATACATCGGTTGAAATGCCGAAATCGCTGAGGACGGGTAGCCCCTGCGTGGTGATGAGAATATTACTAGGCTTGATATCGTGGTGAATGATGTTATTGCGATGCGCGGTATATAACGCACCTGCGAGTTTGATGCCGAGATCCAGCACCTGCTCGCATGACATGGAGCGTGATTTCATAGCGCTGTTGTATGAGCCGCCAGAAGCATACTCAAGAACCATGAAACCATGACCATTGGCACTTACTCCGGCATCATAGACCGACAGGATATATGGGTTGGAGGAAAGCTTGGCCATGAAGTTCGCTTCGCGGCTGAAAGCAGCGGCGGCACGGGGCTCCAGTGTGGCATTGCTGACTTTTACCGCAACCGGGCGCTGCGGCATGCGTTGATTGTAGAGGAAAACCGTGGCTGCGGCGCCAGAGCCTAAGCGTTGAACAAAATCATAGCCCGGCAATTGCGGCGGTACGATGGTAACGGACATCGAGAGCCTCCCCCTTGACGCTTGAACAATACACCCCTAGTTCAGGATACTGCCAGCATAAAGGCAATATTGAGGTAGGGAATAATTTTTCCCTAGTGAATAATGGGGCTTAGTCTTGAATCATGAGTAAGAACGTGAACCCTTCATTACTGTTGGACGGCATCGAGCGCGATGGTGCGGCGAGGCTGGTCATTGGTGTGCCCGGTGCCGGGAAAACGGAATATGCATTGGCGCTATTGCTGGAAGGATTGCGCAGGTATGGCGATGCTCACGCCGTAATGACGGTGTCAGGACGTATTGCAGCCGATCAGTTGGGCAATCGCGTAATTCGCGAGCGAGGGTTCTCAACCCAAGCGAGACCGGTCACCACATTAGGAGCGGTGGCGTTTCGCGTGATTGCGGCATCTCGTTCTTCGCGTAATTTACCTGCTCCGCGTTTGCTGAATGGTGCCGAACAGGATATGTTGCTCAGGCAGGTCATGGCTGTTCATATGAGTCATGTGATAGCGGGCGATGAATGTGTAACATGCCTACTTCTCAGTGAATATTTCGCGCAGTCTCAATGGGCATCGTTGATTATGGATCCTAGCGGTTCTGTCGCGGGAGGTTCCACCAGCGCAGAAATCATGGCGAGAGGCATTTCGGATGCGTTCATCAGTCAGTTGAGAGATATGCTTGCGCGATTGGATGAACTCGGTGTTGGCCCGCGCGAGGAACCATCATTGATACAGTCGGTTGCCGCCGACTCACGCTTATCGGTGCAATGGCGTCTGGCTTTTGCTCTGCGCGCTGAATATATTCGCGCGCAAGTCGAAACATATGCTGACCAATATCGTTTGGACGCGTCGTATTTATTAGTAGCCGGTGCGCGTGAAGTGCAGGAAATCCGTGTAAATAGGAACGATTTGGCGCAAGATGGGCCAATGCGAACGGAATCAGATTTGGAGCTTCCGACTCTGCCGCGGCTTATTGTGGTGGATGACGCTCAAGATATCACTTTGGCTGGCATGCGTTTTCTTGAGGAATTGCATCAGTCCGGCACGGCAGTTGTATTGGTTGGCAATCCGGACGAAGCAGTGCAGACCTTCCGAGGATCCTATCCTGAGTATCTTATGCGCCGTGCTTGTTCGGGGCCGTTGAACGCTGCCGTGGTTCCTCTAGGAACTCAAAACGCAGGCGAGCCAGGAAAGACGGCGGATTATGCGCATGTGGTGGCTTCGCGAGTATCGCTGTCCATTTCGTCTGAGGAAGAGGAAGAACTCCCTCCCGCGAAACGACCGGGCAAGCTGACCGCGGCTTTACGTTCGGGGATGCAAATATCCGCAAAGGATGATTCGGTGCTTTCCGGTTTATACCGTTCCTCGCGCGAAGAACTGGATGACGTGGTGTGGCGTATCAAACGAGCCCACCTTGACCAGCATGTTCGATGGAATGATATGGCGGTCATCGCGCACGACAACGCCACTGTGCGAGTATTTGGCGAACGTCTTCGTCGCGATGGAGTGCCGGTCCGGTATTCATCAGTCACTCGGCCTCTTAAAGATGAGCCCTGTATTCAAGGGTTGTTTGCTCTTGTTGAACTTGCCCTTCTTCGTGTGAATGGCATCAACCATTGCAATATGACGCTGGCCCAGATAGCCTCATATGTGCGTGCGCGGGTGAGAACCTTGATGAACGGTCCTTTGATTACTTCGGGGAAGAAACCCGGGCAGGGTGGAACCGCGCGTCTGGCGCCAATTGAATCCGCCATGAACGCTTTGGAATCATTATCAACCGTCTCCGGCGATGAAGGCGCGTTATTCGCATTAATGCAAGGATGGCATGCGCTGAGCGAACTTGCTGACTCTCAGTGCATGGCGGATTCGGCAGAGGATGCTATTGCGCAGCATGCTGAATTGACGGTTGACGTTGACGACGCCCTTGTGGATGCCGACTCTCATAAGGAACTTGCATTTGGCGTTGATGCGCTCTATGTCATGCTCGCTTTGGATGAGAGCTCGGCTTCGGCCCAGCAGGTACTTGCTTCGATACATGCCGTATTGGGCAACGATGTGCAGGCGCAGGCTTTCATGAATCTATGGAATCTTGTCGATCGCGTCAGCGAAGGGTTGCGTTCACTGCCAGAAGACCAGCGCGATATGCCAAGCAATGCATTGTCCATTGCTTGGCAAGCCGTAGGTGTCGCGTCGGCATGGCAGAAGATAGCGCTCGCGAACACACCGGATGGTCGAGCCTCCAATGACAGGCTGGACGCGGTTATGCGATTATTCCAATTCGCTGAAGATGCTACTGCCAGCAACAGCATCGTGGGTTTCATCACTCAAGTACGTAATATGCAGGTTCAGGCAGACTCTCTGGCGCATGTTGGTCCGGTAGAAGATGCGGTAAGTCTGACCACTCCGGCAGGTGCAGCCGGCCGCCATTGGCCATATGTGTGGATTGTTGAGATTGAACAAGACGTATGGCCTAATCTTGCCGGGCGCAACACCATGTTCGGCGGGGAAGAGCTTGCGGAACTGGTACTTCGAGGAACGTTGGCGAGTGTTGATGAGCAAGGTCACGATCCGCGATTCGTGTCGGTACTTTCCAGTGAGAAGAAAAGCTTCTTGGTTTCATTAACTAGAGCATCCAAGCAGGTGTATCTCAGCGCGGTCTGGAATGATGATGCAAGTCCCTCGGACTTCCTGTTTGGTTATTTGCCGGAACATTATTCCCGCAACAAGCAAGAAGCGACTTTTACTTCAGTGGGTTATAGCGAAAGTGGGCAAGCCGGCGAGACGGAAGATTCGGATACCGCTGCATGTGCCGGATTGGATGGTTCTCCACGAGATTTAGTGGCTGCGGCACGCGCCTCACTTGTTTGTGAATCAGAGCATGCGTCTCAGGAGCATGATGCGGCTACAGCTTTGGGCATATTGGCCGCGCACGGCATTGAAGTCGCTCATCCCGACAATTGGGCGTTTACCGCCCAAGGCGATTCGGACATGAATGAACCAGAAGATGAGCGTGCGGCTGCTGCAACTGCAACAGAAAACATGCCGGTGGTTACGCTATCTCCTTCGGCGGTCGATGGATTATGGGCATGCCCCGTGTGCTGGCTGTTGGAGCATCAATTTGCCGGCCCACAACCAGGGTCGGTGAATGCTGGGTTTGGTACGTTGATTCACGCTGTAGCTCAACAGGGAAGCGAAGAGCATCTGGACCGTCTTGGCGTCGATGAGCGGGCGCTTCAGGCTTTGGGCTTGGATGCTTCTTCAAGTAGGGAACAGCGGATTCAGACGGTTAGCGACAGGCTGATGGCGCTATATGAAGATAAACGACCTGATCCCAATGCGGTGGCTGATACGCGAGAACGGTATCAAGCTACGCGTAAGGATGATGCCGCTGCGGATATGTTGCATAACATCGCTGATTATTTCGTGACATCCGCGGAGGAATCATACCTTGGGAAAAACTTCGGTAAATTCAATATTGGTGCATTGCATCAGGTCGATTGCGAGCTGCAGTTTGCTGCTCGATTTGATTTGAACGATATTCTCGCGGCATACAATGCTATTCCCGGCGTAGCTCCTATCGATTGCTCCACATTGCTGGAGTTGATGGGAATGCTGGTTGGAGGATGGCCTGAGGGCATGTGCGAGAACCTGATCGTGCGGCTTTCCGGACGCATGGACCGTGTAGAACATCGAATTCTTGCGGATGGAAGCAGCAATATTCGACTGATTGACTATAAAACTGGTGCTGTGCCGGTTCTCAAACAGGTTTTCAACGATCTTCAGCTGGTGTGCTACCAATTGGGGCTGATATTCCCGGAGCAGGGTTCCCGTGGAGAAGCCGCGTTGCGTAAAGCTCCAACAATAGGGCAAAGCATGTTGTTCCATGTTGCGAAGAATGCGTCTCCTGCGGCAAGCCGAGCGCCTGAAGGTGCCTTCCAGCCGCCATTATTTACTGATGGAAGTCTTAATGCTGAACCTTTCGACCCACGATACTTCTACACCAAGCCAGACAAGTTCTACGATATGCCTGTGCTTGCGCCGGAACATAAGCCGCATGGGGTAAGCGAGGAGGCATGGCGGCAATTCCTGAGTCTGGCGGGCACCCAAGCTATGTGGTCGCTCACCATGATTTCGCGTGTATTCTATGCCGCTGCAGCTAGTCGGTCAGCAAAACTGGATGCGCATCCGCAATCCACGCACGTTGAATACTGCCGAATGAAGCACGTATGCCCAGCGTGCGCAGGTCAGGTGGACACCGTATTTGAAACGAGGCAGGCATGAGCGCTTTTACCCCAAGTCCAGAGCAGGCGGTCATTATCGATGCTCCTGCGAATGAAGATGTACTGGTGGTTGCCGGAGCTGGCTCCGGCAAGACCTTTACCATGACTCAACGCATTATCGCCCTAATTCACCGGGGTGTAGCTCCTGAACGTATCCTTGGTCTGACGTTCACGCGCAAAGCCGCAGGAGAACTACTTGACCGAGTTTCGGCCGCAGTGGGAGATACCGGCAGTCAGCAGACACATGCTTCACCTGGCAGTTCACCCGATCTGGCAGGGAATGTGTCTCGCGCCAATCATGCTGGCACGTCATGGGACCATGCTTTTTTCAAGCCCGCGATTTTCACCTATGACGCATTTTTCCAAACATTGGTAAGACAATATGGCCTGCTGGTCGGCTTCGATCAGAATACGCAGCCATTAAGCGAAGCCAGTGCACTGCAGCTTGCCATCGAAGTCATCGACCAGCACATGGACTTGGTGTTCAGTGAAGACTTAGGTGCGCTTACCACGGTGGCAGAGCAAGTCATCAAATTATCCGGAGCTATTGGCAGCGCCATGATCGGCGCGGGATGCACCGATTTCGAGGACGCCATGAATCGGGTAAGCCGATGGGATGCCGCCTTCATTGACGTATTGAATAAGAACCTTGAAGAGGAATCGATACCTGATAGTGAGCCCAAGGTTCATAACATCAGTAAGACTAAAAAAGATACTGATGCCAGCTGGCAAGCCAAACTGGATACTCGAGCTGAGGAAATGCATGCATTATGCGTCTACCGGTGTGGCGAACTGCTCGCCGCAACACGTAAGCGTGAAGTATTGCTGCAGTTAGTGCGCGCGTATACGCAAGCCAAAAGAGAACGGAACATGGCGGAATTTTCTGATTTCACCATTGCCGCCTATCAGTTGATTGAGCGTTTCCCTTCCATCGGGGAGCAGACGAGGCGCAGATACAGTCATGTGTTGCTGGACGAGTATCAAGACACTTCCACTACGCAGGCTGCCCTCATTGCGGCGCTATTCCACCCAGATGATGACCATCGATGCGCCGTCAATGCCGTGGGTGACCCGTTCCAGTCAATTTATGCTTGGCGAGGTGCCAGCCCTGGCGCTTTCCGCATGTTCCAGCATGACTTCCATATGCCATCCGAATCGCGTCCATTCCCATTATCTGTTACCCGACGAAATAGCCGGATTGTGCTCGAAGCTGCTAATGACTTGACGTTGCCTTTGCGTTCCCGGCCCTCGCGCCCCTCAAGCTCACTGATGCGGGAAGTCGATGTTTCGTCACTTCAAGCATTAGATAACGCTCCGGAAGGCACGCTTGGCGTGCTTGGTTTCGAGACAGGCGGACAGGAAATCGATGCGGTAGTGCGGTTTTGCAAGCATGCGGTGCGACAATACGGCCAGCATGAACATGATCAAGCGCATGTGGCCGTATTGTTCCGATCCAAAATACCGATGCCGTTGTATCAAGAAGCGCTTGAACAGGCAGGTTTGACCACATTTGTAGTAGGGTATTCCGCTTTACTGGAACGCCCGGAAATACGCGACATCATGGCGTTGCTGCATGTGGCATCGGACCGGACGGATACACAGGCGCTTATGCGTTTGCTGGCAACTCCGCGGTTCAATCTCTCTGCGGCTGATTTGACGGCATTGGCGCGAATTGCCGAAGAGCTCAACACTCAACAGCGATTCAGGGCGCTAGTGGAAGCTGGATTGGTTTCTGCTGACACTCCTGCGTCACAACAGGCAGCAGTAGTGCGTGAACATCGAGACCAAGTTGCCAATGCGGTGTTCGTTCCCGATTTGCTATTGCATGATGATCTTGCCTCAAATTTGGGCCGATTAAGCAAACATGGCCAACAAGGCGTTATGCAAGCCGCGCAGGCTGTGCAGCAGGTACAGCATGCCGTTGGGCGTCCGTTGGCGGAAGTGGTTCGCGTGGCCATTGAGGCGCTGAACCTCGATATTGACACTGTCGTGGCTCATGCCGTGCGAGGAGACGGGCGTCTTGACCCGACCGTTGCCCGAATGCCAATGAATTCCATCGTGGATTTGGTCGATACCTACGCGCAAGAAATTGCCGCCGATCAAACGCCGACGCTACGCGGTTTCATGGCCTGGACCGATTATCTGAGCAGTGTGCAAGATGAGGCGGCCAATTTGCCGGACGCTCCAGTAGACGTGGAACTCATGACCGTGCACCAGTCCAAAGGACTTGAATGGGATGCTGTGGCGGTCGTGGGCATGACGCAGGGAGGATTCCCTAGCAACCAGGGCGATCATCTTACCGTGACGTTGGAGGAAGGTCACGAAGGCGGCATGGAACAAGGCCAATGGCAGGCTCCCGAATATCACGAAACAGCGAATTCGTGGCTTACCAAGCCCATAGCGGTACCGGCACCAATGCGAGCTGATGCCGACATATTGCCCCGTTTCCCTCACGATGCTGATATCAACGCCGACCCTATTGCCGCGCTTCAATCATTGGAAGGTGTGGAAGCCATCGATGATGAAGCATTTGGATCATTGCGTGATATCGGAGATGGCGTGGAAGACTCCGATCGTAGCGCCTGGTACCTGACTCAGACAGAAGAGTATGGTCGCAGACTGCATGCCGACGAGCGCAGACTGGCATATGTGGCGCTCACCCGAGCCCGCAATGATGTGTTGATGACCTATAGCGTGCATGCGAATGCACCCAGCAGAGATCCATCCGCCGTGAAGAAAGGCGCAAAAAAGTCCGCTCCTTCCAACTTCTGGATGGAAGTTCATGATGCCTTACATGCACACCCACATGCAGTAAGTGCGGAACAATGCGTGTCTCAGCTGGAAGACAAGGCGGTGCTTGTTACTCAACAGGGTGATGCTATTGCAGCGCCTCAAGGATTCTTTGCGGGAGATGCGGCCCGCGAATATTGTGAAGCTGTGGTAGCCGACGCTTGGCGCACACCATTGGAACATGGAGCGGAAAACAATGATTTGTGGTGGCCTTCATTATTGAGTCCGGATATTCGTCAGCGACTGAACCACGGTGTTGACTCTGTCCATCAGGCCATTGCCAAAGCCGAACAGACTCTGACGGCCAGCGGCAAAACCGCAACGTTGATTTGCGGTCCGCTCTCTCAACGCGCGCAACTTCTAGCCGATGATGCCGATTTGATGAGCAGTGATGAAAGCAGTGCCATCCTCGACGACATGGTGAAAGCGAAGGCGCAGCGTATTCTTGCTGCGGGTAGACAAAACGTTACCGGTTTGCAGGCTCGCGTTGGTGGCATGAGTGAGCGTGAAGAGCGCGATTATTGGCGTTACGTTGTACGCCCGGTGCCGCGCATCTCCTCACCAGCGGCGCAGGAGGGCACCCGTTTTCATGATTGGGCGGAGCGTTTTGTGAATGCCGGCAATCCAATGGGACGGTCGGAGCATGGGCTATCGCTTGAGACTGGCACATACTTGGATGAGTACACGGGTCAATACGGCGATGAATATAGGGGAGTAGCTGTTCCGGAAGAAGGACATCTGCCGATATGGGCTAAGCGGCTTGCCCAGTCACATTGGGCGCAGCGTGTGCCGATATGGGCCGAACGCTCCATCGTGGTGAACGTTCCCGGGATTGGCATTGTCAACGGCAAACTGGATGCCGTCTTCGCTGGAGGGCTGAACTTGGAGGATACGTCCAAACAGTTCACCGTAGTTGATTGGAAAACCGGTAAACGTCCTATCAAGCCAGAAGAAGTCGAACGAAAATTAGCACAGTTGGACATGTATCGCCTGCTGCTATCTGTAGTGGAAGGAGTAGAGCTGGAGAGTATCGACGCTACCCTTTACTATGTCAGTGAGCCCAAGGAAGGCTTGCGTGAGATTCATGCTCGCGGCAAAAATAAACAGGAAATCCTTACCGAGTTGAGCTCCGGAATCCCTGAACAATCTGACAACGACTAAGCGCACCAGCGCTTATGACTGGGTGCCATGAAGACACGTCGAACATAGTGTGTTTCGACCGTTGAACATCAAGGTGCCTGTCCGCGGGAGAAACGCACCGCGTGACGTTGCTCAGGGGCCGCTACCCTCGGAAGGCATGTGTGGGCGGGCGCACATGCCGGACGAATTACCAGTAAGGAGTACATTGTGTCTACGACTCGTGTTGGTACCAAGTCGTATGCTGCCCACCCCTCCCCATATCGGAGGCTGTTCGCATTATCAGGGGCTAAAGCTTTCTGCATTTCCGGTGCGGTGGCTCGTTTGCCGATCTCCATGATGAGTCTCGGCATTGTCTTGGCATTAAACCATCTGTATGACAATTGGACCATAGCCGGCACCATGAGCGCCGTCTATGTGCTTGCCATGTCCTGCGTTACGCCGTTTTATGCCAGGGCATTCGACCGTTTCGGGCAAGCTCGAGTCGGCCGCATTGCACTCGCCGTGCAGATAATCGCTATGTTGTCGTTCGCCTTTGCGGCTCTGATCCGCGTGCCGATAGCGGTGTTATTTGTGCTCGCCATCATCATGGGACTCACGCAGTTTTCGTTCGGTGCATTAGTCAGAACGCGTTGGGCATATGCATTACGCACGGTGGAAGATGGTGATCAGCTGCTCAATACCGCCTACGCTATGGAAGCAGCCATTGATGAGATCGTATTCATTCTTGGGCCGATCCTGGCGGCCTGGCTCGCCACCTCAGTGCATCCGGTTTCGCAACTTTTCGTACCTACATTGGCTTGTGGCATTGGTGGAACGATATTCTTCTCTCTGAAATCCACTCAGCCGAACATTATTGTGCAAGAAATCGATGTACCGGTTCGCACAGCGGAACGGCGTGACGGCATCGGCTCGTCAGCAGAGACGGCAAGCGCAACAGCTGCATCGGGAGTTGCGAATGCCGCCGACCAGTTGACGCTGCGACAGTTGAAAACCCATGCGCCCAAGCCTAAGAGTGTGCTGTTGTACGCCGGTGTGCTGCCATTATTGGCGGTGTTCATCGTCTTTAACATGAGCTTCACGTCGTTCGACGTGTCAATCACCGCAACAATGAAAGCTATGGAGCTGGAGCCCTTCCTGGGTGTTCAGCTGGCCATGTTCGCCGTTGGCTCATGCGTAGGCGCATTAGTGTTCGGCTCCCGCCAGCTCAAAGGTTCGCACTGGGCGCATATGGTGATGTTCCTTGCGCTGCTCACGGTAGGGTATGTGTTCTTCCGCCTGACGATGGATAATCTCATCCTGTTGGGAATCGTGGAGATTCTGACCGGTTTGACGGTTTCGCCACTGTTCGCCACTGGTAACTTGATCGTCAAGGATCTTGTGCCGGCCGAATCGTTGACGGAAGGTCTCAGCTGGGTCACCACAGCAGGTACTGTGGGCACGTCAATCGGTTCCTCGGTAGCCGGAATCGCTTTGGATTCAGCAGGTCCTCATATCGGCATGATGCTGCCGTTCCTCTTCACTCTGGCGGCAGTGCCCATCGCCCTGTGTGGATGGTGGCTCGCCAAACGCCGTGCCTGAGGCAACACACATCAGCCATGACTCGTAGTTCATGGACATTTCATTGGACTGCATACGGCAGAGTGATAATCTGTTTGCCGATTCAACGGCGTGCATGATGATGCTCATGCGCATGAAATACATGATTGCATGAGCACCGCAACGCCTAAGAAAAGTATGGAAATGGATGACGAGATGGCGCTCGGTACGCTGGGCGGCCAGCATGTCAACGCGCAGTGGAAGCAGGACAATCATGATTAAGGTTTCCGTGGTCGGTGCCAAGGGACGTATGGGCTCTCATGTGGTCGAAGCCGTCAACAATGCCGAAGATACCGAACTCGCGCTCGCATTGGACGCCGGCGATGATTTGACCCAGATCACTCCCGCCAACACTGATGTGGTGGTGGAATTCACGGTGCCAAGCGTGAGCCTCAATAATGTACTGACGCTGATCGGACAAGGCGTGGACGTGGTGGTGGGCACCACCGGTTGGACCGATGAGAAGCTCGCTCAGGTCAAGGCCGCCATCGCCCAAGGGCCGAAGCCGGAAACGCAGAAGGTGTTCATCGCGCCGAACTTTGCCATTTCCGCTGTGCTGGCCGACTACTTCGCCACCAAGGCCGCCAAGTACTTCGAATCTGCCGAAGTCATCGAGCTGCACCACCCGACCAAGGTGGACGCTCCTTCCGGCACCGCCATCCACACCGCACGCGGTATTGCCGAAGCTCGCAAGGCAGCCGGCATGGCTCCTGTGCCGGACGCCACCGAAACCGATGGTGGCTCCCGCGGCCAGGTAATTGACGGCATCCACGTACATGCCGTACGTCTGCGTGGCCTGAATGCCCACGAGGAAGTGCTGTTCGGCAATGCTGGAGAGCAGTTGACCATTCGCGCCGATAGCTTCGATCGAACCAGCTTCATGCCAGGCGTTCTGCTGGCCGTACGCAAGCTGGCCGGCGACGCTCCGGCGGGTCTGACCGTGGGCCTTGATCAATTCCTTGACCTGTGATGCACGCCTGTGATCTTAAAAGGATCCAGACAAATCACATATCAATTATCAATCACACATACCAATTACATCCATCACACACAAACGTACGTTTCTCTACATTACAGAAGCGTCCACAATGGGAAGTACGGTGAACATTATGAGCGAGCATGACATGCATCTTCTTGACCCTGCGCCTTTCGGCCGAATTCTGCCGGCAATGGTTACCCCTATGAAGGCAGATGGCAGCGTTGATTTTGACGCGGCGGTCAAGCTCGCCAAGCACCTCGTCGCCGATGGTGCAGATGGCCTGGTAGTTAATGGCACTACCGGCGAATCGCCTGTAACTCACATGGAAGAAAAGGTCGAACTGGTTAAGGCCGTCAAGGAAGCAGTGGATGTTCCGGTGATTTCCGGAGCTGGTTCCAACGACACCGCTCATACCGTGCGCATGGTTGAGCAGACTCAGGAAGCCGGTGCCGACGCGGTGCTCGTCGTCATGCCCTACTATTCCCGCCCCTCGCAGGACGGAATCGTCGGCCACTACAAGGCCGTCGATGAATCCGCCGAAAAGCCGATCATCGTATACGATGTCCCCGGCCGTACCGGTCTGAAGGTCAAGGTGGAAACCTACGACCGTCTGGCCGAACTCGAACACGTCAAGGCCGTCAAGGACGCCACCGGCGATCTTGCAGCCGCAGTGGAGAAGCAGCAGCGCACTGGTCTCGCCTGGTATTCCGGCGATGATGGTCTCTTCCTGCCGTTCCTCTCCATCGGTGCAGTTGGCATCATTTCCGTGATTGCCCACGTTGCATCCAACCCCATGCAGCAGCTTGTTCAGGCATTCGATCGTGGCGATATCACCACTGCCCGTCGTCTTGCCAATCAGCTTGCCCCTCTCGTCCATGCTCTGAACGGTGACGGCTACCAGGCTGTCATGGCCAAGGCTGCGCTCAAGGTCAAGGGATATATTCCTTCCACCACTATGCGCCTGCCCAATATCGGTCCGGATGCCGCTCAGCTTGATAAGGCAGAAGAGGGCATGCGCGCCGCTGGACTGCTGTAAGCAGCTGCTGTACACGGGTTGCCAGCCCGCCGCTTCTGCATGACAGAGCAGAAGCACAAACAACAGAAATAATCCAAGAAGATATGGCACAAGAACAAAAGAAGACAACAAAGAACAATAACTCTCGGCGCCGCGGCTCCTCTTCTCGCAAGGGAGCCAAGGGTGCCGGTAGCCGCAACAACCAGTCCCGCAAGATTAATCAGGCACCTACCGCACCTCAGCAGGATGCCGTGCTGATTGCGCCTCCGAAGTACCGTAAGGGTTCCATGCGCATCACGCCGCTTGGTGGTCTGGGTGAAATCGGCCGCAACATGAACGTGATCGAATACAACGGTCACCTTCTGCTCATCGATTGTGGCGTGCTTTTCCCTGAAGAAGAGCAGCCGGGCGTTGATTTGATTCTGCCCGATTTCAGCTACATCAAGGATCGTCTGGACAGGGTCGATGCTTTGGTACTGACCCACGGTCATGAGGATCATATCGGCGGTGTGCCGTATCTGCTGAAGTTGCGCCCGGATATTCCGCTGATCGGCTCCAAGCTGACCCTTGCCTTTGTTGATGCCAAGTGCAAGGAACATCATCAGAACCCCACCAAGGTGGAGGTCTCCGGTCGTGAAAAGCTCAAGGTGGGTCCATTCGACCTTGAATTCATCAACGTGACCCACTCCATCCCGGATGCTTTGGCCGTATATGTCAAGACTCCGGCTGGCTCACTGATTGACACTGGCGATATCAAGCTCGACCAGCTGCCACTCGACCATCGCATCACCGATCTTGTGGAATTCGGCAAGATCGGCGAAAAGGGTGTGGACCTGCTGATGATGGATTCCACCAACGCTGAGGTTCCGGGCTTCGTGAAGCCGGAAACCTCCATTGGCCCGGCATTGGATCAGGCATTCGCTCAAGCTACCCGCAAGATTATCGTGGCCAGCTTCTCCTCCCATGTGCACCGTGTGCAGCAGGTGGTGGATGCCGCCCACAAGTACGGCCGCAAGGTTGTGTTCGTCGGTCGTTCGATGGTGCGCAACATGTCTATTGCCGCCGATCTTGGCTACCTGCATATTCCTGAAGGCACGGTTGTGGACCTGAAGCAGGCCAATGATATTCAGGACGACAAGCTTGTCTACATGTGCACCGGTTCCCAGGGCGAGCCGATGGCAGCACTCGGCCGCATCGCCGACGGCAATCACCGCGATATTCACATCAACGAGTTCGACACGGTGATTCTCGCCAGCTCCCTGATTCCGGGCAACGAGCATGGCGTCTACAAGGTAATCAACAAGCTTGTTCAGCTTGGTGCCAAGGTAGTGAACCGCGATAATGCTGCCGTGCATGTTTCCGGCCACTGCAACGAAGGCGAGCTGCTGTACATGTACAACATCGTCAAGCCGAAGTGCGCCATGCCTATCCACGGTGAGAACCGTCATCTGGTGGCCAACGGCCTGATTGCCGTCAAGACCGGCGTCGACCCGCAGAACGTGGTGCTTGCGGAAGACGGCGACGTGGTGGACCTCTACCACGGCAAGGCCGCGGTGGTTGGCTCTGTGCCATGTGGTTACGTGTACGTCGATGGCGATTCCGTTGGCGAGCTGACCGATGATGAGCTTGAGAAGCGCCGCATCCTCGGCACTGAAGGCTTTGTTTCCGCATTCGTGGTGGTGGATACCGATAATCGTGAAGTGGTTACCGGCCCGAAGATCTACCTGAATGCCGTGGCCGAAGACGAAAGCGAATTCGACAAGGTACGTCACCAGATTGTCGAACAGCTGAATGATGCCCTGATGCAGGGCACCCGCGACACCTACAAGCTGCAGCAGATCATGCGTCGCACGCTGGGCAGCTGGGTTGCTCGCCAGCTGCATCGCAAGCCGATGATTGTGCCGGTTGTTGCCGATATCGCTCAGGATGTCGAAATCGCGGATCAGCACTGAGCAACGCTGAAAGTAGCGGGTCAGGTGGAGTAATACCCCTGACCCGCTACAGTCGTATATAACCTTTACTTAAAAAGTCGTTATGCCATTCCGGCGCACCGCGCCACCTCCCGCCAGCCGGGAGGTTTTTGTATGAAAGGAACACTATGCCCGGATCGAACCTGACCCGTGTTGAGGCCGAAGAACGCAAGGCCGTAGTCGAAGCACCGATTCACTATCATGTGGACCTTGACCTGACCGTGGGCCCGAAGAACTTTGGTTCCAAAGCTCTGATTTGCTTCAATGCCGAGGAAGGATCCTCCACTTTCCTTGATTTGATTGCCGACGAAGTGACCGCCATCGAACTCAATGGCGAATCGCTTGATCCGGCTACTGCATACAAGGACAGCCGCATCGAGCTCAACCACCTGAAGGCCAAGAACGAGGTCACCGTCACCGCGTTGTGCCGTTACTCCAACACCGGTGAAGGCCTGCACCGCTCGGTCGATCCTTCCGATGGTAACGTGTACCTCTACTCTCAGTTCGAAGTTCCGGACGCCCGCCGTGTCTACGCCGTGTTCGACCAGCCTGACCTGAAGGCCACTTTTGACTTCAAGGTGCTTGCTCCGAAGAGCTGGATTGTCACCTCCAATATGCCTGCCGCCAGCGTCGAAGATGATGTGCGCGAAACCCTTGACGGTACTCTGGAAGAAAAGCCGAACGAATCCAGCCGCCTGTGGATCTTCGAGCCGACCCCGGTCATGAGCTCCTACCTGACTGCCATCTGCGCTGGCCCGTACGCCGAATGGCACACCGAATACCACAACGAAGACGGCCGCATTGTGCCGATGGCCCAGTACTGCCGCCAGTCCCTTGCCGAGGCATTCGCCAAGGACGTGGACTACTTGTTCGACATCACCAAGAAGGGCTTCGCCTTCTACGCCAAGACTTGGGGTGTGCCGTACCCGTACGCCAAGTACGACCAGATTTACGTGCCGGAATACAACGCCGGCGCTATGGAGAACATCGGCATGGTCACCATCCGCGACTCCTACGTGTTCGAATCCAAGGTGACCGATGCTCTGGCCGAACGCCGCGTGGTAACCGTGCTGCACGAGCTCGCCCACATGTGGTTCGGCGACTACGTGACCATGAAGTGGTGGAACGACCTGTGGCTCAACGAGTCCTTCGCTGAATTCACCTCCACGCTGGCCACCGCTGAAGCCACCGAATGGCACGATGCATGGGCTACCTTCTGCTCCGGCGAGAAGAGCTGGGCCCTGCGTCAGGATCAGCTGCCGACCACGCACCCGATTGTGGCCCCGATCAATGATTTGAACGATACCTACGTTAACTTCGACGGCATCACCTACGCTAAGGGCGCTTCCGTGCTGAAGCAGCTGGCCTTCTACGTGGGCCGCGAACAGTTCTTCAAGGGCATCAACAGCTACCTCAACCGTCACGCCTACTCCAACGCCACCCTGGCTGACCTGCTGGGCGAGCTGGAGAAGACCTCCGGCCGTGACCTGAAGGCATGGAGTGCCAAGTGGCTTGAGGAATCCGGTATCAACACCATCGCCGCCTCGGTAGCCGAAGCCGCCAATGGTACCATTGCCGAGCTCAAGCTCACCCAGACCGCTTCCGAAGAGCATCCGGTGCTGCGCCCGCATCGTCTGGCCATCGGCTTCTACAACGAAGATGAAACCACTGGCAAGATCGTGCGTACCGAGCAGATCGAACTTGATGTGGATGGCGAGACCACCATTGTGGAGGCTGCCGCAGGTAAGCAGCGTCCGGCTCTGATCCTCATCAACGATGATGATCTGACCTACACGAAGATTCGTTTCGATGCCGAATCCCAGGCTTTCGCCGAAGCCAACCTGCACCGTTTCGATGATGCACTGGCTCGCGCCGTGACCTGGCTGGCCTTCTGGGATATGACCCGCGATGGCGAATTCCCGGCCGAGCGCTTCGTGGACATGACCCTGCGCCTGCTGGCCACCGAGACCGAGTCCACCACGTTCCGTTACGCTCTGGCTTGCATGAGCACCACCGCCCACCACTATGTGGCACCGGCCCGCCGTGAGGAAGTGCTGTGCCACGTGGCCGCTGAGCTTTGGAAGTTGGCCAACGCCGCCGAAGCCGGTTCCGACAACCAGTTCCAGCTCATCACCGCATACCTCGGTTACGGTGAGGAAGGCGATGAGGCATTCGCTGCCAACGCTCGCGGCCTGCTCGACGGCACGGTGAGCCTGCCTGGTCTGGAGATTGACAACAACTTCACCTGGACCATCATCCAGTCCCTCACTTCCGTTAATGCGTTGAGCGATGACGAGGTTGAGGCTCAGCTGGCCAAGAAGGATTCGATTGTCAACCGTGAGTTCGCACTCGGTGCCCGCGCCGCACGACCGACCACCGAAGCCAAGGAATGGGCTTGGGATCAGGCG
The DNA here is from genome assembly GCF_002860405.1 of Bifidobacterium imperatoris. Lineage (GTDB taxonomy): Bacteria > Actinomycetota > Actinomycetes > Actinomycetales > Bifidobacteriaceae > Bifidobacterium > Bifidobacterium imperatoris. The sequence goes on along the minus strand of NZ_NMWV01000022.1, from coordinate 18,314 downwards.
CTCAATAACGCTGAGTTGACCAATTCCCAGCTGGAAGCCGTGGCTCGTGGCTTCTCCGCCACTCCGAACACGGAGCTGGCCGAGCCATTCGCAGCCAAGTACTTTGAGACCGTGGACTGGATTTGGGCCAACAAGACCTACCACATGGCCGAAGCCCTGCTCAACGGTCTCTACCCGGGTTACGCCGACCCGGCCACCCTCACCAAGCTGGGTGACGCATGGCTTGAGGAGCACTTCGCTGCCGACAACGCCCTGAAGCGTCTGATCGTCGAGAATGTGGCCTCCTCGCACCGCACCCTTAAGGTTCGCGACTACAACGCAGCCCTGTGATTGTGTTTTCGCCTAGCTCCCCTCTCTGAGGGGAGCCGTCGCCAAGGCGACTGAGGGGAGCTGCCCCAGAGCAGCAGTCCACATACCAAAAGAAAACCCGCAAGCAATCCTCAACAGCGTATCCTCGCTCAAGGCTGGCAATGCGCCGGCCTGAACAAGCGAAGGATACGAGGATGATTGCGGGTTTTTCCATACTCTCACTATTGCTGATTCTGCTCGCCGGTATTGGAGCCGGATTCGTGGGATATGCGGTAGGCGCATCCTCGCTGGTTTCTTACCCGGCGTTGCTTGCGTTCGGCATCCCGCCAGTGCTTGCTAACGCTTCGAATACGGTCGGTGTGGTCGGTACGGGCATTGGCGGCGTGATGGGGGCGCATCGTGAGCTGAAAGGCCAGACTTTGCGCGTTATCACCTATGTGGCCATTGGTGCTATCGGTGGTGTGATCGGCGCATATTTGCTGCTGGAACTTGATCCGAAAGTCTTTGAATTTGCGGCTCCCGCGCTGATTCTGTTCAGCTCGCTCATCATTGCAGTCAATCCTCGCGGACGCATGCAGGCCAAGCAGGCGGCCGCTGATGCTGCAGCCCAACTGAACCATATGAATGCCGCCGAGCAAGCCACTCAAACAGAACCGATTGCTGAACAGCACAAGGCCGAGGACCGCGCGGCCAGACTTCCCGTTGACCAGCCTGTGCAGCCAATGAACAAAGACTCGTGGTGGGTGTGGATCGGCGTGTGGGCCGTGGCCATCTATTCCGGCTACTTTGGTGCTGGCGCTGGCACTTGCGCGCTCGCCGTACTCGATGCCGCTAAAATCGGACCATTCCACAAAATCAACGCACTGAAAACCCTGATTGGTACCGGTGCGAACATTACCGCATCCGTGGTGTTCATTGTGCGCGGTGCAGTTGATTGGCCAGCTGCCATCATGCTGTGCATCGGCTGCTTCATCGGTGGCTACATCGCTCCTCCCATCACCCGCAAGATACCCGCGAATATTATGCGTGCCGCCGCCGTGGTCGCCGGCATCGTGCTCACCATCGATTTGGCGCTCAAGACTTACTGAAGCGTGATTATCGCGAGCAAATGCAACCGAATTGAGCAGCAATGTGTCAATCAGTATGACATCGTGCGCTGAGCCGATTACCATAGTGCTCGTTATAGAACGAGACGGTATCAGACCGCTCAAGTGAAGGATGCAATAGTATGCCGAAAATGTTTGGAACTGATGGTGTTCGAGGACTAGCCAACAAGGATTTGACCGCGCGCTTGGCACTTGATTTGGGAGATGCGGCTGTGCGTGTGCTGGGCGACGCTGGCACAAAGGATGACCAGCCTGAGGGCCGTCGCCGTGCGCTCGTGGGTCGCGATACCCGAGTTTCCGGCGATTTTCTGGCTTCTGCGCTTGCTGCAGGCATGTCTGCCGGTGGTTTTGACGTGATTGACGCTGGCATTATCCCCACTCCGGGCGTGGCTTACCTGACCAGCGTGCTCAATGTGGAAATGGGCGCCGTGATTTCCGCATCCCACAATCCGATGCCGGACAATGGCATCAAGTTCTTCGCCCGTGGCGGCTTCAAGCTGCCTGATCAGAAGGAAGACGAAATCGAGGCTGTGCTTGGCCAGGATTGGGAGCGTCCGACCGGTGCCGGCGTGGGCCGCGTGAGCCACGATCAGACCACGGCTACCAACCTGTACATCGACCATCTGGTCTCCACCATCGCTCCGCTTAACGACGATCAAACCCAGCCGAAGCCGCTGAAGGGCTTGAAGATTGTGGCCGATTGCGCCAACGGCGCCACTTCCGTGGTGGCTCCTGAGGCTCTGCGCCGCGCTGGTGCCGATGTAATTGTGATTAACGCATCCCCGGACGGCTACAACATCAACAAGAATGCCGGCTCCACTCATCCTGAACAGCTGCAGGCGATGGTCAAGGCCACCGATGCCGTAATGGGTGTTGCCTTCGATGGCGATGCCGATCGCTGCCTTGCCGTGGACGAAGACGGCAATATGGTCAACGGCGATCAGATCATGGGCATCCTGGCCCGCGCCAAGAAGCGCGAAGGCAAGCTCAAGCACGATACGCTCGTGGTCACCGTGATGAGCAACCTTGGCCTGAAACTCGCCCTGAAAGATATGGGCATCAAGACCGTGGAGACCTCCGTGGGCGATCGTTACGTGCTCGAGGAAATGCTCAAGGGTGATTACTCGCTCGGCGGTGAACAGTCCGGCCATGTGATCAACCGCGAATTCGCCACCACCGGCGACGGCACTCTGACCGCGCTGACCCTGTGCAACGAAGTCGTCAAGTCCGGCAAGAGCTTGAAGGAACTTGCCGCCGACTTCCCGCAGCTGCCGCAAACCCTGATCAACGTGCCGAACGTGGACAAGAAGGCAGCTTCCACCAACAAGCGCATTCAGGAGGCCGTGGCTCACGAAGAAGAGCTGCTCGGCGATTCCGGCCGCGTGCTGCTGCGCCCCTCCGGCACCGAGCCGCTCGTGCGCGTGATGGCCGAGGCTGCCACCCAGGCTTATGCCGACGAAGTGTGCACGCGTCTGGCCAAGATCGTGGCCGAAGAGCTTGCACTGAAGTAGTCCCTTCCGCAAAGGAAATCCCGCAAAAGGAACCCGTATGTTTGGAAAGAGCACCAAAGTCGATCTCGAACTCAACCGTATCGTTGAGCAGCTCATCAAAACCGGCGGCAAGGAGAAGATTCTGCCCATTGTGCAGGCCGGCGAACCGGTACTGCGCCAACAGACTATGGCCTACAATGGCCAGCTCTCCAAGCGCACGCTGGACAAGCTCATCGACACGATGCACACCACGATGCTCGAAGCTCCGGGCGTGGGTCTTGCCGCCACCCAGATTGGTCTTGGCCTGGCGCTTGCTGTGGTCGAGGATCATGTACGTGACGATGAGGACGATCCGCGTGAAATCGCGGAATTCCCCTTCCATGTGATCATCAACCCCAAGTACACGCCCGCCAGCGACAAGACCGCATCCTTCTATGAGGGCTGCCTGAGCTTTGATGGCTACCAGGCTGTGCGCAAGCGTTGGCTTGATATCGATGCTGAATGGGATGACGAGGACGGCAACCGTCACAAGGAGCGTCTGCATGGTTGGCCGGCACGTATTTTCCAGCATGAAACCGATCATTTGAGCGGCGAACTCTACATTGATCGCGCGGAGATTCGCTCGTTGACCACCTACGAGAACCTCGAGGACTACTGGTGCAACGACCCAGTGCCCACCGAGGCCGCCGAAGAGCTCGGTTTCGCGCTGTAAACCGATCACCCTACCTCAACATCACCATGATCGCCATGACTGTAGGTTTTTGAACACTGCTGTAGGGTTTTGAACGTTTTTCGTTCAATTTCCTACAGTCAACGTTGAAAAACCTACAGCCAAGGGTGAATGGGCATCGGCACAAAGTGGTGTGCGATTGAGACCATGAATACTCTGTATGCAAAGCTGCACAATTATGCGTTGATAGGGTGATGTTGGATTCCTCGACAGGTCTGAGGATTCGTTTATACTTCTGACCTCGTGAGTGAGTATCAGGACAGCCGTCAGCAGCGTGAGAACCGCCGCCGCACTATGGTGCGCGTGGTGTGCGTTGTCATAGCTGTGGCCATGCTTGGCTCCCTGGTTATCCCGGCAATTTACGCTGGACTTTGACGCTGCCTGTGCGCATTCGTGCTTGCGGCTTTCACGTCTGATGCCTAATGATTCGAATTGCGCGGTCAGCGGAACACAACAAGCATCACTGGCCGATGCTGGACAATCGAAATCATAAGCATTTACTGCCGCGGCAATAGCGCCAGACATCATCAACAAGCAATGTTTGGCGACGGAATGTGCACAGGCTGTCAACAAGGACGTGGCATCAAGGAACTTTCAAGAATCAACAGTAAGGTAAAACACGATGGCAGAATTTGACTTTACCCAGGCAATCGGCGAGGCCCGCGCTAAGTATGATTCCATCGCCAAGGCGTTGGACGTGGACCGACTCAAGGCCGAGATTAAGGAACTCGAGGCTCAGGCAGCAGCCCCGGGCTTGTGGGATGATCCCGAAAACGCGCAGAAGGTGACCAGCAAGCTTTCCGCTACCGAATCTCAGCTCAAGCGCCTGAACTCTGCATCCCAGCGTATTGACGATGTGGAAACGCTCGTGGAGCTTGGTCGTGAGGAAGGCGATCAGGATTCGTTGGAGGACGCGCAGAACGAAATCGGCGCAATCCAGCAGGACCTCGATCAGATGGAAATCCAAACCCTGCTCGACGGTGAATACGATGAGCGTTCCGCCGTGGTTACCATTCGTTCCGGTGCCGGTGGTGTGGATGCTGCGGACTTCGCACAGATGCTGCTGCGCATGTACCTGCGCTATTGCGAGCGTAATGGCTTTAAGGCCAAGGTGATGGATACTTCCTACGCTGAAGAAGCCGGCATCAAGTCCGCTACCTTCCAGGTGGACGCTCCGTACGCATACGGTCGACTTTCCGTGGAAGGCGGCACACATCGTCTGGTGCGCATCTCCCCATTCGACAATCAGGGCCGCCGCCAGACCAGCTTCGCCGCTGTGGAAGTGGTGCCGCTGGTTGAGGCCACCGATCACATCGATATTCCGGATACGGATATTCGCGTGGATACCTACTGCTCCTCCGGTCCTGGCGGTCAGGGTGTGAACACCACCTACTCCGCTGTGCGCATCACCCACTTGCCCACCGGCATTGTGGTGACTATGCAGGATGAGCGTTCCCAGATTCAGAACCGTGCCTCCGCTATGGCTGTGCTCCAGTCTCGACTGTTGGTGCTGCGCCACGAGGAGGAAGCCAAGAAGAAGAAGGAGCTTGCCGGCGATATCAAGGCCAGCTGGGGTGATCAAATGCGTTCCTACGTGTTGCACCCGTACCAGATGGTCAAGGATTTGCGCACTGGTTACGAAACCAGCCAGACCCAGGCCGTGTTCGATGGCGACATCAACGGCTTTATCGAGGCTGGCATCCGTTGGCGTCACGAGCAGCGCCGTCAGGCTGAATCCGAAGAGTAAGAAGAGCAATCGGTACTCTCCGAAAACCTGTCCAGATCTGCTAAAAAACTGCAGCGAGTATTGGTTATGGCTCCCCTTATCGGGGAGCCTGCAATACCGCTTACAGCACTGGCAATACAAGGGAAACACAAAGGAAAACGGATATGGCATTGATCTCACTGGACAAAGTGTCCAAGATCTACCCTAAGGGTACGCGTCCGGCGCTGGACAATATCAGTCTTGATATTGAGCGCGGCGATTTCGTGTTCCTGGTGGGTGCTTCTGGTTCAGGTAAAACCACATTATTGAGTCTTCTGCTGCGCGAAGAGGAGGCCACCAGCGGTGAGATTCGCGTGGCCGGTAATGATTTGCGACGCATTACGAACCGTCAGGTGCCGCAGTATCGCCGTTCTTTGGGCTTTGTGTTCCAGGACTACAAGCTGCTGAACAATAAGACGGTCTGGGAGAACGTGGCATTCGCGCTTGAGGTGATTGGCACTCGCCGTTCGACCATCAAATCGCTGGTTCCTAAAGTGCTCGATACCGTGGGCTTAACCGGCAAGGAAAAGAATTATCCGCATGAGCTTTCCGGCGGTGAACAGCAGCGTGTGGCCATCGCTCGCGCGTATGTGAATCATCCTCAGATTTTGCTGGCCGACGAGCCCACCGGCAACCTTGATCCGACCACATCGCTCGGCATTATGGAGGTGCTGGATTCCATCAACCGCACCGGTACCACCGTGGTGATGGCCACGCATAACGAGGAAATCGTGAACTCGATGCGCAAACGTGTGGTGGAGTTACATAATGGCAAGATTGTGCGTGACGAGGCTCATGGTTCCTATGATTCCGCGTTGTTCTTCCCGGATGCCGAGGTTGAGGCGCGCTCCGATAAGGCGAATCACATTACTGTTCCAACGCGCGCTGCCATTGACATGGGGGAGGGGCCGTCCGAAGGCATCGCCCGTTTGGCGAACTCGGTGCATTCCGGCCGCACAGGCCGTTATGGTGAAACGTTTGCGCCGATTGAAGATACGTTGACTTGGGGCAAGGGGCTGCCGCTCGATGAGCAGGCTGCCGCAATGGAACAAACGCAGGCTTTCGATCCGCTGAAAGATACGGCTGATGATGCCGCGGTTTCCTCCAATGAGCGTGATGATTCTCGATTCGCTCCGCCGCGTGTGCCGGAAACTCAGGAAGCCGCGCCGCTGGCACCTCCGGCTCCGCCAGCTCCTCCTGCACCTCCGGCTCAGCGGTCTACTGCTGAGGCTACACCCGCACCATCTGATACGAGTACCGCTGACGCTGACAAGAAGGGGGAGTAGTAAGTCATGCGTGCGCAATTCATCCTGTCTGAAACATGGACCAATCTGCGTCGAAATCTGGCCATGCTGCTGTCGCTGATGCTGGTCACGTTCATTTCCTTCCTGTTCATTGGCGCATCCGTACTGACGCAGGCGCAGATTACCAAGGCCAAAGGCGATTGGTATGACAAGGTTGAGGTTGTGGTCTGGCTCTGCCCGGACGGCACCAGTCAGTCCGCCAACTGCGCTTCGGGCAAGTCTCCTTCCGCTCAGGAAATCACTGATTTGCAGAAGACTATTCGCGATGAGCTCAATGATGTAGTCGCCAAAATTGATTACGTCAGCAAGCAGGATTTCTACGACAACACGTTCACCAAGCAGTATCCAAACGGCGAATTCCAAGGCCGAACCCTCACTGCGGATGATATGCAGGATTCGTTGTGGCTCAAGCTCAAGGATCCCACCAAATATCAGGTGGTGGCCGAGGTGCTTTCCGGTAAGCAAGGCGTGGAGGATGTGACCGATCAACGGCAGATCTTCGACCCGGTGTTCGCCGTGCTGAACCGTGCGACCGCGGTGACTGCAGTACTGGCAGGCGTGATGGTGCTCGTGGCCATCTTGCTGACCGGAACCACGATTCGCATGTCCGCAGCTTCCAGACGTACGGAAACCGAAATCATGCGATATGTCGGAGCCTCCAACTGGACCATTCGATTGCCGTTTATTTTGGAGGGGGCGATAGCATCCTTGCTGGGTTCGGTGCTCTCCTGTCTGATGCTTTCGGTCATCGTTCGTGTGTTCATCACCGGATGGCTGGCACAGTCGGTGACATGGATTCCGTATGTGAATCAGCTCACAGTGCTGATGATTTCGCCATTCCTGGTACTTGGCGCGGTATTGCTGTCGGTGATTGCCTCCACGATTTCGCTGAGGCGTTATCTGAGAGCGTAAGCGCTGCGCAACACCGCATGCATTCTCAGATTCGCATGTTATGGTGTGCACTTGTATGGCAATGAAAGGATCTTTTCGTCCATGAATAAGACGACCAACACAATAAAGCCCGCGCTGGCAGCGTTGACGGCGGGTATGTGCTGCGTGGCCGGATTGGTGATGGCTCCTGCGCAGCCTGCTGAAGCGAGCACCTACTCCAATTTGGTCAGTGCGCAGAATCAGCATGCGGCTTCCGTGGCACGCGAGGCGCAGCTCAAAGCGCAGCTGGCAGGTGTCAGCAGCGAGCTTGCAAACAAGATCGTGGAGCTGGACGATCTGACCAACAACAAGATCGTTGCTGCTCAGGATAAGGTTACGCAGGCCAATGCCGATGCGGCCGCCGCTCAGGAAGAGGCTCAGGCTGCGGCTCAGCGTCTCGAAGCTGCTCAAAAAGATAAGGAAACGCTTGAGCAGCAGATTGAGCAAACCGGCAAGGACTATGATGACGCGCATGCCGCTGTGGCTCAGCTTGCTCGAGACAGCATGCATGGTTCTAGTACGTCCGAAGTCATGAGCGTGGTTACTGGTGCCAGCAGCACGCAGGACTTCGTCAATTCCATGCAGTCCCGTGATGCATTGTCTCGCAATGAGGCCAATGCTGCTTCTACGGCTGCCAGTGATTTGAGCACATCTAAGAATCGTGGCGAGCGTCTTGCCGCCATCGAAAAGCAGATTGCCACGCTGAAGACGCAGGCTGATCAGAAGTCGGCCGCGGCGCAAACCGCTGCTGAAAATGCTCAGAGTGAGCGTGATGCTCTCGAACAGCTTCGTGAAGAAGGTGAGCAGCGCCGTAACGAGCTGACCTCGATGGTTTCCAACCTGAAGGACCAGCAGGCGGCTCAGGCGGCTCAGACGGTGTTGCTGGCTTCCCGCGTGGATTCCTACAACCAGCAGTACATCAAGGAACAGGCTGCTGCCGGCGGGCAGGTGAACAATGGTCAGCAAGGTGGTGGTGGCACTGGTGGCGGCACCAGTGGTGGTACGTCTTCCGGTGGCAGCAGTTCGGCTGGTGGTAGCACGGGCCAGGGCACTTCGAATGGTGATGTCGGCAACCGTTACTACCCGGGCCAGTGCACTTGGTACGCCTACAATCGCCGTAAGGAAATGGGCATCGGTACGCCGTCCTACCTGCACAACGGTGGTGAATGGTATCTGAATGCTCCTCGATACGGTTTGCGTGTGGATCATGTGCCTCAGGTGGGTGCGGCATTGTCCTTCCCGCCTGGCGTTGCCGGCGCTGATGGTACGTATGGCCATGTGGCGGTAGTGGAATCTGTTTCCGGAAACACGGTGACGATTTCCGAAATGAACGTCAAGGGCGCATACGTGATCAGCTGGCGAACGCTGTCTAACGCCAGCGCGTATTGGTACGTGCACTGATACGCGGTATGCGCAACGCCTAAGCTGCTCATAGCGAATATGTGAGCTGGACAAGCTATTAAGCTAGACAATCCCCCTCCTATTCTTGGGAGGGGGATTATTGAATGAAAGGAGGGAAACCTTATGGCCAAGGAAACCGGTGAAAAGCTGATTGTGCAAAATAAGAAGGCTCGTCATGACTATGCCATTGAAGACAAGTATGAAGCCGGCATTGCGTTGACTGGTACTGAGGTGAAATCCCTGCGTGAGGGGCGTGCCTCACTGTCTGAAGCGTTTATTTCCATTGATCGCCGCGGAGAGATGTGGCTGGAAGGAGCCAATATTCCCGAATATCTGAACGGTACGTGGAATAATCACGCCCCGAAGCGTAAGCGTAAGCTGCTGCTGCATCGTCAGCAGATTACCAAGCTGGCCCGTGGCATCGAAGCCAAGGGCTACACCATTGTGCCGCTGAGCCTGTATTTCAAGGATGGCCGGGTTAAGGCTTCCATTGCGCTGGCTCGAGGCAAGAAGGAATTCGACAAGCGTCAGGCGCTGCGCGAGGAACAAGACAAGCGTGAGGCGTTGCGTGCTATGCGCTACGCCAATATGCGTCACTAAGCACTGTTCCGTTGATGCTGGTGCTCGGCTGCTAAGGGCTCTTCTCTTTTTCTGAGAAGAGTCTTTTTTCTTATGCTGCTCACAATGGTTAGTGTCCACAACGTGAACAATATCTCGCAATATTAACCGCTCTGTAGCATTGCGAACCTACGCTCTGGAGCCAGCTGGGAAACATACCCGCCCAGTTGACTAGATGGAGAGAGGAAATCCAATGTCTTTAAGCAAGGGAATACAATCCGTGGCTGCAGCTACATTGAGCGCGGCAATGCTTATCGCCGTAGCTGCCTGCGGCACCACAGACAAAGCTGATACCGCTTCGGCCAATACCGACTCCGGTTCATCCAATAGCACGCAAGGATTCGATACCAGCAGCATCAAAAAGGACGATGCCATTGCCGCGCTGCTTCCGGATTCTGTTGCTGGAGATGGCACGTTGACAGTCGGTACCGATACTTCATACGCTCCGGCTGAGTTCTTGGCCGAGGATGGCAAGACGCCGGTCGGTTTTGATGTTGATTTGTCCAAGGCGCTGGCCGCTGTATTTGGTCTTAAGGAAAAGACCGTTTCGTCTACTTTTGATTCGATTATTCCGTCCGTTGGCTCCAAATATGATATTGGCATTTCGTCCTTCACTGTGACGAAGGAACGTCTGGATGCCGTTGATTTCGTCACCTACTTCAAGGCTGGCTCCACTTGGGTAACCAAGAAGGGCAATCCGGACAAGGTGGATACCTCCAACCTGTGCGGCGTCAAAGTGGCTGTGCAAACCGGTACCACGCAGGAAGAGGAAATCAACGCCGCCAACGACCAGTGCAAGGCCGATGGCAAGGCTGAGATTGATGTCCAGTCCTCCAAACTGCAGACTGATGTGACCACCGCTGTGGCTTCAGGCAAGGCATCCATCTTCTATGCCGATTCTCCGGTGGCCGGCTATGCCATTGAACAGACCGGCGATACGCTAGCCGCTCTTGGTGACGATACCGGTGTGACCCCGGAAGCCGTGGCCATCAAGAAGGGTGATTCCGCTACCGCCGAAGCCGTGCAGAAGGCTATGCAGAAGCTGATGGATGACGGCACCTACAAGAAGATTCTTGATACTTGGGGAGTTTCCTCGGGTGCTGTCGACAAGGCTGAAATCAACCCTGCCGTATCTGAGTGATACACGCGAGTGATATGGTGTCAGGGTTCTGTACCATGCCAACCGAATCGTATATGTATGCACGTTAGTGTATAACTATACCTAATGATTGATGACGGCCGGCCAATCGAGGCCGGTCGCCCAAGAGAAGAAGAGAAACAATTATGCAGTCCAAGAAGCTGAAGACCATCGCGGCCGCCGCTCTCAGCGCGGCAATGCTGTTCACCGCCGCTGCCTGCGGCACCACCGACGAAGCCACCTCTGGTTCTGGTTCCGACTCCGGTTCCGGTGAGGCCAAGGCCATCACCAGCTACGATGTGAGCTCCGTCAAGAAGGATGATGCCATCGCCGCACTGCTGCCCGAATCCGTTACCAAGGATGGCAAGCTGACCATCGGCACCAACCCGTCCTACGCTCCGGCAGAGTTCCTGGATTCCGACGGCAAGACCCAGATTGGCTACGACATGGACCTGGCTCACGCTCTGGGCAACGTGTTCGGCCTGAAGACTGAAATCGTCTCCTCCAACTTCGACACCATCATTCCGGCTATCGGCTCCAAGTACGACCTAGGTATCGCGGCTTTCACCATCACCAAGGAACGTATGGAATCAGTTGATTTCGTCTCCTACTTCACTTCCGGCATGGCCTACGCCGTGGCCAAGGGCAACCCGAACAAGGTTGACGCCAGCGATCTGTGCGGCTTGAACGTCGCCGTGGAAACCGGCACTGTTGAAGAGGAAGCCATCAACGAAACCGCCAAGCAGTGCAAGGCTGACGGCAAGAAGGACATCACCATCCAGTCCTCCAAGCAGCAGACCGATGCCACCACCGCAGTGGTGACCGGCAAGGCCGATGTGTTCTTCGCTGACTCCCCAGTGGTTGGCTACGCCATCGCGCAGACCGATGGTCAGCTCGAACAACTGGGCAAGGACTTCGACTCCGTGCCGAACGCCATCGCTATCAAGAAGGGCGACACTGGCACCACCGAAGCCGTGCAGAAGGCTATGCAGAAGCTGATGGATGATGGCACCTATGGCAAGATTTTGCAGCACTGGGGTGTTGAATCCGGTGCTCTGACCAAGGCTGAAGTCAACCCCGACGTTGAGTGATCGCTAGTCATAGTTGCTGGCTCAAGGGGTAGCTCACCCTGTATAAAGAATGGGGCGCTTATGTTGCATGTAACACAGGCGCCCCATTCATGCGTTAAGGTGCAACGTTAGTTCTTATGGTCGCCTTCAGCGGCCTCAATATGTACACAAGGAATCAACAATGGCGAAGAAAGTAGTTGACGGCGAAGGACTCGACATCCCCAACCGCATCAAAGCCCTACCGGTTAAGCGCCCGGGTCCGATTGTGGCCGCAGTGATTGTGGCGCTGCTCGCCGCAATGCTCATTCAGGGCATGATTACCAATCCGCGACTGGATTGGCCCACCGTGTGGAAATACCTGTTCAACGAGAATGTGCTCGAAGGTATTCGTTACACGCTTGAGCTCACTGTGATTTCGATGGTGGTGGCCATCATTCTTTCGGTGATTCTCGCCATTATGCGCAAATCGATTAACCCTGTGCTGCGTGGCGTCAGCTGGTTCTTCATCTGGTTCTTCCGCGGAACTCCTGTGTACACGCAGCTGATCTTCTGGGGTCTGTTCTCTGTGCTGATTCCCAAGCTCAGCCTCGGCATTCCATTCACCTCCGTTGAATTCTGGAGCATCGACTCCAATGTGGTAGTCACTGCATTCAACGCTGCATGGATTGGTTTGGCGCTGAACGAAGCCGCATACCTTTCCGAGATTGTGCGCGCCGGCCTCGAAGCCGTTGACCCTGGCCAGACCGAGGCTGCAGAGGCACTGGGCATGAACCGTACGCTGATCATGCGTCGCATTGTGCTGCCGCAGGCCATGCGCATTATCATTCCGCCTACCGGCAACGAGACCATCGGCATGTTGAAGACCACATCTCTGGTCACCGCCGTGCCGTTCACCTTGGAACTTCAGTTCGCCACGAATGCTATCGCCAACCGAATCTACAAGCCGATTCCGTTGCTGCTCGTGGCCTGCTTCTGGTACCTGCTCATCACCTCCATTCTCATGGTGCTGCAGTCCCGCCTGGAGAAGCACTTCGGCAAGGGCTTCGATGCTCGCGCTATGGGCACTCGCGGCAAGCAGCCGCCGCTGCCGGGTAAAACCGAAGGCGAACCTAAAGATGACGTGAACAAGCTGAACGAAGCCGCATTCACCGGCATGACCGCGTGAGCAGGAAAGGCGAATCAATCATGACTGAAACTCTTAACAGCTCCGCCGTAGTTCCCGCTATCAAAGCCACACAGGTGCATAAGGCTTTTGGCACGCTGCATGTGCTCAAAGGTGTTGACCTGACCGTTATGCCAGGCACGGTAACCGTGATTCTGGGCCCCTCCGGCTCCGGAAAGTCCACATTCCTGCGCCTGATCAACCAGCTGGAAACCCTGACTGGTGGCTCCATCGAAGTCAACGGCGAGCTCGTTGGCTACAAGCATGTGGAAAAGAACGGGCAAGATATGCTGCAGACCCTGAATGACAAGGAGATTGCCGCACAGCGCTCCAAGCTCGGCATGGTGTTCCAGCGTTTCAACCTGTTCCCGCATATGACCGCCATTGAAAACGTGATGGAAGCACCGGTCCATGTGCAGCACAAGTCCAAGAAGGAAGCCCATGATTTGGCTGTTGCCGAGCTGGAACGCGTGGGCCTGGGCGAGCGACTCGATTATTACCCGTCCCAGTTGTCTGGTGGTCAGCAGCAGCGTGTGGCCATTGCTCGCGCACTGGCCATGAAGCCGGAAATCATGCTCTTCGACGAGCCGACCTCCGCACTCGATCCGGAACTGGTGGGCGAGGTGCTGAACGTTATGCGTTCCCTCGCCAAGGAAGGCATGACGATGGTGTGCGTGACCCATGAGATCGGCTTCGCTCGTGAAGTGGCTGATCAGGTGGTGTTTATGGATGGGGGAGTCGTAGTCGAAAAGGGCGGCCCCGAAATCATTGACAACCCCACTGAGCCAAGGTTTAAGGACTTCCTCCAGCACGTGCTGTAGTAGGCTTATAGGTTATGTGTGGAATTGTTGGATATGCAGGAAATGTTGAAACCGCTTGCGGCAAGCCGCTGGAAGTGTGTCTTCAGGGCTTAGCTCGTCTGGAATACCGTGGTTATGATTCGGCCGGTGTGGCCTTGAGCGCGCCGGGCATGGATAAGGTGGCTGTGCGCAAGAAGGCTGGCCGTTTGAAGAACCTGGTCGAAGACATCGAGCGCAAGCCCATGCCGGCCGCAACCGTAGGCATTGGACACACTCGTTGGGCTACCAATGGTGAGCCGAGCGATGTGAACGCCCATCCGCATACCAGCATGGACGGTAAGGTTGCCATCATCCATAACGGCATCATCGAAAACGCCTCCCAGCTGCGCCTCGACCTGCAAGCTGAAGGTTTCCGTTTCGCCTCCGCCACTGATACCGAAGTGGCTGCCAAGTTGCTGGGCAAAATCGTTGACAAAATCATCGAAGAAGAAGGCCATCCAGACCTGTTCAAGGCCGTACGCCGCATGGCCCGCATGCTTGAAGGCGCATTCACCATTCTTGCCACCGACTGCCGCCAGCCGGATATCGTGGTAGGTGCGCGTCATGATTCCCCGCTCGTAGTGGGATTGGGCGAAGGTGAGAACTTCCTTGGCTCCGATGTGGCCGCATTCGTGGCCTACACGAAGCGTGCTATGGAAATCGATCAGGATCAGGCCGTATGCGTATCCGCAGATAAGGTTGTCGTCACTGATTTCGAAGGCAACGTAATAGAGCATCCGAAGACCTACACCGTGGATTGGGATGCTTCAGCCGCCGAAAAGGGCGGTTGGGATTCCTTCATGGATAAGGAAATCCATGAAGACCCGGCTGCCGTACAGCGCACCTTGCTTGGCCGCTTCGATAAGAACGGCGACATCACCCTCGATGAAGTTCGCATCGACGAACACGACTTCAAATCCATCGACAAAATCATCGTCGTAGCTTGCGGTACCGCAAGCTATGCCGGCCAGGTGGCCAAGTATGCCATCGAACATTGGGTGCGTATCCCTGTGGAAATCGAACTCGCACACGAATTCCGATACCGTGATCCGATTCTGACCCCGCGCACGCTGGTGGTGGCCATCTCGCAGTCCGGCGAAACGATGGATACGCTGATGGCATTGCGTCACGCGCGTGAACAGGGCTCCAAGGTGTTGGCTATCTGCAACACCCAGGGCGCGTCCATTCCGCGCGAATCCGACGCCGTTCTATACACGCACGCCGGTCCGGAAGTGGCAGTGGCCTCCACCAAGGCTTTCGTGGCGCAGATCACCGCCGCCTACCTGCTGGGCCTGTACCTGGCTCAGGTCAAGGGCGCGATGTTCCGTGATGAGATTCATCAGGTGCTTGACTCCCTGAAGGACATGCCGCGCAAGATTCAGTGGGTGCTGGACACGCAGCCGAAGACCATTCAGGCTGCCGCCGAGCGCATGGTGAACGCCAACTCGTTCCTGTTCCTCGGCCGCCACGTAGGCTATCCGGTGGCATTGGAAGGCGCACTGAAGTTGAAGGAAATCGCCTACACCTTCACCGAAGGCTTCGCAGCCGGCGAATTGAAGCATGGCCCGATTGCCTTGGTGGACGAAGGCGAACCTGTGGTGTTCATCGTGCCGCCAGCACGCGGCCGCAATGTGTTGCATGCCAAGGTGATTTCCGGCATCGAAGAAGTCAAGGCTCGTGGCGCATACATTATCGCAGTGGCCGAGCAGGGCGACCCGGATGTAGAGCGTTACGCGGACGTGGTGTTCTGGCGTCCTGCTTGCCCGACATTGATGAGTCCGCTTGTGGATGTGGTGCCGCTGCAGTTGTTCGCAATGGATATGGCCAAGCTCAAGGGTTATGACGTGGACAAGCCACGCAACCTCGCCAAGTCCGTTACCGTGGAGTGAGCCTAATGCCGAGGCCACATCGATTTGTGACTGAGGAACCTCATATTCCGTTTGATTTGGATGTGCTCTATGAGGATGAGCGGCTTATCGTGATTGATAAGCCGCACTTTCTTGCCACGATGCCACGCGGCATGTGGTATCGCGAAACGGCGTTGATTCGGCTGCGCGAGCAGTATGGTGAGCCGGATATCATTCCAGCGCATCGTTTGGATCGTATGACGGCAGGCGTGCTGGTGTTCGTGCGTGATAAGTCATGCCGTGGCGCATATCAGATGCTGTTCCAGAACAAGCAGGCGGTCAAGATGTATGAATGCTTGGCTCCATGCAAGCCGATTAGTCGGCCACGGTTTGGCACAGTGACGCAACTGGAATCGCCTCGGCCTTTCCCACTGCTACGGCGATCGCATATCACCAAAATTCGCGGCATTATGACCGCTTATGAAGAGCCTGGTGCCGTCAATGCTGAAACAATAATCGAGCGCGGTCCACTGGAAGACAGCAAGCAGCTGGTTTGCCGGTACACATTACATCCGAAAACCGGTAAAACGCATCAGTTGCGCGTGCACATGAATTCGTTGGGGCTGCCCATTGTCGGCGACAATTATTATCCACGCATTCAGAATTGCCCTTACGACGATTTCAGTCAGCCACTGGCGCTGGTTGCACGCACATTGACATTTACCGATCCCATCACCGGAGAGTTACTCGAATACACCTCGCGTATGCCGCTTAGCTGATACTGCTCAATTCAGATCACGTACGGAACCTCGTTCAATCAGTTCGGTGGGAATAACGGTTTTGATGCCGGTGGGTACTTTCTCGCCTTCGCATTGACGGCGAATCATCGAAAAAGCGGTCGCTCCAATATCGTCGAAACGCATACGCATGGTGGTCAGATTAAGACGCGGCACCATATCCACCAGCGAGTCATCCACGCCTACGACGCTCACATCTTCCGGTACACGCTTGCCTGCGGATTGCAGGCCTTGAATTGCGCCGTATGCCATCTGATCATTGGCTGCGTAAATCGCTGTGCAATCGGGGTTGTGAGCCAAAGCCACACCTGCCTGGTAGCCGGAATCCGCGCACCAATCACCGATGTACATACTGGGCACAGTTGCGCCCATCTGCTCCAGGGCCTCTCGCCAGCCACGGGCGCGAGATTCGGCGGCACGGGAGGTAGCGGGGCCGGCGATATGGTAGACGGTTTTGTGGCCCTTGCTCATCAGGTAGTCCACGATGGCGGTGGAGCAACCGTATTGGTCGGCATCCACGGTGGGGCAGTAGTCGGCAGCTCCCTCGGAAATCAGTACGACCGGCAACTCCTTTGGCGGCTTGTACCCGATGAAGTCGGAGATGCGTTCCTCAAGCACTACGATGACGCCGTCCACTGGCTGTTGCTGCATACGCTCGATTGCGGCCGCCAAAGTTCGTTCGGAACCATGACGCATGGTTTGAATGGTTACGGAGTAGTCGTCTTCGGCGGCGGAGGAGATGATGGCATCAAGAATGCGGGAGTTGCCGAATGTGGCAGTATTGAACATCACTACGCCGATATCTTGGAATTTACCGCGTTTCAGCGCTCGCGCGGCATAATTCGGGCGATAGCCGAGCTTTTGCATGGCTGCTTCGACCCGTTGACGAGTTTCGGGCTTGACGGCGTCGCTGCCATTGGCCACTCGGGATACGGTTTGGGGAGAGACACCTGCGGCCTTTGCTACATCTTGCATGGAGACTTGTGATGCTCGTGACATAATGACCCCCGGTCAGTATCAACTTCAACTGTGCTCTCTCGAATAATGCCATTCATCATCGAACAAACGGTAACGATAACATCATTGTTTTCGTGACCATTGTATCAGACATGTCTAAAAACCTTGAATTCAACACAAGTGGACAATGTTTGAAATCGTGTTATGATGATAACGCAAACATTTTTATCAACCTTCGAAGGAGAGGGGTTGGAATGGCTTCAGCTGATATCACTGCTGAACCTGTGAAGGCAGGCGAGGTGCGTGTGAACAAGCATAAGGCGGATTGGCGTGGATGGAAGTTCATGTGGCCGTTCGCAGTGGTGTTCATCTTCGTGTTCATCATTCCGATTGTGTACGCCATCTACATTTCGTTCTTCAAGAAGCAGATGATTGGCGGCACCAAGTTCGTTGGCCTGCAGAACTACCAGCGTCTGCTTGTCGACCAGCAGTTCTGGAGCTCGGTCGGTCGCGTGGCCCTGTTCACTGTGGTGCAGGTGCCGATCATGCTGTTCCTCGCGGCTGCAATGGCATTGGCCATCGATTCGATGAAGCTGCATGGCACGAAGTTCTTCCGCATCTCCACCTTCCTGCCTTACGCAGTGCCCGCCGTGGTCTCCACGTTAATCTGGGGCTTCGTATACGGCGCCAAGTACGGCCTGGTCGGCTCCTTCAACAGCTTCTTCGGCACCCATATCGATGTGTTGAGCTCAGACGTGTTGCTTGCCGCCATCGCAAACATCAACACCTGGGAGTTCACCGGTTACAACATGCTGATCTTCTACAGCTCCCTGTCCACGATTCCGCACAGC
>NZ_NMWV01000021.1 GCF_002860405.1 Bifidobacterium imperatoris | reverse complement strand
CACGCACCCCGTGGGAGCGGCTCAAGGAGTTCGACGAGGCGGACAGGGCCGCCGGCGGCCCCGGCTTCATACCCGACGACAAGCGAGAGGAGATCGAACACACGCTCGCGACCGTGAACCCGGCCGAGCTCGTCCGCCGCATCCACGACATCCAGGACCGGCTCGAAGCACTGGCGGCACCGCGCACCGCGCGGCTGGCCAGACGCATGGGCCCGGACATGGCATACTTGAACAAGACGCTCGCCCGGATCGCGGGCGTCGAACCGGAAGACGACGAAACCCCACAAGCCGACGCGGACTAGGATTTCACGCTCACCACAGGTGAGGCACCACTCCGGATTACGCGCTCATTTTCAAATGAGGCACCTCGATTATCAAGCAAAAGACAGCCCCCGCGCTGGCGAGGGCTGTACTGATACTATGGCCGACTAAACCAAATGGATTGGATTATCGGGTACCGGATTGGCGGCGCTTCAGGATGGTCACACCTGCTGCGGCGAGCAGCACCGCTGCAGCTGCCACTGCGGATACCGCAGCACCAGTGTCGGTCAAGCCACCCTTCTTCTTGCCGTCAGTCACACCGGGCTGCTGAGAACCTGGCTTCTGCTCACCCTTGATGTTGTAGTAGGCCTTGTCAAGTGCGTCCTGAGCGGCATCGACTTCCGACTGCGTGGCATCAGCATTGTCGAAGACCGTCTGCGCAGCCTTGATGGCATCCTGCAACGCATTCCAAGCCTTCTCGGTGTACTTCGACTTGTCAGCCTTGCTAGCACGATCAATCGAAGTCTGGAGATTGTCCTTGACGACCTTCTTGACCAAGGTCTTCAGAGCAGTCTTCAGACCGGCAGTAGCACCGGAAACCTCAGTGGCCAGAGCCTGATCGCCCTTGGCAAGCGCGGCTTCACCAGCCTCGATAGCCTCATCCAGCTTGGCGGCCTTGAATGAATCATCTGTGTATTTGGAGGAATCAGCCTTGGCTTGCTTGGCCTGATCAACCAAAGTCTGCAGATCGCTCTTAGCCTGTGCGTCGGCCAGAGTGTAGCCCTTGAGCTTGTCTTGAGCGGCATTCAGCGCTTCGACAGCCTTGGCAACATCTTCGGCAGTAGCATCGGCAGCATCGTAGACAGCCTGCGCAGAGGCGATAGCCTGCTGGAACTCGGCATATGCATCGGCGGCGAACTTGGTGCCGTCGAGACTGTTGGCTGCCTCGAGAGCGGACTGGAGCGCGGTCTTATCCACCTGCTCGGGCTCAGGCTCGGTCTTATCGACAGCGTGCACGCCCCATTCGGCCACTGCCGCACCGAAAGTACCGGTGCCGGTGTGCGGGGTGAGTACGAGTCGCAGCGACTTGGTGGTGACTGGCTTGAAGGTCACGGTGCTCCAACCATCGTTCTCGGTGGCGCGAGCGGCAGGCGAGTTGCGCACGGTCTGGTACGCACCATCGTCAGTGGACTCAACATCCTTCCAGGAACCGTCCTCAGCGAGGTACTGAATCTTCCAAGCGTCTGGAATTTCCAGACCGCCCTTGGCATCATCAGTTTCGGCGAAGTTTGCCCAGAACTGGGCGCGGCTGGAATCCACGGTCACGTTCTGGCCGAAGTCATACTGAGCGTACATGCCATCAACGGCAGCACCCCAGGATCCCCAGACCTTGGCGTTCACGTCCTGATCGTCGGTATCGGGCCAAGTGTCATCAACGACTACGCCGTCGTTGAGCTTGCCTTCGGCCTTGGACCAGCTGGCTTCAGCAGAAGCCGAGGTGTTCGTAGCCTTGCCTTCAATCCAACCGGTCAGCGGTTCGGGTTCCGGCTCCGGCTCGGAGGAACCGTTCGGATCGGTAACCACATGTACAGTCAGTGTTGCGGCCGCATCAGAGGAACCGTCCTTGACGGTGCCGCTTACCGTGTAGTCACCAACCTTGGTCAGATCGATGGCCTTGACGTCGGCGGTCTTCCAAGTGACTTCGCGGTCATCGTTCACACCGTTCGGGAACTTTACCGGAACCGTGGCAGGCAGATCGATGGACTTGGAGTTCTGGTAGACGGTTTGTTCAACCGGCTGAGCGTTGCCCTTGGTCTGCGCGTTGGCATCGGAGCGAACGGAAACATGTGCCACTGAACCACTCAGAGCACCGGCAACCGTACCCTTCACATCGATGTTGGCGCCATCGACCAGCTGAGCATCGGTTACATTGCCCCAAGTGACTGCGAGGTCACGGCGGGAACCATCGGTGTAAGTGGCGCTTACCGTCTTCGGCAGGTTGAGATCGGCGGCCTTGGTGCCGGTCTGCACCATGCGGCTCACCTCGTCCACGGACTGCGGCTCGATGGCGTATGTCTCAAACTCGGAGGCACCCACAATCGCACCCTTCGGGAAGACCACACGCAACTTGTCGGTTTCGATGGTTTCGGCGAACTTCACCTCGTTGCCCTGATTCTGGTTCGTGGTGTAGGACTGACCGTCAGCCAGCTTCACATCCTGCCAGTTGCCGTCAGCGTCGGCATACTGCAACTTCCAGGAGCTGACCATCGGCACGCCGCCGCCGTCAGTCCAGAAGTACAGCTTGGCCTTCTTCAACGGCACCTTGCCGGACCACTGCAGTTGCAGCCACGGCTCAACGCCAGTGTTGTCTCCCCAGTTGTTCCAGGTCTCGTTCGGAGTGTTGGTATACACCACCTGACCATCGACGACCTTCTTGGCATTATCCTTTGGCTGGTAGCCGTTGGTGTAGCTGGCGGAGGCGGAGGACTGCGGGGCCACGTTCACGGTCCCGTCAGACGGGATGCCATGCACGGTGATCTGCTTGTCAGTGCTCAGTTCACCATCGGATGCGGTGAGCTTCAGCACATAGTCGCCTTCCTTATTGAAGGTGACGGTGGTGCTGGCAGCCGTATCGTCCACGAACTTGGCGGTGCCGCCTTCCGGACCGGAGACGAGTTCCCACTTGGTGGAGATCTCACCATCGGCCGGCAAACCGTCATCCTTCACGGTACCGACGAGGGTGGCGCCGGATGCTGTGCTGGAGGAAACATAGGCGTCAACTTCAGGTGCCTGATTCTCAGAAGCACCGGTCGGCTTGATACCAGTGTTGTAGGCCTCGATTTCCTTAATGCCTACAGCCATGCCAGCTTGCGGCGTGAAGGTGGCGCGAATGGCCTTGGCCTTCACTGGTGTGAATTGGATACGGTTGTAGTTGGCGCTGGCGTAATTCGGCGTGCGCACTTGGCCCTCAATCGGGACCCATGTGCCGTCTTCCTTCTGATACTCCAGCTTGTAGTTGGCGGGTTCTGCGTAACCGGAAATCGTCTGGCTGGACGAAGTCTGGTAGTAGTAGAGGCGGATATCATCAATATCCTGAGCGCCATTCTTGAATGTGACAGTCAAGGAATCGGTCTTATTCTTAGAGCCCTTGGTACCCCAGAACGATTCCATCACGGTCTTGCCGTCAACGGCGTTCTCCTTTTCATAGCCCTTGGCATCGTTGTAGGTGGCTTCGGTGCTGCCGCCTTCAGCAACGTTGGTGGTGGACTTGGAAGCGGAGTCGACGTTCGTGCCAGCCTTGGCGAACAAATCGGTCACGCGCTGGTCAGCAGTGAAGGCAACCTGGTTGGCAGCCTTGAGGTCGGAGCCGGTGGCGCTGGTGATGGTCACGCCTGCCTTATCAGCGTCCTCAACAGTACCTGCGGATGGATCGTAGATAAGGTGAGCGAGCTTGTCGGAAGTAAAGGCGAGCTTGCCTCCCACATACAGGCTGTAGCCTGCGGGACCACCGTAGTGGCTACCATCCTTATCCCACACGATGGAAACATCCTGACCGTGGTAGCTCAGGTTGTTGACGGTGAAGTAGTTCCAGCCGGGGATTTCAATCGGGTTGAGCTCGATCTTGTTGTCCTCGCGCGGCACCATGCCGGCCACGTCCTCAATCATCGTCCAGTTCGTAGTGCCGAGCTGGGTGTGGTGAATCCAGGAGCGATAAGTGATTTTGCCACCATTCTGTGCAGCATCCAGGTTCTTATCCTGGTTGTTGACTTTGCCATCACCGTTCAGATCGCCAACATTGTTATTGTCCTCGTTCCAGAATTCGTTCTGGTCCGGGTACTCGTTGTTGCCGCCCTGATAGTGGGCGAATGCCACCCAGTACAGCAGTTTCTTGAATTGTTCGTTGGTGATGTAGCCGTTCTTGTTGGCATCGTAGTTGCGAATGCCAGAGGAGTACACCTGCAGCAACGGCTGAGCATTGATGATGGAGAAGTTGTTGGAACCTGGGAAGTTCAGGGCCGCCTTATCCGCCTGGTTGGCGGTGAAGAACGGGAAGATCGGGAACTCGTCGGAATCGGCGAACAGGCGCAGCGCCTGGTTGTAGTCACTGTTGCCGGTTGGCATCAGCCCTTCGGAGTACGGGTAGTAATTGTTGATTTCCTTGTACTTGGCGAAGGCACCATCGCTGAGCCACTTGTGCTTGATCAGATTGTCGGAGGAATCCCACAGGTTGTCAAGAACATCCTGCTTGATGTTGTCGGCAATCTTCTGCATCTTCTCAGCGTTGGCGGTATCGCCTGCGGCCTTGTATGCCTGGGCTGCGGCGTTGGCGTTGGCCCACATGTTGGCGGAGCCGTCAGCTCGATCCATACGCTGCCCGGAGCGTCCCGGTTCGGAGAAGGAGACTGCGTCGGCATCATTACCGGTCATCGACCACCAGGACCAGTCGATCAGGCTGTTCTTGTTGTTGTTCTGGTTGTCGTTGTTGTCCGACTCGGTGTTGGAGTTGAGCAGACCTTGCACATCTTCGGCGCCCTGATCGGCGAGCTTCTCGGCCACGGTGGATGGACCGCCATGCACCTTGTAGGAATCCCAGCCGGCGCGCGTGATGTACTGCGTGTAGCTGTGGTTCCAGTTGGCTGGATCGCCCGGGTTGTCGTGGTAGTAGTAATAGCCGGACTTGCCCTTCTTGGCGGTATCGCCGGCGGAAAGCCATGTGCCGTAGGAGTACTCCGGGTTGCGGAACCACTTGGTGTCCATCATGAACATGCCGGAGGTGAGCACGATCTGGTTGTTGTAGCCGAGCACGCCTTCGATGGAGGTTGGGTACTGGAAGGTGTTGCCGGGCATGTTGGCGTCGAGCATGTTGAATCGGCTCAGCCACCAGCGGTAGACCACGGTTTTGTCGATGTTGTCTTCCGGGGTATCCACATAGGGAGCGTTGTCGACCCACCATTGGTTGTAGGTGGTGACGGAATCCTTGTAGGAAGCGGCCGGATCCTTGAGATCACCGGTGTAACGAGCTTCGTACTCGGTGGTGGAATCCGGCAGTTCGTTGGCGATCAGACCGAGCTGCAGCTTGGTGGTCTGTGCTTCGCCTGACTTAAGGCTCAGCGTGGAGGTGAGCTTGCCACTGGAAACGGTGAAATCGTTGCCGGAGAAGCGTGGGTAGATGGTGGTCAGATTGTTCTTGACGTTGAAGCGACCGGTCAGTTCGGCAGCGCCATCATCGCCGGTGGTGGCGAACGGCGAGGCTGCGGTAATGGTTACGTCACGGTCAGCGGTGCTTTCCACAGTCAGGTTGGTCACCATGACGTTGTTGTTGGTGATGTATTTGACTTCGGTGATTTTCAGCGTCTTGCCGCTGGTCTGGAATACCGTCTTGAAGTAGCTTGGGGTCTGCTTGCGCTGTGACGTGTCTTCGTTGAGCGTCTGGGTCTTGCCGTCCGCTTCCACCGTAATGGTATAGCCGTTCTGGCTGGTCTGGTCCCAGTATGCGGTATCGCCCACGAAGCCCAGACGGCCTGGGGTGTGCGTGTACATGTAGGCGGCGCGGCCACGAGTGAACAGATAGTTGTTGCCATCGGAGCCCTCATAGGTGTAATCGCCCTTGCTGTTGGAGCTCTTGCCGTTCGGCTGCGCGCCGGTGCGGGCCAGAATCGAATCAATCCAGAAATCATGGTCTGTATCAGTGCCGGCACCGTTGGCTTGATCCTTGGCGAAGGTTTCGGCCAGATAGCTGGTGGTCGGATTGTAGGAGACCGTGTTTTCGGCCGTTTTCATCGGATCGCTGGAACCGGTAAATGTTGGATAGGCCACATCCGCATTGGGATGGCTCATTGTGTCCGCCGCATTTGCGGTGAACGCGCCGCCAGTGGCCAGCGTGGCGACTGCGGCGACTGCGCCCACTGACGCGAGCCACCGCTTTCGTGCTGATTGATGCATTCCTGCTTGAACCTCTCTGCCCCGGCCTCTCGCCTATGTGCTTGAGGATTGAGCCGCAGCCGTGCGGCCGGAACTTATACCGTGGAACGTCAGACTACGCAGTCTGTATTGTTCGCCGGTTTTGCCTTCATTGGTTATAGGGGTTTGGAATGAGGATTCAGTAGGTCTGATTTCAGTATCCTGCTTTGGATGCCGAGGTTGGAGCGACCCGCTAGAACTGATTTCATATCATAATCAAGCGAATACGGTTTCGCAAATTTTCCCCATTGATTACAAGGCTCAAACGAACAAAATCCTTGTTACTTCACCATTTTCGCATTTATTTTCGCAATTGTGCACAGGATTCCCACTACAATAAGGAGATATAAAAATCTCCCGTGCAGGCATGTACCTACACGGGAGACCTCATTCCCCAGATGCGCTTCTCGGCTCCAATCGATTCGCACAACTGGCCTATGTGATTGCAGCTTTCACAAGCCTCAATCGCATAAGAATCTATTCAAGAGTTGCTCTACCGACTGATTGCCGGCAGAGCAGCTCTTTTTTATTGCATTCCGAGGCAATCCTCGGAAATGATGGACTAGCGACGCTGGAAAACGCGCATTTCGCCGATTTCGCGGTTGGCCCACGAGTAGTACGGCACCAATTTCAGCGTGGCCGGCTCACCGGCACGCACTTCATCGGCATCCACGTAGAGCGGAGCATCGTCATCGTCTTCGGTCTCACGTACCGCCGGCAGCTCGATGGCATCCACACCACCCAGCAGGTCAGGCTGGAACGCAACAGTGGCATCCTTACCGGTCACGCCATCGGCAAGGCGATAGGTCCACAGATCGCCGGGGTTATCCACCTGCTCGGAGCAGTAGACCAGCGGGCCACGGGTCACGGCCACCTGACCGGCATCGGAGCGCACATGGGAATTGGCACGCACGAACTTCACGCTCATGTCCAAATCGAGAGCAATCTCCAACGCGTCGCCGGCGTTGACCGTCAGGTAGACGAACCCGTCTTCCACATCGGCAGCAGCAGGCTTACCGTTCACCGTCAGCGCGTACTTGCCCAGCGACCAGCCAGGAATACGCAGGCCGAAACGCACGGAGCTGAGTTGTGCGGAGGCAGGCAGCGCGACCGTGTATTCCACATGACCATCCCACGGGAAGTTGGAACGCTGTTCCACGGTCAGGCCGGATGCAAACTCAGCATTGTTGGCGATGAACTGGTGGCTGAGTACGGTCTTGCCGCCATCGCGCTCGGTGTAGATGTAACGATCTACGGATGCGATGAGTCGGGCGATGTTGGCGGGGCAGCAGGCGCAACCGAACCAGTCCACGCGATGAGAGAGCACATGGTGGCGATCCGGGTTGGCCAGACCATCCGGCGTGGTTTCCAAAGCGTTGACATAGTAGTACTGCTTGCCGTCGAGGCTGATGCCAGCAATGGAACCATTGAACAGTTCCTTCTCCAACACGTCGGCGTACTCGCCCTTGGCTTCGATGTCCAACATTTGCAGGGCGAACATGCTCATAGCCACAGAGGCGCAGGTTTCGCCGTACATCGTGTCGTTCGGCAGATCGTAATCGTAAGTGAACGATTCGCCCACATGGGTGGAGCCGATGGCACCAGTGACATACATGCGCTTGGTGACGATGTTCTTCCAGAAATGCTTTGCAGTTTCAATCAGACCCTCATCGCCAAGCAAGCGGCCGACATGTGCCACGCCAGTGCACAGGTAGCCAACGCGTACGGCGTGGCCATCGGCAGTCTGCTGGTCACGCACGGGCTTGGCTGCCTGGAAATAGCTCGGCTTGTAGAAGCCCAGATCCGGGAAGATATTGTCGCCGTTCATGGCCTTGAGCTGCTTGGTGTAGAACTCAGGGTCCTGGCCACGCACGTCGATGAGGTATTGGGCGAGCGTCAGATAACGCTCCTCATGTGTCTCCTCATACAGCTTGGCGAGAGCGAGCTCGATTTCCGGGTGGCCATCGGCACCATGAATCTTGCCCTCTTCCGGACCGAAGTTCGCGTCCAGGCAGTCAGCCATCTTCTTGGCCACATCAAGCGCCTGCTCATTGCCGGTCACCTGATGGTATGCCACAGCAGCCTCGATGTAGTGGCCCATCACATACATTTCATGGCTCTGCTGAATCAAGCTGAAGCGCGGACGGTTGGCCCACACACCTGACTTAATCTGATACGGCGTATCGAGATAACCATCATCCTGCTGGGCACGGGCGATGAGATCAACCGTCTTATCGCACAGTGCCTGCAGTTCAGGATCCGGATGATAAGCCAGCGCGTAGGCGGCTTCCTCAAGCCACTTGTAGACGTCGGAATCCTGGAAGACCATACCGTGAAATTCGTCGTCAAGCTCACCGGCAGCCACCTTCAGGTTGGCTACGGCATGGCTTTTGTTATCGGATAGCTGGTTGCCAGCAGGATCGTCGGGAACGACAGTGTCGATTTCGTCGTTCATCACACCCCACTGGTACGGGATCACCGATTCGACGATCTGGTCGCGACGCTGCTTCCAGAACGGTGATGTAATCGTTACTTTCATAATCAGCCCTTGACCGCTCCGGCCATGAAACCTTTCACGTAGTACTTCTGGAGTGCGAGGAAGAGGATGGCGCATGGGATGAGCAGAACCACAACGCCGGCTTCGGTGGCACCGTAGTCGATGACGCCCATCGTCTGCTGGCGCATGTTCACCATAGCGAGCGGCAGGGTGGACTTGGCGGAAGAGCTCAAGTACAGCGGAATCATGAAGTTGTTCCATGCCTCGAGGAAGGCCAGCAGGCCAACGGTCACCATAGAAGGCTTGACCACCGGAACCAGAATCTTGAACAGTGCCTGGAAGGAGTTGCAGCCATCAACCATAGCGGCCTCTTCCATATCCTTCGGGATGGCATCGAATGCGTTACGCATGATGAAGGTGCTCATAGGCAGCTGGAACAGCGTGATCACGAGACCGACACCGAGCAGGGTGTCGTTGAGGCCGATATCCTTGAACCACACCATCAGCGGGATCAGCAGGGATGCGTACGGCACCATCAGGATGGACAGGGTCACCATGAAGCCGAGGTTACGACCCGGGTAGTCAAAGCGGGAGAAGGAGTAGCCGGCCAGAGTGCAGACCACAACGGAGAACACCACGGCGACGAGGCTAACGATGATGGAGTTGAACAGGTACTTCGGCAGACCTTCCTGGTAACCGAACAGGGTCAAGTAGTTGGCCACACCCCAGCCCTTGGACTGGGCGGAACCGGGCTGCGGGCTGAAGGAGCTGATCACAACCCAGATCAGCGGGCTGATGAAGATCAAGGCCAGTAAGGCTTCAAGAATTCGAGCGATAACGCGCTTCCACAATGGGGTAGTCATAATGAATTACCTCCCCTTTCTCACTTGGTGTTGTCGCGCATACCGCGCATCTGAATGGAGTTGATAATCACCAGGGCGATGAGCACAACCAGCGAGAGAGCTGCTGCCATGCCGAGGTCCTTCTTGGAATCGAAGGCGAAGTTGTAGATGAGCTGCACCACGGTCATCGTGGAGTTGTTCGGGCCGCCCTTGGTCAGAATGAAGAACTGGTCGAAGGCGAGGATGGAACCAGTTACGCAGTAGACCAGGCACATCACGATGGTGGGCTTCATCAGCGGCAAGGTGATGGAGCGGAAGATACGCCAGGTGCCGGCGCCATCCATGCGAGCGGCTTCGTACAGGTCACCGGGGATGGCCTGCAGGCCGATCATCATGAGCAGCATGTAGTAGCCGGAGAAGCGCCAGACGATGACGATGATTGTGGCCCACAGGGCGGACTGGCCAGTGGCGAGCACCGAGCCGCCTTCCTGCATCAGACCCAGCGTGGAGAGAATCTTGGTCACAGGGCCAACCTGCGGGGAGTACAGTGCGTAGAACAGCAGGGATGCGGAGGCCAGACCGGTTGCGGACGGCAGCAGGAAGCAGGTACGCAGCACATTGTTCCACTTGGTGGATTCCTGCACGATCAGAGCCATGCCGAGGCCGAGCACCAGCAGGAAAATCGTCACAATCACGGTGTATTCAAGCGTGAAGCCGATGGACGGCCAGAATAGCTTGTGTTCGAATACCTTGGCGAAATTGTCCGGGAAGTTGGTGCCACGGTTGCCGCCGAGCAGGCTCCAGCGGGAGCATGCCATGATGACGAGCAGCACGATCGGTACAAAGAACAGGACGATAATCATTACCCAGTCCGGAAGCGCGTACAGGATACCGCGCTTGAACGCCTGGGCCTTTGCCGTGGACTTGTGCTCAGGCACGGCCGCGGCGGACTTGGAAACATTCGACATGTTTCACTCCTTTGTGGGGAAATGGATGTGATCAGACGATCGAACTTTGATCGAATTTCGGATCGAAATGCAATCCGTTATCAAGGTCGATTCCTGTACGAAGGAGAAAAGGAAGGAGAGTACAACAGGAAGCTGGAATCGGCCTTGGCAACAGAACACAGTCGAATGATGTGTTTTGTGAGTATGTTTTGGACATAGAAATGCTCCCCTCAGTCACCTGTGGTGACAGCTCCCCTCGAGGAGGGGAGCCAGATGGTTATGCTCAGTTCCTTTGAAAGGAACTATCGCGTAAGCGATTGAGGGGAGCGATATTCAGTTATTGGTAGCTAGTTCAGCTGATTGCTGATCTCAAGCTCACTGAGCAGACAGGACGTCGGTCACAGCCTGGTTGTCGGACTTGAGGTTGCCGTCGCCCCAGACAGCGTTCTGGACGAGTAGCTGCCACGGAGAACCAGCGGCGTTGAAGGCTTCGTTGAAGGCTGCGGACTTCGGGGTCTGACCGTTGCCATCGATGATGGTGGAGTTGATGGTCTGGATACGAGGATCAGCATCCTTGTAAGCGGTCTTCAGGGTCTGGATGTTGGAAGCGGTGTAGCCGTTGTCAGCGAAGACTTCCTTCTGAGTGTCGGACTGCATCAGCCAGTAGAGGAAGTTCCAGGCCTGAGCAACATGCTTGGAGTCCTTGGAGATGCCCATTGCATCGCCACCGAGGAAGGTGGAGGTCTTGCCAGAAGTGCCAGCGATTGGGGTCACGCCGACCTGGAAGCCGCCGTCCTTCTCAGCATCGAAGATGTCGTTGAGGGAGGTGTTCGGGTAAGGCATCACACCAATCTTGCCGTTGGCGAACGGAGCGGTCCAGGTGGCACCGGTCTCTTCCTTGGAGCCTGCGCCGAGGCCGTTGGTGGTGTTGGCGAGTTCCTTGTAGGAGTCGAGCACGGCCTTCATGGAGTCGTTGTTCAGGGTGGCTTCGGTGCCGTCGTCGTTCATGACGGATTCGCCATCAGCCTACACGGACGGGAAGAGGTCGAAGACCAGTGCGCCACCGGACTGACCAGCGAGGTAGGAGCCGGCAACGCCGTCCTTGTTCAGAGCGGCGACCTTCTTGGCCTGCTCGGTGAAGGTCTTGATGTCGGTCGGGCCCTGCTCAGGATCCAGGCCGGCTTCCTTGTAGAGGTCCTTGTTCCAGACCCACACGGAAACATCGGTGATGAATGGCAGGGTGTACTCGGCACCATCCACGGTGCCAGCCTTGATGTGGCCCTGCTGAATGTCCTTCAGGTTGTCGAGACCGTTGATCTGATCGGTGATTTCGGTGAAGATGCCTTCAGAGGCCCAGTACGGAATACGAACAACGTCGCCGGCGAGAATATCCGGCAGGGAGTCGGTCTGGGAAGCGCCGCCGACCTTGCCTTCCATATCATCGTTCGGGATGATCTCCAGCTTGACCTGGTTCTTGTGGCTCTTGTTGTAAGCCTCAACAGCAGCCTTGGCCTGACGCTCCAGCGGGGAACGGGTCCACAGGGTGATTTCGGTGCCATCATCGGTACCCTTGGCCGGGATGCCTTCGGCGGTAGCAGAACCACCATTGCCGGAACCGCCGCAGGCGGCCAGCGGGATCAGCATTGCAGCGGCAGCGATGCCTGCGAGTGCACGAGTGACCTTGTTGAAGGACATATTCGCTTCTTTCTCTAAAATGTTCCGCTCATCTCTGAGAGGCGGTGGCGGAGTTTCCGCCTCCGGTCCTTCGAGGTTCCATCCTTCTTCTTCGGTAGAACGAAACTCTGCGAAAGCCTTTTCTCAATATAAACGAACGGGACTTATTTTGCAAAACCGCTTTCGCACTTTCGCTTTCTTTCGCATATCAAACCGGTTCAAGCCACCATCCTCAGCACATCACCCACTAAATTATTGGCTTATTTTCAGCGTTTTCACGGCGTGTCGTATTAATCGAACAAAAACAAACACAAACCAAACGCTTTCATGCACTTTCTGCAAAAATGAACATTTCTGTTATCGCTTTGTTATAAAACATACCCAGTGAAACACACCTTGCGAAAATTTTTCGCACTTTCGCGCTACAATACGATGCAGCACAGCGACGTACTCTACTGGCAACTTCGCCGCGCATTGGTTTCTCGGTGATACGCCCTCCAGGCACCCGACGAAAACAGAGCGTGGCGGCAAGCGCAAACGCGCATACTAGAACTACAACATATATGAATAAAAGGAATCGAGGCATGATGTCCCAGACCCCGACCGGACGTTCGGCACGACTCGAAGATGTAGCCGCGCTGGCCGGAGTGTCTCTGGCCACCGCATCCAAGGCGCTGCACAACAAGCCACGCATCAGCGACGACACCAAACAGCGCGTACTCGATGCCGCCCGTCAATTGAACTACTCCCCCAACAAATTGGCGCAATCTCTCGCCCGCGGCACTTCCGGATTAATCGGCTTGGTCACCTCCGACCTCCAAGGCCGTTTCTCCACCCCTATTCTTATCGGCGCAGAAAATGAGCTGCGCGCACAATCCACTTCCGTACTGCTGGCCAACGCACGCGGCGATGTTGCACTCGAACGCCAACATGTGGAAAAGCTGCTGTCGCTGAAAGTCGATGGTCTGCTGATTGTGCAGCGTGAAACCAACCCTCGCCCCTCACTTGGCCAGGACTGGGGTGTGCCGTTGGTGTATGTATACGGCCCTTCTACCAATACTGATGACTGCTCAGTCACCTGCGACAATGTGGACGCCGGCCGCATGGCAGTCAATCATCTGATTTCCTGCGGGCGTCGGCATATCGCCATTATTGGCGGCGATGAAACCTATACGGCAGCCACCGATCGCACCAAAGGTGCGCTCGAAGCGCTGGCCGAGCTCGGCATTCAGCCGGCTGGCCCGGTTCGTTATGGCAAGTGGGAAGAAGGCTGGGGCCGCGCGGCCACTCGCCTTCTGCTTGATCAAGGCGTGAAATTCGATGCCGTGGTATGTCAGAGCGATCAGCTCGCTCGCGGCTGCATTGATGTGCTCAAGCAGCAGGGTTTGGCCATTCCGGATGATGTTGCCGTTATCGGTCACGATAATTGGTCGGTGTTGACTTCCGGTTCTCGCCCGTCGCTGACTTCGATTGATAATGAAACTGAGGCCATCGGTCGCCGAGCAGCACGGTATTTGATGGATGCCATCGACGGCAATCCGCATCATGGTGTGGATTATGTGCCCTGCCGCCTGATTCAGCGCGAATCCACGCTGCCGTTGGACTGAAGTACAGTACAGCATATCTCCCAAGAGCCCGGACCAGAATCGAATTTGATCCGGGCTTTCGCATATTCCGCTGCAGACTCCCGCGGCGGAGCGTCATATGCTCACAAAATTATATCGGTATCATTATTTATCTATTTATAGGCAGATTTACTGCGTTTTTAAATTGTTATACCGGTATAAATCTTATATGATATTCTTCGTTATCACCCATAACAACGAGGTATGCACATGCAGATGACCACCATCGCCATCAACCAGCCGACGCAGGCTCCTGATGGCACCACCACTATCCCACCAACCAGCAAGCTGACCCATGTGACCATCGGGCTTAGCGAAAGCAGATTCCCGCGTATCGTTGCCATCACGCGCGGCGCGGCCACATCAACGCTTGCCCATGCACCAGCTCCGGCAGCGGCAAACGAGCCCACTGCCATACAACCGGACCCACAGTTCCCACAGACGCTTGACGCAGGTCTTCAAATCGGTGAAATGCCTTCCTTGCTACCCACGCAGGCTGAAGGCTGGACCGGAACACCTGCCATCCAAGTGGCACGCAATGGCGTGGAACTGTTCCCTGAGTTGAACGTGTCCCACGTCACCACCACTGAAAGTTCCATTACCATCGAGGCGGCAGACAATACCGCTAAGCTCGCTCTGCATATGACTGTTGCCATCGGCGCAGAAGGACTTATTCGCGTAGACACCGATCTGACCAACACCGGCGAATCACCATTGACCGTTCAACGCCTGGCACCGGTTGTACCGCTGCCGCCTCAGGTATCGGAAGTCGAATCCTGCACCGGTCACCATCTTCGCGAACGTGCGCTGCAACGTCAGCCCCTTACTGAAGGCGTGTTCGCTAAGGAATCGCGCATGGGTCGCCCGAATTTCAACGCCACTACCCTGCTCACCGCTGGCGAGCGCGGCTTCGGCTTCGAACATGGGCTGGTTATCTCCGCTCACGTGGCATTCAGCGGCAATTCCACCACGTTCATTGAGCGCACACCCTATACGCATGGTGTTATCGGCGGCGGCGAACTGCCGTACATGGGCGAAATCGAATTGACACCAAGCGCCACGTATCATGCGCCACGTCTACTTGTTGGCGTCGGTGATGGCCTGAACGAGGTTTCGTCGAAATTCCACGCGTACTTGCGCGCGCTGCATCCAGAACTTGCAAAGCCTCGCCCGGTGATGCTCAACACGTGGGAAGCCATGTACTTTGCGCAAAGTGAAGGCAAGGTCATTGCCTTGGCTGATCGCGCCGCTGAGATTGGCGTGGAGCGATTCGTTATTGATGATGGTTGGTTCAAAGGCCGCCGCGACGATACCAAGGCACTTGGTGATTGGCAGGTCGATTCCACGCTGTGGCCGGAAGGTCTTGGAACCGTAGCCCATCATGTGCACGATTTGGGCATGGAATTCGGCTTGTGGTTTGAGCCGGAGATGATCAGCCCTGATTCTGATGTGGCGCGCGCTCACCCTGATTGGATGCTCGCTCCGAACAATGAGCGTCTGCCGATGGCATCGCGCGCACAGCAGGTTATTGATCTGACGAATCCTGCAGCCGCTGCCTATGTGGAGCATGCCATCGACACTTTGGTGGGTGAATACCATATCGATTACATCAAATGGGATCACAACCGCTTCCTCACCGAGCCCATCTCTCCTGCATCCGGTCATCCTGCCGTGCATAAGCAGACCGAAGCGTTTTATGCGATTGTCGATCATCTGCGCGAACGCCATCCTGGATTGGAAATCGAATCCTGCTCGTCTGGCGGCGGCCGTATTGACGCCGGCGTTTTGGCACGTTGCAGCCGCGTCTGGGCTTCTGATTGCACCGATCCCGTGGAGCGCGCCGACATTCAGCGTGGCACATCATTGTTGGTTCCGCCGGAGATGATCGGCGAGCATATTTCCGAGTCTCCGAATCATGCGACCCGCCGCGCTACGTCGCTTACTATGCGTGCGTCGATGGCGTTCTTCGGCCATCTCGGCATCGAATGGAACATTATGAAGCTCAATGATGCTGATTTGCAGCAGCTCAAGAGTTGGGTGGATTTGTATAAGCAGCGTCGGCAGGATATTCCTCAAGGCGTTATGGTGCATGCCGATGTTCCCGATCCGGCCATTCGCGTCGATGGACTTATTGCGCCGGATCGTTCGCGCGCGGTTTTCCGATTCGCCGCAGTCTCATCATCCCAGGATTACCCGTATGGTTTGGTTCGGCTGCCCGGCTTGGACGATACGGCACGTTACCGTATTCGCCCACTTGGCGGCATCACCCGCTACGAGCAGGAGTTCAGCCCGAATTGCCGCACACCATTGAGCTGGTGGACGGACGAGGGTACGACGGTAGATGGTGCGACGCTCACTCAGTGGGGTATTCGCCCGCCGCAGCTCGCGCCTGAACATGCCGTGCTCATTGAAGTGACGCGTCAGTAGCTCAGCCGCGCACGAGTTCGCCGGTGGACTCGCGTTCCACTAATTCGCCGGCAATCGTATCGAACATCGTCCACGCCTCGCCGCGTGGACGATTGTTGACCACATCATCAATTTGCTGTTTGAGCATAGTGACCGCGTGCTCGCCAGCCTCATCAAAGTGCTGCCGAATCGTAGTCAGCGGCGGATTCCACACCCGGGAAAGCGTGTGATCATCGAATCCGGCCACAATCACATCCTCAGGCACCCGCTTGCCAGCGATTGCCAAACCTCGCATCACACCCATTGCAATCTCATCATTGCCGGCGAAAATAGCAGTGACACTGTCGTCATTGCCAAGTTGCTGCCCGATAGCAATGGCCTTTTCCGCATCCCACGTGGTAGCAATCGGCGCAGGAGCTGGCACATGCGCATCGCTGAGCGCCATGCGCCAGCCATCCTCGCGCGCATCAACATCAGACGGCACTGCCACATAATGCACAGTTGCATGCCCTAAAGCCAGCAAATGCTTGGTCATCGTGTAAGCGCTGTCATACTCGCCCAAATGAATCTGGGCCCGATCCTCATGCCGAGGGCCACCGATAATCACCAACGGAGTTGTGGTTGGAATATGGGAAACCACACTATCGGTTAAGCGATCATAATCAATAAGAATCACACCGGCCGGGCTGCGATCCAGGCAGGATCGCACGCTGCCTAACATCCAATCACCACCGCGCGAATCAAGCACATAGATAGTAGTCGGATAGCCGATTTCCTGAGCTTTACGCTCAATGCCATAGAAGGTTTGCGTGCGGCCATACAGCCTGGTATCGGCAGACATCACCGCAATTGATTCGCTCATATCGAGGGCGAGAGCGCGGGCGATAGGATTCGGCCGGTAGTTCAGCTTTTCGATGGCGGCCGCGATAGCTACACGCTTTTTCTCGCTAACCCGACTAGGATCCTTCAAATACCGCGACATCGTGGGCACTGAGACATTGGCCACCGCAGCCACGTCACGAATGGAAGGCGCGGTACCGCGCTTCGTTCTAGGCATGCACATACCTCCCTGACTTGGGGTTCCAAAGTCATACACCGGCATACCGCACGGGTTAACCGCCTGGCTTATATTCTGTGCGCTTCATTGTACGCAAACCGTTCGATGTATACCGGTACAAAAAAGCGCCCCATAACGAGGCGCTTGGAATCAGGCTAGAGATTCTTGAATTACACGGTTGCGTTCAGAACAGTTCAGAACTATCAGGCCAAAGCTGGCTGAGCGTTCTTCTTATGAGTAAGCTGCCAAGCCAAAACCACAGCAATCATGATGGCAAAGCCTGCAGTGAACCACGGGAATGGAGCGGCAGGATCAGTGGAACCGGTAATCATGGTGACTGCCCTCATAGCCAGCGGGGAAACAAACACACCCACGTGGAAGGACAGGATGATCATGGTGGACCAGAATGCCTGAGAGCTCTTCTTTGCGTACTTCGGGATGCGGTTGCACAGGAACGGTCCCAGAATCGGGCCAGGGAAGTTGAACAGGAAGAAGCCGATGACCAGCACAACGTAGCTGCTGCCGGCAAGAGAGACGAGCAAGCTGCCGAGGAAGTAGACACCCATGCCGATGTAATAGGTGTTATCGCCGAACTTCTTTTCCAGGAAGCCATACACAAAGCCGGCAACCACGGCAAACAGGATGCCTACGGAGATGATTACGGATGAATCATGGTGAGGATCGTTCAGAATCTTCTGAGCGATTTCAGCGAAACGCACATTGATAGCGTTGAAGAACACCATATACAGCGCGGCGCACACGCAGAATGCGCCAAGGATGGGGCTGGTCTGCTCAGGGTAGATGTTGACGTTCTCTTCGGCTTCCATGTCGGAGGAGCCGGACTTATCGAGGTGGACGTCCGGAACCTGGAACCAGAACCAGATGAGCACCGGGAATGCGAACAGGTAGACGATGAAGGCACCCTGCCAGCCGGCGATGAGCACGAACACAGATACCAGTGCGGTCATGATGGCTTGGCCAAGGTTTTCGGTGGCGCCACGGATACCCAGCAGAGTAGCGCGGCGATTGCCGGAATACAGCATCTGAATAAGGGTGATGGCCAGCGAATTGTACAAGCCGAGACCCATACCGAAGAGCACACGTGCAGCCATCACAACGGCGAAGTTCGTGGCGAACATCGGCACGAATGCAGTGATGCCCACAAGGAACAGACCGGCACCGATAACCTTCTTCAGGCCGAAGAATCGCGCTAGCGCCGGGCTGATGAGCAGCGTGGCCAGTGCAGTCAATGATGGTGTGGTGGAGAGCAACTCCGCGGCGGTGTTATCGACGTTAAGCGCACGCCCCAACTGTGGGATAACGCCGTTGACGACGCTGTAGCTGGTGAGGAACAGCGATATGGACAGCATCGGCAGGATCACCGAAAGGCTGTTGACATCCTTCTTCGTTGTGGATGACATAGGTTTCCTTTTTCTCTGTGGTTTATGCACCGGTGGTTGGTGCTGACGTCGGTGTGAACGAATTGTGTTGACCGGCTTGGACTGTTCGCCGTCCTTGCCGACCTCGTTCTCCGTTGTCAGAAGAAACTATATTTTGATACCGGTATAAAGTCAAATTAAAACATCGAAATGGCTTATATTCCGGCGTTTCTTGAACTTTGCTTAATTCTTTCTTTTATCGGTTTCAAATAAACAGAAAAAGCATATGGCAACTTTGGCAATATGAAGATGCCAGCGCCATGAGATATGGAGGATAGAAAGATTTGCCGACTAGCGCTTCTTGGCTTTGCGGCCCTTCAAATAGATGTCGATGACAATCCAGCAGCCGAGCACAAAGGCCACCACATAGCCCATAAAGCCCACAATCGGAATACCGAAAATAATCGGTTTCATGCCGGCGTAATACACAATCGACGAACCAATAAACAAGCCCACCACAATCAGAGCCATCGTCAATCGGTTCACCATGTCAGACAGCAACTGGAATGGTTCCTGCGAACCAACCAGCTCCATGTTCATGCGCAGCTGACCGCGCGTGAGCATACGGGCGGCCACGTTGAGCTCGCTCATCGCGTCCAGTGCACTGTGAATCGCCACATGGCTTTCCACGCCAAGATCCTTCAGTTCATCTTTGATGGCTTGGCTTGTGCTCTTGGATGTTGCGATGTGCTGCGAAATGATTTCAATCATGTTCACGTCTGGAATGAACTCGTCCAGCAAGCCTTCCAACGTGACCAACGCGCGGCCCACGGTAGTGATACTGCTCGGCACTTCGATGCCATGACGCTGCGCCAACGAGGTCAACGCGGTGATGAATGCCGCCAAATCCAAGTCTTTGAGATCAACAGTGCCATATTCCTTGACGATAACGTCAAGATCGGCAAGCAAGGACGGATAATCAGCCGGGTCTGCTTCAGCGCCAGCGAATCGCAGTAATCCGTCGGCCAAATCCGGCGAATTCTGCTTGGCCACGGCGAAAATCATCTCTTTCATCACCGCGCGGGTTTTGGCATCAAGCCGGCCGGTCATGCCGAGATCGATGAGAACAATCTGCCCACCGCGAATGATGATATTGCCCGGGTGAGGATCCGCGTGGAAGAAACCATCGTCCAGAATCTGCGTGGCGTAATTATCCACCAGCTTGGTGCCGATGTCTTTGAGATCGTATCCGGCGTCCACCAACTCGTCAGCATGCGAAACGGAAATACCATCCACATAATCCATAACCACCACATGCTCAGTGCAGAGGTCCGGGTATGGAGTCGGGCAATCCATGTATTTGAAGCGTGACGCGAATCGCTTGAATTCAGCCAGATTACGCGCCTCTACAAGGAAGTCTGTTTCGGATTCGAAGGTATCCCACAGCTCCTCAACCACGCCTTGCAAGTCGACGATCTGCGAGCTGCGAATCACTTTGGTGGCGGCTTTGGCAATAGAGCGCATGATAGCAACGTCTTGCGCCATGGTTTCGCGCACGCCTGGGCGCTGCACTTTAATAGCCACATCTTCGCCGGTTTTCAGCGTCGCGCGATGCACTTGAGCCAGCGACGCCGAGCCCAACGGTTTCAAATCGATATGCGCAAAGACTTCGCTTGCTGGGCGGCCATATTCAGCAGACAGCACATCCAGCACAGTGGCGTATGGCATTGGATCCGCATCCGCGCGCAGTTTGGCGAGTTCGTCGCAGAAGCTTTGCGGCAGAATCTCGGAACGCATAGAAAGAATCTGGCCCACTTTAACGAATGTGGGGCCGAGCGCCTCGAACATCAGGCGCATTTTCACTGGCGTCAAACCTTTCAGCGCATCGAATTGGTTGACGATGCGCACGATTTGCGCCAAACGCTTCATCTTGCTGCGGCGAGTCAGATGATAGCGCTGGGAGAAATCATCTCGCCTTGGTCCAAACAGACCAATAGTTTCCGTATTTACTGCAGCCCATTGTGCGTAGGCGGCAGTCATCGGATAATCAGTGGAACTGGAGGTTCCAGTAGTGCGAGCATTGCCCGCAGTGCTAGTGGCCGCAGACTGCGGAGCAGACGACGATGAGCCGGACGCTTCAGATGAGGCGTCCGGCTGAGTATGCGGCATCGTGCCGCGCGCATTGTGCTGCGTCGTCTGTTCCGTTGTCTTTGCAGTCACGAAAGCAATCAGTCCTTATCGGCGGAATCGGACGAATCAGCCTCAGTGGTGTCGATAGGCTCTTCCTTGGCTTCGTCCTTATTGGCATCGTTGACCAGAGCCTCGCCCACCTTGCGCTTCAGCTCAGTGTTCAGCGACTTACCCTGCTCAACGGTCAGCTCGCCCTTCTTTACCAGGTCATCAACAATGGCGCTGCTCTTCTCGTAACCGGTGGCCAGAGCACCGATGCCGGCCAGCAGAACCTTGCGGACGCCTTCGCCCAGATCAAAATCAGCCATAATAACCCCTCCTTCGAGGTTCGACGCAGCCTGATGCCTTGTCTCGTATTCACAAGATTAGCGCACATGCACGTCCTTGACGCTAGGCCTTACAGCTGATTTCGTCTAGTGGAATACACTTACCGGGGGCGTGCGGCTGCGGCTTTGCGCGCGTTGGCGGCCACTTGGTCGAGTCGCGCAAGCTCAGCGGCTTGTTCCGAAGTCTGATCAGTCGTGCTGAACGAACCATAGCGGCGGGTTGCCGCAGTTTCAATCAGAAAATCGGAGATTGCAGGGTTCTTAGGCAGCAGCGAACCATGCATGTACGTGCCGATCACATTGTTTACGCGAGCGCCCTCGGTATGGTCCTTACCGTTGTTGCCTTGGCCCTCGGCGTCGACTGTGCCGAGCGGCTGCACGCCATCTCTCAGGAACGTCTGCCCGGAATGATTCTCATAGCCGATCACATCACCGAACTGTGCGGAATGTTCTACAAGGTTGCCGATCATGCGCACATCCTGGCCTACCGTATACGCGCCGATGACACCAATGCCGTCGAGCCTTGTGCCGTCTACGGTTTCGAAATACTCGCCGAACAGCTGGTACAGGCCGCAAATCATCAGCATTGGCACACCATCTGCCGCAAGCTTGCGCAGCAGATCAGCTCGCATATAGAAATCATCAATGATTTTCTTCTGGCCGGTGTCTTGGCCGCCGCCGCCCAGAATCAGATCTACTTGCTCAGGCCACTCGTCGCCCTGATTGTACTGATGCACTACCGGATGGTAGCCGTACAATTCCAGTCGGCGGCGAATGGTGAGCACGTTGCCGGAGTCACCGTAAATGTTCATGTCTTTCGGATACAGAGACACGATATCGATTGTTTTGCTCATCGGCCCACTCCTGCGTCGCTGACCTCAGTGATTCCGCCTAATACCGCGCGCGCTTTCAGCATGGCGGTATACGTGCAATACATATGTTTACGAGTGCCGGGATTGCTGGTGACGAACGTGGTTACCGCCCGCTCCAGATCGGGTTCCACCTGCTCGACCGGCACCTGATCGTAGCCGAGGCGCAAAGCCATATCCCAGGCGCGCACGCCGGACACCATGTTTACGCCGCTTGCTCGCAGCGAAGTGAAGTCCACATCCCATAGCCAGCTCATGTCTCGCCCATCGGCGTACTGGTCGTTGATGGCGATCATCGTGTCTGCACCGGCTGGGCTGAAGCTGGCAAGCGAAAGGCGGAAGCCCATCGGATTCTTGACCAGCAGCAGTTCCACAGGCGAACCGTTCACATTGATAACCTCGCCGCGGCCGAATGCCGGGGTGACGCGAGAGACCGCAGCAATCAGTTCATCGGCGCTGACCGCGCAGGCGTTGGCGTTCGTGATGGCCTTGGATTGTGCGGCGGCATTGGTCATGACCGCGCGCACTACGGCGAGCGCGGCCGCAGCGTTGTACAGGTTGTAGACGCCTTCGAGTTTGACTGCGGTGGAGTAATCCTGCCCGTCCATATTGAATGTGGCTTCGTGATCGCCGACTGCGGTCAGCGTCACGTCCGCAGGCAGCTCGGGGGCTGCCCCCCTCAGTCCGCTTCGCGTCTGCGCCGTCTTCTCCGCGCCGGATTCCACGGACACTGTCGTGGCCATGTCGTCATCAGACGGGAAATAATGACGCAAATCATCGGCCAAACCAAAGTATTTGACCTGCGTGCCGGCCGGAACCTTGGCTGCAAGCGCGGCGATGCGTGGATCTTCGCGGTTCAACACCACAGTGCCGGTGGTTGCCTCGGCCACATGGCTGAGCAGTTTGGCAGTGGTGTCGATTTCACCGAAGCGATCAAGCTGATCGCGCATCACGTTGAGCAGCAATGCATAGCGCGGCTTGACCTGCTTGACGAAATGCACCGCATACGCTTCATCGAGCTCGAGCACGGCGATATCCGCGTCCAGCTTGCCGGCCAAATTGACCTCGTTCAGCAGAGCAGACACCACACCTCGCACGAAGTTCGAACCAGTGGGGTTGGTGAACACCTTGAGCCCCAAGTCCGAAAGCATGGAAGACACCATACGGGTGGTGGTGGTTTTTCCGTTCGTGCCGGAGACCAGCACCACGCCAAGCGGCAATTGCGCAAGCGTGCGGGTCAGGAACCCAGGGTCGACGGATTCCACGATTTTGCCCGGGAACGCCGAGCCGCCATGTTTGGTAACGCGCGCGGCCGCACGAACCAGTTTTCCGATGGCTGGAGTAACAAACATCATCACACCCCCTGATTGGCGTTGTAGTCCTGCGGCATGTCCTTGAACTTGGACGTGGCACCGAGGAAGGCAAGATGGAAGGTTTCAGTCGGACCGTTACGATGCTTGGCCATGATGATATCGGCCTCACCTGGGCGGTCTTCCTTATCATAGAAGTCCGGACGATGCACCAGGAACACCACATCGGCGTCCTGTTCGATTGAACCGGATTCACGAAGATCTGAAAGCTGCGGTTTCTTGTCGTTACGCATTTCCGGGCCACGGTTCAGCTGCGACAAGGCCACCACCGGCACTTCGAGCTCCTTGGCCAGGAGCTTCAGCGCACGGGAGAATTCGGACACCTCTTGCTGGCGGGATTCCACGGCCTTGCCGGACGTCATCAGCTGCAAGTAATCGATGACTACAAGCTTCAGATCATTGGTCTGCTTGAGTCGGCGGCATTTTGCACGGATTTCCATCAGGGACATGTTCGGACTGTCGTCAATGAACAGCGGCGCGTTCTGCATTTTGGTCCAGAACTGGTTCAACGTGTTCCAACGTTCAGGCGTGATATCGTCCGCACGGCGAAGAGCCGCCATCGGAATATTGGTTTCGGCGGAGATAATACGCTGGGCGAGCTCCACCTTGCTCATCTCGAGGCTGAACACCACGGACGTCATATTATGATGCAGGGCGGCAGCTCGCGCGAAATCAATACCAAGCGTGGACTTACCCATAGCCGGGCGGCCTGCCACCACCACCATCTGGCCAGGCTGCAAGCCCTGAGTCACATCATCAATATCGCGGAAGCCGGTCGGCACACCCTTTTGCACCAAACCGTTCTGCAGTTTGTCCAACTGGTCGAGTGCGTCGTGCACCACCGGTCCGATGGCGGCATAGTCCTGACGAACTTTGCCCATCGACATCTCGTATATCTCGGACTGGGCGAGATTGACCACATCCTCAGCCTGCGAGCCCTCAGCGGAATAGCCAAGCTGAGCAATTTTGGTACCGGCTGCAATCACATTGCGCAAAATCGCACGCTGATGCACGATTTCGGCGTAATACATAGCGTTTGCCGCAGTCGGCACCGAAGCCACCAAGCTGTGCAGATAATCAGCGCCGCCGACTTTTTCAAGATTGCCGTCAGCGAGCAGCTGATTGGCCACCAACACCACGTCCACCGGCTGACTTGCAGAGAACAAGTCAATGATCGCCGTATAAATCGTCTGATGCTTGGGCTGATAGAAATCAGTGACGTCAATGGTTTGCGACACTTCACCAATGGCGTCCTTGCTCATCAGCATGCCGCCAAGTACTGCCATTTCCGCGTCATCATCATGCGGAGGCACACGGTCGAAAATCGGGTCGCCTGATGCTGCCGAGCCTTGCGCACCGCCACGGCCAGCGCGATTGCCGCCGTTGTCTGAGCCACCTGCGTAGTTCTGATACGAGTTGTCGCTTCCTTCTGCCATAGCTCCCCAGTATAGAAGGCGCATCTTGCAACCATCAGACTCTGCGCGTAACCGTTAGTTCGGGCGGTAGTGCGGCCACAACCACCGGAATCCATCACTATGTACGCGGCTGAACCGGGGTGCCGCAAACATAATGACGTTTTTGGCCCCGAAATCGTCATTATGTATGCGGGTACTTCGTTGGCCCGCGTACATAATGACGATTCTGACTTCATAATCATCACTATGTTTGCGGACGCTTCGTCGAGACGCGTACATAATGACGATTGCCGAGTCACCACCAAGCTGCAACGGG
Organism: Bifidobacterium imperatoris; assembly: GCF_002860405.1. GTDB lineage: Bacteria > Actinomycetota > Actinomycetes > Actinomycetales > Bifidobacteriaceae > Bifidobacterium > Bifidobacterium imperatoris. Next base: position 18,184 of record NZ_NMWV01000021.1, on the reverse strand, counting down.
ACTGCCACGTCCAATCCAGGCCATCTACACCCCGATTCGCGCCATCACTCCACCCGCCTCGCGCTACCCACACCATTCAGTCCGCGTAATCTGCCCCAGCTGCTCCCTCTCAGACCCCACATTGTTCACGCTGCATTCACCGGAATGTGACGCGAACGACACGCAGAAGCCGCCAATGTGGATAGAAAAATAAGTTATCCACATTTTGGGGATAACTTGGTGGATAATCCACTTGGTTATCCACATACGGGGGATAACTTGGTGGATAGTCTGGGGATAACATTGCACAGCGAAAGAGGCGAGTTGCACAACGTAGTTAAGCATGATATGCAGGCGAACGTGCACCAACAGTCTCCGACCTTCCGCTCATCAAGTCGCCAGATTCTGGCGCTGGCACTGCCCACCTTCGGCCAGCTCATCGCCGAACCCACCTTTATTCTGATCGACACCGCAATCGTGGGGCATATTGGCGATGCCGCACTGGCCGGCCTCTCCATCGGATCCACCATTATTCTGACCGCCGTGGGCCTGTGCATTTTCCTCGCTTACTCCACCACCGCGCAAGTAGCGCATCTGCTGGGTGCCGGCAAACGCCGTGAAGGATTGCAGGCCGGAATCGACGGATTATGGCTGGCTTTGGGCATCGGCATCGTCTTAGGCCTCGCGCTGTTTGCCGCCGCCGAACCATTGTGCCGCGCGCTCGGCGGTCAAGGCGAGGTACTGCGTCAGGCCACGCTTTACACCCGTGCAATCGTGCTGGGCGCGCCCGGCATGCTGCTGGTGTATGCGGCAAACGGTATTTTCCGCGGATTGCAGAAGGTGCGCATTACCCTGATCGCAGCGGTCAGCGGCGCAATCCTCAACACAGTGCTTGAGGTGCTGTTCGTGCTGGTATTCCGCTGGGGCATCGCTGGCTCCGGTGCAGCAACGCTGATTGCGCAATGGTATATGGGCATATTCCTTGTTGTTCCCGCAATTCTGTGGGCTCGTGCGGATGGCGCAAGTTTGCGACCGCGACTCGCCGGCATTGCCGCGGCGGGCGGCGACGGCATTCCTTTGTTCATTCGTACGTTGGCGATTCGCGCGGCAATGGTAGTGACGGTGGCGAGCGCGGCCCGCATGGGGACCTCGGTATTGGCCGGTTTTCAGGCAGTGAACTCCAGTTGGAACTTTGCGATGAACATGCTCGATTCGGTTGGTATTGCAGGGCAGGCATTGGTGGCTACTGCACTTGGCGCTGGCGATAGGCCGCGAGCACGCATGCTGACCAAGGCGACCGGGCGCATGGGCGCGCTCACTGGCACCGCAATCGGCTTGGGCTTTGCCATTATTGGCTTATTCGCGGGGCATTTCTTCTCCCCCACGCCGCATATTCAGCTGCTGATTGCCGTGGGTATGGTGACGATGGGCGTCTTCTTCCCACTGCAGGGTTGGATGATGGCCATTGACGGCATTCTGATTGGCGCGCGCGATTACCGGTATCTGGCGATAACCTGCACGTTGACTGCCGTAGTGTATATTGCGCTCATTGTGCCATTGGCGGGTATGGTGGCGCCGGGTTTGGGCAGCGATGCTGCGCGGACCGTACTGATTTGGACTGTTTTTAATGTGATTCTGATGGGCGGGCGTGGACTGTGCAATGGCTTGCGCGTGCGCGGGGATGTGTGGATGAGGTAGGGGGGACGGCATCGGCCGTTGGCCGATACTGTTGTTTTTGCGGCATAGCCGCGCTTCTCTCCCTCCGTCCGCCTGCGGCGGCCACCTCCCTCGTCAGAGGGAGGCTATTGACTGGGTTTTCTCGCGCAAATCCCCACCAGCCTCTCTTGCCAGAGGGAGGCTTTTGTTTACATTGCGGCGCGAACGGCGGAGTACATGGTGAGGACGATTTGTTCGCGCCATTTGGACCAGCCGTATTTCTTGATGATTGATTCGCCTGCGGTGGCACCAAGCGAGGAACCGTCAGCGCGAGTCAGGTCGAACAGCATATCCAATAGCGTCTTGTCATGATTGAGTCGATCGGCAAGATCAGCTACTACAGCCGGATCATTGGGATCCTTACCTGTCGCATACTCGGAGAGTGTCAGATGCTCGCGCACCAGCACAGTCGCCCAGTCGATAATTTGCTGCGGGTATCCCATACGTTTCAAAATCACCGGCACATGACGCGCACCTTCGGCGGCATGATCGCGCACGAACGCGCGCTTACCGATGTCATGCGTAATCGCAGCAAGCAGTAGCGCCTGATAATGCTCATCGTCATACCGACCACCCGACGGAGTATCCCGCGTAATACGCGACGTAACCTCCACCATATGACGGTCGATGGTGTATCGATGAGCTGCCGACGCGGACGGACGATTACGAATACCAAGCCATTCCGGCATCCATCGGCCCGGAATATCCACAAAGTCGATGCTTTCCCACACGTTCATCAATTGCGGGCCGCAAGCCAGCAATCGCACGAACAGTTCGCGAGATTCATCATCCCACTGATTATCGCGAATCGGACAGTTCTTGAGATTAGTCAGCGTGGACGGATTAATCGGCAAGCCAAACTCGCCGGACGCCACAGCCATGCGCAATGCGAGCTTGGCATCCTTGGCGGGTTCCACACCGGGGGCGAGCACCAGCTCACCTTCATGCTTGGCGATGCCGGGAGCCACGATGTCGAACTGCGGGGCTTCGCGCTTGCCGCCAGCGCGCTGCGAGAACATTTGGAAGAACGCGAAACGCGGCTTTTCATGCGTCAGCGAATGCTCCGCACGGGAGGCCGTGGAATCAAGCGCGAAGGAAATGCGGCGGCCGAGGCGAGCGAGCATCGTCTGCAGATCATCAATCGAATACGCGGCGCGTTCGCTTTCCGGCCAAGTCGGATCAGCGAGACCAAGCATGGCCGCCACTTTGGCTTGGTAGGGAGTCAGCAGCAGATTCGTATCTTTGCCGGCCACCAAATGAATGCAGTCGCGCACATCGAGCAGACGTTCCACAGCCTCGTCATAGCTGCCGTGCGGGCGATCGGCCAGCCAAGATGTGGCGAGCGCGGAAATCAGCACTGAATCGCGCAATCCACCGCGCGCTTCCTTAATATCCGGCTGATTGACGTATTGCAGTCTTGCGAATTCATCAAGCCTGGATTTTGCGGAATCAAGCAATTCCGGCAAACGTTTGCGAGCAGCTTTGCGCCAGCGTTCCAGAATAGACGCGGCAGTAGTGCGAATGAGTTCGGTATCTCCGGCGATGGGCTTGACATCGAGCCAACCCATTGCGGCAGGCAAATCATGGTCGGTGACCTCTTCGCACTGGGCACGGGTGCGAATGGAATGGTCAAGGTCGAGGCCGCTATCCCACAAGGGGTACCAAAGTTTATTGGCCAGTTCGTTGAGCTGCTGATCGTTCAGTGCACGAGGCTCATAAATAATGACCAGGTCGAGGTCGGAGCTCGGGCCAATCTGACCGCGGGCGAGCGAGCCGACCGCCGCGAAACCGATGCCGGAAGCAGGAACATCGAAGGAAACGGCTTGCGTGGCCTCATCCCACAGCGTTGTGAGACATTGCATGGCCAGGTCAGTGCGGGCCTTACGTTTAGCAGTGCCGTTGCGGTACACACCATCCGCATCCGGCTGGCTCATATCCATGAATCGTTGCTTCAAACCATCTACTGCCGATGCCATGTGCATCCTTTCGTACTAGTTCCGTATTAGCCATAATTTCGAGCTCGGGGGCGACGCATTCCTGGAAATGCTGCGCAAACGGAACCCTTACATGCCGCATTCCCGGAAATGCGTCGTGAAACATACCGTGGAACACATCTTCTGCGACGCAATCAGGGGAATGCGTCACAGATGGAACCTCTACGTGACGCATTCGCCGGAATGCGTCACATGGTGTCGCATATAAAAAGTCCCCGCACGGCGACGAACGCAACGTGCGGGGACCTGTCTTACTTTGATAGCCCGAACCTCTCTGGAGGAATCGGACGCCTATCAGATGGCGGCGGAACCGGTCTCGCCGGTACGCACGCGAGTCACGGAGTCAAGCGGGGCAACCCACACCTTGCCGTCACCGATGGTGCCGGAGCCGGCGGACTTGACGATCACACCGACCAGCGTCTCGGCATCGGCGTCATCGGCCAGAACCTCGATGCGGATCTTCGGAATCAGGTCCACGGTGTATTCAGCGCCACGGTAAACCTCGGTGTGGCCACGCTGACGGCCATAGCCGTTAGCCTCGGACACGGTCAGACCGTGCACGCCGGCGGCTGCGAGAGCCTCCTTGACGTCGTCAAGCTTATGGGGCTGGATGATAGCGGTAATCAGCTTCATCTCACTTCACCTCCTTGAGAACAGAGCTGGCAGTACCAGCAAAATCGTAAGCACGTTCGCCCTGATCGGCAAGATCGATGCCGCCGACTTCCTGAGCTTCGGTGACGCGCCAGCCGATGGTCTTCTCAAGAGCGAAGGCGATGATGGCGGTGATCACTGCGGAGTAGAGGATAGCAACGAGAGCGATGATGAGCTGGACAACGAGCTGCCTCCAGTCGCCACCAGCCAGCAGGCCAGTGCCTTCGCCGAAGAAGCCGATGAGCAGGGTGCCGGTGAAACCACCAACGCCGTGGACGCCGACCACATCGAGGGAGTCATCGTAGCCGAACTTGAACTTCAGACCGCAGGCGAGGCAGGTCAGGATGCCGACGATAGCGCCGAGCACGATGGCCCACAGCGGGGAGACCACATCAGCAGCCGGGGTGATGCCGACCAGGCCAGCGACCATACCGGAAGCAGCACCCATAGCGGTGTAGTGGCCGGAACGAATCTTTTCAGTGAAGCCCCAAGAAAGCATTGCAGCAGCGGTTGCAGCGGAGGTGGAGACCCAGGCGTAGCCAGCAGTGCCGTTGGCGGCGAAGGCGGAACCTGCGTTGAAGCCGAACCAGCCGAACCACAGCAGGAAGGCGCCGAGCATCACGAACGGAACGTTGTGCGGACGGAACGGCTGGGTGCCGAAGCCCTTGCGCTTGCCGATGATCAGCACGATGATCAGAGCAGCGACTGCAGCGTTGATGTGGACGACCGTACCACCTGCGAAATCGTGAGCGGTTGCGCCGATGGCCTTGGAGATGGCGCCCTCACCGGAGAGCAGGCCGCCGTTCCAGACCATGTGGGCCATAGGAGCGTAGTCGAAGGTGATCCACAGGGCGACGAAGATCATCCAGGTGCTGTACTTCACACGCTCAGCGATAGCGCCGCAAATCAGGCCGACGGTGATCATGGCGAAGGCCACCTGGAAGGCAACGTCAACGGAAACCGGGTAGTTGTTGCTGTTCAGGCCGGTGGTGGTGAACACACCATCCTGGGCGACCATGGAGTCCTTCAGCAGGAAGCCGCTGGCCGGATCGCCGAAGATGCCGCCGATGTCAGAACCGGCGTAGGCGATGGACCAACCCCACAGGGTCCAAATAATCATGGTGACTGACAGTGCAGCCGCCTCAAGCATCAGCATGTTCAGAACGGCCTTGGCACGAACCATACCGCCGTAGAAGAACGCCACACCAGGCGTCATGAGGAAAACCAAGGACGCAGATGTAAGAATCCATGCGGTATTTCCGGAATCGAGCGCTCCCATGTCTACCTCCCTCTCTTTGTTCATGGCGCCGGGCTTGAAATCTGTAGTAGCCGGCGTCTTGTTCCAATAAATGCCGTCCCCCTTGTGGGGGCTAACAGTTCGTCAGTAAAAGCCGGTTGCGTTTTCAATTCGTTACGCCAAGTTACGCGATTGTTAAGCGCTACCGCATGAAATCGGCACATTTAAGGGGAGGATTTTGGCTTGATTTCAACGGATATGGCAAGGCCCTGAATTATGTTTCGAACATAATTCAGGGCCTTGTTTGCGTGACTTGCGGCGTTTTACGCGTTCACAACGTGGACGCGTCAGGCAAGGATGCCGTCTACGAATCCTTCCGGATCGAATGGGGCCAGGTCGTCCGGGCCTTCGCCGAGGCCGACGAGCTTGACCGGCACGCCGAGTTCCTTCTGCACGGAGATCACGATGCCACCCTTAGCGGAGCCGTCCAACTTGGAGAGCACCACGCCGGTGATGCCGATGGCTTCGGCGAATACCTTGGCCTGAGCCATACCGTTCTGCCCGGTGGTGGCATCCAGCACCAGCAGTACTTCGCTTACTGGCAGCTGCTTCTCGGTAACGCGGCGAATCTTGCCGAGCTCATCCATCAGGTTCGACTTGTTCTGCAGTCGGCCAGCGGTATCGATAATCAACACGTCCGCATTCAATTCCTTGGCCTTGCCAGCAGCCTCGAATGCCACGGAAGCCGGATCTGCGCCATCCTTATCCGAACGCACCACCGGCACGTTCACGCGAGCGCCCCAGGTTTCCAACTGATCAGCGGCGGCTGCACGGAAGGTGTCGGCCGCACCCATCACCACCTGCTTGCCTTCAGCCACGAAGAGTCGAGCAAGCTTACCTGCAGTGGTGGTCTTGCCGGTACCGTTCACACCCACCATGATGATGACGGAAGGCTTATCCGCGCCAGGCTTCTCAGCATTCAGGCGGCGGTCGGTATCACGGCCCACCAAGTCGAGGAGCTTCTCCTTCAACGTGGCACGCACTTCAGTCGGGTCGGCTTTGCCGGTAATACGAGCATCAGTACGAAGATCATCGACCAGCTGGGCAGAGGCTTCCGCGCCAACATCGGCAAGCAGCAGCGTATCTTCAACGTCTTCCCAATCAGCCTCAGAAAGATTGTCTTTGGCCAGAATGTTGAACAACGCCTTGCCGAATGGATTGCCGGACTTGGCGAGCTTGGCCTTCAGACGAGTCAGTCGAGAACCAACTGACTCCGGGGATTCAGGCTCAGGTTCGCCTGCCGGAGCAGATTCAGGAGCGACTGCGGCTGCAGCCGGTGCAGCTTCGGTAGTCGGCTCGGCAGTCGGCTCAGTATCCGATGATTCAGCTGACTGTGCAGTACCCTCAACCTCGACAGTACCCTCAACCTCGACAGTACCCTCAGCCTCAGCAGCAGCCTTAGCCTCAGCAGCCAAGCGCGCATCTGCCGCAGCCTTAGCATCGCGCGTACGCTGATTATCCGGAGCACCCTTGCCCATTGCACGGTCAAGATCACGTTTACGAGACTTAGACAGCCAGATGCTTACAGCAATCAATATGACTGCTACAACTATCACGCCAACAATGGCCAGAACAGTATTCATTTCCATAGTTGCCAGTCTAAATGTGGGCCTTCCCGTAAGCGCCAAGCAAACGGCCACTCTGCCGCCAACTTGCCCCACCGACTTACCCACCGACTATGGTGGTCACCATGGCACATTCCTCACGTATGACTTCACTGCAGCGACGAGAACAGCTGATTTCGGTCGGCCGGGCCCTGTTCGCATCCAAAGGATTCGAAGCAGTAAGCATGGAGGAAATCGCCGCGCATGCCAAGGTTTCCAAGCCGATCGTGTATGAGCATTTCGGCGGTAAAGAAGGCCTGTATGCGGTGATTGTGGACCGCGAGATGCGCGCGCTAATCAGCACGCTAGCGGCCGCACTCGATGCGCCGACCATGCATCCGCGTCAGATTGTGGAGCGCACGGCTTTGGCGCTGCTCACCTATATTGAGGAGAACGCGGAAGGATTCCAGGTGTTGGTGCGCGATTCGCCGAGCACCGACCCGTCCGGCTCGTTCAGCTCGCTGCTGGGCGATATTTCCATGCGCGTGGAGGATATTCTCTCCGAAGCGTTCAAACGTCAGAAGCTCTCCACGAAGGGCGTGCCGTATTATGCACAAATGTTGGTGGGCATGACCGTGTTCACCGGACAGTACTGGGCGGATCGTCCGAAGGTTAGCAAAGAGCAGCTTGCCGCCTATATTGTGGATTTGGCATGGCATGGCTTGAGCAGGCTTGATTCCAAGCCTCGCTTGCTGTTCGAGGGCGCGAAAGCTCAACGTGAAGCGCAGAAGGCTTTGCAGCGAGAGGCGAATCAGCCGTATCTAAGTGCCGGATTAGATAGTGTCAGCGAAAATGGACAGCGGAGCTTGCCGGAAAACACGGATTCCGGATACGCTGACCCGGAACAACCGGAACACACTGAACAGGCCGCACACCCTGGACACACAACACTGCAAGCGCCACTACAGAATGTGAATTCAGACCAACAGCTTGCGTAATACTCTGCCGTCATCGTCGGTAAGGTGCTACGGTTTGAACAGCATAACGAACATATCGCTTGATGCATTTATTGTGATGCAATGATGCCCAACGATACGACATTGAACATTTGAGGACGTAACTGGTATGGCCAACGCGGTACAGACGGCAAAAACGCTCACCTTCGTGATTCCCGCATACAACATGGAGTCCTATCTTGACCGTTGCGTCAATTCGGTGCTTTCCGCCTCGAACCCTGAGGATATCGAGGTACTGATTGTGGACGATGGCTCGAAAGACGGCACGCTGGAATATGCGCAGAAGCTGGAGCGCAATAATCCGGGGATCGTGCGAGCCATTCATCAGGAGAACAAGGGCCACGGCGGTGCAGTGAACACCGGTATTGCAGCGGCCTCTGGCATGTATGTCAAGGTTGTGGATGCGGATGATTGGGTGGATCCGCAGGCCATCAACACTGTTATGGATACGCTGCGAGCGCAGCGCGATACCACCGAGCCCATCGACATGCTGGTTACCAACTATGTGTATGACAAAGTGGCTAAGCGTCATAAGCATACGGTGAATTTCCGCCGCGTGATTCCTGCCGGCCGCGTGCTCGGCTGGGATGATTTGGGCCATTTCGGCTTGGCGCAGTACATCATTATGCATGCGCTCACCTTCCGCACGCAGGTGGTGCGCGATTCTGGTTTGAAGCTGCCTGAGCATACGTTCTATGTGGACTTCTACTACTCGTATCAGCCATTCCCGTGGGTGAAGCGCATTCAGTATTTGGATGTGCCGTTCTACCACTATTTCATCGGCCGTGAAGGCCAGAGCGTGCAGACTGATGTGATGATTCGCCGTGTCGATCAGCTGCGCTTGGTGAATCGTTTGATGACTGAGGCTACGCCGGAACGCGGCACTGTGCCTGAGGGACTGTATCGCTATATGATTCACTTCCTGGCGATTGAGTCTTCGGTGACTTCTGTATTCCTGATTCTTTCGCGAGATAAGGCGAACTATGTCAAGAAGCGCGAGCTGTGGGATGCGATTGACGCGTATTCGCCGGCTATTGGGCATGATGTGCGCAGCAAGCTGATGTCGCGCGCCATCAACCTTCCCGGTTCGGCTGGTCGTTGGATTGTGCGCAACGGCTACACCATCGCCGAGAAGGTCGTCGGATTTAACTGATTATTCAGTCCGTCCAGCGATCGGACATGGCGAAACTGTTGTGCATCAGGTTGCTGGCCGTGTAGACCACAGTATTGAGCAGTTTGGTGGTGTGTTCTCGCAGATAGTCGGCCATCTGCTGATTCGACTGCTCCAGTGCGCGCTGTGCAGGCTGCGCCGCCTCAGCAACATCCACGGCATCCACAGCCTCAGCAGCCATCTCCTCAATCTGAATATCAGTTTGATCAACTAACCGGTGGCCGAATGCACGCACGCCTTCCGCGTACCCTTCGATAGCACTATGCGTTTCAAACCAATGTGCATCCGCCACTACGGCAATCAGTCGATTCGTCCAATACAGGTTATCCGTAGAAACTTCCGGTGTAGTGTCCCTCAGGTAGGCCGGCGTATCGTTCACGTTCGCATAGAACGGCGCAATAGTAGTAAAGGGACCGGAGCCGAAGGAAACCCACAGCACCGCGCGATTGACAGCCGCCGCATACGGGCGCAGCTGAATCGCCACCATATGCCCGGTACGGTTCACGCCAATCGGACGGTACCGGTGGCGCGATTCCGGAGTGCCCTTAGTGCCATACGGATCATATGGCGTGCCCTCAAAGTGGCTGGAAAGCAGGAAATCCACATCCTCCAAGCTCACCTTGTTTTCCGGCACACGGCACCATGGAATATCGTCTGATTCTGGCGTATAACGGGCAGCCGGAGAATCCCAATCCTCACTGGGGTTCAAATACCGCTGCATATACCAAGCGCGAGGCGTGTTATAGATGTGATCCTTAGGCGTGGTGTTGCCGAACACCTTGCGAGGATTGAAACGGTTCGGCAAAGCGGCTGCACGTGCAGCAATGACTGCAGCGCGATTCGAAGCCGCAGCATCGGAACCCGCAGCAACAGTAGCGGCGGCAGCACGGCGTGCATGGGAGCCGGTACGAGCGCTGGAACTGGATGAGCCATGAGCATGACGCCCACCAGCAGCAACCGGCGCACCCATGGTGCGGTCAAGATGATATTCGGCGATGAATTCACGCAAATCAGCGCTGCACAGATATTCGCGCTGACGGCCGAACGCATCAGCAAGATTGAAATCATCGATGCCAAGCTGGTTGGGAATCGTGGCATAGCAATCATCTGGCACGCGGCGCGCAATCCAATGGTGGCCACCAATGGTTTCCACATACCAGATTTCGTCCACATCGGAAATAATCACACCGTTTGACTCGTAAGTGCCATAGGTTTCGAGCAGCTTGCCGAGCCGCGCGACGCCTTCGCGCGCGGTAGTGACATACGGCAGCACGAGTGTGATGATGTCTTCCTCGCCGATGCCGCCCGGCTGTTCAGGCTGATAGCCTTCCTCGTCCGGCTCACCCACAGCTGGCCTGAATTCGACCATCGGGTCGGCGGCGAGCACGCGCTCGTTAACGGAGATGGTTTCGGTGGCGCTCATCGCCACATTGTGCTCATTAGCGCCGGCCTCAGCGAGCACGCCGCGGTTATGCAGCACATTAGGAGCGATGGTGTAGCGGCAAGGATTGTCTGGAAGTTCGATTTCCACGTGGCTCAACACACTGCGGTAATGCCTTAGCTGATCTTCGGGCATTACCACCACGAGATGCTTGGGATCATAACGACCGGAACCTGAGTCATCATCTCGGGCGATGATGGTCGAGCCGTCGTAACTTGCGTTCTTTCCGATGAGAATCGTGGTGCATGACATGGTGCCCCACTCTAGGAGCCGGACTGGTCGGTTTCAAAATCGATTGTGCGCAACGCCGATTATGCATTGTCCGACATTCGCGTGTATCTTAGAAACGTTGCCCCTCTAGCTCAACGGTTAGAGCAGCGTCCTTTTAAGTCGTGGGTTGTGGGTTCGAATCCCACGGGGGGCACAAATAAACCCTTGGAATCTCAATGATTCCAAGGGTTTTTTCTTACCTTACAAATCTTCGTAAATCAGCAGGCTGGCTTGCGCAATCTTGTACCAACTTGATCCGTCGGTCATAATCACCATCGCATAGTCGCCTTTATCACATCGCACAATAGCCGCGTCATGCAATAGCCCATCCAAGAAGCCAACCTTATCTTGCACAACACCATCGGAGCCGATGCCAGTAGGAATACCGTCGCGATACACCTGCGTTTCCATAAGCTGGAACAAACGATCCGTGGAGTCGGTGTTAGCAATCGTATTGTTATAGAAGCCCTTAAGCACAGTAGCCAAATCATTTGCAGTGGTACGCATATCGCCGACTGCAAAGTTGGTGTTGTTCGCGCCGATTTCATGAGCCTGCTGCGTCACCGCGTCGAATCCATAACGGCTCAGCCACGCTTCAGGGCAATCATTGTCAGAGTTCACGATCATGGTAGCCATGCAGGAACTCAACGTCATGCCGTTAAGCGAACTATCCCACGTCAGCTGACCGGTTTCCACAGCATGAATCATCGAATACGCCACGAACAGCTTGTATGTACTCGCCGAAGTGGTTACCGTATCCGCATTGATCTGCAGCTTGGATTCACCGGTTTTCAAATCATAAACAGCAACAGAATATGTGGCGTCGCCGAACAGCTGCTTGAGCTTATCTTCCGTGCTTCCAGTGGTGGGCAGCCCGTCATATAGCTCGAGGTTATCCACCTGATTCATCGTGATAGCAACCGGAGAATTCTGCCCGCTGGCGAGCATGGCAGCTACCGCATTCGCAGTCGTAGTCGCGTCAATCGCACGAGACGCACGGCCCTTGACCGCGAACAATGCGGGCACCACATTGGCGTCGGCGACTTTTTGCGCAGCCTGCAATGCAATACCCTGCGATTTCAGTCGATTCATCAGCTTGACGCTGCCGATAGTGACGTCCAGTTTGGTGTTGTCGTCCGCATTGACGGTTGTGCTAATCGTCGGAATAATATCGCTGGCGGAAATCGTCCAACTGCCGTCGCCATACGTGAACGTAACCCCATCGCCCAAAGCCTGATTAATGGTGTTCAGCATCTGCTGTGCGGTATCGTTCACCGCTGTTGGCTGGGTGACGTTCATCTCAAGCGTGGCGGTAACCAAATCGCCCTTTGCGCTGGAAGAACGAGTGTAATCAGCGGCCTTAAAAATATCAGTGGCGTTGAAGGCGTAACCGACTCGAGCATCCACGGTTTGCAGCGTACCGTCTACTGCGCGCACGGCAGCATTGCGCGCATCGGATTGCGTTTGCTGCTTGGACGAGCCCAATGCGTTCGGCAACGAATCAGAAGAAGTGTTGTGTACGAACAGCCAGGAGAACGGAATAATGCGCTCGGCAAAGGAGTGGCTGGCAGCTTCTTTTGCGCGCGCGGTGTAGTCAACCGTGATGCCGGCTTGCTTGGCCGTAAGCGTCACTTTGGTTGAGGTTGTGGTATCGGTAAGCGTAACGTCGCGCTGTGCTACTGCGGCATTCAGCTTGCTTGCCGCCTGTTGAGCGCTTTGCCCGCCCACTGCATAACCGTCAAGCGTGGCCAATGGATAGAACCGATCGGACGGCCAGAACAGTTGGAACAGTTCAACCAGCAGGACCGCGCCAAAGCACACCACTACAATGCGGCGACGGGTATACACACCACCGGAGAGCACGGTAACTTTGCCAAAACGACGTTTGGTGGGAGTGTGCTTGCCGTAATCTTTGGCGCTGAGATTGTGAAGCACTTTAGGTACAGCACGCAGAGCTTTCCATACCGGCCGCAAGGTTGACGCCACGGTTCTTTGCGCTTGCTGTTTGCGCTGCTTTCCACTTGCTTGCACAGATGGCTCAGCCATGCGGTGTTTGCGCTCAGTCTCCATTGATGCATTTTCTGCATTGTGCTGAGAGGCATGGTGAGACGGCGGAAAAGAAGGTGGTGTTTTAGGCATGCGGGTACTTCATAAATCGCTAGCTGGTATTTTTCAATCAAATGATGGACATTATTTTTCTCCAACACTATGACATGACTATTTCATAGTCTTTATGTTGAAAAACAAGGGAATAGTTAGCTGAATATCACCTGAGCGTTGCCAGTACGCCGGCGGCAATATTGACGGATTACTGCGCGTTTCACAATGATAATCCACACGTTTGCGGTTTTTATCCATAAACATATTGCAATTGCTATCAATCGCATATCACTATTGCCTTTGGGCACTATTGCGGATCAAAGGTGCTGCACATCACAGCATTTTTAGTATCGCTTCTAGCGATACATGCCCGGCGAGGTCTACGCTTAGGGAGTATGAGTGAACTTTCCAACTGGAGCAATCCGTTGCGCGATTCGCGCGACTTGCGCCTGCCTCGCATCGCCGGCCCCTGCAGCCTGGTGATTTTCGGCGTTACCGGCGACTTGGCGCAGAAGAAGCTGCTGCCAGCCGTCTACGATCTGGCCAACCGTGGCCTGTTGCCGCCAAGCTTTGGCCTGACCGGCTTCGCCCGCCGCGACTGGACGCAAGAGCATTTCATCGAATTCGTCAAGGCTGCCGTGCAGGCCCACTGCCGTACACCGTTCAAGGAGTCGACGTGGAAGAATCTGGCCGCCGGCATCCGCTTTGTGCGCGGCACCTTCGACGACCCGGAGGCATTCGAACGCCTGAGCGCCACCGTGCAGGAGCTTGACCGCGACCGTGGCACCCGCGGCAATCATGCGTTCTACATGTCCGTGCCGCCGCGCGCATTCCCGATCGTGGCCAAGCAGCTGGCCGCATCCGGCCTGTCTCGATCTTCTGAAGGCGCATGGCGTCGCGTGATCATCGAGAAGCCGTTCGGCCATGATCTGGCCAGCGCCAAGGAACTGGACCATGTGGTGTCCGAGGTGTTCGACCCGAGCTCCGTGTTCCGTATCGACCACTATCTCGGCAAGGAAACCGTGCAGAACCTGCTGGCCCTGCGCTTCGCCAACGCCATGTACGAGCCGATTTGGAATGCAAACTACGTGGATCACGTGCAGATCACGATGGCTGAGGATATCGGCATCGGCGGCCGTGCTGGTTACTATGGCGGCATCGGCGCTGCACGCGATGTGATTCAGAACCATCTGCTGCAGCTCATGGCATTGACCGCCATGGAGGAGCCAGTGAGCTTCACCGCCAAGGATCTGACTGCCGAAAAAACCAAGGTGCTCTCCGCAGTGCGTCTGCCGAAGGACCTCAGCCTTACCACCGCTCGCGGCCAGTATGCTCGCGGCTGGCAGGGCTCGCACGAAGTTGTCGGCTACTTGGAGGAGAAGGGCATCGACCCGGCTTCCACCACGGAAACCTATGCTGCAATCCAGCTTGATATCGATACCCGCCGTTGGGCTGGCGTACCGTTCTATCTGCGCTGCGGCAAACGCCTGGGCAAGCGCGTGACCGAAATTGCCGTGGTGTTCAAGCGCGCACCGCATCTGCCGTTCGAGCAGACCGCCGTACGCGAACTCGGCAAGAACGCCATTGTGATTCGTGTGCAGCCAGATGAAGGCGTGACTATGCGCTTCGGCGCCAAGGTGCCGGGCGGCACCACGATGGAGGTCCGTGACGTGAACATGGACTTCAGCTATGGCCGCTCCTTCACCGAGAACTCTCCGGAAGCCTACGAGAGGCTGATTCTGGATGTGCTGCTCGGTGATCCGCCACTGTTCCCGACCACCGAAGAGGTGAACCTGAGCTGGGAAATCCTCGATCCGATTGAAGAATTCTGGTCCACGCTCGGCCAGCCGCAGCCTTATCGTGCAGGCACGTGGGGTCCGGCTGAGGCCGACGAAATGCTGGCGCGCGAAGGCCGCCACTGGAGGATGCCATGATCATCGATTTGCCGAATACGCGCACGCGCGAAATCGCTCATAAGATTGAGCAGCTGCATGAGGAGCGCGGCGAATCCGCTACCGGCCGCGTGCTGACGCTGCTGATTTCCACTGATGATAATGAGCTCGAGCATGCGCTGGAAGTCGCTAATGCGGCAAGCCGTGAGCATCCTTGCCGTGTGATTGCGATTGTGCCGGATACGCATTATGCCGATGATGCTGGTGCCGCTGGTACTGCTGCCGCAGATGCTGATGGCACTGATGGCGTGAAGGCTATGGAGAAAACCGACAACCCGGCCATTGATCTAACCGATGGCCCGGCTGAGTCAAATCTCAATGCTCAAGTGCGCTTTGGTGCTGATGCTGGTGCTGGCGAAATCATCATTCTGCGCCCGCGCGGTGGCCTGATCAATCATCCGGATACGCTGGTGATTCCGCTGCTGGTTCCGGATGTGCCGGTGGTGGCTTGGTGGCCGACGAATCCGCCGTCCAATCCGTCTAAGGATTTGATGGGTGCGATGGCCCGCAGCCGCATTACCGATGCGCTGCGTTCTAATAATCCTGAGGCCACGATTGAGCGCCTGCGCCGTAATTGGACTCCGGAAGACATTGATTTGTCGTGGACCCGCCTGACCGTGTGGCGCGCAATGCTGGCCTCCATGCTGGACCAGCCGCCGCATCTGCCGATTACCGCGGTGAAGGTTACCGGCCCGCAGGAATTCCTACCGATGGATTTGCTGTGTGCATGGCTGCGCTTGAAGCTCGGCGTGCAGGTGGACGTGGAGTACACGGCCAACGCTGAAGCCGTGACCGGCGTGTATCTGACTCGCGCGGATGGCGTGGTGTCTTTGGAGCGTCCGCATGAAGATCAGGCCTTGATTTCCATGCCTGGTCAGGCTCCGCAAACGATTTCCGTGCCGGTACGCACGATTGAGGACTGCCTGACCGAGGAATTGCGCCGCATCGACCCCGATGAGGTGTATGCCGAAGTCATCAACGAAGGCTGGGATTTGATTCGTCACTAAAGCGGCTCCATCACGGCTCCCCTCAACGAAAAACGCATCTTTCGCGGCAACGATTTCTCTGGCTCCCCTCTCTGAGGGGAGCTGTCACCGCAGGTGACTGAGGGGAGCCCTGTCATACCAAGGAATACTTATGGCCAATCGCACACTCATTGTTTATCCCAATAAAGATCTGATGCTGCAAGCCGGCGCACAGCGACTGGTACTCACGTTGCTGGATTTGCTTGCCGAACGTCTGCCTTCCGGAGCTCATCGCTCGCGCGTGGATGTGGCGTTATCTGGCGGTTCAGCTGCCCAACCTCTCGGATTAGTGTTGTCCAATCCGCTGGCTAAGGCAATTGACTGGAATCGCGTGCATTTCTGGTTCAGCGACGAGCGTTTCGTACCAGCCTACGACACCGATCGCAACGCACTTGAAGCTCGCCGTCTCTTGCTTGACCAACTCGTCGCTGAGGGCAAGCTGCCGGAAACGAATATCCATGAGATGCCTGCCGACACCCGTCCTGCAGATGAGATTGCCACCACCATGGCTAACGCAGACAGCGATGATGATTCCGTACGCGACGCAGCCGACACCGATAACGCAACCCTGCTGGATGCTGCTGCACGTGAATACGAAAATGAGCTCACCCGCGAAATGGGCCCGGAGCCGGTGTTTGATCTGATGATTCTGGGCATGGGACCGGATGGCCATTATGCGTCACTGTTCCCGGCTTCCTCCGGTCATCATGAAGTGGAAGTCACCGACCGACTCACTGTTGGCGTGAGTCACTCCCCCAAGATGCCTCCATTGCGCATCTCGCTGACCGCACCGCTTATCGCCCGTTCACACCATACCTGGTTCTTCGCAGCCGGCGCCGGCAAGGCCGACGTTTTGGCACACGTGTTCGCTGCTCAAACCAACGGCGACGGATTCACCGGCGACCCCGAATACCCGTCCTCCTTCGCTGGCGGAGTAGACGAATTCACCTGGTTCTCCACCGAAGAAACCGTAACCAAGCTGTAGTCCGACTACTCGCAACCACCTCCATGGCTTCCCTAGAATAATGTCCGGAGAAGCCACGTCGATGTCAGGCATGCTACCGTCGCTGATAGCATTGCAGCATTAATTATCAGCGGCGGAACAAATCACCGAGTTTCTTCGACATATCACCCTGTTGCGTTGACACCTCAGGTTGCGTTAATCCCGGTTCTGTTGATGTCTGCTCACCTTGAGCGCTCTCCCCCTCAGCATGAACCATAGTGTTGCGCAGCAGCTTTGCTTCCTGACCAATCTGCTTAGCCCCTGATGCTATTGCCTTGCCGGCCTTATTGCTTACCGCGACCACATCGGTGCCAAGTTGTTTGGCATTCGCCGCCACGCTACCGGCACCGTCAGCAATAAGCTTGCCGGCGGCCTCATGCCATCGTGGAGCCATCACAATAGCCACACGGTCCGCCTCCACACCAACGGCAAGCGCGAATTGCGATAATTGGGCATGAGCGGCATCGAGATGGCGCAAAGCATCATCCACAGCAAATGGATGGAGCAATTTCTGCTGCGAGGTGCCTCATTTGAAAATGAGCGCGTAATCCGGAGTGGTGCCTCACCTGTGGTGAGCGTGAAATCCTAGTCCGCGTCGGCTTGTGGGGTTTCGTCGTCTTCCGGTTCGACGCCCGCGATCCGGGCGAGCGTCTTGTTCAAGTATGCCATGTCCGGGCCCATGCGTCTGGCCAGCCGCGCGGTGCGCGGTGCCGCCAGTGCTTCGAGCCGGTCCTGGATGTCGTGGATGCGGCGGACGAGCTCGGCCGGGTTCACGGTCGCGAGCGTGTGTTCGATCTCCTCTCGCTTGTCGTCGGGTATGAAGCCGGGGCCGCCGGCGGCCCTGTCCGCCTCGTCGAACTCCTTGAGCCGCTCCCACGGGGTGCGTGGTGCGTCGTAGACGCGGCGGGGACGGCCGTCCCGGGTGCTTTCGCGCGCGACCGGCTTCTTGGACGGGGTGAACAGGTTGGCCTTGACGCGCACCAGCTCCCATAGCTCGTTGAGCAGGCCGAGCTCATCGACGGTGT
>NZ_NMWV01000020.1 GCF_002860405.1 Bifidobacterium imperatoris | reverse complement strand
GAACCCGGCCGAGCTCGTCCGCCGCATCCACGACATCCAGGACCGGCTCGAAGCACTGGCGGCACCGCGCACCGCGCGGCTGGCCAGACGCATGGGCCCGGACATGGCATACTTGAACAAGACGCTCGCCCGGATCGCGGGCGTCGAACCGGAAGACGACGAAACCCCACAAGCCGACGCGGACTAGGATTTCACGCTCACCACAGGTGAGGCACCACTCCGGATTACGCGCTCATTTTCAAATGAGGCACCTCGAGGTAAGTATGACACAGTTAACTATCAACCTGCTATGCGCGGCACAGGGAAATCTGCTGAGGGTTTTCGCCGCCGAGCCTGAAATACTCGACGCCCAACTGCGAAAACCGAACCTCCGGGTCGAATTCTAAAACAATCTAAAACAATCTAAAAGGTTCTAAAAGACCCGCTACGCAACCAAACCTCTCACGGCTTCATCAGCTTGGCATACCGCAGGCGAGTTGCTTCGCCGGTAATGCCAAGCTTGTGACCTATGGTCTCCCATGACTGGCCACGCTGACGCATAATTAACACCATCTGCGCAATCCGGGCATCAATAGTCTCAAGCTCAGACTTTCTGCGGTTCAACAGCCTGCTAATCTCCAAATCCGGCGAAAAATCCGGATCATTTTCCGGAATACCCGAATTTGGCGCGGTTTTCTCCTCAATCGCATCTGCGGCAGCGTTGCCCAATGCAATCAGTTTCTCCTGCATTTCTGGGGAATAATCTTCAAATCGCATCATCATCACCTTCGGAATACTGCAAAGTAAGCCATTTCATTTCATAAGTCAGCCGTGCTCGCATAGCATGCACGATGACGTGCTCATGTACTCCCGGGATCCATTCGCGTTCAATGACGCCTATCTCATAGAGAATAGCGCCCGAAGTTCCGGTTCCCACAAGTACATGCGTAGGTGGAACACGTCTAGTGTTGACATCGACTTCAATGCCATGTCTATAGACATGCAAAATATCAGCATCAGCAATCGACGGTTCACCATGTTTATGTTCTCGATGCGCGGAGGGAAGAATCAATGGATCTTCACCCCCGATAGGCACAAGTATACTTGGCAAGTTCACTTGCATCAACTCCTTTGTTGAAGTATCCCCGATAGAGTTGGGTGCGTTGATGCTAACGAATGTCACACTGCGTTGTCTATCTAAAACGAGGTATGTGGTCCGAGCTTGCCAAGTTATCCACATTTTCGAACAAGCATTCGAATCTCTTTTGCTTGCCATTTGCTTTTCTTTTGACTCGTTAACTGATTTTACGAAATCAGAACATGCAAAATGGCGGAATTCCAACGATTTCTCTTTTGCTCGCCATTTGCTTTTCTTTTGATTTTAAAATCAAAAGAAACTACTATGGTTAACAGAACAACTTAATCACAGTGCCAAATCACGTCCCCAAGGAAACAGCATGCCCGAAGATATCATCACTCTTATCACGGCACTAGCCAGACAAGACAGCGAAAACGAATGCCTCGAGTTCAAGCACAGCAACACCGACCCCAACCGAATCGGCCGCGATATTTCCGCACTCGCCAATTCCGCAGCCTTGCTCGGGCATACCTTCGCATACAAGGTATGGGGCATCGACGATGCCACTCATGAGCTCATCGGAACTGCATTCAATCCCAAAACCACTAAGGTCGGCAATCAAGAGCTGGAACTTTGGCTCCGCCAACACCTATCCGACAATGTTGAATTCCGATTCGAATCTGCCGAGGCATTTGGCAAACACCTCATCCTACTGCGCATCTGGCCGGCACAATATCGCCCTGTGCTCTGGCAAGGGCTCGCCTACATCCGCACCGGTTCATCAACGCAAGAGCTCAAACATGGATCAAAGCGCGAGGAAGAACTATGGAGCCGGACCCGAGCCGAGGTTTTTGAACTCCAATACGCTCTTAGTGGTCTTACCGATGATGAGGTACTCAATAAATTAGACACGGATTGGTACCGTCAGGAATTCGGCATTCCACAAACCACTTCCATCGAACAAACCATGCACCTGCTAGAAAGCGAACAGTTTGTTTTCCCTCAGGATTCAGGCACATATGCCATCACCAATCTTGGAGCGTTGCTGTTCGCTAGGAATCTCAACGACTTTCCAACCGTCTCACGTAAAGCGCTACGTGTTATCCGGTACGATGGCTCCTCCCCTATCGCACCTTCGCGCAGTAAAACATTTAATTCCGGCTATGCGCAGCTAGACCAGATGCTTGAATACATAGAGGCGCTACTTCCGGAACAGGAAATTATCCAAGGGGCACGCCGAGTCACGTTACGCGCATTCCCGCACACGGCACTGCGTGAACTTACCGCCAACATGCTTATTCATCAGGACCTCTCCATTACTGGAGCTGGACCTATGGTTTGCATTTTTGATAATCGTATTGAATTTACCAACCCCGGACGCTCGCTAGTGGATGTTGCACGATTACTCAACGATCCGCCACATTCACGCAATGAGAAAATGGCTGCCATCTGTCGCCGTCTACAGCTTTGCGAAGAAGCAGGATCCGGCTGGGATAAAGTGGTCCTCGATTGTGAACAACATCATCTCCCAGCTCCGCAGGTGGAAGAACCCGGAGACAATATGAGAGTGACCCTTATGCAGGCGACGCCATACCGAGAACTCACACGAGAACAACGTATGGACGCTGCATACTGGCACGCCTGCGTACAGTATGCACAACGAATACCGATGACCAATACCAGTCTCCGCGAACGGTTTGCATTGCCACAGAGTGGCACATCACAGATTTCCCGTCTTATCAAAACATGCTTGGATGATCACTTGCTTAAAATCGCAGATCCAGATGCGGGGAAACGGTACATCCGATACTTACCATACTGGGCATAATCTCTTTTGCCTGCCATTTGCTTTTCTTTTGACTCGTTGACCGATTTCACGCAATCAAAACACACAAAACGGCGGAATTCCAACGATTCCCCTTTTGCCTGCCATTTGCTTTTCTTTTGATTTTAAAATCAAAAGAAAAGCAAAACACCCTCATCACAAGCCTAGGGGCTGAAGTTTATTCGTCAGTACGGCCTTCTACTTGCGGCGTCTGGTAGATGTCCAGTGGAGTTTTGACGTCAGGCGCAACTTCCACATGAATGGTGGCCTCATAGGATTCGCCGGGGCTCAATACCAGCTTCTTAACGCCAACCGTGAGCGTATTGTGCGTGGTCACGCCGTCATAGCTTTTACCATCGGTGGACTTCCAATCCACTAAACGTCCACCGGCAGGCGCATAGGCAAATACAGCAGTATCAATCTGCCCAGCCTGCAATTCCTCCAAGAATGGCCCCACAATGTAATGAGGCAGCTGCCCAACTTCATCTTGAGTCAGCATATTGGTGAGCTTGACATGCACCGTGTACTGGTTGGCTCCATCAGGCGCCACCTTATCGAATTTCACGCTCACATCACGCTTCAAGTACCAATCCATTTTGGCTTGAGAAAGGTCAGAGAAGAATACTCCCACTTCTGGCGTAGCCGCATCAGTCTTCAATGCCCCGGAAATTGGGGTATTGAGCAACAGCTCCTGCTCATCCTCATGCGCGCTCCACACCTTCATATGGCCTTGTGCCACGGAAGTAGTCACAGCTTTCAGGAAAGCCTTACCATCCTGCGCATTCGCCATAATGTGACTAAATGCAGAACCAGCGGCAGCAGAGAAATACGCATCCTGCTGATCTTCAGGCTTATCGATATATACCTGATTCAATAAATATTGAGCTGTATTGGTGCCGTCCAACGTCACTCCATCTTCCAGAGTGACGCCGCCACTGACCTTCAGCATGTTCTGCAAGAACACTGGATCAATGGCAATCACACCATCCACATCCTGCCCAGCATGGGCCTTCCACATAGCCTTAGCAATTTCGCCGGTACGCGGAAAATCAGGGGTAAAGTTCACGTCCACTGCCACTCGGCCCAGCTTGTCGGTAAACAGCGTACGCTCTTCGGCAGTAAGATCCACCACCGGCTCATCAAACCAAGGAATCGAACCACCAGAAATGAACGGTTCAAGCTCAACCTTGCCTCCGCTCACAGTCATCACACCCCATGAACCAGGCAAACCACCACCAGGGCGAATCTCCGAATTCGTCTGGGCAAGAATCAAATACGTGCGCGTGGAACCATCATTAGCCAGCATCTTAGGCGCGACCTGCACAGCCACATTCGCATCATGCACCATGCCGGACAACGTGTGCATGTAATTCTTGGCCTTTTGCATTGCATCAGAAATCTGAGCGATATGCGGATCAGGAGCACCAATCAAATCATGTTCAGCGCTCTCAATAGCCGTATCAGCCTTCTGCAGTGCCGCAGAATACTTCGTCAAACCTGAGACGTCAACCACTCCATTGCTTACGGAAACATCGCTCATATTCAAAGCAGACGACGCCTGCCTCAAAGAAGGCAATGCTTGAGAAGAAACATTCTCCATAGCAGTAACCGCAGTACGCACAGCACGAATATCATCACCGTAATACGGAACCTGCGATGCCACCTTCCACAACATGGAGCTGGTCTGATCATAGGCGGCGCTTGCGTGAGAAGAAAAATCTTCCATAGATTTGTTCAGAGCATCCGTATCACCGCTCGTCAGCGACTCCTGCATACTCGTGGCCACAGATACAGCCTGCTGCACTTCATTCTTGGTTTTCATAGCGGACCAGGCGAACCATACCGCCAGCACAGCTACGAACAGCAGAACAACACCCAGGCCAATAAGCATACGGCGAATCCTGCGACGTCTACGAATACGGCGAATATGCCGCGCACTCATGCGACGCCGACGGCGGGAATGATGCTGGCCCGGTTGATCCTGCACCTGCGAATCAGATTCATTAGCGGAATCATCATTCGCAGCCATATAGCCTAATTCAGGCTGCGCAGGAGGCTCCGGTGGCTCGTTGAGTTTCTGAACATCATTCGGCATTTCTGCCATATCTCACCTCTGCAGCATCAAACAAATCTGCATATTCAAATCCAATAATGATCTGGATTCAATTGCACAAAACGCTTATATCAGTACGCGCCCTTATGGCTCAATACCGCGCCAACCGTGCGGAACATGAGCACAATGTCTCCCAGTACCGACCAATTCTGCACATAGGCCACATCCAAGGCTTCGCTTTCCTCAGCGGAAAGATCAGAACGGCCCGACACCTGCCAAGGGCCAGTAATACCAGGCTTCACCAGCATACGAGTGGCATACAGCTTGTTGTAACGTGCATACTCCTCAGGCAGCGGCGGGCGCGGACCCACTACAGACATATCGCCCATAAACACATTAAGGAACTGCGGCAATTCATCAATAGAGAAACGACGAATAAAATGACCGACCTTAGTAATACGCGGATCATCCTTCATCTTGAAGATGAAACGATCGGTCTGACCAGTCTCCTCCGCAAGCTTCTTCTTCAACGCATCCGCATTAGTCACCATAGAGCGGAACTTGAACATCTCGAACGTTTTACCGCGAAGACCAACACGAACCTGCTTATAGAACACAGGGCCACCATCAGTCAACTTAATCGCAATAGCAACCGGAATAGTAATAATCAGCGACAACACAATCGCCAACGCAGAAACCACCAAATCAAGCGCACGCTTCATCATGCGGCGGCTCGGCGAATACTGAGCAAGACGCTGCGTAATAATCGTAGTGCCCTGAATAGAACGCACCGACAACTCATGGTTAGACGTATCAGCAGCAGAAGCAACCATCGCAATCTCAAGACCAAGAGACTCCATGCGCACGGAGAAAATATTGTAATTATCCGAGTAACGGTGCAATTCATCAGTCACCATCACCGTTTGCGCATTCATGCCAACAATCTTTTCCGCAAGCTCACGGTCGGCATATTCCAACACCGGCAGCGGAGTTCCCCAGTTCAAGGCAATATCCCGCTGCATTTGATCAATGTCATAATCCGGCTCAATGGTATCGGTCTCATGATTGATACGAATCGGGCACACTGCCACAGGCCGGTAATTAAGCTGCTCACGCTTGCTCAAAAACTTCAGCGTGCGGCCAATACCAGACGGCGACCCCACCAGTACCGTGCCATAGGCATACTCGCCCTTACGACGACTGCGCGTAATAAACAAACGCGTAAATACTCGCTCAACAGTAGTCAACACCCAGCCGCCAAGCACCATGAGGCTCAACGAGGTTATCGTCAAATCAAACTTGAAGAAGTAATCAAAAGCGCACTGAATAACCCAGCACATAATGACACTCTTAAACAAGAGTGCATTCAGCTGATACCCATCACCCATAACATGACGGTGATAAACACCCATAGCATGCAGCGAATAAATCCAAAATATCGCAGCAACAATAAGGTACACCGTTGAATTCATAGTGAAATTGAAGCTGGCAGAATAGAACGGCGAAGCTTCATTGCGCAAATTCAGCACAGTAGCCCCAGCCACAACGAACATCGCTGCATCAATAAGCATCAACGCCAGGTTCACAAAGAAACGCCAATACAATACGCGAGACAACTGCTCTTGACGTTGATCAGCCAATTGAGCAGTCCGCGCCTCTTGCGTGTTTTGCCCACTCAAAGAATGCGACATACGTTCTGCTGACGCCATTACGGACATCCTCTTCTTCACTACTTGCTCTCTGTCTGCGGCCCTTGCTTTCTCGAAACTCATACACGCCTCAACCGGCTGTTCTCATTCGCATTTCGAGTCATGTTCCAGAAAACGGGCCTATTACAGCATCCTACAAAGAACGGGGCACAAATAGGGGGTTTAATGTTGCTTTTCGGGGTGATTTAGGCGAATAAACGCTTTACCAAACCTTTATTGAGCCTGCATTAATCGGCATGTGGCCCCATTTGCATATAAGGGTGGAAGATACGCCCTTTGATTCGGCGCACGAGGGGATGGCTTTGCGGCGTGGCGAGCTTCAACAAGACAGACCACCCTGAGGCGTAGTGTATATTCGTGCTTTCCAAGGGGGCTGCCCGGCCAAGCACAGAAGCATATGGCGGCACACAGCGTATCGGCAACAGTAAGCAGATAGGCTCTGCAACAGTTGTTTGCTATTTGGGTTGGATCAGGCAAAGTCTCCAATCCCATCGCATATAGCCAGTCAGCTTTTCCGGCCGAGCGCAGAAGTGGAGTTGGTGTGGCTGGAGAGAGCAGAATCAAGAATCGTACAAGCAAACTGCAGCGAGTACTGAGTCAAGAGGAATCCTATGTGGACGGCAAGTTGAGCCGAGCCGCATTCGTTTCTATCGCCATTCTTACATTCATCACATTCGTTGGTAATTTCACCCAGTTGCAGCTGAGCTCGGCACTGCCGATCATCGTTTCCGAATTCGGCATTTCCGTAACCACCGGCCAATGGCTCACCTCCGTATTCCAGTTGGTGATGGGCGTTATGGTACCGCTCACCGCATTCCTGACCCGTCGCTTCTCCACTCGCCAAATCGTGATCTGCTCAATGGCGGTGTTCACACTTGGTTCAGTAATGGCATGGCTCGGGCCGAACTTCATATGGGTGCTGCTCGGCCGCGTGCTGGAGGCGGCGGGCACGGGCGTGATGTGGCCGGTGCTGCAGATCACCGTGTTCTCCATCTACCCCCTGTCTCGACGCGGATTCGCAATGGGTACCGTGGGCATGGCCATGAGTGTGGCTCCAGCTATCGGACCGACGCTGGGCGGCTGGCAGACCGACGCCAACGGCTGGCGATCCATCTTCCTGACCATGACGATTATCGGCGTGCTCTCATTGCTCGCCGCCATGTTCTGGCTGCATAACTTCGGCTCGCACGACCCATCCGCACGCGCTGACTTCTTCTCAGTGTCGCTGTCCGTAATTGGTTTTGGCGGGCTGATGTTCGGTTTCACCAACTCGGAGGCCTACGGGTTTGCGGCTCCTGCGGTATGGGGGCCAATGCTTGTTGGCCTGGTGGGCATCGTGTGGTTCGTGCTGCGGAACCTGCGTCACGGCCGCCGCTATAGCGAAGCCAAGGCCGCGGGCGTCGAGCCGCTCCCCCAGCCGGCGCTGCTCGACTTGCGAGTGCTGAAGAACCGCTCCTTCACCGTGGGTACCATCACCGCTTCATTGGCGTTCTTTGCCTTTAGCTCGATTCTGGTGATCATGCCGCTTTATATTCAGACCGACCGTGGTTTTTCAGCCACGATGAGCGGCCTGATCATGCTGCCCGGTGCCATCGGCCAATGCGTTTCCCAGTTCTTTGGCGGGCGTGCAATGGACCGCTTCGGGGCGCGGCCTGTGGCGTTGTTCGGTTCCATCGTGCTTACCGTGGGCACCATTGGCATGTCTTTGGTGTCTATGGATACGTGGATTTGGTGGGTATCCATCTGCCAGTTCGTGCGCCAGATCGGTATGGGATTCCTGCTCATGCCCATCACCACATGGTCCTTGAACTGCCTGAACGGGCCGGATGAGGTTTCGGCCGGCTCCTCGGTGACCAACACCGCGCGTCAGATTGCAGGCGCCGTGGGTGCGCCGGTGCTTGTGATCCTGATGGAGACGTTTGCCGCATGGCAGCACAGTAACGGGGCTTCCACAGTTGCCGCCTCCATTTTCGGCATTCAATGGGCGCTGCGTATCTCCGCAGGCATCTGCTTTGTGATGGTGCTCATGGTGGCGTTCGGGGTGCGCGGAGATGGTGCCGGCCACATGCGCGATGCCGTGTCCCTGCGCGTGCTGCGCCAACGGTTGGAGCGCGTAGAAAGGAACGTCCTGAGCTAAGGTGTCCTTCCCATCCCGATTCACGGAGTGCCAGCGTTTGAAGCGTGCGTTGGCCGCTAACTGACGTTAAGCGTCGGATAGTTGCCGGCCGCGACCTGTCCACCCCCAGTCCAGCAACTATCCGACTGACTGTAGGTTATTAAACAAACACTGTAGGTTTCCGAACACTGACTGTCGGGTTTTTAACGTTGACTGTAGGTTTTTGAACGAATTTCGTTGGAAATCCTACAGTCAATGTCCAAAATCCTACAGTCAACATATACACAGTATTAAAAAGTGTTGGAAATCCTACAGTCAAATAGGTATTCAGTCGGACAGTACCGCCAATTCGGCCAAATTGGCCGGGGCAGACAGATTAGCCGGGTCGGGCAACTCAGGCAGGCCAAACAAATCAGCCGAGTCGGCTAATTAATTGTTGGCCCGATGAGTCGGTTTGGCCGAGGAGAAATCCTCAACCGCGAGGGACGAGGGACGTGTTCACGCTTTGCCGAGGAAGGTGAGGACTATGAGGAGCACGTTCAACGCGATAATCAGCACAGCCACGGCAATGAAGATAGCGTGCTTGATTGGGCCGTCCACCCATTTGCCCATGAGCTGCTTGTCATGCGTGTAGCGCATCAGCGGAATGATGGCGAACGGAATACCCACGGAAAGAATCACCTGGCCAATCACCAACGCTTCGGTGGGGTTCGGCGCAAACCACAACACAATCAGTCCTGGCACCAAGGTCACCACACGGCAAGCCCACATTGGAGCCTTGATGCGCAGCAATCCATGCATGATTTCGGAGCCAGCGTACGTACCCACTGAAGTGGAGCTCAGCGAGGAAGCCAACAAGCCGATGGAGAAAATCGTACCGATTACCGGGCCAAGCACGGAGACAATCGCATGCTGAGCACCTTCAATCGAATCGGTGCCCTTCATGCCGTACAGAGAGTTGGCGGCCAAAATCAGCAGGCTCAAATTCACGGTACCGGCAAGTAGCAACGCCCAGAACACGTCAACCTTGGAGCCGTCGAGCAAACGCTTGATGGACGGTTTCTCCTGCCCGCCCGCGTAATGATCGTTCACCAGCGTGGAATGCAAGTAAATTGCGTGCGGCATCACAGTGGCGCCCAACATGGAGGATGCCATCAACACGGAATCCGTGGTGGTGAAGTGCGGAATCAGACCAGCTGCCACATCAGCCGGATTTGGCGGAGCGATGAACAGGCCGGCGATGAAGCCGAACGTAATCACCAGCAATAGGGCAATCACCATTTTCTCGAACAGACGATGTGTCTTGCCGCCTTCGAACAGCAGCAGCACGGTGGAAACCGCGCCGATCACCACGCCGCCCACGAACAGCGGCAAACCAAACAGCAGGTTCAATGCGATGGCACCGCCGATCAGCTCGGCCAAATCAGTGGCAATGGCAATGACCTCGGCCTGCATGAAGAACATAAAGCGTCCGGCGTCATGCATGCGTTCGCCCAGCAGTTCCGGCAAAGATTTGCCGGTCACGATGCCCAGCTTGGCGGATTGGTATTGAATAAGCACGCTCATAGCGTTGGCGAGCACCAGCACCCAGACCAGCAGGTATCCGTAGCGCGCGCCGGAGGTGACGTTGGCGGCCACATTGCCTGGGTCCACGTATGCCACAGCGGCCACGAACGCAGGCCCCAGAATACCTGCGAGCGCATGACCATGATGAGCCACCGTCTTACCACCACGCCCTTGCGCGCGGGCGGCGGCGCGTTCCTTGTCGATTTCGGCATCGCCGCGCTCAATGCTGGCCGCGGTTTCGGCGTCCACAATGTTGAGCTCAGGATGCTTGGCGGTGAGGCGCTCCTGTTCGGGGTGGATGGTGCGGCGTTTATCGATGGTGTGCATACGGCCGTAGCCGCGGCCGTGCGTGTTGCTGGCAATGGTGGGGTCGTTGGTGCGCGGCGTGTGCTGATTGGCGGTGTGCTTGTGGTTTGTGGATGTAGTGGTGGATTGGCCCGTGAAGTTGGCGGAATCCTTGGAATTATTCGTGTTCTCGTTGGCGCTCATGTATTCGTGTGCCTCTCTCATATACCGGCCCCTGTTATAGCGTCAGCATGTTTCTGAGTCAATACGCTGGAACAATCGATGATTATTCTCGATGATTATTCAATGATTATTCATCAGCCGGCACCGCCTGCCCGGGGCAGGTGTGGAGCACGGCGAGCATCGCATCTTTTTCCTGCGTGGTCACGGTGAGCTTGTATTTGTCTTTGACTCCGATTTGCCGAGCCACGTAATCACAGCGGTAATCGGCATTGGTGGGCAGCCAGTAGGCGGCGGAAGCTGAACCTTTCTCCTGATTGGCGGGGCCATCCACGGCGAGTAGATTGTAGGGGTCGTTGCCGAATTGGTGGCGTTCGGCGGTGGACCAGTCGCGTGCACCGGATTGCCACGCGTTCTCGAGGGCCACTACGTGGTCGATCTGTACTTTGGCGCTGGTGGTTCGGCCACGCACGAAGTGGATGGTCTGGCCGGTGTATGGGTCCTGCAGGGTGCCGGATGCCACTTGGCAGGAGCCGGCGTATTTGTATTGCACGTCGGTCAGGTCGCGGGCGAGCACGTCTTCGCGGGCGTCGCATCCGTTGCCGTCGGTGTCGGTTTCGCGGAAGCCGAAGGAGTCGCGGTCGTAGCCGGATGAGCTTTGGTTATCGTCCACGGTGAGCTGGTTCAGAGTGTCCGCAGCCGAACCGGTGGCAGTGTAGTTGCCGGTGATTTTGGCCGCGGTGGGGCTCACCTCCGGCAGCAGTAATCCTGCCGTAACACCGACGATGGCGGCAATCACGAGCAGAATCAGGATGCGTTCCAAGGGGTTCGATGCGTTGAATCCGCGGCGGAAATGCGCGGAACGTGCACGAGAGCGGCGTGACATCTAATCAGGCGTAGGTGAAGGTGGCAGGGTCGTGGCCGGCGCGGGTCGGGCCGTCCAGAGCATCGATGGCCGCATGCTCCTCGGCGGTCAGCGCAAAGCCGAACAAATCCAGATTTTCCTTCTGACGCTCGGCATGCACGGACTTCGGAATAATGATCGTGCCGTTTTCGATATGCCAGCGCAGAATCACCTGAGCTGGGCTCACCTGATGCGCTTCGGCAATACGCTCAATCGTGCCGTTACCAGCATTGAGATCAGCACCGCGAGCCATCGGCGAGTAGGCTTCCACAGCAATACCGTGCTCCTTGCAGTAGGCCACCACTTCGCGCTGCTGCCAAGTGGGGTGCAGCTCGATCTGGTTCACGGCAGGCCAGGAACCGGTTTCATCGTAGAGACGCTTCAAATCGGCGGGCATGAAGTTGCACACACCAAGCGTGCGAGCACGGCCTTCCTCGCGCAGCTTCACGAACGCCTTCCAGGTGTCGGCGCTGCGCCAATCGAACGGGGTTGGCCAGTGAATCATGTACATGTCCACATAATCGAGCTGCAGCTTGTTCAGGGAATCATCGAACGCCTTGAGCGCGGAATCATAGCCCTGCTGGGAGTCGCGCAACTTGGTGGTGACCCACAGAGTCTCACGAGCGGCACCCTTGTTGTAGCCGGTGGCGGCGAGCGCACGGCCCACGCCGGCCTCATTGTTGTAACCTGCCGCTCCATCGATATGGCGGTAGCCGGCGGCGAGCGCGGATTCGACCACCGGGGTCACGCCATCGTCGTCGATGCGCAGCACACCGAGGCCTACCTGCGGAATCGAATGTCCGTCTTTCAACGCGATGTCTGGTACGTTGGCGGGATTGATGTGCCCATTGGTCATGACGATGCTCCTTGATTGCGGCTAACTACACGCCACTGTACACGGCTTCCCCGCCTGCCGAGAAGAGTCCACGGTTCTTCCAGCTTTTTCGGCTCGTACCACAAGAGCGAAGCACTATAACCGGCAATCCACGATCAGCTGAACTACGTAGTCAATGGAGGCATGTTTCATGCTGCGCCATATCAACCACCGCACTGCACTTGACTAAGCTCAAATAATTATCAATTTTTATGATATTTCCGAGCCGAAACTACGTGCTGCGGCTACTATTATCTGAGTCCCCCCACGTTGTATTGAGAGGAAGAGCACATGGCGGGTCTATTTCAGGATGCCACTAAACAGACCAACCCTCTGGGAACAGCCATTCGCACGCAAGGTTCCGGTAAATACACCTTCGGCTTGGCTCTGAGCGCTGGTCTCGCTGGTCTTCTGTATGGCTATGACACTGTGTCTATTTCTGGTGCCATTGAATTCCTTCGCATCCGTTACGAACTCAGTACCGTCATGCAAGGGTTCGTTATCTCCTCAATCATGATTGGCGCCATAGTGGGCGCTGCTGCGGCAGGCTTCCTTTCCGACAAATTCGGCAGACGACGCATTCTTATCATCGGCGGAATGTTCTTCTTCGTTGCCGCCATTTGGAGCTCACTCACGGTGGGTCCCATCGATCTGATTGCGTCTCGCGTCATCGGAGGCTATGGCATTGGCCTTACCGCAGCACTAGCGGTCACGTATATTACGGAGTCGGCACCTACTCATATTCGAGGCTTGCTCTCGTTCTCTTACCAAATGCTCGCCGTCTGCGGCGTATTCCTTACCAATGTAATCAACTACATCATCGCCTCGTATGGCACGGATTTTTGGGATGTGACTACCGGCTGGCGTTGGATGCTGGGCTTGGGTGCCATTCCAGCCGCCGCTTTTCTGCTCGCTATGCTGCGCGCCCCGGAAAGCCCACGATTCCTGATTCAGGTGGGTAAAACCGATGAAGGCTTCGCCGTGCTCGAGCATATTCTCGGCACCGAGCGGGCACGCCTGCGCGTGGATGACATCAACGCTTCGGTGCGCTTGGAAAACGAGATGTCGAACGAATTCCATGATCTTTTCCGCCCGGGCTTGCGCAAGGCATTGGGCATCGGCATTTTCCTGGCCGTGTTCAACCAGCTGGTCGGCATGAACGCTATTTCCTATTACGGCCCGGTGATGTTCGCGGATTTGGGCTTCGGCGGTGATAAGGAATTCCTGACGGCCGCTTGCGTTGGCGGTGTTGAACTGGTCTCCACGGTTGTGGGATTGTATTTGATTGACACGTTCGGCCGTAAGCGTCTTATGGAGGTCGGCGCCGGCATGATGTGCGCGTTCGCACTATGCATCGCGATTTCCTATGCTATCGGCAGCCCGCTGTTAACGCTCATATTCGTGATGGCGTTCACCGTGTCTTTCGCTTTCTCGATGGGCCCGATTCCGTGGATCGTAATTCCTGAACTGTTCCCCACATACTTGCGCGGACGTGCAACCGGCTTGTGCGTGATGTGTCTGCTGTCTGCCAATTGGCTGATCGCACAGTTCTCGCCGATGATGATCGATGGCTGGGGCGGTGGCATCTCCTTTGCAATCTTCAGCATGCTGAATCTCATTTGTTTGCTTGGCATTATCACGCTTGTGCCGGAGACGATGGGCCGCACGTTGGAGGAAATCGATCATTTGTGGCAGCCGAAAACCGAGATGGCGGCCGCAAAGTATGCGCTAAGTTCCGCTGATGCGAATATTCGCCATGCTGAGGCGACACTGCGACGCGTGGAAAACGAGCGATTGCAGGCATTGGGCATTATGGCGTCGGCTGAACGAGCGCGCGTTACCGCACAGCAGAAAGTGTTCGCATTGGAAGCTCAGCAACGCGCTGCGGCAGTACGCCGCGAAACCGCGCAGCATGATGCGGCGGAACAGCTAAGAGCTGAGCAATTGCGTCACACGCTGGATCAGAACGTGACTCGCGCGCATGGCAATACGCTTGCAGCCGCTCATTCCGCTATCGTCTCAGCCGCAGTCACAACCACCAATCATCCGGTTGATTATGCTGCCGGCAACGCCAATGCCATTGCCGCAAATAATCATGCCATCGTTGATGAATCAATCAATATTGAAGATGCGACTGCGTTCGCCGCTGCACATGCTGCAGCAAACGCAAGTGCGATGACTCAGCCGGTTCCTATGCCGCTGCCTGATCAGGGCACAGTACCTGAGCCGCCAAAGGTTGTGAATGCAGGCGATCCAGCATCGGCTACTAGCGGCAATGTTTCGATTTCCGCACTGGAAAGGGCTCATGACAACGAGCTTGCACAAGGCGTGATTCTGTCTGATGCCACGTCTCCGGCCTATGATGCAGCCGAAGACGCACGCGAAACCAAGGCGATCAATCGGGCGCTTGACTCACTGGATGCGCTGATCAAGGCTTAACTCAGCGCTTAGAGCGTGAGAGTCGCGTCCGCAATACGCATGGCGGATTCTCGATGAGAGACAAGCACCACGGCCGTATTCCGGCTTGCAGCAGCTTCCTGAATCGATCGCAGAATTATCGCCTCGTTCAACGCGTCAAGACGGCTGGTGGGCTCATCAAAGAGGATGAGATCAGCATTGCGGAGGAATACGCGAGCCAATCCGATGCGCTGGCGTTCGCCTTCCGAAAGGCGATCGCCAAGCTCGCCCACTTCAGTATCGAGACCGTCCGGCAAGGAATCAATCAGTTCCAATACCGAGGCTTTGGCGAGCGCGTCTCGCAGATGAGCGTCAGAAACCGCATCGATTTCTGATTCCGGCAATGCGATCAGCAGATTATCGCGAATAGTACCGTCGAACAGATGTGTATCCTGACTCATCATGGTTTGCACATGACGACGGTAATGGGCGTTGATTTCAGGCAGCGGTGTGCCGGAGAACAGGACCTGGCCGGATTGCGGATCCCAGTAGCGCATCAGCAGTTTCAGCATGGTGGATTTGCCGCGGCCGGACGGTCCTTGCACTCCGAGAATGCCGTGGCGCGGAATATCAAGGCTAAAGTCCTTCAAAATCGGCAATGCTGTGGCTGATTGTTCGGTACCAGCATTGGGGTAGGTGAAGGTGACGCGGTTGAGCTGCATGCCCTCGTATTGAGGAGCGGCGGTACCGGTTTCGGTAACGGCCGGGGATTCGTCCATGATGCCAAAGAGTCGGCGGGCTGCGGCGAACGTCTGGGTGAGGTTTGCCGGCAACGCGCTCAATGCCAGAGTGGGACCGAACGAGCTGGTGAACAGCACAAAAGCGGTGACCAGTGCTGGAATGCTGATGGGTTCGGCCGTGGCAAGCTTAAGCACTATGGCAATGGCCGCAGTATTGAGCAGGAAGACCAGCAGGCCTCCAATGCCGGCAAAACGACCATTGACTCGGCTGAGTTTGGCATGTTCACGCCAGAGCGCACGAGTGCGATCTTCTATAGCGCGGGCTCGATCTTCACCACGGCCGAAGCGAATGATTTCATCGATGCCGCGCATATCGTCGAGCATCACATCATCGAGCTGGCCTGCGGCTCCGCGGATGGCCGGGCCAAGATTGTGCACACCGGTGGCGAAGAATTTTGGAATGATTACACCGATAACCAGATGCGCGATAATCAGCGCAAGTGCCATATACGGGTTCAAGGTTGCGGCGATAATCGCATACACGATGGTGGTGGTTACGGCGATGGCTACCGGGCTGATGGTGTGCGCGAAGAAGATTTCCAGCAGTTCCACATCAGTGGTGAGCATGGCAATGAGATTACCCTTGCCTTTGCCGGTGAGCTTGGCCGGAGCCAGGCGGCGAAGGGCTGCGAACGCTTTGGAGCGGAAGAGTGCGAGCAAGTGGAAAGCCACATTATGGTTGAGATACTGCTCGACATATCGAGTGATGCCTCTGAGGAGCGCGCAAATGATCATGCCGATGATGGCAGGAGCTGCTCCCATGCCCCACACCGGATGGCCGGCAATAGCGAATGCCGCCACAATGCCGAATACCGGGAGGAATGTTGCGGCCAAGTGGCCGATGGAGCCGGAGATGGTGGCGGCAACCATCAGGCGGGTTAGCGGTGCGGCCACGTTGAGCAAGCGCTTGACTGTTTGGAATGTGGTGAGCGAGATGGTGTGCGCTGCGGGTTGTGCATCCTTATCGCGGGAAGTCTCTCCCCCACCCAGTCTGTGACCGGAAGTTCCCTCATCAGAGGGGGCCGCATGTGCGTCGGCGAAGTGTTCAATGTTGGCTTGGGCGGTGAAGAGTTCAGCGTAGCGACCGTTCGCAGCCATAAGCGAAGCATGGATGCCGGTTTCCACAGCATGAGCATGGTCAAACACCACAATCTGATCGGCATGCTCGGCATTAGCCATGCGATGCGTAATCATAATGACTGTTTTGCCGCGAGATTCCGCCAATTCGCGAATAGTGGCGAGAATCAACTCCTCAGATTCCACATCCACACTGCTGGTGGCTTCATCGAATACAAACACCGGTGAATCATGCAGCAACGCGCGAGCAATGGCGATACGCTGGCGCTGGCCACCAGACAGGTTGGCAGCATCCGGTTCAATCACCATGTCAAGACCATTCGGCTGACTGCGCACAAAGTCAGCAATGCGAGCCTGTTCGAGAGCTTGCCACAGTCGGTTACTCACCGCAGAATCGGAACGTTCTGCATTATCAGCATTAATCACGGTCTGAGGCAACGCCATCGTTAGATTGTCACGCAGCGTACCCGCGAACAGATGGCTACTGGCACCAATCAACGTAACATTGCGCGCAAGCGTTTCACCGGTGAGTTCACGGGCTTCGCAACCACTGAGTGTCAGCGAACCTTGGTATCCGGTCAATATGCCGGCAAGCAATGCTGCGGCAGTGGATTTGCCGGAACCAGAGACGCCCACAACGGCAGTGAGCCTGCCGGGATATGCGATAAAGGACACGTCAGTAAGCGCCGGAATCGCGCGTTCGCTGTGCTGTCCTGCGGCATTCTGCGCCGCAGATGCCGAATCATACGAATAACTGACATGATTAAACGCCACGGTAATGCCGTCAACGGCTGATGCAGCCGGCAGTACAGCGGTACCATGTGCCGGTTCAGGAGCATCAAGCAGTGCGAAAATGCGCTTGGTGGAGGTCATACCATTCATGGCCACATGGAAGAACGAGCCGAGCTGGCGCATCGGGATAAAGAATTCGGCGGATAGCAGCACAATGAACAGCAGACCGGTCAAGGTCAGAGGGAATCCGATGCCGAAGGGCAGTAAGTACTGCAAACCATAGGCAACATACTTCAACGGATTGGGCAGTTCGCTGGCAAGGAATGCCATCGACAAGCCAGAATCAAACACGCGGGCATGCGCATAGCGCCAAAGCGCCACGCCAATGCCGGCCGCCGCACCGCCATAAGCCACCACGTCCATAGCGGTTAAGGAGCGCAACTGGATTTGCAGCACACGCATGGTCATTACGCGGAAGTTTTCGGCCTTCTTGTCCATTTCAGCCGCGGCACGGTCGTCCGTGTCGAAGTTTTTCAGGGTTTCAAGGCCTTGAAGATTGTCGAGGAAAGCCGCACCCATGTCGGTGTAGCGACCCCAGTATTTCTTGAAGGCGCGGGCGGCGGTCATCGAAACCATGCCAGTCACGATGATGATCAGAGGCGCGCAGAGCAGCATCGTCAGCGCGGAGGGCATATCAATCGGCGCAATCGCCACGAACAAGGTGAGCGGTGCGAGAATCGCATAAAACAGTTGTGGCAGGAACAGTTCGAAGAAACTTTGAATCTGTTCCACGCCCTCGCCGGCAGACTGCACCACATCCGAGGTTTTGACCCGGCTGGCATAGGAGGGGCCGAGCGCCAGCATCTTACGGTACAGTTTGGAGCGCAAGGCCAGTTTCACGCGTTCGGCGGCTTCAGTGCCGAGTCGCGTGGCGTGCGTGGTAGTGGTGTACCGCACGGCGGCGCATAGGAGCGCGAGCAATACGTAAAACATGATGTCGCCGGCCATTGGAAGCACGCTGTTACCGGCTACTTCTTGCAGCGGTGTGGGGCACGGCCACGCGTCAGGTGATGTGTTATCGCATTGGTAGAGCGGCGGATCGACTGCGGTCAGCGCATTGCTCAGCAGCATGACCAACGAGAGTACGAAGCCGATATTGGCGAGTAATCCTACCCACATCAAAGCCACTTTGCCGGCCACGAGCTTTCCGAGCCCCGGCGTCAGTTGAAATAGTCGCTTATCGAACATGCTTCCCCTCAATGTGCGTCACCAGTCTTTTTCACCGTAATGGAAAAGCCCTGCACACGCCAGCCTTGCCCGTAGCGAAATAGGTCACACCGATTGGGGCGTGATGCTGACGCTGCGGGCTGCGGCAAGAAGATCTTGCGCATATTGAGGACCTGGATCGGCGAAAAACTCTTCTGTTGATTTGTGAACTACACTTGTGCCGCCGCGCATGACCATAATGCCATCGCATAGTGCGTTGGCCACGCCTAAATCATGGGTGATGAGCATGAGACTCAAGCCTTGGGTTTGGCGCAACGCTGCCAGCAGGTCCAAAATCTCGTGCTGTACGGAGACGTCCAAGGCGCTGGTGGGTTCGTCGGCAATCAGCACGTCCGGATTCACGGCGAGTGCGCGGGCGATGGCGATACGCTGGCGTTGGCCGCCCGAGAAGGCTTGCGGACGGCGGGAAAAGATGTCGGCATCTGACAGCCCGACCATGTTCAGCAGCTCGAGGCATCGCTGGGTAATAGCTGCGCGGGAAGGTCTCACTCCACTGGCTCCAAGTGTGCGATGCAGTAGTATGCCTTCGGAAAGAATGCGATAGATACTGTGACTCGGATTCAGTGAGGAATCAGGATTCTGGAACACCATTTGAATACGGCGGTGTTGCTCGCGTGTGCGATGGATCGGTGCCAGCGGCTCCCCATCAAGCAGCACTTGACCTGTTGCCGGCGCAATCAACCCGGCTGCCACGCGTGCGAGCGTGGATTTGCCCGCACCGGACTCCCCCACGATGCCAATGGCTTCACCCCTCGGCAGGCTCAGCGATACATGATCCACTGCGGTGAAGTCGCCATATTCCACCGTGATATCGCGCAGTTCGAACAATGCTGGTGATGTATGTTGTGTCATCGATCTTGCGCTCCCGGAATCGGTAGAATCGCGCTAACCAAACGCTTCGTGTATTCCTGTTGCGGACTGTGCAATATCGATGCTGTGGATCCAGTTTCCACAATGCGCCCATGCTGCATCACGACGAGTCGGTTGCACAGATGCGCGGCGACACCAAGATTGTGGGTCACGAACAGCATGGTGAGGCCGAGGCGCTGGCGCAGATCAGCAAGCAGGTCGAGGATTTGCAGCTGGACTGTAACATCCAATGCGGTGGTTGGCTCGTCACAGAGCAGGATGTCTGGTTTGGTGGCGAGCGCGAGCGCGATGCCGACGCGTTGGCATTGGCCTCCGGAAAGCTGCCCTGGGTAACGGTCGGCAGTGCGCAAGGATTCCGGTAGGCCAAGGCTGATTAAGAGGTCGGCGGCTTGGGTTTTTGCTTCTCGTCGATTGAGGTGCTGGTTGTATCGCAGCACTTCGGCCACTTGTTTGACCACTCCGGTTAGTGGGTCGAGCGAGGACACTGGATCTTGGAAAATCATGGCGAGGCGCTTCTGCTCGGCTACGGTAATCGATTCCGTATCCGTAAGGGTCACGCCTTCGGGCAGCAATCCCATAATGGCACGCAAAGTGAGGCTTTTGCCGGATCCTGATTCGCCGACCAGTCCCACGGTTTCACCGGGGTGCACGTCAAAGGAGATGTCGTCAACGAGCGCGCGTCTGCTGGCTGTAGCGTGAACATAAAGGTTCTTGACTGTGATAATCGCGCTCATGCCTGCCTCCTCGCGTCGTTAAGGCCGTCGCCGATGAGCGCTAAGGCAATGCCGACCAGCACCACCGCGCAACCCGGCAGAGTGGACACCCACCAGCGGGTGGAGAGGAAGGATTGGCCGTCTGCAATCATCGTGCCCCAATCCGGAGTTGGCGGAGTGACGCCGAG
This sequence comes from Bifidobacterium imperatoris, assembly GCF_002860405.1. Classification (GTDB taxonomy): domain Bacteria; phylum Actinomycetota; class Actinomycetes; order Actinomycetales; family Bifidobacteriaceae; genus Bifidobacterium; species Bifidobacterium imperatoris. The sequence continues at coordinate 27,572 of NZ_NMWV01000020.1, read as the reverse complement.
GCCCAGATAGCCGAGCGTTACGATGGCCACGAGCAGTGCCACCATGTCGCTGACCAGCACAATCACCGCTTGCGAAAGTACATTCGGCAACATCTGATGGACCAGAATCGAAGCATCGGAGAATCCCATCACGCGTGCGCTTTCCACCCATTCCGCGACGGCCAGTGAAGCTGTGGCGCCTTTGACCGTGCGCGCGAAAATAATCCAGCCCATGATGAGGAAGGTGAGGAAAATACCGGTAATGCCGGTACCGGTGACGAATGCCACCACTGCTACCAGCAGGTAGAACGGGAAGGCAATCAGCGCATCGGACAGCAAAGTGATGACGCGGTTCGGCCAGCCGCCATAATAGCCAGCAATCAGGCCGGCAGCCGTGCCAATAATGAATGGCATCAGTTCCACACCAACCATCAATGCCAAGTCGACTCGGCCCGCAGCTGCCACACGTACCAACAAATCACGGCCAAGCTGATCGGTACCGAACGGATGCACGAATGACGGCGGCTGCAGCATGGAAGAGATATCTTCCGCAGTGGGGTCGTATGGAGAAACCAGCGGAATAATCAGCACCGCCAACACGATGGCGATAAGTAACGCAACGCCGGCAACTAGCGTGCGGGGCAAGCGGTCATGCGATAGCTTCATGCCACTCCCCCAGCCATCGTCTGCTCAGCCCCACCGCGCACACGGTAGTCAATAAGTCCGCCGAGTATTTCGACAATCACGGAAATCAGCACCACGCCCAGCGCACAATAAATGGCGATGGCTTGAATCAGCGGAAAATCACGGGCTGTGATGGCGCTGAACAGCAGCGAACCCACGCCTTTCAAACCGAATACTTGTTCAACCACCAATGTGCCGCCAACAAGGAACGAGATTTTCATACCGTAGAGTTGCAGTGCCGGCAGCAGCGCATTGCGGAGCACATGCCGATGGATCACGCGCTCAGGTAGGTGAGCCGCGCGCAGGGTCACCACAAAATCAGATTGCAGCACATCCAAAATCCGCGTACGCAATGAGCGCACGATAAACGGGGTTTGCGCGAGCGCGATGGTCAACGATGGCAAAGCCATTGAATACAGCATGCCATCAATGCCGGGTTGCGTGCCGCCTACCGGGAAGATCTTCAGCGTTACCGCGAAGAGCAGCACGAACACCAATCCCACCCAGAATTCCGGCATACCGAGGGTGATGGTAGGCACAATGCGCACCAGTTGGTCAACCCAGCTGCCTTTGTGGAGGGCCGCGGTCATGGCGAGAGGCAAGGAAATCGCCACAACCAGTACTGCGGAGCAGCAAATCAGCCATAAGGAGACCGGAAGACGGTCGAGTACGAGCGCCCGCGAGGACACGTTGTAGGCGATGGATTGGCCGGTGTCGCCGGTGGTGAGCAGTGTGCCGACGAATGATGTGAACTGCTTGCCGATGGGCTGGTCGAGGCCAAGGCGATGATGCATATCCGCGATTTGTTCGGGGCGGGCTTTGAGTCCAAGCACCATTTGCGCGGGGTCGCCAGGCACGAGGCGCACAATCAGGAATACGCCGATAGTGACCAAAACCAGTACAAGGAGCATATGAACGACAATGCCGCCCAGCCATTTGGCTAAGGCGGCAGGTCGTGATGTGATCATAGTGGCTATTGTACGGCTAGCAATCAGCCGATCTTGACGTCCTGGAAGCGTACGGAATTGTTCGGTAGCACTTCGAGACCGTTCACGTTCTTGCGCACGGCCTTGACGATCTGCGGGGAGTACAGCGGAATGTACGGCACTTCGTCAGCCAGAGTCTGCTGGATCTTCTCGTACAGGGCGGCGCGCTCGTCGCCGTCCGGGGTCACCTGAGCCTGCTTGAGCTCGGCGGTGACATCCGGGTTGGAGTAGCTGGTCCAGTAGGACTTGCTGAAGCCATCCGGATCGGCCTGGAAGTCGATGATGGAATCGGCATCCGGGTAGTCGGCCTGCGCGGAGTTGATCATGCTCTGGTAGTCGAATGCCTTGAAGCGGGAGCGGAAGGTGGCGATATCCACGGATTCGATCTCCAGCTTGACGCCAATCTTGGCGGCGGCGGACTGCAGCAGCTGAGCGGCCTGGGAGTAGGCGTTGTTGCCGGAAGCGAGCAGAATCTTGGCATCGAAGCCGCTCGGATACTTGGACTGGGCGAGCTCTTCCTTGGCCTTGGCGAGATTGTTATCCACCGGCTTGATGGAATCCTGAGTGCTGTATTCGATGGCCTTGGGCAGCACAGTCTTGGCGGTGTCCGCGTGGCCGAAGGAGACGGCCTTGGTCACGTCGGAGCGGTTCAGCGCGTAGGCGAGCGCGCGGCGCACATGCACGTCGGAGAAGTGTTCGTCAGCAGTGTTGAAGAAGAAGGTGTGGGTCACCCAGCTACCAGCGGTTTCGACCTTGGTGTCGTTGCCGTTTTCCAGTTCGTCGAGGTTTTCGAGAGCTGGGTCTTCAATGCCGTCCACCTGGCCGGTCTTGAGCTGGTTCACGGCCTGGGTGCCGTCTTCCACAAGCTTGTAGACGAGCTTGGTGATGCCCGGCTTGCCCTTCTGCCAGTAGTTCTCGTTCTTGGTGAAGGTCAGGTCGCCGGACTTATCCCACTTGGAAACCACGAACGGGCCAGTGCCAACCGGGTTAGCGAAGAAGTCAGCCTCGGATTTGCCGCCGAAATCCTTGGGCACAATACCGTTGGAGAAGTTGGCGAGCTCGGCGAGCAGCGGGGTGTATGGGCTGTTGAGCTTGATTTCCACGGTCTTCTCGTCCGGGGCGGTGACGGATGCGATGTCTGCGGTGAGCGGCAGAGCGGCGTCCTTCTCAGCCTGATGCTGTTCGATGGAGAAGACGGCGTCTTCAGCGGTGACGTTCTTGCCGTTGGAGAACTTCAGGCCGTCACGCAGGGTGAAGGTGTAGGTCAGGCCATCGTCCGAAATTTGGTGAGACTTGGCCAGCCAGTCGATGATTTTGCCGTTCTTATCAAAGCTGACGAGCGGTTCGAAGATCTTATCGATGGCGAACGCATTGTTGGAGGTGATTTCAGTCCACAGGTTGAGCGAGGTCACGGCTGCAGAACGGGCATATGTGAACGTGGTCTGATCGCCGGAAACGCTGGTGCCGGCCGTGGTGGAGCCGCCAGTTTGGGAGCATGCGGCGAGGGAAAGCGCAAGCACGGCGGCGGTTGCGGCCGTCAGCGCCGTACGAATGGCACGGAAAGTGCGAGTGTTCTTCATCTGAGTATTCCTCTTGTTCCTCTTCTTTATCCTCTTTTAATGCAAGAGCGCAGTCCATCCTAGAATGGGCTACGCTCTGCCGCAATCGCTGTCTTATTGCAGCGTTATTTGCATTGGTTACTGCGCGTTATTAGCGAGTTATGAGGTGCCAATAAATTGGCCTAGTTGCTTACCCCTCAGCCAGCTTCGCTGACGGCTCCCCTGGCAAGGGGAGCCGTAAAAAGGCATCAGCGAGCTTTTTGTGCATTGACTAGCGCTTCAGCGGCGGCCTTGGTGGCGATAGCGCGCTCCTTGGCACGGCGAGCGCGAGCCAGTTCAGCCTCAGCAGCCTTGATGTCGGCTTCGGCCTGCTTCAGATCAGCAGTGGCGCGAACCACTTCAAGCTGAGCATTGGACTGCTCACCCTTCGGCTTCCACAGCTCGGCGATCTCTTCCAGCGTCTTGTCCTTGGTTTCCGGCACGAAGGTGATCACACCGAGGAAGCAGATGAGGTTGGTGCATGCGAACACCAGGAAGGTACCCATGCCGCCAATAGAGCTAATCATCATCGGGGTGAACTGGCCGATAGCCCAGTTGGTGCCCCACAGGAACACGGTGCAGATACCGGTGGCGCGGCCACGCAGGTAGGTCGGGAAGAGTTCCGGAATCATAATCCACGGAATCGGGCCCATGGAGAAGGCGAAGCAAGAGGTGAAGCACATCACGAAGATGAGCATCAGCAGCTGATAGTTGTTGGCGTAGGAGAAGGAGATGCCCAGCGCGAACAGCACCATCAGGCCGGAGCCCACGGCCATCAGCTTCTTACGGCCGGCGGAATCGATCAGGTACATACCCACCACGGTGAACACCAACTCGATGCCACCCACCAGGGAGGAGGCCAGGAACTCGGTGTTGCCACCAAAGCCCATGTGGGAGAACATTACCGGGCCATAGTAGGAGATGGCGTTCATGCCGATGGCCTGGTTGAAGATGGCCAGGAAGATGCCGATGAGCAGTGCCTTGCGCAGGCCAGGCTTGAACAGGTCGGAGAACTGGGCGTTGGCCTCCTGCTCGGCCTTAATCTGCATTTGGATTTCTTCCACATCGCGGCGGGCCTTGTCCGAACCGTTGATGCGTTCGAGAACCTTATAGCCTTCCTCAACGCGGCCGGCCTGCACGAGGAAGCGCGGGGATTCGGGCGAGAACCAGAGTGCCACGACGAAGATGGCGGCAGGGATTGCGCCGATGCCGAGCATCCAGCGCCAGCCGATGTTGATGCCCCAGTTGTGATCGCCAGAGGATGCGATGAAGTAGTTGATGACGTTGGTCAGGAAGATGCCGGAGATGGTCAGCAACTGGTAGGCGGAAGTCAAGGCACCACGAATGTTGGTCGGTGCGGACTCGGTGATGTAGGTCACGGCGAGCGCTGCAGCCAAGCCGATGCCCACGCCACCGATGATGCGGGCCAGAATCAGCGTGAACGGGCTGAACGTGAAGGCGCTCCACAGGGCAGCCACGAAGAAGAACGCTCCACCGAACATGAGAATCTTGCGGCGGCCGTATTTATCAGACAGGAAGCCGGAGAAACCTGCACCAATCACACCACCGATCATGATGGAGCTGATGACGAGGCCCTGCAGTGCCGGGCTCAATGAATACTTGTTCTGCAGGAAATCGATGGCACCGGAGATGGACACGGTGTCGTAACCATAGAGCAGACCGGCAAGGCCGGCGCTCAATGCAAGGCCTACGATGTAGCGGCCTGATCCGCGACGCTGATGTTCGTCGTCTTCTGAAACCGGCTGGATTGGCGCGGTTGCTGATGCTGCTTGACTCACTGCAGTACCCTCTGTTTCTTATTTCTTTCGCTCTCTTATGGCCGCAATCGATGACTGTTTGCGCTAACAGCACTTGCGACCAAAGGAAAATGGTAATGCTTGTTTACCTTGAAATATGCGGAAAAGGCCCCTCTGGAGCAAATCGTTGTAAAACCGTTATCGATACGTTGCCAAACTGTTATCAAACCAGCGCAGCAGCAGTGCCGATTCACCGCCAAGCCGCTGCCAACTGCCGCAGAACAGCCGCCAATCTGCAGTCAGAATGTTGTCAAACCGTCAATTTTCAAGCACTTGTAGGCAATCCACAAAAGCACTGTCACGACTTTTTCGCCCTGCACAACGCGCATCATGCTACGCACGCGTAACCTCAGCTAACAGAATGGCCGGAATCGTCAATCGCGGCCAGCAGCACGAAGGAATAGACAGGCACCTATGCTCACCGAATACACCACTCCAGGATCATCCATCGAATTACGCGATGATCAGACCATCTACTCGCTGCTTACCAACCGTATTCTGCGCACTGGCGAAGATACGGTTATCGCAGCCAAGAAGCTCGGCCCGGGCCGTTGGCAGAACGTGACCACCGGCGAATTCCAGAAAAGCGTCATTTCCGCTGCCAAGGGCCTGATCGCTCTGGGCATCGGCAAGGGCGATGCGGTCACCATCTTCTCCTCCACCCGCCTCGAATGGGGCATTTTGGACTTCGCGCTGGCGGCAGTCGGCGCCGTGAGCGTGCCGATTTACGACACTGATTCCGCTTCCCAGGCACAGCGCATCATGAACGATTCCTCCGTCAAGCTGGCTGTGGCGGATAACCGCGAGCGCTTCGACCGTCTCGACTCTGTCAAAGACCACTGCCCCACGCTGCGCCAGATTCTGATGTTCGACGGCAACGCGCTTGGTGCTCTGGAAGGCTTGGGCGTTACCGTATCCGATGAAGAGTTCGACGAGCGCGTGGCTTCAGTGCACGTCGATGATTTGGCCACGATTGTGTACACGTCTGGCTCCACCGGCAACCCCAAGGGTGCCGAGCTGACGCATAAGAACTTTGTTTCCATTACTATTGCCGCATCTGAAGCATTGCATGAGATGATTCTTGACGATCATCCGCGTCTGCTGCTGTTCCTGCCGCTCGCCCACTGCTTCGCACGCTTCATCCAGTATGCGTCCATCGCCTCCGATGATGGCGTGGTCGGCTACTTGCCGGATACCAAGTCCCTGCTTCCGGACCTGCGTTCCTTCGAACCGACCTACCTGCTGGGTGTGCCGCGTGTGTTCGAGAAGGTGTATAACGCTGCCTCCCGTAAGGCCGGCACCGGCTGGAAGGGCCGCCTGTTCCTGAAAGCTGCCGAAGCTGCTCGCGTGTGGAGCCGCAAGGAGCAAGCCGGCGAGAAGCATACACTGGCCGAAATCGCTGATCACGCTAAGTATGAGACGCTAGTGTACCGCACGGTTCGCGGCGCTTTGGGACCGAAGATCAAGTACGTGGCTTGCGGCGGCGCTCCGCTGTCTCTGGATTTGGCTCACTTCTACAATGGCATTGGCCTGCCGATGATTCAGGGTTATGGCATGACCGAAACCGCTGCCCCATTTGCCGCCACTCGTGTGACCGACAATGTGATCGGTACGGTTGGCCAACCGGCTCCGGGCTCTTCCGTGCGTATTTCCGATGAAGGCGAGCTGCAGGTCAAGGGCCCGAACGTGTTCCGCGGCTACCATAATCTGCCGGAGAAGACCGCCGAAGCGTTCACTGCTGACGGCTGGCTGCGAACCGGCGATTTGGCTGAAATCGATGATGAGGGCCGCATCACTATCACCGGCCGTATCAAGGACATCATCATCACCGCTGGCGGTAAGAACGTCTCCCCCATTCCGCTGGAGGAGGAGATTGCCAAGTGCCCGATTGTGGAGCATTGCGTGGTGGTGGGCGACCGTCGCCCGTTCATTGGCGCTCTGGTGACTTTGGATCCTGAATCGTTGGCCGCATGGCTGCCCGCTCATGGCCTGTCCGTGGATACTCCGGTGGATCGTTTGGCTACGAACGCGGCTGTGCGCGAAGAGATTCAACAGTATGTGGATAAGGCAAATGCGACGGTGTCTCGCGCGGAATCCGTGCGTAAGTTCGCTGTGCTGGACACGCAGTTCACACAGGAAAACAAGTGCCTGACGCCGTCCCTCAAGGTGGTGCGCCCGGCTGTGAACCGTGTGTTCGCTGACGTCATCGACCGCGAAATCTACAACGGCAAGCACTGACTTCATCTCGTTCAATAATGTGGGGTGGTTCCGGTTCCTTTTCACCGGAACCACCCCAATTTCGTCTGCGCCGGCGTGGCCTTCACCCGCCTCCGCCCGCCTCCGTCACTCGCTCAGCGAGTACAGCACCTCGTCGTATCCGATGATGACGGTGTCGGCCGAATCCGGGTCGGACGGGATGGCGGGCTGGTGTTTGAGCACGTATTCGACCCCGCCGCCCACAGCCCCGCCGTTGGCGGAGATGGCGCGCGAGAAGCGTTTGTCCGACGTGACGATCTCGCCGCCCCGCCACCACCATTCGCGAATCTGCCCTTTGCCGTCATGGTGGATGGTGGCCGGCTCGACGCTCGAATCCTTCTCGGCCCAGTCGGCGTCGGCATTCGGGTCGAACCAGAGGATGCGCACCGAGACGCCACCCGACGCGCTTGATTCCTGAGAGCCGGCATCCGTGGTGATGCTGTAAGGACCCGTACCACGCACCACCAGCCGCAATACGGACTCCCGGCCGGCGCGCACGTCGCCCAGGAACGCGTCGATGCGCTTGGTATCCGGGTTCTGGTACCACGGGTAGTCCTCGCCGGTGGAGTATCCGCGGTATCCACCCACGGCCTCGCCACCGTATACGTAACCGAGATTTTCCAGTTGGGATTCGCTGATGTTCGGGTCGAGCGCCACCAGTTCGTCGGTGATTTTCTGCGCGGTGACACGCGTGGAGCGCTGCCAGACGAACGCACCGGTCACGATCACCGCGAACGCCAGGAATGCCGCCAGCAGCCACCACCACAACGGCCGTGCGGGGCGGGTGCCGGTTTCGCTTGTCAGCGTATGCTCTCGTGGACCCTGCTGCGGCCGTCCGTCCTGCGGCACGGCCGTATGGTTGCGCAATGCCCGCATTGCCTTGTTCATCGTGGGCCTCCTTGCTTTCAGTCCGTTCGTTGGTGACGATTTCAGACTATGGCCGCTCCCCTGCCTTAGGATAGCCGGTGACATGCGGCGCATGACATGGATTACCGGTCAGCATGTCGTCTTCCTAGACTTGTATGGCATGGAGAATGATTCGACCCGGCATGGCGCCATCGCCATCGCGCTGGTGGACAACGATGCCATGGCACTGATGGCGTTGCGCTCGCTGCTGGACCGGGCGGGGTTCACGGTGATATGGGCCGCACAGCTGGGCGCCGCCGCAATCCAGCGATGCATACGTGAGCAGGACCGCCCGGACGTGCTGCTGGTGGACATGGCGCTGACCGACATGACCGGCGTCGACGTGTGCCGGGCCGTGCGCAGATGGGCGCCGCATCTGCCGCTGCTGGGCATGACCGCCTACGAGCCGGCCGTGTACGCCGGTGCCGCGCTCGCGGCCGGAGCCGCCGCGGTCATCAGCAAGGACGACATCGCCGCGATTGCACGGTGCATACGTAAGCTTGCCGGGCAGTGCTCGCCGGCACATCCCGGCAGCGAGCAATCAGCCGCCCGGTCGTTCCTGGCACCATCGCAATCAACCAATACCGTCAGCGCAACCGAACCGGCGCTTCCACCGGACGCCGCCGAGCCTGCGCGATCGTTCGCACTGTCCGCGCAGCAATCGGCCATTATGCGATTGTATGCGGATGGGCAATCGACCGAGCAGATTGCGGCAAAGCTCGGCATCTCCAAGGGCACCATCTTCTCGCAGGTCGCACGGGTTCGGGAGAAGCTGCACGCGCGCGACCGTGACGAAGCGGTCGCCCTGTGCCGCCGCTACCTAAGGATGTGATCATGCGCGTTGACGACAAGCGTCTGCTCTGGGACGCGCGCACCCGCATACTGCTGGCGTGCGCGGCGATCCCGGCGATCATCGAAACCGCCTATCTGCATACGATCGGCGACGCCAACGATGTCACGCTGCTGTTCGCCTTACTGGCGACGGTCGGCAGTCTGCTGATGGCTTTGCTGCCGCGCATCGGCGGATGGGCGATCGTGGCGTTGTGGGCGGCGCGTTGCATCGTGCCGGCGGCCACGCCGTTTTCCCTGCTGTTCTGCCTATTGATGGCAGTGACGATCATGGCGTATCTGGACATCAGTATGGCGGTGTTCGCGGCGGTGGTGGCCGAGGCGGTCACCGCGACCCGTATCTGGCTGTATCCGTGGGATTCGTCGGTGGTGGCCATCGTATGCGCCACGGCGGCGTTCCTGATGGTGGCGTTGTGGCTCGGCTCGATGATGGGTTGGCGCGAACGGCAGGAAATCGAGGCACGGGAGCGCGCCGAGCTGCTGCATCGTCTCGCCGATCAGGAGCTTGCCACGCAGCTGCATCATTCCGTGGCCAATGACCTGACCACGATACTTCTGCTGGCCCGGCAATTGCGGTCGGGGGCGAACGGCGGCAGCCAGTCAACGCCAGGTGACGCCGACTCAAATGGGGCTTTGGATGCGAACGGTTGCGACACCGTGGCGCTTATCGAGCGGACCGCAACCGAATCGCTTGCCAAGGTACGCACTTTGATTGCGGGATTGGATGGCCGGGATGGCGGCGCATCGCCCAAAGCCTCGGAAATCGCGGCGGACCGTGATGGCATAGGCGATGATCGGATGCAACCAATCGAATCGGCCTGCGCACGACTTGCGCAGTTCATCGAGCCAGACGCATCGTCGGCGGGACCGCTGACAACGATATCGGACGACGAACTGCGAGCCATCGCACGATCCTATGACGAACGGCTGCATGCGAACGGGCTCACCGGCGAGATCCTGACCACCGGAGAGACAACGTATGCATGCACGGACGAGCGGAAGGCGGCGTTGCTGGATATCCTGCATGAGGTCGTCGGCAACATCATGAAGTATGCAGACCCGGACGCCGGCTACTGCGTCGTCGTTGCCCTCGCACCGGGACTGGCGACATTGTCCGCGTCGAACGGCATACCGCGGGCCGTGCGGAACCATGGCCATGTCGCCGGTACGTCGGGCGGCGAATCCGGAGACCATGCCGTCGCATGTGGTACGGATGGAGTATCGGCGGGCGTCGTGCGAATGGATGCCCCATCGGATGTTGCACCGTCGGACTTCGTCCTCAGCAGCGGCACCGGTCTCGATCGTTGCCGGCAGACCGCCGAAGCCCTTGGCGGTGAATTCACGCTCTCCCCCAACTCCTCCACCTGGACCGTTCTCCTCAAACTGCCGTTGGTCTGACGGTTATAACGGTCCAGTACAGTGGCGGCAAATAGGTGCTGGTTGGGGCTTGTGCCCCGCCGAAGCAATGCGAACGTATGACTATAAGGAGGCGGTTATGGGCGTTGGCCGTCCGATGGTTGCGGTGACTCCGTTGATGGATTATGGGCGGGATAGTTTGTGGATGTTGCCCGGATATATGGACGCGGTGATGCGGGCCGGCGGCACACCGGTAATGCTGCCGCTGACTGATAATACCGATGCGGTGGCGCAATGCGCCGAACAGTTTGACGCGTTCCTGTTCACGGGCGGGCCGGATGTGGGGCCAAAAGTCGGATTTGATGCCAGCCATATGGCGGGCTTAGATGCCAAGGATGGCATTTCGGCCGATATCGGCTGTAGGGAAGCTGGCGCTGCGGATGCTGCGGACGCTGCTGACATTGCGAACTCCTCAGCCAGAGGCCGCAGCGAAGTACTCTCCCCTGAACGTGACCGCATGGAGTCGCTATTGCTTCCAGCTGCGATGGCACTCGATAAACCAATTCTCGGCATCTGCCGCGGTATTCAGTTCATCAACAAGTATTTGGGCGGAACACTTTGGCAAGATCTGCCCAGCGAGCATCCAAGCGCGGTGGAGCACCACATGAATCCGCCGTACGACACTTTCGGGCATAGCGTTTCCTTGATTCCGGGCACCCCTCTGGCTTCTTTATTTGCGGGGCAATCCGAGATTGCAGTGAATAGTTACCATCACCAAGCGGTTCGTGAAGCGGCACCTGGCCTTAATGTTATGGCCGTTGCGCCCGATGGAGTAATTGAGGCGTTATACAGGCCCGCGAGCCGGTTCCTGTGGGCGGTGCAGTGGCATCCTGAATTTTTGTACAAGGTTGATGCGCGATCACAGGCAATTTTTAATGCGTTTGTTAAGAGTTGCCACCGTTGAACGGCAACTGCAACGCAGAAGACACACGTTTAAGCAGTGATATTGCAAAAGGTTGCGCAGCTCCGCGTCTCATCTTGCGGTATATTGCGGCGTTTTGCGTCTCGGTAGTTACATCAATCGATTGATTCTTCCACCGAGACAAATTTCGTTGTCCCGGTAGCTCTTTTTCGTTATTTTTGAGCTACCGGGACAGATTCTTCCCGAAGTCTCAATCATCGCAAAACAAAAAATGGCGGAATTATGCGGTTTTACGCGGTACAAGTTGTATGTGTAACCCTATTACAGGGCGATTCTCTGCCACGGTTCCCGAAAAATGGCTGAAATGCGCTACCGGGACACTCAGATTTGTCCCGATAATCGCATCAATCGATTGATTTGGCTACCGGGACAAAATGTGTATGGAAAAATGGGCAAGACGTTCGAAAGATGGAGGGGAAGCGCAGAAGAATACACACAATAATGCGCAAAACCAAACGAAAAAGGGCCGCTTACGGTTTCCCGAAGCGGCCCTTGGGCAGTTCTCAAGTTAAGAATCAGTGACGGCCTGCCGGCGCTGATTGATGCGTGTGCCCTCTAGGCGTACCGAGGGAAGGCGTACGAAGGTACGTCGACCGAGGAACAACGACGAGGACACTCCATCAATCAGTGACGGTTGTCGAGGCGGTGATACATCTCGGACAGCTGCAGTTCCTTCTCGAACTGGCGAGCGGTGGTCTTGTCGTCGATGACGGCGAGCTCAACGCCGGCGATGCGAGCGAAGTCTTCCCAAGCCTCGCGACCAACGGAGGTGGTCATGCAGGTGTGGTGAGAGCCGCCAGCGGTGATCCAGCACTGAACAGCGGTCTTCAGATCCGGCTGCGGCTTCCAGACGGCGCGAGCGCACGGCAGTTCCTTGAGGGAGCCCTGCGGTTCGACAACGTCGACGACGTCCATGAGCAGGCGGAAGCGTTCGCGCTCGTCGGCCATGGAGACCACGACTGCATCCTTCTTCGGAGCGCCGGAGAAGACCAAGCGGACCGGGTCGGCCTTGCCACCGATGCCCAGCGGGTGAATCTCCAGCTTCGGCTTGGCGATGGTGCCAATGGCCGGGGAGACCTCGAGCATGTGGGAGCCCATGTCGAGCTCGTTGCCCTCGGTGAAGTTGTAGGAGTAGTCCTCCATGAGGGAGGCGCCACCTTCAAGGCCGTAGCCCATCACGGCACCGATGCGGACCAGCACAGCAGTCTTCCAGTCGCCTTCAGCGGAGAAGCCCCAGCCGTACTCGGACGGGAAGCGCTGCGGGCCAACGCCCGGCAGCTGCGGCAGAGCGCCAAGGTCTTCGAAGTTGTCGACGCCGGCGGTGCAGCCGTTGGCGCGCATCATGTTGACCATAGCAGCCTCTTCCTTGGCTGCGATGAACAGGGAGTCGTACTTGGCGTCCAGCAGAGCTGGGTCAACGTCGTACTTGGCCTTGTAATCTTCGATGATTTCCTTGACCTGATCGTCCTTGACGGCGTCGTATGCGGCGACGAGCTCGTTGACGGCCCAGGTGTTGATGGAAGCGCCGAACACGCGCTCGGCTTCGGTCTTGTCGCCTTCGGTGACGGCAACGTTACGCATGTTGTCGCCCCAGCGCATGACCTTCATGTTGTTGGAAGCATCCCAGCCGGCGCAAGCGCGAGCCCAGGTGCCGACCTTCTCGGCGACTTCCGGATCGGTGTAGTGGCCGACGACGATCTTGCGCGGAATGCCAAGGCGGGAGACGATGTAACCGAACTCACGGTCGCCGTGGGCGGCCTGGTTCAGGTTCATGAAGTCCATGTCGATGGTCTCCCACGGAATCTCCTTGTGGTGCTGAGTGGCCAGCTGCAGCAGCGGCTTGGTCAGCACTTCGAGGCCACGGATCCACATCTTGGCCGGGGAGAAGGTGTGGCACCAGGTGATGACACCGATAACGGCCGGGTTAGCGGAGGCTTCAACCATGAACTGCTTGACGCCATCGGAGGACTTCAGGGTCGGCTTGAGAACGATCTTGGCCGGGATCTTGCCGGTCTTGTTCAGGTAGTCGACCATTTCAGCGGAGTGCTCAGCGACCTGACGCAGAGCTTCCTCGCCGTACAGGTCCTGAGAACCAACGCCGAACCAGATTTCCTTGCCCTCAAAGGGGTTTTCCATTGCCATAATGGCTCCTTTTATTTACTTCGTTGTGTGGAGTTGTAAAGATTGAGTTCCTTGCGGAACCGTTGTTTTTTTCTTCTCTCCCCCACCCGGCTTCGCCGGGAGCCCCCTCGTCAGAGGGGGCCAGGGAAAGTAGCATCAGTGCGGAGCACTGAGTTAGCGGGTGTGGATGCAAGGCGCACCGAGGGAAGGCGTACGAAGGTACGTCGACCGAGGAGCAACGCCGCAGACACGCCCGATAACTCAGTGCTGGCGAAGTCAGCGGTGATTTGATGTGTGTGGCCGCAAGGCGCGGAAGGCGAAGGCGTACGAAGGTACGTCGAGCCTTCCGTAACGCAGCGGACACTCCATCAAATCAGTGCTGACCGTAGACGTTCTGGTAGCGGTCGTTGAGCTTATCGATATCGGCCTGGTCGATCTCGATGATGTCGCCGAGCTGCTTGGCGGCCCACATCGTGTGAGCAACCTCCTCGGTCATCGCGGCGGCCTTCACCGCACCCTCGGCATCCTTGCCGATCGTGAACGGACCATGGTTCTGCATCAGCACGGCCGGCGACTTCGGATACTTCTTCAGGGTTTCGACAACACCCTTGCCGATGGCCTCGGAGCCGATCAGACGGAACGGGCCAACCGGCACCGGGCCGCCGAACTCGTCGCCCATCATGGTCAGGCCGCAAGGAATGTTCTGACCAGTAGCAGCCCAGGCGGTAGCGTACGTGGAGTGGGTGTGCACAACACCGTAGACGTCAGGCATGTTGCGGTAGATGTACGCGTGGGAGGCGGTGTCGGAGGACGGGGCCTCGGTGCCGTCGACCACGTTGCCATCCAGGTCCACCACGACCATCGAGTTCGGCGTCAGGTTCTCGTAGCGCACGCCTGACGGCTTGATGACGAACAGGTCCGCGGTATGCAGGCGCTGGGACACGTTGCCAGCCGTCCACACGACCAGGTTCCACTTGATCAGCTGCTGGTGCAGGGTGGAGACGACCTCACGAACCTGCTTGACCTCGGCACGAACCTCGGGGCCGTAATCAGCCAAAGTAGCCATTGTTGGATTTCCTTTCCACTAGATCGGATAACGATTGTTGAAATTTTGGGATATGGACGGCCTTGCGGCCGGCTGTGTTTCCGCTTCTCTCCCCCAGTCAGCCTCCGGCTGACAGCCCCCTCGTCAGAGGGGGCCAGCTCGACTGTCGTCTCGCACATTGCCTACAAACAACCCACCGGGTTGTTTGCTTAACGGCAATGTCCTGTCAGAGGGGGCCAGAGAAAAGGAGAATTACTTGTCTTCGAGGTTGATGGACTCGATGGCGGTGTGCTCGATCGGCAGCCCCTTGGAGAAGCGTGCGAAGAAGTCTTCGAAGCCGATTACGTCAGAGGCCACCGGGGTTTCGGTAACGGACTGGGCATCCTTGAAAACGCAACCATCCAGGTAATCAGCCAGGTTGGAGTGGTCTTCGTTGGTGTTCCACAGGTAGTTGGCGAGCACTGCCATGCCCCATGCGCCACCTTCGGCGGCGGTGGACATGACCTTAATCGGGGTGTTGAAGGCGGCGGCCAGAATCTTCTGGGCGACCTTCGGGGTGGTGAAGATGCCACCGTGGCCCACGAGAGAATCGATCTGCACGTGCTCCTGCTTGGTCATCACATCCATACCAATCTTGACCGGGGAGAATGCGGAGAACAGCTGGGCGCGCATGAAGTTGCCGAGAGTCATGTGAGCTTCAGGGCTACGGGCGAACAGCGGACGGCCTTCCGGCAGACCTGCCAGGAATTCGCCGGAGCGGAACGGGTAGTTCAGGAGGCCACCGCAGTTGGCGTCCACATCGTCGGCGATAGCAGCGCGGAACAGGGTGCCGTACAAAGTACCTGCGTCAACAGGCTGGCCAATAGCCTTGGCAAACTCACCGAACAGACCAACCCAAGCGTTCAGGTCGGAGGTGAAGTTGTTGGCGTGGCTCATACCAGCCAAATCGCCGGCCGGGGTGGTGACCAGGTCGACTTCCGGGTGCAGAGCCTTGAGCTTATGCTCAAGCACGACCATGGCGAAGATGGAGGTTCCAGCGGAGACGTTACCAGTACGCACGCGCACGGAGTTGGTGGCCACCATACCGGTGCCAGCGTCGCCTTCCGGAGGAGCGAGCACAATGCCAGGCTTCAGCGTGCCGGACGGGTCGAGCAGCTTGGCGCCTTCCTCGGTCAGCTCACCAGCCGGAGTACCGGCAACGAGCGGAGTCGGCAGTAGGTTTTCCAGCTTCCACGGCTGCGCGGCAACCTCAGGCAGAGCGTCGAACTTCTCGATGAATTCGGTTTCGTACGTGTGGGTGGTCGGATCGATCGGGAACATACCGGAGGCATCGCCAACGCCGAGCACCTTCTTGCCGGTGAGCTTCCAGTGCACATAGCCGGCCAGAGTGGTGAAGTATGCAACCTTGGAAACGTGCTCTTCCTTGTTGAGCACGGCCTGGTAAAGGTGAGCGATGGACCAGCGTTCAGGAATGTTGTACTGGAACAGCTCGGAGAGCTTCTGGTGAGCTTCGGAAGTGTTGGTGTTCTGCCAGGTGCGGAACGGGACGAGCAGTTCGCCGTTCTCGTCGAAGGCGAGGTAGCCGTGCATCATGGCGGAGAAGCCGATGTGGCCGATGTGGGTGAGCTTTTCGCCATATGCGGTCTCAACATCGTTGGCCATAGAAGCGTAGGCGTGCTGCAGGCCGCCCCAGATTTCCTCGGTGGAGTAGCTCCACAGGCCATCCTCGAGGTGGGATGCCCAGCTGTAGTCGCCGGAAGCGATGGTGTGGAAGGTGTCGTCAATCAGAACGGCCTTGATTCGGGTGGAGCCGAATTCAATACCCAGCGTGGTTTTGCCCGCGCGAATCTTCTCGGCGATGTTGGCGACCTGCTCGGCCGCGTTGTCGATAACTGCCATATCTATCCTTACCCTGTGGAGCGCCGGGGTTTGCTCCCCTTCTTTGGGGCACTTCTGTTAGCGCTCACAATTTCCGAAAATTATTGTACCTATAACCGAGGTTCGACACAACTTATAGCGTTATTTCGTTTATAACGAATCGATAACAGCAAGTGAATCGCTTATTGATGCAACGCATCTCTTATTAACTACCCCTCAGTCGGCTTTGCCGCCAGCTCCCCTAACAAGGGGAGCCACGAAATAACAGACGATATTTACCTGCGTGGGGCGGGACCCAGCGAGCTGCGGCTCATCACCTTGGCGGGAATCAATCCCACGCTGTGCTGATTAGTAAGGAACACAGGCTCGGAGCCTTCCCCCAAAAGACGCAATGTTTCACGCATGGCGGCGCCACCCAACGCCTCAAAATCAGGGTGCACGGTGGTCAGTGGCGGATACAAGTTATCCATGCCAGGCATATCGTCGAAGCCTACAACGCTGATATCCTGCGGAATCCTGATCTTATGCTCATGCAGAGAACGAATAATGCCTACTGCCTGGCTGTCGTTCGCAGCCACTACCGCCGTGGGCAGCGGCGCACCTTTAACACCATATTCGTCAAGCAGGTGGTTCATCTGCGCATAGGATTCGTCGGAATTCCAGGTATGGCAACGCACTATTTGCGAATCGATGGAGTGCATGGCCGAAAGTTTGCGCCATGCGTCTAGACGCGTATGCGCGTCACGCCATTCGTTCGGACCAGCGAAATACAGCGCGGATTTATGGCCATATTCGCTCATCAGCCTCACCACTTTGGCCATCGCATCCCACTGATCAACACCAACCAGCGCAGTACGTCGCTTATTATCCGAAGAAATCAGGCTCAAGCCCTCGCGCACGGTCATTTGACCGTGAGTAGAGGTCACGATAACGCGAGGCTGGTTGACTTTGGCTCGGCAGGCCGCCGCAAACATCACATCAGTCGGCGTGAGGAAAATAAAAGCATCCACGTTCTGTTCGATGAACGTATCGCACAGGTTATCGAATTCAGCCTGCGTGCATAGCGCCTCGTGCACCATCATGACACTCATGAACAGCCCGTGCTCGCGCGCGATGGATTCAATGGACGCGATGGCGGAAATAGGGCCGAAGAACTTCATGCCGCCTGCGATCAGGCCGATGGTGCGCGAACGGTGGGAGGCCAATGCGCGCGCGGAATTGGATGGACGGTAACCCAGCTGATTGACTGCGGCCTGAACCTTGGCGCGGGTGGCATCGGAAACGTCCGGAGAATTGTTGATTACGCGGGAAACAGTCTGATGACTCACTCCGGCAAGTTTGGCCACCTCGAACATGGACGGACGCTTGCTTGGTTTGCGGCTGTTCACCATACCACCTGAACCTTTCCGCTCGCGACTGGCATCCATTGCACAGCCGTTGAATGGCATTGCTGGTATTGACTTTAGCGCGTTTTCATCAAGGAGCGTTAACGCTCACATTGCCGTGTCGCGGGGAATAAGGTCCACTCCCTCTCATTCGCAGACCACGGCTCTCATTATTCGCGTATCCGCAACAACTCAGGTCAGATGCCAGCTGATGCGATGCAGCGGAGTCGGGCCTTGGGCGGCAATGGCTGCACGGTGAGCCGCAGAGCCATATCCTTTGTTGTGCTCCCATTCGTATGGCGCATACTGCGGATGGCTGCGTGCAAGGTCGACCATGAGCCGGTCTCGAGTGACTTTGGCAATCACCGCGGCGGTAGCTACCGTGGCACAATGCTGGTCACCTTTGACTTTGGTGGTGACTGCGGCCGGAATCGGTACGTCTGGCGCATCAAAAGTGTCTAACGCTTTGGTGATGTAGTCGCTTGGACCATCGAGGATTGCGCCGACTCGCAGCGGCTGATCGGCTCTCATCCCAAGCTGCCGTTCGGCTTGGGTAAGCGCACGCAGGGCGGCAATGCCAAGCGCATAGGAGATGCCCCAGTCGTCGATTTCAGTATTGCTGGCCTGGCCCACCGCCCAGGCGGCACACCAGTTACACAGTTCGTCGTAGATGGCTTCGCGGCGATGTTCGGTGAGCATTTTGGAATCGGCTACGCCTGCGGGAACATCGAGGGTGTTCAAATCGCGCGCCCAGATCGCAGCGCAGCCAACCATTACCGGCCCGGCGAGCGCTCCGCGCCCAACTTCATCGAAGCCAACGATCAAGTCATAGCCTTGGGAGGCAAGGCTATGTTCAAGTTCCAGTGTTGGCGTGATTTTCGGCATGCCTTACCTCCGATAAACAACTCAATGCGTTTCAAAACTTCCACCGAAGAACTACCCCTCCGTCGGCTTCACCGACAGCTCCCCTGACAAGGGGAGCCAAGGAAAAAGGAATTCAGGAAGCGGAGGAAGTGGGGTCAGGGACGTTGGCGAAGACACCATGATGGGCGTCGAGCACGCCAATGCGGTTAAGAGGCCAGTACGTCACCAGGCCGGTACCCACTACATCGGAGATGGGCACCAAGCCGTGATCTCCATCGTCTTGATGGTAGCGGGAATCGGCGGAATTAGCGCGATTGTCCCCCATCACAAACACATGGCCTTCGGTCACGGTCACCGAGAATGGGAAGGCACTCGGATCCACGCCGGGGCGAATATAAGAGGATTCATTAATCGCCACACCATTGATGGTGATCGGCTGACCGGCGCCCTTGCACTCCACGGTGTCGCCAGGCAAACCAATCAGACGTTTGATAAGGAATCCTCCGCCGAGGCCGTTACTTTGCTCGGCGCTCAGCCAATTGTTTGGATCTTTGAAGACCACCACGTCGCCGCGTTGCAAATCAAAGTATTTCGGGGTGAGTTTGCTGGCCACCACTCGATCTCCGGGCACAATCGTATCCATCATGGATCGAGATGGAATTTCGTAGAATCCCACGAGGAAAATACGAATCAGCAGCACAATCAGTACCGGTATGCCGCACCAGATAAAGAAGTCGCGCAACGTGAACCCACCATCATCGGGTTCGGCTGCACTCTTGGCGTGACGAGCCACGGTTTTTTGCGATCCTCTGCCAACCACCACTACGGCAGGCGGCACCGGAGTTACATCAACACCATGATCGGCCACTTGCAAAGTGCGTAGGTCACGGGCCGAGGATTCGGCATCAGCGGCCGCATTGGCA
This sequence comes from Bifidobacterium imperatoris, assembly GCF_002860405.1. Taxonomy (GTDB): domain Bacteria; phylum Actinomycetota; class Actinomycetes; order Actinomycetales; family Bifidobacteriaceae; genus Bifidobacterium; species Bifidobacterium imperatoris. Next base: position 7,943 of record NZ_NMWV01000020.1, on the reverse strand, counting down.
GCATCGGTGACTGCAGCGTCCGCAGATTGCAGCGGATTCGCGCTCGGAGTTTCGGCAATCACGGAAATCGGCAGCGATTCGTTATCCTGATCATCCTGCATTGCACATCCTCCGTGGTCCAGTCTGTTTCCGCGTAACCGGTAGCCGGCATATAAGCGGGCTCCATCTTACTTGCCCAATACGAATTCAGCCCGGAACCACAAACGATTCCGGGCTGAATTTCACGGTTTATTCGCGCGACTGCATAGTCGCAAGCTGTAACAAACCTATTGACGAACTCACTTAGCGGAGTTGTCGCGGCGCTCGACGATACGAGCAGCCTTGCCGCGCAGAGCGCGCAGGTAGTACAGCTTGGCGCGGCGCACACGGCCCTTACGCACGAGCTTGATGGACTCGATGGACGGGGAGTGAACCGGGAAACGACGCTCCACACCAGTGCCGAAGCTGATCTTGCGGACCACGAAGGTCTCACGAACGCCAGCACCCTGACGAGCAATCACCACGCCGGTGAAGGTCTGGATACGGGAGTTGTTGCCTTCCTTGATCTTCACGTTCACGTCGACGGTGTCGCCGGGACGGAAGGCCGGGATTTCCTCAGCCGGCTTCATGTGCTTGGCGTCAAAAGCCTCAATAGCGTTAACCATTGTTGTTCCTTCAGTGCTGCCGCATACCAGCCCTAGGTTGGGATTGCTGCCAACATAATGTGGCGCAATCGCTCACATTTATCCCTCAGGTTTGCCTTTGGGAAGTCTGCCAATCCGCCGAAAGTCTTGTTCGACTGGACCCTTGGAGAAGTTGGCTTATGCGGCGGCCTACTTCTCGGCACAACAAAGCAAAAGTTTACGGCAGCTTGCGGACACTTTGGCGTACGATCAGGTTCGTGGTCAGCTCGATATGCGTGGGCATGGAACCACCTTTGCCTTCGAGTAGCTGCATCAGCGTAGTGGCACCGAATTGTGCCATTTCTCGCACGGCGTGATGCACGGTGGTCAGCGGTGGCAGTAGCATGCGGCTGGTGGGCAAATCATCGAATCCGACTACCGATAGATCGTTCGGGATTGTCAGACCGCGCTCCCATGCGACCGCATATACGCCGGCAGCCTGCATGTCGCTGGCGGCGAAGATGGCCGTGGGTGGATTCGGCAGGTCAAGCAGCTTTCGCGCATGCTCGCGTCCGTCTTCATAGCGAAACTCCCCGGATGTGATCAGCGCGGGGTCCACCGGGATGTCCGCCTGCCGCATGGCACCACGGAAACCATCCAATCGAGCCAAGGCAGTCTGCAGATAGGTTGGACCGCCGATGAATGCGATGCGCGTATGACCTTGTGCAATCAAGTATTCCGTAGCCTCGCGCACGCCTACATAATCATTCGACCCCACAGTGGGCACATTTTTCGGCACTTCTCCGGTAGGGTCGACGAGCACCGCAGGAATGCCGGAGCGAGTCAGACGTTCTTCGGCTTCTTTGGGGAATTCGAACAGCGGTATGATCACGCCGGCTGATTTACGAGCCAGTACCTCTTCCAACCAATCGCTGATATTCCAATCCTCGTTGGTTCTGGCGGAAACGATGGGCACATATGGCTTGTTGAGCCCGGCAAGCACACCGGAAAGAATCTCCTCAGACCACGGGGTGTCAAGATCGTCGAGCAACAGCTCAACCATATTGGTCGTGGTCTGCTCAGTGCGCTTGCGCCGGCGATACCCATTCTTTTCCAGCAACGCATCAATGCGTTTACGCGTGGCATCGGATACACCCGGGCGATTATTGAGCACCTTGGACGCCGTCGATAGGGACACTCCTGCCTCTCGGGCGATTTGGGCGAGCTTGGTATTGCCGGGTTGGGAAGTCATGGCCTTTACCATAGCGCAGTTTAGGGCCGGATATGCAATGAAGACGAAACTTTCGCCGTCATTCGAAGCAGATGCGCAGACAGTATCAATGCATCGCGGAGGCCGCGGGAAAACAGCTGACGATCGCAGCGCAGAACAATCCTTACCTTCCATCCCGAAAAAGAAAGTTTTTATGAAACTTTCTTTTATGTTGCGAAAGTTGGGAAAATGTCCATAAGGCGCACCATGTCAAGCAACACGCCGTATTTGATAACGCAAACACCGAATTACTACAGTGCAAATTAACAACGAAGTTTCTCTAAAACAGAGAAAGTTTCCTAAACGTGTAGTGCAGCGTTGTTACCACTGGGAATAACAGAAGAAAGGACTTCCCCATGTCTTCCAACGAAGCAACCACCACAACGGTGGGCGTCACCAACGAATCGCAGCCCAAGCTGCCCACTCGCATCGGCTGGGCACTGGTTATCGGACCGGCTTGCTGGCTCGGCCCATACGTCGGCACCTCAGTCACCCTGCTGCCGGCCAAGATTCAGCAGCTCGCCCCGAACGACAAGGTCACTTTGGTGGCCACCTTCTCCGCCGTGGCCATGATCGTGGCCACCATCGCCAACATTCTGGCCGGCGCCCTGTCAGACATCACCCGCACCAAGCACGGCAAGCGCACGCCGTGGATCGTTATCTGCTCCATTCTTTCCGGCGTACTGCTCTGGCTGCTCTCCATGGCTCCGAACATCCCCGTGCTGCTCGCCGTGTGGGCCGTCTATCAGGCAGTACTGAATGCAGTTGTTGCCCCGATGATCGCCCAGCTGTCTGATCGCGTCGCACCTCGTTGGCGCGGCACCATCTCCTCCTTCTACGGCATCGGCATGGCATTCGGTAACTATGGTTCCGGCATTATCGCCTCCCAGTTCCTCGGCAATGTTGGCACCGGTATTCAGGTGCTGGCCGCCTTCGCGGTGATCGGCGGCGTTCTTTCCGCTGTAATCGCCAAGGAACCAAGCAATCTTGACGAGCCGCGCGCTAAGTTCGATATCAACACTCTGAAGCAGAACTTCATGTTCCCGACCCAGAACTGCCGCGACTACTATCTGGCCCTCGCCGGCAAGATTCTGATGGTCACCGGTCAGTATGTGATTGTGGGATACCAGCTTTACATCTTCACCGATTACATGAAGCTGGACGATAAGGCCACCGCAAATTCCGTCTCCATCATGTCCATCATTCTGATGATCACCGGCATTCTGTTCTGCGCCATTGCCGGCCCGCTGACCGATAAGTTCCACCGTCTGAAGGCCCCGGTTGCCGTGACCACCATCATGCTCGGCGTAGGCGCATTCTTCCCGTTCATCGCAGCCGAGCCATGGACCATGCTTGCTTACGCTGTGGTGGCCGGCATCGGCATGGGCGCTTACAACGCCGTCGATCAGGCTCTGAACGTGGCCGTGCTGCCTGATCCGAAGACTGCCGCGAAGGACTTGGGCATCATCAATATGGCCAACACCTTGGGCCAGGTCTTTGGCCCGATGATTGCAGCCGGCGTGATCAACATCCTCGGCTACCGCGCAATCTTCCCAACCGAAACCATCATCTGCGTTATCGGTGGCCTGCTGATTATGATGATCAAGCGCGTGAAGTAATCGAAGTATCCGTGAAATCATGAAGCAATCATTGTGAAGGACAGCATTATGAGCACCACTTCCATTTCTTCGTTCACCCCTGTTGCAGATATCCCTCGCCGACTGTTCGGCTCGTTTGTGGAGCAGCTCGGCCGCAGCGTGTATGGCGGCATTTACGAGCCCACTCACCCCACTGCGGATGAGAACGGCTTCCGTCAGGACGTGCTGGACCTCGTCAAAGAGCTCGGCGTCACCTGCGTGCGTTATCCGGGCGGCAATATCGTCTCCAACTATCGCTGGGAGGATGGCACCGGCCCGCGCGAATTGCGACCGGTACGCCGCGAACTGGCCTGGCACCAAACCGAAACCAATGAAGTCGGCATTGATGATTTCTACCGCTGGAGCAAGAAAGCCGGCACCGAAATCATGCTTGCCGTCAACATGGGCACCCGCGGACTTCAGGAGGCACTGGACGAACTGGAGTATGTGAACGGCGCTCCCGGCACCACCATTGCCGACCGCCGCGTGGCCAACGGAATCCCCGAGCCGATGAACATTGCCATGTGGTGCATCGGCAACGAAATGGACGGCCCCTGGCAGGTCGGTCACATGACGGCCGAGGAATATGCCAGCCGCGTGGAGAAGGTGGCACACGCCATGAAGCTGGCTGAATCCGGCTTGGAAATGGTGGCCTGCGGCTCCTCCAGCGCTCAGATGCCGACCTTTGGCACGTGGGAGAAGACCGTGCTCACCCGCGCTTACGAGTACTTAAGCTTCGTCTCTGCGCACGCCTATTACTACGATCATGACCACGATTCCCACAAGCCCGAAGGTATGCGAGAATTCCTGGCTTCTTCCGAAGACATGAAGCAGTTCATTGCCACCGTGGCATCTTGCGCCGATTATGCGCGCGAGCAGAACCACGGCACCAAGGACATCGCCATCTCCTTCGACGAATGGGGTGTGTGGTATCAGGATGTGTGGCAGAAGCAGGAAGCCGAGTGGAAGGCCGCGGAAACCGAAGGCCTGCACACCGAGCCATGGCCCAAGGCACCGCACCTGCTGGAAGATGTGTACACTGCGTCCGATGCTGTGGTTGAGGGATCGTTGATGATTACGCTGCTCAAGCACTGCGACCGCGTGCGTTCTGCATCCCGCGCCCAGCTGGTGAATGTGATTGCGCCGATTATGGCGGAAGAAAACGGACCGGCTTGGAAGCAGACGATTTATTACCCGTTTGCTGAAGTTGCCAACCATGCTCGTGGTGTTGCCTATGTTCCTGCGGTCGACGGCCCGACATTCCACACTGAGACCTATGGCGATGTGCAGGCGTTGGAGTCCGTGGTGACTTGGGATGAAGCCACGCGCGAAGGCCTGATTCTGGCCGTAAATCGCGATCCGGATGCTGCACATGAGGTGACCATTGATGTTGCTTCTCTGCCAGGTGCGGATGCGGCTCGCTTTGCCGTGACACACGCCGAGGTGCTGCATGATGACGATCCATACCGCCAAAACACTGCTGAAAATCCTCTGGCTGTAACGCCGCAGGAGCTCACTGTGGCGACCGATGGCGCTGCAGTGAGCTATGAGCTGCCGTCTATTGCTTGGTCGGCAGTGCGGTTTACGGCGTGATTGATTTGAGTAGTCCTGCACAGTTTGGCAGCATTGCTCAAACTGTGCAGGGAATATGCATATAAACGCGCAGGTATGATAATGGCGGAATCATTGCGATTCCGCCATTTTCTTATGCAATTAAGTACGATTCGCTGCGGAGTTATTGCCGCATCAACTTTGCTACGGCAGACCTAATAGCCGGTTCGGCGGTGTCTGGAGTATCAGTGTTTGCTACCGACTGCTCAATCGGGCACATGCCGGTTCCTGCACGATTGAGAATCATCGGCACCAGCGTGCCATACGATGCTTCGATGCCTTGTTTTTGCAGGGTATCCAGCCCTGCCTCGCTCATTGTTTCGGCATAAACCGCCTTGGCTCCGAGCTTGGCATAGAGCAGTGCAGCGCCTTTGCCGACCACGCGATCGGCGGCGGAATATCCTTTGAGGCTTTGCCCGGCAGCAAGCCACTGCAGTAGCGGACGCACTCCTCGACCAGTACCGGTCAGGGTTTCGGCGTTGCTATTGCAGGCCACGCAGCCCAGTGATGGGTCTGCTAGCAGCAATGTTTTCGCGCGATCAAGATCGACCATCAGTACTTCCCTCTTCTTATGTAATGGCCCCTTGCGAACAAGGGGCCATTACTGTCAACTATGGGCAAGAATCAGTTGATTAGTCGCGTCTGCGATCCACAGCCGTCATAATCACCGGAACCAGAACCCACTGCAATACCAAGCCAGGCAGTCCAGTAATCACGGCAGCCCATACCGAGGCAACTGTCATTGCTGTATTGCCGAGCAGCGAAACCGCCACGGCAATCGCAATAGCATCAACCAAGCGGCCGGCAACCTGAGCACCAAGCAGCTTACCCAGCCATGCGAGCGGTGCTGGCACTGCCGCGGGCAACTGCACACCGCGCAGCAAGCCAGCAAACAGGCCGTATGCGGCGAGTTCGATAACCATGAACGGCACCATCGGAGCCATGGGCATGCCGGTCAGCGCAAAACTGATGATTGGCGCAAGCGCACCAGTTGCCACACCGGCATAAGGGCCAGCGAGCAGACCGACGAGTAGGACCGGCAGATGCATGGGCAGCAGCGTCTGGCCGATTACAGTGCCTAAGCCGAGTGCCGCGCCGGCTAGATGGAAGATTTGCGGCAGAGCGACGGCGGCGATAACAGCAAGCGCCGCCGCGATGGATTGGAATTTGACGGATGGCAGCGCGTAGGTGCGCGTTGCGGTAGTTGTTTGCATGATGAAAACTCCTTGTTGAATATCGATATCAGTTCGTCGTCTTTGACTACCCCTCAGTCACCTTCGGTGACAGCTCCCCTGACAAGAGAAGCCGAGAATCAACGAAAACCAACTAACGATGGTCGAGGTCGATGAGGTGGTAGTCGCGCGAGCCGAGGCCCATTTCTACGGCATGTTCGATGGTGTGAATGCCGTGGCGGGATTCGATGCGTTCGATAAGCGGCTCTTTGTTGTCATGAGACACGTAAACCATGTCCACGCAAGCCTGATCCACGGCTACTGGGTCGAGCGAGGCGCAGATGCCAATATCCGCCATAACGGGCGGGTGCGGGTTGCCGTCGCAATCGCAGTCCACGGACAGGTTGTTCATCACGTTGATGAAGAGCATATTGCCTTTGAGTGCGTTGAACACGGCGGTTGCCGCCTCCGCCATGGCTTCGAGGAAGGAGTCCTGATCGCCGCTGAACGGGTTGGGCAGAATCTCATCCTGACCGGAATGCAGGCGCTTCTTGCCGTTTGAGGAAGCCATACCGATGGAGATGTTCTTGAGCGCACCGCCGAAGCCGCCCATCATATGACCTTTGAAGTGGGAAAGCACGGCGTAGTAGTCGTAGTTCGGGAAGTGGGAGCCGACGATATCGCCGGTGATTCGCTTACCACCTTCCACAGGAATGGTGATTTCGCCTTCCTCATCCTGGATGTCGCACGGGGCGATGTCCAGGAAACCGTGGTCTTTGATGGTTTGCCAATGATGCTCGCTGACGTCTCGCGTGCCGGGATAAGCGGTGTTGCATTCCACGATGGTGCCGTTCAAATGCTGCACCAAATCTTTGATAAGCGCCGGCTGCAGATAATGCGTATTGCCGCCTTCGCCGGAGCTGAGTTTGACCGCTACCTTGCCTTGAGGCCGAGCGCCAAGCGCCTCATACACGCGCATGAGGCCGGCCGGGCTGATATCTCGAGTGAAATACACGTTGGCGGCCATTGGGTAATCGGTGTCGTGATTATGCGTTTCCTCCATAATATGCCTCCTTGCATCCGTGCTTTCAAGGGTCGACGTGCCTCACGTTTTTTGAGCGCGTAGGGTGTGGTGGTGCCTCATCGGGAATGAGCGCGAACGGTATCGGTCCTGTTTGGCTTGTCTTATGGAAGACAGGATCAGCATGGCGACGAAGCGGCAGGTCACCCTGAGATTCAGGGATGAATACATGAAGGCGTCGAAGAAGGACAAGGGACGCATCCTCGATGAGATGTGCTCCGTGCTGGGAATCGGCAGGAGCACCGCGAGACGCAGACTCACGGAAGCCGGGCGCGGCAGGCCGTCGATGTCGCCCGCGGAGCGGCCGAAGCGGTATTCGGAGCAGTCGCGCGAGCTGCTGGTCCAGGTGTGGCTGATGATGGATGCGCCGTGCGCGAAGTACCTCAAGGCGATGCTGCCCCTGTGGATGCCCATGCTGCGCGCGCACGGCGAGCTCGCCGACTGGGACGGTTTCGCGTTCCGCGAGCTGGAGCGGATGAGCGCGGCCACGATGGACCGGTACCTCAAAAAGACGCGCGACGCGGCACGGCCCAGAGGCATCTCCACTACCCGGCCCGCCGGGGAGCTGCT
>NZ_NMWV01000002.1 GCF_002860405.1 Bifidobacterium imperatoris | reverse complement strand
TGTAACCGGTGAACTCCCAGGTGTTGATGTTTGCGATGGCGGCAAGCAACACGTCTGAGCTCAACACATCGATATGGGTGCCGAAGAAGCTGTTGAAGGAGCCGACCAGGCCGTACTTGGCGCCGTATACGAAGCCCCAGATTAACGTGGAGACCACGGCGGGCACTGCGTAAGGCAGGAAGGTGGAGATGCGGAAGAATTTCGTGCCGTGCAGCTTCATCGAATCCAATGCCAATGCCATAGCTGCCGCGAGGAAGAGCATAACCGGCACCTGGAAAATGGTGAAGATTGCCACGCGACCGACCGAGCTCCAGAACTGCTGGTCGACAAGCAGACGCTGGTAGTTCTCAAGCCCCACGAACTTAGTGCCGCCAATCATCTGCTTCTTGAAGAAGCTGATGTAAATGGCATAGCAAATCGGGATGATGAACACGAAGATGAACACCACTGCGAACGGCCACATGAACTTCCATCCACGCCAATCCGCCTTATGCTTGTTGATTCGTGCTTGGGGCATATGTGCCCCCGCCATTTCCGGGCTCACGCCTATTGGTTGTGTCATTGCTTTTCTCTTTCCATCAGCCTTCCGGGCACGAAAAGAGCGGGGATACTGGGGTGTATCCCCGCTCCTAGCTACCCGGCTTGTGCCGGCGTGATCTTACTTGACGGTGACGGTGTAGCCCTGCTGCTCGCCCTGCTCGGCCAGCTTCTTACCGTAGTTTTCGAGCGCCTGTTCCAGGGTGATGTCACCGGTGTAGGCCTTGGAAACCTCGTCGCCATAAGAGGACTGGGCGAACGGGTTGTACGGCAGGTACTGGAACTTCTCAGTCGGGCGCTGTGCCGCCTCGGAGAGCACTTCGTTCACGTTCTGGCCGCCGAAGTAGTCGTTGGTCTTCTTGTTGGCTTCGGTGGTCGGATCGGTGAAGGAGTCGGAGGTGAGAATCTTCTTCAGGGATGGGAAGGTACCGGTGTCGGCCATGACCTGAGCGCCATCACCGTGGGTCATGTACTCGACGAACTTGTAGGCTGCGGCCTGGTTCTTGGAGAGCTTGACCACGGCGAGCGCTGAACCACCGTCTTCGGCGGAGACTTCCTGGCCTTCCTCCCACTGCGGCAGTTGGGCGACGCGCCAGTTGCCAGCCTGGTCGGGAGCACCGGTCATCAGGTTGATCGGCATCCAAGCGCCGATGGTCAGGGATGCGATGGTGCCGTCGTTGAGCTCGCGGTTCCAATCGTCGGACCAGTTCGGGGTCTTGGTGTCTACGAGGTCTTCGTCGATGAGCTTCTGGACGAACTTGATGTAGCGCTGCATGCCCTCGTCCTTGGTCATGTTGATGGTGATCTTCTCGCCATCAACCTTCCAAGGCTGAGCACCGGCCTGCCAGATCTGTGCGGTGAATGGCTGGTAGTCGTTGGAGGTGCCGGCCAGGTTGGTGATGTAGGCCCCGGTGGCGCGAATCTTCTTGGCCGCCTCGTAGTAGTCGTCCCAGGTCTTGATGGATTCGCCGTCCACACCGGCCTTGTCGAACACGGCCTTGTTGTAGAAGAACATTTCCGGGCCGGAATCAATCGGCAGTGCGTACGGCTTGCTGTTGTACTGAAGCTTGTTCCACGGGCCGGCTGCAAAGTCGTCGGCAAGCTTGTCCGCGCCAAATTCACTCAGGTCCACGAGGCCGTCAGTGACTGCGAACTGGGTGACGGTCGGGTCTTCGAGCATCACGACATCCGGAGCGCCGTTGCCGGCTGCGATGGCGTTGGAAAGCGCGGTGGAGGTCTTCTCGGCAGTACCGGTGTTGTTGAACTTCACGGTGATACCAGGGTTGGCCTTCTCAAACTTGGCGATAATGTCTTTCATGGAATTGCCGGAATCCCAGCCCCAGAACACCAGTTCGGCCTTATCGGCATCGCCCTTGTTGGCGTTGCTGTCGCCGCTGCCGTTGCCGCACGCTGCGAGGCCGACGAGGATGACGACTGCTGCCGTTGCCGCGATGACCTTCTTTGTGTTGCGCATGATGATTCTCCTCCTACCCCATTGTTCGGGATGTTTCTTTGGTACAACTGTGTACCAATACCACTGATGATACACCCGTGTACCAAAATGTCAAACTCTACGACACGCCACGACTACCATCGCGATTTTTCAATAAATCGGACCGATAAGCCAGCCCCGCTTGTAGACCTACCGATACAGCGGCAGCACACCGCGGCTTACGATTTCCGCCACGGTCGCCTCATCGGTGAGATTCTCCCCCAGCAGATTCGGCTTACCCTTGCCGTGCCAGTCCGAACCACCGGTAACAAGCAAATGAAAACGACTGCACAGTCCGAGCAAACGCTCACGCTGCTCCGGAGGATTACCCCGATGCCACACTTCCAAACCATCCAGACCTTCATCAACCAGTGATGCAATCTGCTCGTCAGACAGCAGCCGGCGATTGCGACTCAAATCCGCGGCATGCGCCACTACAATCACGCCACCGGCCTCTTTGATGGCCGCCACCACGTCATGCGTGGTGGGCGAAGGTGTTGGAATATAGTACTTGGATGAGGAGTTGACCGCATCGGCAAAGGCCTCGGAACGATTCTCATATACGCCGGCGCTCACCAATGCGTCAGCGATATGCGGCCGCCCGATGGTGGTCTTACTTCCCTCTTTCACCTGCGCCAACACCGATTCCCAAGAAATCGGATAATCATGAGACATAAGCTCCACCATCCGCTGCGTACGGCGCAGACGAGCCTCACGAGTGGAAGCGAACAACTCAACAATGCGCGAATTCTTCGGGTCATACTGATAGCCGAGCATATGCACCGAAACACCCTGATCCGTAGCCGTGATTTCCGTGCCACGCAGCAGAGGCAATCCCACTTCGCGCGCGCCAGCTTCAGCATCAAGCCATCCGGCCGTCGTATCATGATCGGAAATAGCGACGCCCTTCAGCCCCTGTGCCTTGCATTGTGCAGCAAGAACGGCCGGTGTTTCCGTACCATCGGAAAACACGGTGTGGCAATGAATGTCCCAGCCGGTTTTCGGCGGGGCCACAGGCATCTCATATCCAGTCATACGTTCCATCGTAACCGCATATTCGGCATGTCTACGCCAAACAGAGCAGAACAAACCGCAGCAACGAATACTCACAGCACTGGAATCATTGCCGCGCTTCTCTCAACCATCCCGAGTAATCCCTCCCAGCACCCTCACTGTTCAGTCAACCGCTTCAATGCCTCCAAGAGACGGCGAGGGGCGCGGCTATGGTAGAACACAATCGAACGGTAAGGGGAATCATGGCTCGCAACACTGAAAGCAAACAGAACACTAACTCTGTCAGCGGCATCGCGCCAACACCGCTGACAGGATGGCGACACAGCGCCACATGGACGTATCTCATCATGCTGATCGCCTCAGTAGTGGCGCTCGGCACCTCGTTTATTCTGTCCGCGGAAACCTTGCAGCTGGCTCGCCATCCTGAAGCACAGCTCGGCTGCGATGTGAACGCCGTCATCTCCTGCACTACCGTGGCACAATCCTGGCAAGCGGAAATCGTGAAGTTCGGCGGCCTGAGCTATCCGAATGCGTTCTTCGGCATTGCCGCCGAATCAGTGTTCATCACGATTGCAGTAATTGGTCTCGCCCGAGTACGCGTGCCACGCTGGTTCGCCACCTGCACTTGGCTGGGCGGACTTGCCGCACTTGCATACTCGTACTGGCTCAGCACCCAGTCGCTGTTCGTGATTCATGCATTGTGCCCGTGGTGCTTGACGCTGATGTTCTCCACAACCATTCAGTTCATGGCGTTGAGTCATGCAACAGTGGCCGTGCAGGAACTACCGCACAGTAAAGTCACCGACAGCGTGCCGGCTGGGCTTAATAAGTACTATCGTCTGAATTTCGACTTGATGATTGATGTGCTGTGGATTGTGGCCATTGTGACATTGATATTTGTGACTGAAGGTGCCGCGCTGTTTGCCGCATAACAGACGGCAAACAAGCACGCACTTTTCTGGCTTCCCTCAGCCGGCAGGAGTGATTTGGTTCCCCTCTTTTGCACAGGGAGCCAAATACCTTATTATCCTATGACTACAGCAGCGTGATATCGGCCACAAGGGTAGCGGCACCCGTGAGCTTCACATCCTCGTCGGTTACATCCACGCGCAAAGTACCGCCGCGCACCGTGATATCCCAATGATCGATGCCGGTCTTGGCTCGAAGCACAATGCCGGTAGCACACAAACCGGTGCCGCAGGACAGTGTTTCACCACAGCCGCGTTCATTGACGCGCATAGTGGCTTCGCCAGTGCCAGCGGCCTCATCAATATCGTCAACGCGTACGAATTCCACGTTCTGGTCGGATTCGATTTCCGGAGCCACCACTGGCTTGGTCACCAAATCGAGCTCTTCAACTACCGGCAGCGAAGCGAACGCATCCTCAATCACCGCCACAACATGCGGATTGCCCATGTCCACGAAAGTGCCGCGTGCGGAACCGGCAGTGCTGGGAATCGTTACCTCGTACGCATCCAGTTCGCCAATCCTCCATGCGCCCATTTCCACCTGGAAGACATCCGCGCCATACGGCTTCATATTGCCTTTGGGCGTCAAAATCTTCACACCTGCGCGAGTACCCAGACGGAACGGTTCGGTGGAGTCGGCAACACCTTCTCGCTGAGCAAACAGCGTGATGGCTCGCGTGCCGTTACCGCACATCTCAGCCAACGAACCATCAGCATTGCGGTAATCCATGAACCAGCGCGCGCCGCCTGCAAGCATTTGCGCTATCTGGTCATCATTCAAATCGGAGACGAAATCTGGACGGGTCAGGCGAATCAGGCCATCGGCTCCAATGCCGAAATGCCGATCGCACAGGAAACGCACTTCTTCCGCGGTGGGCTCATACTTGCCGGAGCGGTCAAGGTATACAACGAAATCATTGCCGGTACCATGTGCTTTGGTTACTTGTTTCGGAAGGCTCATGCCTTGTAAGAGTACTCTAGTAATCGACACAATGACAGGAAGGATTCAGGCATGAGTTCGTCGGCTCCAATTGGCGTGTTCGATTCCGGTCTTGGTGGCGTATCTGTGGCCCGGCAAATCGCCAAGGACATGCCAGCCGAGCATGTGCTGTATTTCGGTGATTCAGCCAACGCCCCGTATGGCACTAAGACACCCGAGCAGGTCAAGGCGCTGAGCTTTGCAATAGTTGAGCGCTTTGTACACCAAGGCGTCAAAGCAGTGGTAATCGCTTGCAATACCGCCACTTCCGCAGCTGTCAACGACCTGCGTGAACATTACGACATTCCAATCATCGGCATGGAACCGGCGTTGAAAGTGGCGTGCGATCGAGGCGACGTACCCTCCGACCCGCATCATATTCCGCAACGTGTAATTGTGGCCGCCACTCCCCTGACTTTGCGCGAGCAGAAATTCGCGAATCTCATGCAGCGTTTTGATTCGGATAATGAGATTTACAAAGAGCCTTGCCCTGATTTGGTGGAAATCGTGGAATCCGGTCAGCTTGGCAATCATCAGCTGGTAATGGATACGCTGCACCGGTATTTTGATCAATATGATCTGAACCGTATTGATTCCGTGGTGCTGGGTTGCACGCATTTTGTGTTCTACCGTGACTATTTCCGTGAACTGCTGCCTGAGCGCGCAGCCATCATCGACGGCAATGAAGGTACCGTGCGGCATCTGGGCGTGGTGCTTGAATCCTTGGGCAAACTGGCCCCGGAAGATGCACGTGGCAGTGTGGACCTTGCCAATTCCGACCCATCCGAACGTATCGCCGCGCTTGCGCACGAACTGTTGAATCGATAGAACCCCACAATAGGAAGAATATTGTCTATCTCATTGTCCAGCAAACGCGCGTAAGCTCGGCAGCAGGCTATTTGCAAAGAGGGGGTAATCATGGCATACAAAACCGCAATGATTGATGTCGGTGGCGGATTCCGCGCGATTTTCGGCTGCGGTGTAATGGATCGCATGCTTGAAGACGGTATTGATGTGGACATGTGTTACGGCGTTTCGGCCGGCGCCGCCAACATGACCTCGTTCATCGCGCGCCAGCACGGGCGCAATCATACGTTCTACACGAAGTATGCCTTCCGCAAGGAATACGCCAGTGCAGAAAGTTTCTTCAAAAACCATAACTTCGCCAATCTTGATTACATTTACGGCACATTAAGCAATCATGACGGTGAGTACCCGGTGGATTTCGAAGCATTTGAAGCTAATCCCACTGGTTTCACCGTGGTGGCGTGCAATGCCGAAGATGGCTCAACGAAGTATTTCGATAAGTCTCGTATCCGTTTTGATGATTTCGATATCGTCAAGGCATCTTCTGCGGTTCCCGTGGCGTGCGAGCCATATGTGGTAGATGATGTGCCGTATTTCGATGGCGGCATTGCCGACCCGGTGCCGGTGCAAAAGGCTTTGGATGATGGCTATGAGCGTGTGATTCTGATTCTTTCGCGTCTTCGCGATGAAGTGCGCCAGCAGCATAAGGACCTGCCACCGGCACGCATTCTGGAACGTACGTACCCGGCCGCTGCGGAGCGCTTGCGCGAACGGTACAAGACCTATAACGATGAGATCGAATTGGCCAAACAGTATGAAGCCGAGGGCAAGGTGTTGATTCTCGCCCCTGAAGATTTATACGGCCTCAACACCTTGAAGAAGAATTTCGAGGGCTTGGAAATGATGTACCGCAAAGGATACGCCGCCGCCGAAGCGATTCCGGAGTTCCTCAGCAAATAGCAGACATTTTTTCGCGATACCGTGATACCTCCGCACCCCTGAAATCCGAGCCGCTCATCCCGACTGTAGGATATTCAACTTTGACTGTAGGTTTTTGAACTTTGACTGTAGGATATTCAACATTGACTGTAGGTTTTTGAACGAATTACGTTCGATATCCTACAGTCAGTGTTCAAAAACCTACAGTCAATGGAGGTAGTAGAGGCAGTGGAGGTAGGTGCTTGGCGGGATGGGAAACCGTCTGCTCCTACTTGGTTTCGGAGGCAGTGAGCATGGCCTTGGTGACCTGCTCATAGAGATCCTGATAGCCTCCCGGCGTGGAAGCCGGCAATACCACGGTCTTCGCGTTGTTGGATTCAGACAGCGAGCGCATCACGTCAAGATACTGGTTGAACAACACCACGTTGTTCACATCATTGATGTTCATGCCCACAGCCTGCAAACTCTTAATCTGGTCGACGATACCGTTGGCGATTTCGCGACGGTAGTTGGCCTGGCCTTCACCTTGAAGACGAGTCTTCTCAGCTTCTGCAGCGGCCTGGGTCTCTATCTGGATACGCTGCGCTTCAGCACGCTGACGGGTGGCTTCCTTCTCACGCTGGGCGGCGTTGATGGAATCCATCGCGTTCTTGACCTGCGGGCTTGGATCGATGGCCGTAATCAGGGTCTTGACCACGGTGAAACCGAATCGGCTCATCTCATTGCCAACGGTTTTCTGCACATCGGAAGCCACATCATCCTTACGAGCGAATGCATCATCCAAGCTCAGGGCAGGGATGGCGGAGCGTAAAGCATCTTCCATGTAGCTACGAAGCTGACCGGCTGGATCACGCAGCTCGTAGTATGCGGTAGCCACATCATTTGGATTAACGCGGAACTGCGTGGATGCCACCACGGTGACGAACACATTATCCAGCGTCTTGGTTTCCAATTGCACGTTCAACTGGTTCACGCGCATATTCGTTTTCATGGCAATGCGATCGACGAACGGAATACGCATGTGGATGCCAGCGAACTGAACTTTCAGGAATTTACCGAATCGTTCGATGATGTATGCCTGCTGCTGCGGCACGACGAAAATCGCGGCGAACACCAACAGAATAATAATGATCAACAGAATCAGCAGCAACAGCATGGTTCCTCCCAACATGGCTGCAATAGTCATCGAAGCCCCCTTTCCAAGGGCTAAGCACGGCATATCGTTGTGCCGTGACCCAACAGTTTCCATGCTACCAGCGCAGCAGCTGGAATGGATAGACCTCTATGCGAGTCATATCAGGCAATAATGAGATTTCATGTTCCGTTCACCATGTGCAGGCGAATATACAAAAATGAAAAAGGCGCTTCATCAAGGAAGCGCCTTCAACCGAAGCATCAACAGCACTGTTAGAAGTGCTCGTTGAGTTTCTTCTCGCAATAGTCCTGCAGCCATCCCAGCAGCGTGCAGAATACCAAGTAGATAAGTCCCACTTCGATATACAGCACCAATGGCTCGTAGTAGATGGCTACGATACGCTGCGCGGTCATGAACATTTCTACCACTGTGATATTTGCGGCCAGGGACGTATCCTTGACCAGCGCGATGAAGGAATTGAACAAGGCCGGGAACGCTGAACGGAACGCTTGCGGCAGAATGATGCGACGCATAATTGTGACGTATGGCATATTCGCCGCAAGACCGGCTTCAAGCTGGCCTTTGGGCACAGCCAGAATAGCACCGCGTAACGTTTCGGCGGCATACGCGCCCACGTTGAGCGAGAACGCAATCACCGCGGAAGGCAGTGCAGGAATTGTAATGCCGATAGATGGCAGACCGAAGAAGATAACGAACAGTTGCACCAGCAACGGTGTTCCGCGGAACACCCAAATGTAGAACCATGCAATCTGCGATGCCACAGGAACTTTGGCCACGCGAACCAACGCCACCACAATCGCCAGGATCAAACCGAGGGCGAAGGAGATCAGCGTCAGCGGAATGGTCACGGTAATACCGGGAATCAGTAGCTTAGTAAAGGAATCTACGACTATTCCCCATACTCGTGCATCCATTGGTTATCCTTTGTTGGTTAATACGTATCCATCAAGCCGATTATTATGAGGCTCTCCACTATTGCGGGCAAGGAAGCCCGCGTCAAGGAACTCACTCCTGAGAGAAGTCCTCACCGAAGTACTTCTCGGAAATCTTGGTCAACGTGCCATCCTTCTGCAGCTTGGAGATGGCCTTGTTGACTTCCTTGACCAGATCGTCGCTGCCCTTGCGGAACGGCAGGTAGGCGGCCGGGGTCTTCTCGGACTTGGCTGCGATCTTGATATCCGCGTCAGGCTTCTGCTTCAAGTAGTCAAGGGCGGCGAGGCCGTCGTTCAGCGACACGTCTGCACGACCGGAGGTAATGGCGTCAACCTGCTGGCCGAAGTCATTGACCTGCACAATGGTGGCGCCCTTCTCCTGAGCGGTCTTGTTCCAGTTGGAGGTGCCGGTTTCAGCAGCGCGCAAACCCTTGACATCGTCGAAGGACTTCACATTCTTCGGATTCTCCTTGGAAGTGATGACCACACCGTAGGAGTAGGTGTATGGCTCGGAGAAGTCGTACTTGGCCTTGCGCTCATCGGTGGCGGAAATCTGGTCGGCAACCGTATCGTACTTCTTGGCATCCACGCCGGCCAGCAGGGAGTCGAAGCTGCCTTCAGCGAATTCGGCCTTGACGCCGACTTCCTTGGCAATGGCCTTGGCCACTTCAACGTCGTAGCCGGTCAGCTCATTGGTTTTGGAATCGTGGTAGCTGAACGGAGCATACGTGCCCTCGGTGGCGAACACAATCTTGCCGGCCTGCTTGACCTGCTCCAGAGCGCTGGAGCTGGATCCGCCCGCAGACGCGGAACCGCAGGCAGCCACTGAGAACAGCACGGCAACGCCGGACAGCAAGGCAACAGCCTTGCGGATAAGATGATTCTGAGACATGACAAACCCCTCTCTTGATATTGTCATCAATGGTTGAATCAACAACTGTGAATTCTGGTGCTTCAGCTCGCCGCTATCGGGATGCGGGAATCATCAGCACATTATTCGTGGACGACAGGAATTCAGCGGTACGTTCCTCGCGTGGATGTTCGAAGAGCTGCTTCGGGTCACCCTGTTCAATCACATGACCACCCTCGATGAACACCACATGGTTCGAAGCTTCATAAGCGAAACGCATTTCATGAGTGACCATCAGCATCGTCATGCCATCTTTGCCGAGCTGCCTGATGACTTCAAGCACACCGGTCACCATTTCGGGATCCAGTGCCGAAGTCGGCTCATCAAGCACCAGCAATTCAGGATTCATGGCTACCGCGCGAGCAATGCCTACGCGCTGCTGTTGTCCACCTGACAATGTGCTTGGGAATCGATCCTGATAATCGGCCAATCCCACACGATCAAGCTGTTCGGCTGCAATCTTGCGAGCTTCGTCGGGCTTCAACCCTTTGGCATAAATCAGTGGTTCAGCTACGTTTTCCAACGCATTCTTGTTCAAGAACAGGTTGTAATTCTGGAATACAAACCCGATTTTGGAACGTACTTTGCGTATATCAGCAGTTTTGGTGGTGGTTAAATCCACTGCCCCATCACCAAAGTCAACGGTACCGGAATCAGCATGCTCGAGAAAATCCAGAATGCGCAGCAGCGTGGACTTGCCGGAACCTGACGGCCCGATAATAGTGACCACATTCTGACGAGGAATGTCAAGGTCAAGCCCGTCAAGCACCTTGGTGCCCTCGAAGCTTTTGCTCACGCCCCTGATCTGAATCATGCTGCTACTTCCTTTATCATTACTGTTCCGTACGCCAGAGCCGACCCGCCGTACAACCATTCACCGTAGGCTCGCCCATATGCTCATGTTTCGGCGTGGCTATATGCGTTACCTATGAACAGCTATTCACATCAATAAACAGCCGATGTCGAACAGCCAATTCTTGTCAATAAAAAAGCGATTGCACCGGTACGGCAATCGCTCAACGGTTCTGAAACTGTCTCTTACAATCCCAGTTCGCTGACTTTGTTCTTGATGTCCACTGCGGAAGGTTCCACTTGGAAGCTGCCATCCGGGTACAGTACCACCGGAATATGCTGCTGTCCGCTAATGGCTACCGCACGATCGGCGGCACCATCTTCGGTTTCAATGTTGTGCCAGTTATATTCGGCGCCAAGTTCCTCAAGCGTGCGCTTTGCCTGCTTGCAATCGCCACACCATGTTGCACCATACACATCAATAGCCATGTTCTGTCCTTTCTTCGCTATGTCAACCCCAAGTCCGCAATGTCCTTAAGAATAACAGCACAGATTATTCTCAGAACGAACAGCTGCAACGCTCAGTATGCATGGGCGATCGCCTGATCCAAATCAGCGATGAGATCGTTCACGTTTTCCAATCCGATGGACAATCGAATGAGATTGTCGCTCACACCGGCCGCGATACGCGCTTCGGCTGGCACCTCGCGATGCGTGATATGTGCTGGATCAACGATCAGCGAACGGGCGTCCCCAATGTTCGGCACATAGGAGAACAGCTTGGTGCCATCGATGATGCGGCGCACGTTATCCGCACTGCCATCTACCAGGAATGAGAGAATCTGGCCAACACCGCGCGGGAAATACTTGCCTACCAGCTCGTATTGCGGCGTATAGCCCAGCCCGGAATAGTTGACTTTCATCACATGGGCGGCACGGCTCAAATGTTGAGCGATATGCTGCGCGGAAGCCACCTGCTGGCTGACTCGCTGCGGCAATGATTCCAACCCGATCAACGATAGGTATGCATTGAATGGACTGGCCACGGCACCGAACGTTCGCAAGTATTTGATACGAATGCGCTTGATGAATGCAGCATTGCCATACTTGCTGGCAAAACTGTGCCACTCGTTATTGCGGTCGTCGCTAATAACCTGCTGCTGGGTGGTGAACTGCGGGAATCGACCGTTGGCCCAATCGAATTTGCCGGCATCGATGATAGCGCCGCCAATCGCATTGCCGTGGCCGGTGATGCCTTTGGTTGTGGAATGCACGACGATATCCGCACCGAATTCAATCGGACGCAACAGGTAGGGCGTCGGCACGGTATTGTCTACGATCAGGGCGATGCCGTGGCTATGCGCCAACTGTGCAAGCGGCTCGATATCCAACAATTCCGTGGAGGGATTGGCTACGGTTTCCGCGAAAATCGCTCGCGTATCCGGGCCAATACGTGATTCCACTTCAGACAAGTCGTTGATGCTTTTGACGAAATCAGTGTGGATGCCGAATTGTGGTAGAAAATCACCGAGTGCATCCACGCTTGCACCATACAAATTGCTGGGAGCGATAATTCTACCGCCGCCCTCGCCTGTGCACATCAGCGCGTAACTCACCGCAGCCATACCGGAACCAACGGCTACAGCTCCAATGCCGCCTTCCAGAGCGGCCAGACGTTTTTCCAATACGTCAACAGTGGGGTTGGCCACACGGGAGTATTCGAATCCGTCGATGAGTCCGCCCGCAAGCGCATCGCCACGTACGGCATTCTCCAAGTCGAATGCAGCGGATGCGTAGATGGGAGGCACTGCCGCATACCCGTATTCCAGCGGATTGTATCCCGCATGAATCGCGCGTGTGGCGAACTCCTCGTTTTCGGATGCGATACCCATATGTATGTCAGCCCCAATTCATGTCTGCGATAGTCTGGGAAGTGTATTGTGTATTCGCCAGGCGTCAGGCGAATGCCTCCTCCGTTATTTGTGCAAACACGTCAGAGCCGGTATGACGCTTGAGGTACTGCTCATAGGCGATATCGAACGCCTGTCCCAAATCTTCGATGAGGTCGGCCGCATCTTCGATGCCCAAAGACAGACGTACCAGTTCATCGGTGATACCGACTTTGAGGCGTTCTTCGCGTGGCAGTTCGAAGTGGGTCATACGACAAGGCAGTTCGGCCAGGGATTCGACCGCGCCCAGTGAAACGGCCAGACGGAATACATGCAGATTATTGAGCAGGTCCGCGGGATCGACTCCCGGAACAACCTCAAAGCTCAGTACGCCACCGGCACCCTTCAAACCTTTGGCAGCAAGACGCTGGTCTCCGGCTCCTGGAAGACCTGGGTAATGCACGGACTTCACCAGTGGGTGAGCGAGCAGGTAGCGACCCACGGCGAGCGCGTTCTCCTGCTGACGATCCATGCGCAGAGCGAGGGTCTGAATGCCACGGCGTACCGCATCGCATTCGGCCGGCGCCAGAACGCCACCCAGACGATTCTGCGCAAAGTAGATACGGTTGGCCAAATCCTCGCCGGATGCCACTACCAAGCCGGCGTTCACGTCGGAGTGACCAGCCAAGTACTTGGTGGCGGAGTGAATCACCACGTCCGCACCGAGGGAAAGCGGCTTTTGCAGATATGGGGTGACGAATGTGTTATCCACGATGGTCAGCGCGCCGAAACGGTGGGCGACTGCGGCGATGCCGCGCACATCGTTGACTTTGAGCAATGGGTTGGTGATGGTTTCAAAGTAGACGGCCTGTGCTGGCGCGATGCCGTTCTCGGGATCGCCCTGCACGGCTGCGGTGAGAGCGGTCAGGTCCTGTGTATCGACAGCGTCGACTTGCAGGCCCCAGCGGGTAAAGAATTCATTGAGCTGCGAGTAAGTACCACCGTAGATATTGTCTCCCACTACAATGCGGTCGCCCGGCTTGAAGATGGAAAGCACGGCGTGAATCGCGGCAAGGCCGGAAGCGAAGGCGAATCCTCGCGTGCCTTCCTCGAGCTGCGCGATTTGGCGCTCAAGAAAATCGCGGGTTGGATTGCCGCTTCGAGCATAGTCATAGCGAGGCATCGCATCGACCCTCTCGAAGGCATATGTCGTGGAGTTGTAGATCGGCGGGTTCACGGCTCCGGTGTTGTTATCGTCAACCGGCAGTCCGTGGACAAGCTGAGTGTTGAACCTGGTCATTGCGCACCCCCTTTGAGTTGCTAGAATTCATTGGCCTTATGTGGCAAGGACATTCCTTGCTTGGCACAATTTCGACCATAACGCAAAACGCCGGCCTTAAGGCCGGCGTTGTTATATGTGTTGGTTATGGAAGGCTATGTATCAGACCTCTCCGTTTTCTACCACAATCTCATCGGGGTCGACTTCGTCGCCGTAGACCGGCTCGAGGGTCTGCTCGTAATCCTTGTGGAAGAAGTTCTCTTCACCAAGCTTGGCGATTTCCTCGTTCACGAAGTCGAGCAGCTCCTTGTTGCCCTTCTGCACGGCGGGAGCAATGGTGTCATCATCGCCCAAGTGGGTGATGCCCACCTTGAAGCCCTTGTTGGCCTTGGCCCAAGCCAGCACCTCGGTGTTGTCGGTGGAGAAGGCGTCGCCGCGGCCGTCCAGCAGTGCATTGTAGGCGTCAGCATACTGGTCGTACTTCTGCAGCGTAACGTTCGGAGCGTTTTTCTCGAACCAGGTTTCGGCGGTGGTGCCCTTGGCGATAATCAGGGTCTTGCCATCCAGCTGGCTCACATCGGTAATCTGAGCGTTCTCTGGGGAGACCACGCCGAGCGCCACCTTCATGTATGGCTTGGCGAAGTCCACCTTTTCGGCGCGCTCATCGGTCACGGTGAAGTTGGCGAGCACCAAATCCACCTTGTTGGAGGTGAGCACGTCCACGCGAGCGGCCGGGTCTACCGAAGTGTATTCCACGTCAACGCCCAAATCCTTGGCCAGACGCTCGGCGAAGACCACGTCGTAGCCCTGGTACTTGCCATCCTGGTCCACATAGCCGAACGGAGCCTTATCGGAGAAGACGGCAATCTTGATCTTGCCGCTCTTCTTGATCTCATCCAGCGTGCGGGCCTTGGCGTTTGCGCTGGAGCTGGAGGAGCTGGAATCGGAGGATGCGGAATCGGACGGGGTTCCGGCGCTCGGACCGCATGCGGCCACGGAGACGGCCATCATCAGGGCCGCTCCGGTGGCGATGATTGTCTTGAAAGCTTTGCCAATCTTGATGGTCATTGGCTCTTCCCTTCTCTCTTATTGCTATTTATTTCTTGGTTGTGATGGGTATTCAGTTATCCAGTTCAGTTATGAAGTCACTCAAATTCGAAGGTGCGCAGGAACTGCTGGGCGCGTTCGGTTTGCGGGTGGGCAAAGAACGCGTGAGCATCATGTGATTCCTCGACGATGTGGCCGCCATCCAGCAGAATCACATGGTCGGCAATAGCGCAGGCGAACTGCATTTCATGGGTCACGATGAGCATGGTCTGCCCGGCCTTGGCCAGTTCAAGCACTACGTCAAGCACTTCACGCACCATTTCCGGGTCAAGTGCTGCGGTGATCTCATCGAGCAGCAGTACTTCCGGGTGCAGAATCAATGCTCGGCAGATGGCGACGCGCTGCCGCTGACCGCCGGAAAGCTCGTGCGGCCATGCGTCCTTGCGATCGGCAAGGCCCACTCGTTCGAGTAGCTTCAGCGCTTCAGCTTCGACTTCCGCCTTGTCTCGCTTCTGTACGAGCACCGGAGCCATCGTAATGTTGCCCAGCACGGTTTTGTTCGGGAACAGGTCGTAGCTTTGGAACACCATGCCGATGCGCGTACGCAATTCACTGGAACGATTGGAGCGTCCGGCTTTTTCAGTGCCGGGCTTGCCTTCGTCAATTACCTTCTCATTGATGGAGATGGTGCCGCCCTGAATCGGCTCAAGACCGGCGAGAGTGCGCAATAGCGTGGATTTTCCGGAGCCGGAGGGCCCGAGCACCACCAGCACGGTGCCGTGCTCTACTTTGAAGGAGATATCGTCCAGTACCGGCTTGTCCGCATTGGCATACTGCTTGACCAAATGCTTGACTTCGAAACCTTTGCAGTCGGATACCGCGGAAGGCCTGGAAGTCTCGAATGCTGCAATAGCTTCGGAATTGACTGCGTTGGGCAGGGTTTGTTCAGTCATGTGACCACCTCTTTTCCAGACGGCGGGCCACGATGGATAGCGGCCAGCACACAATGAAGTACATGAAGAAGATTGCTCCATAGATCCACAGGGTGCCTGTGGGGAATTGGAAGCGGTTGGCGTCGATAATCTGCTGGCCCACCTTGATCACTTCGACCACACCAAGCAGCACAGCCAATGAAGTGGTTTTCACAATGCGCGTGGCCAGGTTCACGCTGGCCGGCAGCAGTCTGCGCACAGCCTGCGGCAGAATCACGCGGGAGAACGTCTGCCACGGGCTCAAACCAAGCACATAGCTGGATTCGTATTGCGCTTTGGGAATCGACTGCAATGCACCGCGCACCAGATCGCCAAGTTCCGCGCCGCCCCACAGAATGAACACGAGCACGCAAGCACCGGTGGCATCCAGATTCCAGTCGAACCAGCGGGCAAAACCGTAGTAGGCGAGGAATAGCAAGGCCAACTGCGGCATGATGCG
The DNA here is from genome assembly GCF_002860405.1 of Bifidobacterium imperatoris. GTDB lineage: Bacteria > Actinomycetota > Actinomycetes > Actinomycetales > Bifidobacteriaceae > Bifidobacterium > Bifidobacterium imperatoris. Next base: position 51,401 of record NZ_NMWV01000002.1, on the reverse strand, counting down.
AATGAAGTCAAGGTAAACGCGCATGATGGCGCGCACCACCGGATTCTTCAATGTCATCAGCTAGCCGACCAGCAGGCCCACGGGAATGGATACGCCTACAGATACGCCGGCAATCCAAACGGTGACCCACAGTCCTTGCAGCAAACGGGGGAAGACTCCCGGCTGAAGCAGTATTTCAGCGCCGTGCATAGTCGAACCTCCGCTCCAGCCATGTGCCAAAGATGGAAATCGGCAGCAGAATCACCAAGTAGGCCACGATCAACATGAACAGTGACTCATAGGTGCTGTAATACATGCCGATCAGATCCTTGGCCATATACATCACGTCCGCGAGCGCGATGGCGGAAACCACACTGGATTCCTTGAACAGGAAGATCACGTTGGCCACCAGTCCGGGTACCGCGGTGGAAATGGCTTGCGGCAGCACTACTCGGGTAATGGATTGCAGTGGGGTCAAGCCCAGCACATAAGCGGTTTCGCGCTGCACATTCGGCACTGATTCCAATCCGCCGCGCATGGCTTCGGCCATATAGGAGCCGCCAAGGAATCCGAGACCGACGATGGCGCAGGTTTCGGCCGACCAGACCACACCCAGCTTGGGCAGACCGAAGTATAGGAAATACAGTTGCACCAGCAGCGGGGTGTTACGGCTCAGCTCAATGTACACGCGCACTATCTGACGGGCCACTGGAATACGAGCGATTTCTATGCCAGCACAAATCAGTCCCACTGCGATGGCAAGCAGGATGCCAAACACCGAAATGAATATGGTCATTAGGGTGCCGTTGACGAAGAAGGGTGCGTAGCGTTGTACAAATGACCAGTCAAAAGCCACGGACGCACTCCTTTCTCTTCAGCTCTCTCATGTCTTGTTGTCTCTTAGTCTCTTCAATGGCGTTCATCATGATCACGATGCCGCAATCGGACAAGGCATCATGTGCAAGAAACGATTCGGGGGCTGAATAATCGATATATTCAAGCCCCCGCTGGTAATCGTAAAGTATTTCAGCGCTCAACGATACCGTTTGGTTATAGAGGTTGGTTATAGGGTCTTATGAGTGCAGTGTGAGCGATGAGGCTACTAGACTATGGAAATTATGAAGATCACGAAGGCTTTGACCCGTTTGAAGGGCCCGGATTCCGCTCCTGTGTTCCTGCTGCTGCATGGTTGGGGTTCCAATGAGTATGATTTGCCTGATTTATTGAACTATTGCGGCGCGGGCTCGGCTGATTACGCCAGTTTGCAGGCACCTATCGCTTATGGCATGGGGTACACATGGTTTGGCGATTGGGCTCACGAGGGCGTGCCGGAAGGCACTTCGCTCGAACACCAAGCGCTCGAAGCCGCGCAAGCCATCGATACGTGGGTCAGTGAGAACATTCCTGCCAGTCGCCCCGTGGTGACGCTGGGATTCTCGCAAGGTGGGCTATTGGCCTGCCATATGCTGCGCTTCAACCCTGAACGGTATGCGGCCGCTGTCTCCTGCTCCGGCTGGCTAGCTCCGGGCGCAATGCCCGGCGATGAAGAACTCAAGACCCTGCAACGCCCGGTGTTCTATGGCCACGGCGCAATCGACGATATTTTCCCTGTTGCCGATGTACAGGCCATGAGTGACTTCTGGGCTGCCCATAGCAAACTGACCGAGCAGATCTACCCTGGTATGGCGCACTCCATCAACATGCCGGAAATGCGCGATATTCAACGGTTCCTGGAGTCAAACAACTTCGTTCGCCCTCAGATTTGGTAGGCGTAATCGAGGTGTTTGAATTCGGGCACTTTGTACCATTTGACTGGGTAGCCGGCTCCGTGGGCACAGAACACCGAATCCGGAGTATTGTCCAAGTCTGATTCCGGATCATATTGCGCTGCGCGAATCACCTGATTCTCGTTATGGCATGGCCGGTATCCGCCGAAAGTTGCGGAGAATCGGCCGCGGCCATGCGTGTACTGGCTGACGTCCATTGCGTAATCACGCATTTCGGAAACTGGAGCGGAACCCGTAATCATCGCATATTCGCCATCATCAGCAGGTGAATCGAAAGTGCCTGCCATACGCTGAATATCACTCATCGCACGGCCGATCATCTCGCTCGGCACTTCCAACCTGAACCGATACCACGGTTCCAGAATGCGGCAATTGCCCGCTTCACTGGTATCCGGGCGTTCATCAACCGGCGTTTGCGGATGGCCAATCACACCGGCATGTGCTTCCATCAATCCTTGGCGAATCGCGCGGTACGTGGCTTGGCGGAAGTCACCGCCTTCCGTATGTTTCAAATGTGCTTTGCCAGCCACCAAGGTCATCTTGATATCGGTAAGTGGCGCCCCAATCAGCACGCCCACATGTTCACGTTCGGTCAAATGGGTGAGAATCAGTCGCTGCCAATTGCGATCCAAATCGTTTTCGGACATAGCAGAGGTTACGTTCACGCCACTGCCCGGCTCCCCGGGCTCCAGCAGAATATGCGCTTCGGCATAGTGACGCAATGGTTCGAAATGTCCAGCGCCTTCAATCGGCGCGGTAATCGTTTCGCGGTACAGAATCGAACCTGCACCAAAGACCACATCCAATCCGAATCGTTCGGACAATGTCTGCTGAATAATCTCCAGTTGCACCGCACCCATCAGCTGCACATGGATTTCCTGCAGACGTTCCACCCAAACCACATGCAACAGCGGATCTTCATCCTCAAGTTCACGCAAGGCGGCAAGTACCTTATGCAAAGTCAAATCATCAAACTTCGGGCGCATCACCGGCTCGGTGGGTGATGATTCCTGAGCATCAGCGGATTCTTCCGTATCCTCACCATCGGGCGCTGTATTGCCGCGCTCCCCCGTCGCTGATGTTTTGCCGGAAGCCGCGAGGTCAGACAGACCAGCTGCCTCGGCCGGCAATACCGTATAGGTGAGCACTGGCTGCAATGCCGGCGCTTCGGCATTGGATTCAGCACCCAATCCGGCCCCCGGGAATGTATGGGTCAGACCGGTGACCGCACACACGCCGCCTGCCGACACCTCAGTCACGGTCTCGAATTTGGCTCCGTTATAGATACGTACCTGATCGATTTTTTCCTGCCACTGTTCGCCATCCGACTGTGCAAACGCGCCGGCAGCATTACCGCTCACCATTGCTTTGGCCTTCAGTACGCCACCGGTTACGCGCAACCATGTCATACGATTGTGCTGATTATCGTGCGCGATTTTGAATACTTGCGCACCAAAATCATTCGGCCAATTAGGCTCCCGAGTGAATACCTCCATGCCGTCAAGGAATTCCTCCACACCTTCGAGCTTCAAAGCCGAGCCGAAGTATACGGGGAACAGCTCACGCGATTGAACCATCCGACGTACTCGTTCAATCGTTATTACGCCTTGTTCCAGGTATTCATTCATCGCCTGCTCATCAAGCGTGGCGATGTCTTCAGCGTCATTGCCGAAATCCACTGTGGCATCGGCACAATCATCGATTTGCGGAAATGGGAACACCGCATCACTTAACCGTTTGCGCAGTTGCGCCAGCACCGCTTCCCTATCAAACCCTGCAGCATCGCATTTGTTGACGAAGATGAACGTCGGCACACGGTACCGCGCCAGCAAGCGCCACAACGTTTCCGTATGGCCCTGTACACCATCAGTACCGGAGACCACCAGAATCGCGTAATCCAGCACATTCAATACACGCTCGGTTTCGGCGGCAAAATCCACATGGCCCGGCGTATCCAGCAATGTGAGCTTGAGATTGCCGTGTTCCACCAACGCCTGATGCGCGAAAATGGTGATGCCTCGCGCCTTCTCCAACGCATTCGTATCCAAAAAGGCATCACCATGATCCACGCGGCCAAGCTTGCGGATCTCACCGGAACGATATAGCAGCGCCTCGGATAGTGTGGTTTTTCCAGCGTCCACATGCGCCACAATGCCCGCCACAATCCGCTTCATGTTATTCCCGCTTTCCGCCCGTACCAACCACACCAATATATACGATGACGAGGCATACCAGCCGTAACGTGCAACCCGCACACATTGTTCTGGCAATCTGCGAAATACCACCGTTGCCTTCTGAACCATCACAAGCGGTGATAGGCTGTGTGTACGCATTCACTTTTGGGGAGTCCAAAGTTGGGCTAAGGCGAATGCTGAGAGAAAGGACTCACGTTCATGAGCGATGAACATACCAGAGACGATGCCAAGCACAGCAATGAGCAGATACCGTTCGATCAATCGACAACTCCAGCACCTGATACCCAACCTGCTTCCGGGCCAGCGCAACCGCTACCCAATCAGCCTCAGCTGAGTCAGCCTCAGCCCTGGCAACAACAGGCTGTTCCGGTGCAGCCGCAGCAGCCACAACCTTGGCAACAATCACCAGCATCTTGGCAACAGCCGGTGCCAAACCAGACTAGCCCGGTTAACCAGCCAGGCCAGCCGCACTATTACCCACAGCAGCCTGTTCAAGGACCATCCGGGCAGTCCGCGCCTTGGCAGCAATCGGGCCAGCCAATTCCCAATCAGCATCAATTCGCGCCGAATAGTCAGGGGCAGCCTGTACAACCGGGGCACAACATTCCGGTATGGCAGCAGCCCATGCCTGCGCGTCCCGGCGCACCAGTGCCACCTGGCCATCCAATTCCCGGCTATCCACAGCAACCTGGCGTTCCGGCACCTAAGAAGAAACTCTCGCAGAAGTCGCTTATCGGCATCATCGTTGGCGCTGTTGCAGCTGTCGTCGTCATCATTCTTATTGTGGTGTTCGTGGTGAAGCCCGGTTCGCTCACTCAAGACGACTATATTGACGCGCACCAGCAAACCACGGCAATGTACACGAAGTACAGCAAGGTTTCCGCCAGCCTGGTTGATGCTATGGCTACGTCGTATAGTTCATCCTCCAAATTCACTAAGGATGATGCAGCCAAAATCAAAACCAAGGTGAAGGCATTCGATGATGCGAACACTCAGTTCACTCAGATGAAGGCCTATCAGAAGGATGAGGATGTCAAGCAGGCGTTTGACAAGTATCAGGCCAAGGCTAAGAAATTCTCCACTTGGGCGAATAATCTTGCCGACACCGCCGTGCCTATGAGTGAAGCTACTAAAGCTTGCGATGAAGCGCCTACCGCATCACTGTATGACAGCGGTTTTTACAGCGAGTACGATACCTACATTTCTGAATGCACCGCCGCTTTGGATAAGCTCACGGATTCCAAGGTCAGCGGCATTCCGGAATATGCGAAATCACTCAAGGACTATTTAGCTTCGGCAAGCGACATTCTCAAGCAAATGCAGACGTTGGGCGATCCGAACACCATCGAATACGGTACCGACGCCTACGACCAGATGTATAGCCTCATCAGCAAATTCTATGATTTGCAGTTCCCCTACGATGCCTCAACCAAACTCAGCGATGAGTTCAGGGATGCGGAAGACAACGCGAATCCATCAAAGGAACTCAACGATCTGACCGATAAGCTGCAGGATATCATCACCGAACAAACGAAGTAATTCCCGCAATCCGGCTCCACTAGCCTCGGCCCCGTTGGAGTGTAGTCAGCTGATTCAGCAGCATGATATAGCCACACCAACGGGGTCTTACTATGTCGATTCCGTTACAATATCCAAGCGAGCATGTGCAGCATGCATGCAACCATGTGGACTGATACTTACAGCAGCGAGGAGCCATCGTGACAAATTCCGGCATTACTGTTTTCGGAAGGCCTAATGGAACCAAGGCAATGCAGCACGAGGCACCATCTGAACTGGATGTATTAGGTTTTCCTCGCGATTATGTGACGCTGGATTTGGAGACCACCGGTTTCTACCCGAATCGTTGTGCGATTACGGAGATCGGTGCCGTCCGCGTGCGCGATGGGCGGATTGTCGAACAGTTTCAGGAACTGGTGAATCCGCTGCGTCCGATCCCCCGGCAGATCACGGCGTTGACCGGTATTAACGATGCTATGGTGGCGAATCTGGATCCGATTGACGATGTGCTCCCCCGGTTTATCAATTGGCTTGCTGCCGATTCGCAGCGGGAATCCATTGCCGAACCGATTGTCGGCCATAATGTCAGTTTTGATTTGCGGTTCCTTGATTACAACACCCGTCATATTGCAGGTTCACCGTTTGCTTGCATGGATTATGACACCATGCAGATTAGTCGAGTATTGTTCCCCGAGTTCAAACATCATCGTTTGGCTGATCTCATCGTGCGATTTGGCATTGCGGACAACGAGGAGCACCGCGCATTAAGCGATGCCATTCAGACACAGGAATGCTTGGAATGGATGCATCAGTACACCGCGGAGCATTGCGAGGCTTCAACTATTGATTGGCGAACAGTGCCGGCGAAAACCAGTGCCGAGATCCTTCATCAGCAACTTGTGCTTCGGTAATTCGAGGCAATACCAATGAAGCCCCTCTTTGTGAGGGGCTTCATGTGCTTAGCTGTGGTCACCCGCGTTTGGCGACTAGTTTTTCAGCATCCACGGTCAACGACTCCATAATGGCGTGCTGAGCATCTTTCACATAGCCGAAACCGCCTGCATCAGCGAAAGCTTTCTTGACCTGCGGGTCATAAGAAGCGGCCTTGGTGACATGTGCGATGGCTACCAACACGTTCGGCCATTGCGAGTCGGGCGCGTCATTGCCAAGTTCAGAGTAGAAACGAATGGTTTCCACATCATTGGGGTTGGCACCATTGCCTGGAGCGGACTTCAGAGCTTCAACGATGCCAGCCAGATATTGCTTCATTGGATATTTGGTTGGAATGCTCATACCTCATACGGTAGGAGCATTCCACCGATTTGTTAAGTAAGAACCGCCGATAAATGTATGGAGCTGTTCTTTGCCTATGTGCGGGGCGTTTACAGGCCGTATTCCTTGGCGATAACGTTCCAGAGATCTTCAGCAGCCTGGTCGACGGTGTTATTGACGATGGTCACATCGAATTCGTTTTCCGCGGCCAATTCGACCTTCGCGGTTTCCAGGCGGCGAGCCTGCTGCTCCGGGGTTTCGGTGCCGCGACCGATGAGACGGCGCTTCAATTCCTCGAAACTCGGCGGCGCGATGAACACATACACTACTTCAAGGCCGAGTTCGGCGGCGCGCTGCTTGACGCGACGTGCACCTTGCAAATCGATTTCAAGTATCGTGGGCACGCCCTGAGCCAAGTGTTCTTCGACCGGCTTCAACAGGGTGCCATAGTGAGCCATGCCGTGCACCACGGCGGTTTCCAGGAATTCGTCGGCCTTTTCCCTAGCCACGAATTCATCTTCCGTCAGGAACCAATAGTTCACACCATTGACCTCGCCCGGGCGTGGCTGACGTGTGGTGGCGGAAACCGAAACCCACACCTCCGGATGGTCGGCGCGCAGCTTCGCCTCAACGGTTCCCTTGCCCACAGCGGTCGGGCCAGTCAGCACAATCAAACGGCCTGTAGGCGCATGTTCGCTCATAGTTCCTCCTCGATAACGACCTGGATTCGTAATGAAAATATCGGCATTGTTATTACGAAATGCCGATATATTCTGTGCGTGTTTTGCAGTCACGCCGACTGGATTCTTATGACCCGTTTATGCGTATATCGCTTATGCAGATATACAGAGCCATTACCCACGTTATTTTGTTTGGGTATTCTCGCCTTCAACAGTGGCTTCAAGCAGTGCCTGGCGCACGTCCAAGGCAATGGATTCGGTTGCTTGGCTCAGCGCCGCGATATCCGGGCCATGCGAAGCAATGAAGCGGGACACCGTGACCAGCACGTTGCCACGAGTGCCCTTGAACACGGTCTTCAGATCCTTGGCTTCCGCGCCTTGCCAGCCGTAACCGGGAGACAAAATCGGGCCGGTGAACTTGGAGGGATCCACACCGGAATCCTGCATCCACTGGCCGATGGTCGCACCGATAATCAGACCCACAGAACCCATGCCTTCAATGCCGGCATTATGCTTCTGCGCGGTGGATGCGATGCCATAGGCCACGGTACGCCCCTTGTATTCGCCACTTTGACGAATCGACGTCTGCAGGCTCATGCCTTCAGGGTTCGAGGTCAGTGATGCAATGAACACACCACGCCCGTTTTCCAATGCTTCGGAAATCAGACCGTTCAAGGAACGTGCACCATAGTATGGCAGCAGCGTGATGGCATCAGCCAACATTGGTGCGCCCGGCTTGAAGTAGGCGTCGGCAATGGCGGAGATGGTGGTGGACAGGCCACCGTGCAGGCAGTCGACGATGGTGATAACACCCATCTGGCGTGCCGCATAGAGCACACGCTCGAGCGCTTCGAATCCCTTGGACCCGTAACGTTCGAACATGGACGACTGGAATTTCACCGCTGCAGCTCTGCCGTTAGCGGCCTGCAGCATACGCATGGAGAAGAGTTCGGCACCTTCGGCGTCGACATTATACCCCCAATCGGTGAGGAGCTTTCGATGTGGATCAATGCCTACGCATAATGGTCCATACTTGGCCATCGAATTGCTCAATCGTAAACCGAAATCGGAACGCTGAGCTTGTAGCTCCTCGCCGCTAGTGGTAACCATCAGAACTCCTGTCTCTCCAATTCGAACAGCTGCTTCGAATGATCCTGGATGCTCATGATCTGGTAATCATTATGCTTCACGGCCTCGATGGCGAGCAGTGCGGCTTGGAATTCCGTAACGGTGGTGAACTGCGGCAAATCGGCGGCAATAGCGGCCGCACGGATGGAGTAGCCGTCGGAACGGGAGCCACGGGAGTTCGGCGTGTTGAGGATCATATCGATCTTGCCGTCCTCGATGAGCTGAACCACGTTCTTGCCCACGGATCCTTCGGCATGGTGCACAACCACCGGTGCTTCCGGATCGGTATCCATACGCGTGCTGATCTTGTCGACAATGTTGGAGTCGATGCCGTAACGGCGCAGCACGGAGGCGGTGCCTTCGGTTGCCCAAATCTTGAAGCCGAGTTCCACCAGACGTACGGCGAGCAGCGGCAGCTGACGCTTGTCGGTGTCGTTCACGGAGATGAACACGTTGCCAGAGGTCGGCAGGCCACCTTCGTAAGCAGCAAGCTGGCTCTTGGCGAATGCGTGCGGGAAGTCACGGTCGAAGCCCATAACCTCACCAGTGGAGCGCATCTCAGGTCCGAGAAGAATATCCACGGTCTTGCCCACCGGGGTGCGGAAGCGCTTGAACGGCATCACGGATTCCTTGACCGCCACCTGCTGACCGCGGTGCATCACGCCACCATCGCCCTTGGGCAGCAGCAGACCGTTCTTGCGCTGGTCTTCGATGGTTTCGCCGGCCATGATGCGGGCTGCAGCCTTGGCCAGAGCCACGCCGGTGGCCTTGGACGCGAACGGCACGGTACGGGAAGCGCGCGGGTTAGCTTCGATTACGTACAGCGTGTTGGCCATGAAGGCGTACTGCACGTTGATCAGGCCCTGCACATGGCAACCCTTAGCGATGGCATAGGTACCTTCCCTGAGGCGACGAATCTGATCGTCGGACAGGGTGGACGGAGGCAGAGTGCAGGCGGCGTCACCAGAGTGCACGCCAGCCTCCTCGACGTGTTCCATAATGCCGCCGATGTACAGTTCTTCACCGTCAAACAGTGCGTCGACGTCGATTTCGATGGCATCCTGCAGGAACTTGTCGATGAGCAGCGGGGATGGCAGACGACCGGAAACCACAGTATCGGCCTGAGCTTCGGCCAGTGCGCGATCCACGTACTTGGTGAGCTGCTTGTCGTCGTAGACGATTTCCATGCCGCGGCCGCCGAGCACGTAGCTCGGGCGCACCAGCACCGGGTAGCCGATGCGGTGGGCTGCGTCCATAGCCTCTTCAAGGCTCAGAGCGGTGCCGTAACGCGGTGCGTTCATCTCAGCCTTCTTCAGCACCTCGCCGAAGAGCTCACGGTTCTCAGCCAAGTCGATGGATTCCGGCGTGGTGCCCAAGATCGGCACGCCAGCAGCCTTCAGACGAGCTGCAAGCGAGAGCGGTGTCTGACCGCCGAGCTGCACGATAACACCTTTGACCGGGCCCATCTTCTTTTCGGCCTCGTAGATTTCGAGCACGTCTTCGAAGGTAAGCGGCTCGAAGTAGAGGCGGTCGGACATGTCGTAATCGGTGGACACGGTCTCCGGGTTGCAGTTGACCATGATGGTGTCATAGTCCTTGCCGAGCTCCTGCACCGCGTGTACGCAGGTGTAGTCGAACTCGATGCCCTGACCAATACGGTTCGGGCCGGAGCCAAGGATGATCACGGCTTCGCGCTCACGCGGGCGAAGTTCGGTTTCGTCGGCGTAGCAAGAGTAGTAGTACGGCGTAGCGGCATCGAACTCAGCGGCGCAGGTATCCACAGTCTTGTAGACCGGGCGGATGCCGTAATTCCAGCGCAGTTCACGAATGGTGTTCTCGCCTTCGTCGCCCAGACCACGCAGGTGTGCGATCTGCACGTCGGATAGGCCCGCGAGCTTAGCCTTCTTCAGCAGCTTCGGCGTCAGGGTTTCAGCCGCGCGAACGGTCATGGCCATGTCGTTAATCAGCGTGATCTGCTTCAAGAACCACGGATCGATCTTGGTGGCCGCATACAACTGCTCGACGGTGGCACCACCCCAGATGGCGCGCATCAGCTGCAGGTAGCGATGCTCAGTCGGCACATGCACCTTTTCAAGCAACTCGGCGACTTCTTCAGCGGACGGCTTCTCGCCATCCCAGTTGAAGCCCATGTGGCGCTTATCGATGGACCGCATGGCCTTGCCCAGAGACTCCTGGAAGTTGCCTGCCAGAGCCATAGCCTCGCCCACCGACTTCATGGAGGTGGTCAAGGTCGGATCGGCACCCGGGAACTTCTCGAATGCGAAGCGCGGCACCTTGGTGACCACGTAGTCGATGGTCGGCTCGAAGGAAGCCGGGGTGGACTGGGTGATGTCGTTGCGAATTTCGTCCAGCGTGTAGCCGAGGGCCAGCTTGGTGGCGATCTTAGCGATCGGGAAACCGGTAGCCTTGGAAGCCAGTGCGGAGGAACGGGAAACACGCGGATTCATCTCGATAACGATGATGCGGCCGGTGTCCGGGTGAATGGCGAACTGAATGTTGCAGCCACCGGTATCCACGCCCACACCGCGGATGATAGCGATACCGATATCGCGCAGCTTCTGGTATTCGCGATCGGTCAGCGTGAAGCAGGGGGCCACGGTGATGGAATCACCCGTGTGCACGCCCACCGGGTCAACGTTTTCAATCGGGCAGACAACCACAACATTGTCGTTGCGGTCGCGCATGAGCTCGAGCTCGAATTCCTTCCAACCCTCGATGCCTTCTTCGATCAGCACCTCATCGGTCGGAGAGTAGTGGATGCCGGCGCCGGCGATGCGGTGCAACTCCTCTTCATCGTGAGCGATGCCGGAACCCAGACCACCCATCGTAAAGCTCGGGCGCACGACCAGCGGGTAGCCGAGCTCTTCGGCAATGCGATCGCATTCTTCAAGGCTGTGAGCGATGCGGGAACGTGCGGATTCGGCACCTGCTTCATCCACGACCTTCTTGAACAGTTCACGGTCCTCGCCACGGTCGATGGCTTCCAGGGATGCGCCGATGAGCTCGACGTTGTACTTCTTCAGTACGCCGGCCTCGCCCAGTGCCATAGCGGCATTCAGTGCAGTCTGGCCACCGAGGGTCGGCAGCAGTGCGTCCGGACGTTCCTTGGCGATGATTTGCTCGAGAATCGGGGTGGCAATCGGTTCGATGTAGGTGGCGTCGGCCATCTCGGGGTCGGTCATGATGGTGGCCGGGTTCGAGTTGACGAGGATGACGCGGATGCCTTCCTCACGAAGGACGCGGCATGCCTGGGTGCCCGAGTAATCGAACTCTGCAGCCTGACCGATTACGATCGGGCCGGAGCCGATGACCATCACGGATTTGATGTCGGTGCGCTTCGGCATATCACTTACCTTCCTTGATGTTGGCGTTGTTGGCGCGAGCGTCGCGCGGGTTGTTTTTCATCAGTTCGCAGAAACGGTCGAACAGGTAGGCCGCATCGTGCGGGCCTGCTGCGGCCTCCGGGTGATACTGCACGGAGAATGCGGGGATGTCCACGCACTGCAGGCCTTCGACCACGTCATCGTTCAAATCGATGTGAGAGACGAACACCTTACCGTACTTGCCGTTTTCAAATGGAGCGTCCACAGTCTTGCCGATCGGTGCATCGACTGCGAAGCCGTGGTTATGAGCGGTGACCTCCACCTTGCCGGTGGTCACATCCTTGACTGGCTGGTTGATACCGCGGTGGCCGAACTTCAGCTTGTAGGTACCGAAGCCGAGGGAACGGCCCAGCAGCTGATTGCCGAAGCAGATGCCGAAGAACGGGTAGCCGGCATCCAAAACCCGGCGCAGCAGTTCGATTTCCGGACCGGCCTGTTCCGGGTCGCCCGGTCCGTTGGAGAAGAAGACACCATCCGGGTTCAGAGCTTCGATCTGCTCAAACGTGATGGTGGACGGCACCACATGCACGCGGCAGCCACGCTCAGCCATACGGTGCGGGGTCATACCCTTGATGCCGAGGTCAACTGCAGCCACGGTGTACAGCGGTTCCTTGCCTTCGTATTCGCCGCACGGCTCGATGGTGTACATCTCCTTGGTGGAGACTTCATCGTAAAGGCTCAGGCCCTGCATCTGCGGGGTGTCCTTCACGTCCTGAAGCATGCTGTCGATGTCACGCAGCTTGCCGTTTTCCGGATTAAGCAGAGCATCACCGGAGAAGATGCCGGCACGCATCACACCAGCGGAGCGCAGATGGCGCACGAGCTTGCGGGTATCGATGTGGCTCAGGGAAACGATGCCGTTCTTCTTCAGGTCATCGTCCAAGCTGCCTTCGGCACGCCAGTTGCTCACGTTCGGGGATGGATCGCGCACAACATAGCCGGCGACCCAAATGCGGGAGGATTCAGGATCCTCGCTGTTCACACCGGTATCGCCAATGTGCGGGAAGGTCTGCACCACGATCTGGCGATCGTAGCTCGGATCGGTGAGCGTCTCCTGGTATCCGGTCATACCGGTGGCGAAGACGATCTCACCGGTCGTCTTGCCCAGGGCACCATACGGCTCTCCCACATACACCTGTCCGTCTTCCAAAACGAGGACTGCATCGTCCTTGTCATACATCGGAATAGCGATGGTTCCGGACTCGTTCTGGCTCACCAAAACCCCCTTATGCTGTTTCGGGTATTCGTACCAAGGTTAACGGCCAGCTAAGACTCACACGCCGCCTGATGCGAATACGACTTGAGAATCACCCTGCTGGCAGGGGCAGCCGGTACCACACCGGCTTGGATAGCAACGGTCAATTGCCCGTCTACCCATGAAAAAGCCTCCCCACAATGGGGAGGCTTCAATCAATGACTATTCTTCCGTCGGCTGATCATCAGCGGACGGAGCTGCGGAATCAGCGGCATCGGCGGAATCGCCATCGCCAGGATTCTGTGCTGTGGTATCAGCCGGCTCAGCATCCTTTGCATTGCAAATCGCGGAGAGCAGGCCGTGAATGAATGCCGGGGCATCGTCATCACACAAGGTCTTGGCCAATGCCAAAGCCTCATCGATGGCTACCTTATCCGGCACTTCTTCATTGAACAGAATCTCCCACGTGGCGATACGCAGAATATTGCGATCGACCACGCCCATGCGCCTGACCTTCCAGCCCGTGGAGTAATCGTCCAGCGTGCGATCGATCTGGCGACGATGTTCTGCCACACCACGAACGATTTCGATGGCGTAGTCAGGAAGCGGGGTCTGAGCGCCCGGGTGAGCGATGCGCTCATCGAGCAGAGACAGGATATCCTGGCTCTTTTCATCTGCCTCATACAGGGTGTTCAGAGCCCTCTTACGCGCGGTAGAACGTGCCATACTGCTGCTAATCCTCCAGTGCTGCGGAAAGAATCAGTTCTCGCGGCCGGTGTAGGAGCCGTCTTCGGTGTTGATCTTGACGCGGTCGCCCTCGTTGATGAACAGCGGCACCTGGATCTCGGCGCCGGTCTCAACGGTGGCCGGCTTGGTGCCAGCGTTGGAGCGGTTGCCCTGCAGGCCCGGCTCGGTGTGGGTGATGGTCAGGACCACGGAGCCCGGCAGATCAACGTTCAGCGGGGTGCCGTCGTGGAAGGAGACGAGGCAGTCGGTACCTTCGAGCAGGAACTTGGCCTTGTCGCCCACGAGGGTCTTCGGAACCATGATCTGATCGTAGGTGGTCATGTCCATGAACACGAAGTTGTCGCCATCCTCGTAGGAGTACTGGAGGGTGCGGTTGTCCACGGTCTCGAATTCCATCTTCATGCCAGCGTTGAAGGTCTTGTCAACGATCTTGCCGGAAAGCACGTTCTTGATGGTGGTGCGCACGAAAGCGGGGCCCTTGCCCGGCTTGACGTGCTGGAACTTCATGACGGTCCACAGCTGGCCGTCCAGGTTCAGGACGGAACCGTTCTTGATGTCATTGGTAGTCTGTGCCACGTTATTCACCTGTTTTCAAATCAAACTTCTAGGGCAATGCCCAAAAATTGCCTCGGCAATTATGCCACAACGGGTATACAGCGCACTAACCGGGGTTGCGTATGCATGCCGGCATATGAGTGATCGAGCCACTTTGCGGCCGCAACATTTCAGTCGCGGCACACAATTGCCACACAATCATATGTACGACATGCAGCCGTTACAGGCTGTCACGCAATAGTAACCGGCGTACCTTCAGGAATCTGGTTATAGAACCATTGCGCATCAGCCACGGTCAGACGAACACAGCCATGCGAAGCCGGCTGGCCAAGCTTTTCACCTTCGCTGGCAATGTAATCGCCAGCCTCAGGCCCTGTGGGTACCGAATGAAACAGATAGCTGCCTCGGAATCGCACCCAATAATCAGCTCCCATGCCTTCGGAGGCGTTGTAGAAATGCGTGCCGCGTTGTTGAATCACATAATTACCTCGCGGCGTGGCATCATTCATACCGCTGCTGGCAATCATCGTATATATGGTTTTCCCATTGGATTTCACATACACTTTTTGCTCAGCAAGGTTCACATCCACGCTCAAGTTGGAGTACTGCGACAAATCCGGCTGACTGCCCGTGGGATTGGTCCACCGAGCCCGCGCCGCTTCCTCCTGATTAACCTGCGGCACACGACCACGTTTCATATCAGCATCAGCTATAGCGACAGGCTGCTGAGATGCCGTTTGCGCCATTGCCCCGGGCTGCGCTGCTACTTCGCGCCGCCAACCGCCCATCGCCGCATGCGTGCTAAACCCAGCCAAGACAAGAACCAGCACTGCGCATACGGCAACCACAGCACGACGCCTAGTATAAACACGTTTCATACGAGCCTGTTCGCTGGCGCTCAACCGCCCACGACGCCCTGCAGCCATATCATCCAGCTCCTCACAATAATGGCCCCTCTGGCAATCCATTATAGGCAGGCAGAGAGGCCATTATCCCAAGCATTGCACCACCTTTCCGCACCCTAATGGTTTCACATCAATCCGGTACAGAGCAACATAGGCATCGTGCGCGCACAGAGGCCCCATTCACTCTTCTCTTTCCACGAAAAATAAACGAAATATCCGTATGTTCGCGCAATCACGAGAGGTGCGCGAACATACAAACGATTTCACCCCCTGAAATCCTTCGTAAGTTCGCGCAGCACCCGTCAGTTGCGCGAACTTACAAACAAAAAAGCGCTAGCCACTTGCCAAAAACGCTGTCACGCATTGAGTTATCCACATCTGACCTGCAACACGCCGTGAAAACAACCGTTATCCACATGACCTGATTCCACTTGTCTCTGCCATGAACCGTTCTTCATCATGGTCATATGAACACGCACCATGCCATTGAACGTCTTTGCAATGAAGCAGAGAACAACCTCCGATGCTTTTATCCTTCCAACGAGACGGATCGACAAGCCGTATATACACGACTTCACAACGGATTGCTGGTTCGTCCGCATAGAAATGTCTATGTTCGACGCACCTACTGGGATACACTCACCCCATCAGAGCAGCATCGGCATGTCATACGAACAATATCAATGCAGTATCCAAACAGAACGTTTGCCGGCATTAGCGCAGCGGCCATACTGAATTTGGAATATAGCTGGAATTTGAATCGCAACGGAACCATATTCTTGGCTGCGCCAAGCGGCAATTCCAAACGAGTGCATGGCAATATTCAACGCATAGTCATGAGACATCCGCCTATATGCAATGCCGTTCACTACCGGATCAACAAACAATTCCATACCGCTATTGCAGACCCCGCTCTGATTTCCATTGGCGATATTGAAACCACGCTTCCGGGCAATGCTGTAATCACTAATATCATGCCTGTCACGAGTCCGGCTCGTACACTGGTCGACTGCGGTCTACGTTACCCATTCGTATATGCGATGGCCTTGTTTGATTCGGCCCTGCGACAGGGAATCGTGACTCGCGAGCAGATACTGGAGGTCTGCGATTCATTGCAAAAAGACTGTGGACCGGTGCTTCGACTGCTATATTACGCAAACCCACTTAATGAAAACGGCGGTGAATCATTCTGCTACGGCATCATCCTTGATGAAGGTTTCGCTGTTCCGGAATTGCAGCATGTATTCGCATCGCCAACCGGCAATATTCGGGTTGATTTTGTATGGCATACCGAAGATGGAAGGGTTATTGTTTTGGAATTCGACGGGACAGATAAATATGTCAATCCAACTATGACCAACAAGCGCAGCATTCGGCAAGTTGTGCACGATGAACGTCAACGCGAAGATTATCTCAAGCAGGCAGGAGTCACCACAATCATTCGCACTAATTACAAAGAGGTTGAGCAACGAAATCCTCTGGTACGAAAACTATTTGAGGCCAATGTACCTATGGCCCGCGCACACCCCTATTACGAGCGGCGCACCGATGCGACAGGGCGCATTTGGTGACTTCCACTCATCCGTATGTTCGCGCAATCACAAGGGGTGCGCGAACATACAAACAATTTCACCCCTGAAATCCTTCGTAAGTTCGCGCAGCACCCGTCAGTTGCGCGAACTTACGAAGAAATACACACGAATTAGCCGTCGACTCGACAAATGGATTGCATCACTCCGGGCTTTTTAGGGCGCCGACCATGTCGATGCGGTCGAGGGAGCGGTTGGTGGCGAGACTCACCAGCAGCGTGAAGGCGAGCGCCAGCGCAGCCGCGCCCGCGTAGCAGAACCAGGGCACGTTCGGCACGATGTTCATGCCCGGCAAATCCAACTGGCTCACCAGGAAGCCAAGCAGTCCGCGTCCACACGGCATACCGATCGCGATGCCGATGACGCTCAGCAGCAACATTTCCTTATTGACATACCCATGCACCTCACGCTTGCGGAAACCCAGCACCTTGATGGTGGCCAGCTCGCGTTCGCGTTCGGAAATGTTCGTGCTGGCTAGCGTGTAGAGCACCACCACAGCCAAGATCGCGGCCATGATCACGATGAAGCCGATCATCACGAAGAACAGTTGGAAGCTCTTCGAGAAGTCGCGCTCCTGCTTGGCGGAGCTCGTTACCGACAGGTATTCGCTCTGCTCGGCCAAATCATCCGCGAAAGCGATTTGCACGTCCGCATCACCCCGCACGTTGATGAGGTCGGCGTTCGGCACGTAATCCGCATCGAACATCTGCTTATATGCGGATTGGGACATGACGACCAGGTTGCCGGTGTAGTACTGGGCAACTTCATGCACGGTGGCGTCGGCGGTGTTGGCCATCTGATCAGTAAGGTTCACAGTGGAACCGGAGGCAAGCGCCAATTTGCGCGCGGCATTGGCGGTCACGATAATGGCATCATCCGCATATTCCAGTTCGATGGGTGAACCATTTGACGTTTGCAGATTGATGTACCCGTCTGTTGATTTACCGTCTGGAATGACCATCAGTTGTGCAGTGATTTTCGCATCGTCCGCGGTATCAGAGCCGGACTGTTGCGCCGGCGCAAGCGTGACGCTACCAAGCTGCAGCGGCAAGGTGGATTTCACTTCGGAATCATCATCCAGCGCGCTCTGAGCCTTATCGTGATTAGCGGCAGAAGTCACAGCCAGCACATCGTATGGTGCGATTTCGCTGTGCTGACGCGGCATCAGCGTCAGGGCGGAGCTGCCCATGCCAAAGCCGGCAGTCATCAACGCCGTGCAGCCGAGTACGCCGATGATGACCATCAGCGCGCGGGACTTGTACCGGAACAGGTTGCGTGCGGTCACCTTGCCGAGGAAGCTCAGGTGATTCCAGACGAATCCGATGCGCTGCAGGAAGATGGTTTTGCCGGCCTTAGGTGCCTTGGGGCGCATGAGTTCGGCCGGTTCCAATCGCAGCGATCCAGCACAAGCTACCATCGCGGCACCGGTAATAATGACCACGAACAGCAGCACACCACCGAGGGCAAGCCGCCAGTCAACCAGCAGCGGATAGTTCGGCAGCACATATATGTCAGTAATGATTTTTCGCGTGAACATGAACGGTAGCCCAATCAGGCCCAACACATCGCCGAGCAGTCCGCCGAACAGGCATGCGGCGCCCGAATACACCAGGTATTTGAGCATGATTTCGTGGCGAGTGTAGCCGAGCGCCTTATAGGTGCCGATGAGTCCGCGTTCCTCCTCTACCATGCGCGTGATCGCGGTGAGGCTGACCAACAGTGCGATGATGAGGAACAGCACCGGGAACATTGTGCCCAAGCGCGCAATCATTTCGGTTTGGGTTTTCACATCCTCATAACTGGTCACGGCACTTCGGTCGCGAATGATCCATTTGGCCTTGGGCATGGCATCGGTGCGCGCTTGCTCGCGAGCCGTTTGGATGGCTTCGATGTTGGCGACTGCATCATCAACGGCGTTGAGATAGTCGTCGTCATAGGTGTTCAGAGTTTTCGCGCCTGCCACGGTAATAACTACCGACGTGTACGGAGCGTCAGTATCGTTGAGCGAATCTTCGGAGACGAACATCGGGTAGACGGTTTTCGCACCGGATACCAAGGCCAGTGGGCCGGACGGGTTCACGATATCGTTCGGGTCGATCACCGTGCCAACGATGGTGTACTTGTCGGTCTCAAACATACCTTCCGAATCACCCGTAGCTCTTCCGGCAGCACCGGAATCATCGGGCTTGAAGGTCAAAGTATCGCCCAGCGACTTGCCGCTGTCGCGCAAGTACTGCTCAGTGACTGCGATTTCATGGGTCGATTTCGGCAACCTGCCATCCTTGAGATATGGCTGTTCAACGCCCTGATTATTGAGAGTGGTGATTGTTGCCGAGGATTGCTTGCCATCGATGGCCGTGGTCACGCTGGCCGAGTGTTCACCGGCAACTTTGGCGATGCCGTCGACCTGCTGCAATGCATCAATATCGTCATCATCGAAGCCGAGAGTGGAGATGATGGAGACGTCATGCATGGCTGTAGTGTCGAAGAATTCATCGAGGCCACCGCGAATATCCCGGGCTATGGCGTTGAGGCCACCAAGCATCATTACGCCGACCGCCACTATCACAAGCATGGCGGCGAAGCGTTTGCCATTGCCGGCGATGGCGCGCCATGCGTCTTTCCAGAGTGCCGTTTTCTTCATGAGTGTTCCTGCCGCTCCCCTACCATTCGATATCCGCAATAGGCGTGGGGTTCGGATTGCGCGTGATTTCGGTGACTTTGCCGGAGCGGAAGCGAATCAGACGGTCGCCCATCGGGGCAAGTGCCGAGTTGTGAGTCACCAGTGCCACAGTGATGCCATGCTGATGGCAAGAATCCTGCAAGAGTTGGAGCACTTCTTTGCCGGTGTTGTAGTCAAGTGCGCCGGTTGGTTCATCGCACAAGAGCAGCTTTGGATTCTTGGCAAGAGCTCGTGCGATGGAAACGCGCTGCTGTTCACCTCCGGAGAGCTGTGCCGGGAAGTTGGCGAGGCGGTTGCCGAGACCAACTTTGGCGAGGGTTTCACGGGCGTCAAGAGCGTTCGGGCAGATTTGCGAAGCGAGTTCCACGTTTTCGAGTGCCGTCAGGTTGGGCACGAGGTTGTAGAACTGGAAGACGAAGCCCACGTCGAATCGACGGTAGTCGGTGAGCTGGGATTCGTTGGCTTTGGTGATGTCTTTGCCATCGATGATCACCGACCCCGAGGTGGCGCGATCCATACCGCCCAGAATGTTCAGCGTGGTGGATTTTCCGGCGCCGGATGCGCCAAGAATAACGGCGAGTTCGCCCTGTTCGATGTCGAAGCTGGCATGGTTGAGCGCCAGTACTGCGGATTCGCCGCTGCCGTACTGTCGCACTACATCATGGAATTCAAGGAAAGCCACGGTATGTAAGTCCTCTCTTGCGATGGCATTCATTATGTCGCGATACAAGAAATACATCACTCTGTTGGGTAATAAAATCCACGTAATTCAGCATTATGTTGAGTTTTTACTTTGAAGCCGCGGTATCATGCGGAAAACACGATACGATGTTGAGTTATTGATTGGAGTCTGGCAGCAGCAAGAAGAGGCACTCATGGCACGACCGAAAACAGGTGAGCAAAGTGCACCAGAAAGAATGCAGGAGGCGTTTTGGCAACTGCTCGAGCAGAAACCGTATGCGCAAATCACCATCAGCGACGTCACTCGCCTGAGCGGACTCAACCGCAGCGCGTTCTACTACCATTATGGCAACATTCCCGAACTTGCCGACGACGCCATCGTCTCGATCTATGGAGATCCGGATATCACCGCGTTTATCGCGCATATTATTCGGCAGGATGAAGGAATTGATACCATACGTGACTATGCCATCGCCAGCATAGCCACGCCACAACGCGTTGCCAGCATCCGAAAGCTGGCGCTTATCGCCGGACCGCATGGCTCTACAGGACTGGCCAACCAGCTGAAAAGTCATGTCATCGAAATCTGGCTGGCGGCGCTTGGCTGCGATCCGGAGCCACTCAATCCAGGTCAACGCATTGTGTTGGAATTCGCATCCAGCGGCATGCTCGGCATCCTTGCGCAAGCACCAGCGGTATTCACTCCGGAAAATATCACATGGCTGAGCCGCTCCATATTGCCGGACATCATCGCACAGCTCATCAATTCATTGAAGAGCGACGGCAGCACACCACAGCCATGACGAGGCCTACTATAGCCACGACGATCATTGCCCAGAAAGCAATCGATACGCCACTTGGATTATTGCCGCAGGCGACCATCACCGCCACGAACACCGCGGACCCGAGCGCTCCGGCAATCGTGCGCAGCGAAGTCAACAATGCGCTGGCATCACTGGCATACTTGCGTTCCACCGAGGCCAAGCCCCAGGTTGCAGCCGGCATCATCACCATTGCCACAGCTACCGAGCGCACGGCGAGCACCACGGCAATCCACCAAATCGGCGTGGTATCGGTCAGGAAACCAAACGGAATCATCGTAACGGCCAGCAAGGCCATGCCGCCGATAGCCAGCGGGCGGATGCCGAATCGGTCAAACACTCGCCCGGTGACCGGTGAAGAGACTGCCATTACCAACGAGCCGGGCAGCATGGCGAGCGCGGATATCGTCACCGTGGCTCCATCCATCTGCTGCATGTAAATCGGCAGGATTGTGGAACCAGCGATGAGCACCGCATACAGGAACATGCTGAGCAGCACCGCCACGGTGAAGTCTCGCGTGGCGAAAATGCGCAACTGCAGCAGCGGATGATCAATCTTGAGCTGACGAACAACAAACACGGCAAGGCAGATGACACCCGCGGCGAGCGCGCCAAGGACCTGCCAGCTGAATGCAGGAGCCACGCCAAGATTACTGAAACCGAGCTGCAGCCCGACGAAGCCGAAGGCTGCAAGAATAAACGAGAGTATGTCAAGATGCGCGCTAGCTGATGTGGTGAGTACGTTGCGCATTACCGGGAACGCAATCACCAGTACGAGCGCCGAGATGCCACCAGACACCCAGAAAATCGACTGCCAGCCCCAATGGTCGACCATGATGCCGGAGATCGTCGGTGCGATCACCGGCGCTGCGGAAACCGCAAGCCCATAGAATCCCATTGCCGCACCAACGCCGGATTCGGCGTATAGCGCGAGAATGATCACCTGCGTCATGGATAGGGAGATGCCCGAGCCGAATGCCTGAATGATGCGCACCGCCATCAGCAATGGAAAACTGCGCGAAACTGCGGCCAGCAGCAAACCACCGGCGAACAGCGCAAGACCGGTCAAAAACAGCGGCTTGGTGTTGAAGCGTTTCATCATGAACGCGGTGGCTGGAATAATCACGCCCATCGCCAGCGAGAAACCGCTGGTCAACCAGTTGCCGAGCACTGCGGAAATATTGAGGCTCGTCATAATGGCCGGCAGCGCGGTGGTCAGTGATGTTTGTGCGAACGCGCCGGCGATGCACGCGGCCAGCAGTACTGCGAAAATCGATGTGCGCTGCTTAGCGGTTATTGTCTGCTGCTTCCCTGTCATACTGTGTGTGGTATCCCCTCTTCAACACCATGCGGCATACGCGCTTCGCAATAGCGCAACATACCTCGATTACTCGGACAATGATGATGCAAGCAATGCGCTTGCTTTGCGGCACACGTCGTCGTTGAGGTCGTAGAGATGCTCGATGGTCTGCGCGTTGCGGCGGCTGGATGATGCGGCAATGGCACGGCAGGCGGGGTATGCGGCGATCCAGCAGGCGAAACCGGGGACGGCAAGAACAATCATCAGCGCAAACATGGAGGCAAGATAAGCGAACGTTGCGCCGGCAAGGAATGCGCAGCCGATGAGCCCCAAGCTCAGCCCGGCGATACGGCTGTTGCGTGCCGGAGCAGCATCCAAATCAGCGATTTGCGCGGATTGTGCTTCGAAACGGCGCTGCAAACGGACAAGTTCGATTTTGTTGTCGATGGCTCGCGGACGGCGGAAACGCAGCGTTCGCGGGGAGGCGTCCTGCAGCTCCCAGCCGAATGCACGGTATCCGTCTGCGAGCATGGCGCTGCTCTCAGGCGTGGCGGTGACAGTCAGGCATTCATAGCCGACGTAATCGTTAGCGGATGTGCTTGCGGTCTGCGCTGTAGTCTGGGCTGCGGTCTGTGCTGTGGTCATCATCAAACTCCTTGACTCATGTTCGTTGGGATGATGATGCCTACCGTACGGGCGTTATGTTGGCCGACTGTTGAAGAATTGTTGGTCTTATATTAAAAACCGGCTGCAGCAGGCAGGGTAATGGTGACGGTGGTGCCGGAGCCTTGACTGCTGCGCACGGTGATTGTTCCGTGGCTCAAATCAACCGCGCGCTTGACCATTACCATGCCCAAACCGTTGCCTTCAGCAGCATGCGCAGTCGCGCCCTGATAGAACTTGTCGAATATGTGAGCGGCTTCGGTCTCGCTCATACCGCAGCCGTCATCGATGATTTCCACGGTGATTCCGCTCGATGTTGAGGTTTGACGCAATTTCACATGACCGCCCGGCTCGGTATATTTCAAGGCGTTGCCGAGCACATTGCTCCAGATGAGACTCACGATGCCAGGGTCAGCATGCACGGTGGCATGATCTTCCACGTCGAGTTCCAATGCAATGCCTTTGATGGCAAACAGATCGTACAGTGCCAATGCAGCATCGGTAAGTTGGCTCGCAACATCGTAGTCAGCGGCTTCCGCCACAATGCTCTGGCTTTCGAGCTTGTTCAGCTTCAGCGTGTTCGTGACCAATGTGTTTAACCGCATGGAAGCATCAACGATGGTATGCGCATAAGCCTTGCGCCGATCATCGCTGATGGCGTCACGCTCCAGTGCCTTGGCGTGCGTGGTGATGATTGCGAGCGGATTCTTGATTTCATGGCTCACATTGGACACGAAATCGTTCTTCATTGTCTCAATGCTGCCTAATTCGGCCACCATCGTGTTGAAATCAGCGAACATCTGATCCGTGGAATTCCATTGCCGGGTGCCCTCCACATGTCGAGGTGCCACATATACGGAGAAATCACCTTGAGCCACATGGCCGGCAGCCTCGCCCAATTCGCGCATAGGCTGTTCCAACCGGTTATTGATCTGCCGGCCAATCAGCGCTGCGAATGCTATGGCCAGCAGCAGCCAATATATAAGAATCACTACGGCAAGATACCAACGGTTTGCTTCCGGCAACCATCGCGGGAGCCAGACAATCAGACTCGTCTGGCCGGCTGCAGCCAGTACGAACACCAGAAACGACCACAGCACCACGCGGACGGACATCTTGCCCAAAGCCGGCTTGTTGCTTCCGCTCAACCGTTTGCTCACCTTGGCACCGCCTTGTATCCGAGACCACGCACGGTGACAATATCAAAATCCTTGCAATCGGCAAGCTTCTGCCGCAGCTTGGTAATGTACACATCCACAGCCCTGAGGCTCCCCGCATCGGCAGAATCCCAGAACTCCTCCATGAGCTGAGCACGGGAGAACACCTGCTTCGGGTAGCTCAGCAGGCGGTACAGCATATTGAACTCACGCATGGTCAGCGCAATCTCCTGACCTTGCAGCATGGCGGTCATCTGATCGGCATTCATAACGAACGATCCGATAGTCAGCCGCTTATCCTCGGCGATGCGTGCACGCCGCAGCAACGCTTCGATACGCAGCACCAACTCGTCCAAATCAACCGGCTTGACCATGTAATCGTCAATACCGGCACGGAATCCGCGACGCTTCGACATGATGTCGTCGCGCGCGGTCATGACGATGATAGGAATGTTCGGATCGATCGCACGGATGCGCTCGGTCAGCTCATAACCATCAACGCCGGGCATCATGATGTCGGAAACCACCAGATCGTAGAGGGTTCCATGCATCGCATCGAACGCTCGGTTTGCGTTAAGGCAGCCGGTCACTTTCATAGCCGGCGTCGCGCAGGGTATCGCAGGTGATGTCGTTGAGTGCCTGCTCATCTTCCACAACCAAAATTCTGGTCATATGCCCTCCCCTACCCGGCATTTGGGATTCACCGCCACATCGGTGACAATGTGTCAGCGCATTCTTCTCCCAGAAAAGTCTATCCATTTACAATGGATGCGTCGAATCTGCCGAAAAGGGAGCGGAAGTTATGGAATTGCGTGTGCTCAGGTATTTTCTGGCGGTGGCCGAAGAAGGCAACATTACATGGGCGGCACAACTGCTGCGCATCTCCCAGCCGACGCTTTCCCGGCAATTGAAGCAGCTGGAAGAGGAGCTCGGCGTCACCCTGTTCGAGCGCGGCAGTCATACCATCACACTGACCGAAGAAGGCCGACTGTTGCGCGACCGTGCGCAAACCATTGTTTCTTTGGCAGACAAGGCGGAATTTGAACTCAAGCAGTCCAGCTACGAATTAAGCGGCGACATTATGGCCGGCTGCGGCGAAGTGCGCGCTATGACATTCCTCGCCGACCGTATGGCCGCCTTCCGCACGTTGCATCCCGGCGTGCGCTTCCATGTGGTCAGCACCACTGCGGATGTGATTCAAGATCAGCTTGAACAGGGATTGCTGGATTTCGGTCTGCTCGCCGACCCGGTGGATACCAGCCGCTATGAATTCCTACGCACCAATATCACCGAACATTGGTGCGCGATGATTCCGAACGGCCATCCACTTGAAACCCACGATCACCTCTCCCCCGCTGACCTAGCCAACGAGTCGTTGCTCCTGCCCTCGCGTGAACCAGTGCGCCGCGTGGTACTGAACTGGTTCGGGCCTTATGCCCCGCATCTCAACATCGCCGGCACCTGCAATCTGCCAGCCAATGGCGCGGCAATGGCAGCCAGCGGCCTCGGACTGTACCTGTGCCTTGACCACGACACCACCTATCCGGGCGTGCGTGGAATCCGTCTTGCACCACCATTGGAAAGCAGTTCGGTGCTGGTGTGGAAGAAGCAGGGCACGGCCTCCCCTACAGCCGCCGCATTCGCCAAATTCCTGCAAACCATGTAATAGCCTTCCGGCTCCGTAAGTTCGGCTCCTTCCGGTGAGGGAGCTGTCCATATTTGCATGACTGAAACCCCATACATACTTGGCTCCCTCTGGTGAGGGAGCTGTCAGCCATCGGCTGACTGAGGGAGAGCAGCGATAGATAATGCAGTGCTCTCATGCCCCGCCGGCATGCAAGCACATAAACCATAGGTATTAGACAGCACCAACCCTGCGCGGTTCAATGATGGCAGCACACGACCAAGGAGCCATCATGACCACTAAAGCAGCCGATATTCTCGAGCGCGACCGCACCGGAAAGCCGGTCAACCCATGCGATCCCGGCTATTGCGCCATCGCCACCATCATCAACGAAACCAAGCGCCTTTGCGCCGAGCTCAACACCGGATACCACGAGCAGCAGGAGGCACACACCCTATTCGAGCGCATCGTCGGCCACCCGGTTGACCCATCATTCCGCTTCAACCCGCCGTTCTACACGGATTTCGGGCATAATATCGAAATCGGCCGAGGTGTGTTCATCAACTGGGGTTGCACGCTGATGGACCGCGGCGGCATCATTATTGGCGATGGCACATTCATCGGCCCGAACGTGCAGCTCATCACCATCAACCACAGCAAGAATCCAATGGACCGCGCCACCACCATAAGCCTGCCCATCATCATCGGCAAACATGTGTGGATTGGCGCAGGCGCCATTGTGTTGCAGAACGTGACCATCGGAGATGGTGCCATCGTCGGCGCAAGCGCCATCGTGACTCACGATATACCGGCGGGCAGCATCGTCGCCGGCAATCCCGCCCGCGAAATCGGGCATGTGTGACAGCACCGCTCAGTGGCGCATCACCACCATTGGTATGGTGATTACAGCAATACAGCCCACCAATGCAAAGGAGTGATGATGGTTGCGTTTGCTGTAGTCGACGACGATATCGAGGCACGCGAACAAATCAGCGCCTTCATCTCACGCTTTGCTGGCGAACGACAGCTGGACGCAACCATCACTGCCTTTGCTGATGCCGCAGAACTCCTACATCATTACAAGCCGGAATATGATGTCATATTCCTTGACATCGAAATGCAGCAAGTCGATGGCATCAAAGCCGCAAAAGTGATTCGTGAAACCGATCCGGCAACCATCATCGTATTCGTCACCAATATGGCTCAGCTTGCCATTAAAGGCTATGAAGTCGAAGCACTCGATTTTGTGGTCAAACCAGTGGATTATTACAGCTTCGCTATGGTGATGCGCAAAGCATTACAACGCATGGAACGGCGTAGATCCAGCACAATCAAGCTCATCACTCGAGATGCCGTGCACGTAGTGCCTATTGATCGCATCGACTATGTAGAAGTGCAAGACCACTACATCACCTACTGCACAGCCGAAGGCAATTACACGGTCAAAGGCACACTCGGCCAAGCCGAGCAGGCATTGCAGTCAGGTAATTTCATGCGCTGCAATCGCTGGTACTTGGTCAACATCGACAACATTACCGGTTTGGAAGGCAATACTATAACCGTGGGCAACCATCGCATTGAAGTAAGCCGCTCAAAGAAACAAGAGATCCTTAGGGCTATTGCAATTTCCTCAGGAGTCGCATAATGATGAGCTGGCTGGAATTCCCGGACGTGTTCTTCGGCACGGCACCATTGCTGAACCTCTTCAACATGGAAGCTGCATCCCTTGAACTTCTGGTAGCGCAATTATTGTTCGCGCTGCGTGCGCCTGCTCGCTCTCCTGGAGCCAAAAAACGCACGATGATAGCGATTCCGGTGATGATGCTGGCCGCTCTACTATGTGTGCAATGCACCATAGCCATAAGTACTATGCAGCGCTCCATTCTCAATTTTTCATTGATTTTCGTCATATCCATAGCGCTCATACGTCTGATTTGCCGATGCGACTGGCAGTTGGCGTGCGGCATCGCCATCTGCGGATACGCGGTGCAACATGTTGCCGCCGCAACAGAAGAAATCATGGAATTGGCGGTTGCCGGTATCGCCTCGCTGTCCGGCTTTGCAGTACTGACATCATGGCTGGTAAACGAGCTCATACGCATCGTCGTGTTCATCTGCGTATATGCAGCGTTTTGGCATTGGTATATCCGCACTTTTGACGTAGCAAAAGCTCGTCTGAGTTCACCGGCATCCTTGGCCGCGCTAACGGGCAGCACACTAGCGGTCACTATTGGTCTCAGTTCATATGCATACGCCAAGAATCTCGATGATCCGACAGAGTTTGCGATTCGCGCCATCTCCGCATTGACCTGCATTATCATCCTGTTGCTGTTCGGAGAAGTGGCGCACAGCCAAGCGCTTACCGATGAACTCGCATTCGTGCAACACATGAACGGTCTGCGCACCAATTATTACGAACAGCTCAAAGACACCATCGAAACCACCAACGTGCACTATCACGATCTCAAACATCAGATCGCAAGATTACGGGCCGCTACATCGCAAGCCTCCAGTACCACTAATAGTGTCAATGCAACGCATCAGATTCTTGATGAAATCGCAGACTCAGTTTCCACATATGATCACATTGCCAAAACCGGCAACGCGGCATTCGACGTGGTGCTGACTCAGAAAAGTTTGGAAGCCGCACGCAAGAACATTCATTTTACTTATATGGCCGATGCCGCCTGCGTAGATTGGATGAGCGACTATGATATCTATTCGCTTTTCGGCAATGCCCTCGATAATGCCATCGAGGCTGTGGAAAAACTGGAGAATCCGGAACAACGAGTCATCAAGCTAACCGCCGTTCTGCGAGGAAACCTCGTCAACATCCATATTTCGAATTACTACAACACCATTCATTGCGATGATGACGGCACCTTACGCACCACGAAAACCGATGCCGCATCCCACGGATACGGCATCACAAGCATGCGCATGATTGCAGAACGACTCGGTGGCGATTTGGCGATTACCACCGATAATGACATTTTCGACTTAGGACTGATTCTACCTAAACCCTGATTGTTACCATTCGCGTACGTTCATCCACCGCTTACGCACCTGAATTACCAGTACAATTCCCTCGTTTCTTATTGTCAAAACATAAGCAAAACAAGGCGTTGACGCCTTAATCCATCGCTTATAGCAACCGCTCAACGTCACCGAAGAATCGTTGACGGCAGAGATGATAAGAAGGAGAAAACATGCTGGGAATCAACTTCTCAGATGTCATCAGCACACTGCAATCCATCAGTGCACAGCTGATTGCCATTGGCATCACGATTGTTCTGGCTTTGTTGCTGACCATCGCCATTAACAAGCGAACTGTGCATAATCAGGGCGTTCGCAAACTTGTTCACTCACAGACGTGGATTGCAGCAGCTGTCGCAACCATTGTTGCGCTGAGCATGATGCTGTTCGGTCCACTGAACACGATGCTGTCTCTGCTTTCCGGCAGCGGCACGCTTACTGAAGAGACGAGCGCTCAAACCAAGGAACTCGCCACAGATATCGAGCGTGAAGGCATTGTGATGTTGAAGAACGACAGTGACACGCTGCCGTTGAACACCAAGAATGTCAACGTGTTCGGCTGGGCCTCCACCAATCCGATTTATGGCGGTACCGGCTCCGGTTCGATGAATGACCAGTATCCGACTACGTCGATCTTGCAGGGTATGGCGGATGCCGGCCTGAAAACCAATACCGAACTATCTGACTTCTACACGTCGTACCGCGCCGACCGCCCGGCGAACGATGCCGGCAATCAGGATTGGACGCTGCCCGAGCCGCCCGCCAGCACGTATTCCGATGAGCTCATCGCCAACGCCAAGTCATTCTCCAACACTGCGGTAGTGGTGTTGGCTCGCACAGGCGGCGAATGCTTCGATTTGCCGAGCAACATGTCCGATACAGGCAAGAACCGTCAGTTCGGCCCGGGAGATAGCGCCATCACCGGCCCGGACGAATCCAGCGACGCTGTATCTGTTTATCACAATAATTCCGCGGATTACAACGATTTCGAAGCCGGTCAGGGATATCTTGAACTCTCCAAGAGCGAGCGCGACATGATTGATCTAGTGACGAAGAATTTCGATAATGTGGTGTTGGTCTACAACGGCGCCAATACGCTTAATCTGAATTTCGTTGACGATTATGCGCAGATCAAATCCGTGCTGTGGGCGCCACCGGCTGGTCAGACTGGTTTCACGGCACTTGGCGAGGTTTTGGCTGGCAAGGTCAATCCTTCCGGCCGTGCCACTGATACGTTCCTGCGCGACTTCTCCGCCGCTCCCTGGTCAAACAACTTTGGTCAGTTCCAGTACAGCAATATGGATGAATTCGCTGTGGATACCGCCTTTGCCGGCCAAGATCTGCATGTAGTGCCGAGCTTCGTCAATTATGTCGAGGACATTTACGTTGGCTACAAGTATTACGAAACCGCCGACGATGAAGGCGCCATCGATTACGACGCCGTGGTGCAATATCCGTTCGGTTATGGCTTGAGTTACACGACGTTTGATCAGTCGATGGGTGACGTGACGTACAAGAACGGCGCCGTGAGCTTTGACGTGACCGTGACCAACACTGGTGATGCTGCGGGCAAAGATACGGTTGAGGTGTTTTACAATCCGCCGTATACCAATGGCGGTATTGAAAAGGCCAGTGCGAATCTCATCGACTTCGAGAAGACGAAGGAGCTCAAGCCTGGTGAATCACAAACCGTGCACATCGAGTTCCAAGATGAAGACATGGCATCCTATGATGCCGACAATGCTCGCGCCTACGTACTTGAAGCCGGAAACTATGGCATTTCCATCAATGCAAATGCGCATGAGTCAATTGCCGAGCAGACCGTGAACATTCCGCAGACCATTACCTACTCCGGCGACAATCATCGTTCTTCAGACGCTGGCGAAGTCACCAACGAGTTTGACAATATCAAGCCGACGTTCGAGACACTGTCTCGCGCTGATCATTTCGCGAACTTTGAGTCCGCAACCGCTGCCCCCGCCAGCACTGAGATGCCTGAACAATATAAGGAGACGTTCGTCAACGCATCGAACTACAAGAACGAGAACAACGCCTCCGATGAAATGCCTACCACTGGAGCCAACAATGGTGTGAGCCTCTACCAGCTCTACGGTAAGGATTACGACGATCCGATGTGGGATGATCTGCTCGACGAAATGACTTTCGACGAGATGAACCAGCTTATCGCTTTCGCCGGTTATGGCAATTCCGCAGTCGCATCCATCAACAAGCCTCGTCAGTCTGACGTGGATGGCCCTTCCACGCTGAATAACAACTTCACCGGAGTAGGCTCCATCGGTCTGCCTTCCGGCGTTTCGGTGGCCAACACGTTCAGTAAGGAACTGGCGCGTAAATTCGGCGAAATCATTGGCGACATGGCGCGCGAAATGAATGTGACCGGCTGGTATGCACCAGCCATGAACATTCACCGCACCCCATATGCTGGCCGCAACTTTGAATACTTCTCCGAAGATGGCGTGCTGTCCGGCATTATGGCCGCCCAGCAGGTTGCCGGCGCACGTTCGAGGGGCGTGTATCCGTTCATTAAGCATTTCGCACTGAACGATCAGGAAACCAACCGTGTAGCCATGCTCTGCACTTGGGCGAATGAGCAGTCCATGCGCGAAACCTACTTCAAACCGTTCGAGCTTGCCGTTAAGGATGGTGGCGCGACTGCGGTCATGTCTTCATTCAACTACGTTGGCAATGGCTATTCCTCCGCCAATGAGAACATGCTGAACGGCGTGCTGCGCGACGAATGGGGATTCCGCGGCTTCGTGGAAACCGACTACTTCGGTGGTTTCGGATATCAGATTGGCGATCAGGCGATTCGTTCCGGTAATGATGCAATGCTGGCAACTATTGAAGGTGCCAATGTAATCACCGACCACTCCGCAACCTCAGTGAAGGCTATGCGCACTGCTTCGCACAACATTTTGTATACAGCAGTGAACAGCTGGCTGTACGAAAATGGCCAGCCCAAGGTGGAAACGCCCACATGGCAATACATCTACTACACAGTAGTTACCGTTCTGGCAGTAGCGCTCATTGGGCTTGAAGTTCTTGCCATCAAGCGCTTCCTGAAGCGTCGTGCTGCACGCGAACAGTAATTCCGCGCAGATCGTGCCAATATCGAAGAGCTCTGGATGTACATCCAGAGCTCTTCTCACATACCTACCGAATAGCGATACGCGTCAGTGGCGCATCATAATGAGCATCATCTTGGAGGCTTCCTCGGCGTACACCGCATGCGGCAAACGAGTCGGAAAATGCAGGATGCCGCCAGGCACGAGGTCTACAGTCTTGCCACCACCGGTCACCTTGAAATGCCCCTCAAGACATTGCACCAGCACCGGCATAGCAGCGGTGTGCTCGCTGAGTTCCTGACCTTTGTCGAAGGAGAACAGCACTACGTTGGCACCTTCCACCTGCATCACCGTACGGGAAACGGTAGCCTCCGACTGGACTTCAACCAGCAGGTTCAGGTTATCGATGAATTCCATCACCATCGGCTCGGTGTTCTTCTCGGCTTTCTTAGTTGCATTTTCGTCAGTCATATCAAGACTCCTTATATATAGAGCTATCAGTGTTGTGCACGGCTTCAATGCCGGGCACTACCTGCGTTTGCAATAGTGCGACGTTAGGTATCAGCTTAGTCTCATAACTGCGGCATGTAAGCCATCAATCATCCGTATGTTCGCGCAAGTGACCAGTGCTGCGCGAACATACAAAGGATTTTGATACGAAAAACGTCCGTATGTTCGCGCGGGGTACGTGAAGTGCGCGAACATACGGACGTTTAGAGGGGGCAACAATCAGTGGTTGAAGGCCATGACGCCGACGAGCTTGTGCGGCACGTACGGCTCTTCGAGGTAAACGATTTCCTCGTCCGTGAGCTTCAAGGCCACGGCATCGAGCGCACCATCGACGTGATGCGGTTTGGTCATGCCCACCACGGGCGCGGTCACCTTGGTCAAGAGCCATGCGAGCGAGACGGCGGTCATCGATGTATCGTGCTTGGCGGCGACCTCGGCCACGCGTTCGATGATCACATCGTCCTGGGCTTCGGTGGCATCGTACTTGGAGTGCGCCACCTGATCCTCTGTGAGACGCTTGGTGGCGGCTGAGCCGGGCAGGCGGGACAGGCGGCCGGCGGCGAGAGCGCTGTATGGAGTCATGGCGATGTTGTCCTCACAGCACAGGCGCACAAGTTCGCGCTCGTCTTCGCGGGCAATGAGATTGTAGTGGCTCTGGATGGATACGAACTTGGCCCAGCTATTGGCTTCAGCGAGCGCGTTCATCTTGGCGAGCTGGTAGGCGTAGCAGTTGGAGATGCCAATGGCGCGCACCTTGCCAGCCTTGACGGCCTCGTTCATACCTTCCATGATTTCGGCCATATCAGTGTGGTAGTCCCACATGTGGCAGATGTAGAGGTCAACATAGTCGAGGCCGAGGTGCTTCAAGCTGGCATCAAGATTGTTCAGCACATGTTGCTGGCCGGTCACGCCGGCTTCGCGTTCGGCGTCAGTGCGCGGCAGGAACTTGGTGGCCACCTGATAATCCTCGCGCTTGCTTGCGATGGAGCGCAGCGCGCGGCCCACGTATTCCTCGCTGGTGCCATCCGCGTAGCCGATGGCGGTGTCGTAGAAGGTGATGCCATGTTCGAAACCATATTTGATAATCTCGCGCGACTGATCGGCATCGAGAATCCAAGAATGATGGCCTTTGGTCGCGTCACCGAATCCCATACAACCCATGCAAA
This sequence comes from Bifidobacterium imperatoris, assembly GCF_002860405.1. Classification (GTDB taxonomy): domain Bacteria; phylum Actinomycetota; class Actinomycetes; order Actinomycetales; family Bifidobacteriaceae; genus Bifidobacterium; species Bifidobacterium imperatoris. The sequence continues at coordinate 17,720 of NZ_NMWV01000002.1, read as the reverse complement.
TTCGGGACACGGTCACATCACTATTGCCAAGCTTGGTGTATTCCATCGCAAAATCTCCTTGATGTGAACTTGGCTGGATGCACGACGCATCATCATTGGCGTCTTGCCCAGCCACTCATAAACTTCCGCCATGTATTACACAACAAGACTCTCCTCTCGTCCAATACTCCTGCCTCATACCGCGCCATACATCACAGGCATATATCACGCATGTAATGAGCCATCTCCGTAGCGGCCCTCATATTCGCTTTTTGTTCAATCAGTTATGTCTTATATTGCAAGGAAATGGAACCGTTTCCCTATAATAAAACTTATTGAACAATGCATGAATACCTTTACAATTATTAATTAATGGCTGTAAATACAGGAAATATAGAGACATCCATACCATTCCTAAAACCGCAGATAGTACATCGTTCAGCATATAATCACTTATCGATTTGGAAACAGTTCCATAGTACATCAATCAATTTTGCTGAAATACAATCATGAAGTCAAAGAGAACTAGAGAACTATGAAGAAAAGTCTGCTCGCTCTTGCCGCCGGTTCATTCATCCTCGGTGCCGCCGAATTCGTGATGATGGGCATTCTCCCTCAGGCTGCAGCCGCAACCAATGTCGATATTCCGACCGCCGGGCACTATATCTCCTCATATGCGCTCGGCGTATGCGTCGGTACGTTGATGCTTGTCTTCGGGCGTAAGGTACCGCCGAAAAAACTCATCATTCTGTTCATGGCCATCGCATTCATCGGCAACCTGCTCTCCGCATTCGCCATCAACGCCCCTATGTTGCTGATCACACGTTTTATCGCCGGTCTACCGCATGGCGCGTTCTTCGGCACCGCCACATTCGTGGCTAAAACACTAGCCGAACCAGGCAAGGAGGCACAATCCGTGTCGATGATGGTCGCCGGCCAAACCATCGCCAACATGCTCGGCGTACCGGCTGGCACATTGCTTGCCGAATTCGTCTCCTGGCGATTGACGTTCGGCATTCTCGCCGCATGGGCCGTCATGACCATTATCCTCGTAGCCTTGTGGGTACCTTTCGTCGCGCCAGTCAAAGACACCGGTGTCAAGGGGCAGTTCAAGTTCCTCGCGAAACCAGGCCCTTGGTTCATCATCGCGGCCATCTTCACCGGCAATGCCGGCGTATTCTGCTGGTGGAGCTACGTCTCCCCCTGGTTGCAGAAAACAGGTGGATGGGCAAGCGCACTTGTACCCGCATTCATGATGCTCGCCGGATTCGGCATGGTCATCGGCGGCTTGGCCGGTGGCTGGACTGCTGATCATTGGCGGCATGCCGGCACGGCCGCGCTCGGTCAGACGATTTCTTGTCTCGGCCTGTTGATGGTACTAGTCGTACCAGGTAATCATGCCACAACAACCATGCTGACCTTCTGGATTGCATTCGGACTGTTCTTCGTCAACTCACCGCAGCTGTTACTCATGGCCGAAGCCGGTCAGGGCGGTGGCGAACTCATCGCCGGCGCAGCCGCACAAGTCGCCTTCAACTTCGGCAATGCCGTGGGATCGGCAGTCGGCGGCATGACGCTGAACGCATTCGCAATGGATTACAAATTCACGGGTCTTGCCGGCTTGCCGTTGAGCATCCTCGGCGTTGCATTGCTCGCGATATATTCTCACCATTATGAAACCGATACCGACGCCATTCATCGCTTGCGCCCTGTCGAGGTATGAAGGCTGAAGAAAAACTCTATATTGTGAGGTTTGGAGCTCAAGGAGGACTTCCCGAGCTCCAAACCCTCTTATTTTTTATATACTGACGCCATGCAGTTGACAGTGAAACGATTTGAAGAACTCAGCGCAGCGGAATTATATGAGATTTACCGTGTACGCGTGGCGGTGTTTGTGGTGGAACAGCACTGCACCTATCAGGAAGTGGATGAGGCGGATCGACACTGCTGGCATGTGTTTCTGCACGACGAGAATGGCATTGCTGCCTACTGCCGCGTCATCGACCCGGGCATTACCTTCCCCGAAGCATCCATCGGCCGCGTATTAGCTACTCACCGATGGCAAGGCCTTGGCACCCGCATTGTGCGCGAGGGTCTGAAGGTGGCACAGGAACGTATGCATGCCGACACTGTGCACATCGAGGCTCAAACCTACGCGCGCAAGCTGTACGAGCACCTCGGCTTCACGCAGGTTTCCGACGAATTCCTAGAAGATGGCATGGCTGGTTCCAGTGATCGTTGCAACATCTGATGATTCGAGAGGAGGTTTCAGGTGGGCAGGTGGGTGTTCGATGGTATTGGGTACGCGACCCGGAAGCAGATGTGTCAAGCACGTCGTGACCGGTATGTGGAGCTTATCCGCGACGGCATGAACTACACGCGGGCCGCGAAGGCGGTGGGGGTCTCGAAGCGCACGGGCAAGGTGTGGCGCAACGGGCGCACGCGCACGACCGGCCGCAACGAGAAACCGTCCGCAACGATCTGGTATCGTCCCGACATGGACGAAACGAAGACGATCAATCCACGGTTCCTTGATCTGGAGAGCCGCCTGCACATCGCCGACTGGACAGGGGCCGGGTGGAGCATACGCAGGATCGCGAGCCGACTCGGACGCGCGGCGTCCTCCATCTCGCGCGAGATCGCGCGTAACACGAACCCGGACACGGGCATGTACGAGCCGAATCGGGCCCAACGGGTGAGCATGGGGCGGCGCGCCCGCCCGAAGGCCGCGAGGGTGCGTTCGGTTCCGGGATTGCTCGATTACATCCGCGACGGGTTGAAACGGCATTGGAGCCCGGAACAGATCGCAGGGCGTCTGCGGGAGGACTTCCCGCATAATGAGGACATGCACATCTGCACCGAGACGATCTATCAGGCCATCTACGTCCAAGCCAGGGGCGAACTGCGCGAGGAGGTCTCCAGAGCGTTGCGCACAGGCAGGACCGTCCGACGGCCGAGGACCGGCGAGAGCGAGCGGCGCCCACGATTCCGCGAGCCGATGGTCATGATCAGTGAGCGGCCGCCCGAAGTAGCGGATCGCGCCGTGCCCGGCCATTGGGAGGGCGACCTGATCTGCGGCAGACGGAACAAGACCGCGATCGGCACGCTCGTGGAGCGCTCCACCCGGTTCACGATCCTGCTGCACCTGCCCGACGGGCATGACGCGGAACACGTCCAGCGGGCAGTCATCGAGCGGATGCGGGATCTGCCCAAGCTTCTGCGCAATTCGCTGACGTGGGATCAGGGATCCGAGCTCGCGCTCCACAGGCGCATCTCGACCGCGTTGGACATGGCCGTATATTTCTGCGACCCGCATTCGCCGTGGCAGAGGGGCACGAACGAGAACACGAACGGGCTGCTGCGCCAGTACTTCCCGAAGGGCACCGATCTGGGCGGGTATTCGCAGAAGTATCTGGACGCCGTGGCAGAGGAACTGAACGACCGGCCGAGGAAGATTCTCGGGTTCAGAAAACCGTCCGAAGCCATTCTCGACCTGATCAACACAACATGATACGGTCAAAGCGATAGGCCAGGAAACAACAAAGGCGTTGCAACCACCACTAGAATCCGCCCATCCCCCACATCGACATGATCTGGCAAGCGCAGTAAATTAATCAGCCGATTCAACCCGTATATGCTCATATAGCATGATTCCTTGTATCGGACTTTATATGTTTATATCCATCTATATAGATAGAAAATAAACCATTTAACCTTTTATCCACCCACATCCAATCCGCGACGCAGCATAAGCATGCGACTCACACCTAGAGTTATGGGCACTATCATTTTTTCGCATCGAGCAGGAGCTGGCCCCATTTCTCGAATTCTTTGAGGGCGGGGATGATGGCGTAACCGTTGGGCGTGAGCGAGTATTCGACGCGAGGCGGCACCTCGTTGTACTGGGTACGATTGACGAGCCCGTATTCCTCAAGGTCGCGCAAAGTGTTGGTGAGCATCATATTGGTAATGCCGAGTTCACGCTTGATTTCGTTGTATCGAGCGGCTCCTCGTTCGCCGAGCACGTACATGACAGGCAGTTTCCACTTGCCCTCGATGGCTTTGAACGCATAACCCATCGCGCAGGTGGGGGCGGTGATGCTTCCAGCTTCGGTGTTCTCAACATGCTTGCTCATGGTTTCTCATCCTAACATCGTTGCCATATCACAAAAATCAGTTTTTTATTCTAAGAACGAAAAGTATATGTACTGATGCATACTATCCTTATCGAGAACGCAACGGCATAGCCGCGGCGCGACAGCCGAGACACCGAAAGGAACAGGAATCATCATGACCAAGCACATTCTCGTCATCCAGGGCAGTCCCACCAAGGGAGGCAATGCCGACATGCTTGCCGACGCATTCATTGAAGGCGTCGAAGCAGCCGGCAATACCGCGACCAAGCTCACGCTCACGGATATGAATATCGCACCGTTCACCGCTTACGACCAGCCGGCCGACGATATGACGCACGTGATGGAGCAGATGAAGGCCGCGGACGGCATCGTCATTGCCACGCCAACCTACTGGATGCAGTTCTCCGCACAAATCAAGGCGATGATGGACCGTCTGCCGTTCGACGCGCATGACGATCTTGCCGGCAAGGAGTCCGCACTGCTGGTCGCCGGCGCCAGCCCCGAAGAAGTGCTCACCAAGAACGTGTTCGGATACTACCAAATGTGCTTCGGCGAAAGCCTCGGCTGGAAGATCAAGGGCTCGGTGATCGCGGCCGGCGTGTTCGCCCCCGGTCAGGTGGCCAGCACCCCGTACCTCGATAAGGCCCGCGAGCTCGGCCGCGAATTCTGAACCGCATTCTTCCAAACCTCTCAACCACATATCATTCCAAGGAGCATCATCATGCAAATTGCGCTCATCACCGGCTCGGGCCGCAAAGGCGGCCTCGGCTATGAAACCGCCCGCCAGCTTGGCGAGGCCGGATATCACGTTATTCTCGCCGCTCGCCGCCCCGAGCTCGCGCAACTCACTCAGGAGCTCATCGAACAAGACATCTCCGCCAGCTACGTGGTGATGGACACCACCGACGAGGCAAGCGTCAAAGCCGCAGCCGCAGAAGTCAATCGTCGCTTCGGCAGACTCGACGTGCTCATCAATAATGCGGCCTCCATGCGCGCAGGAGACTCGGTGGAGCAGCAGGACCTTACCAAAATGCGTATGGTGTTTGACACCAATGTGATCGGCACATGGAACGTCACGCAGAAGTTCATCCCGCTGCTGCGCAAGTCGGAGCATGGCCGCATTGTCAACGTGTCCAGCGGCGCCGGCTCCTACGGCGACCCGCAATACGGATTCCTGCACGGCAATATGGGCATCCCCGCTTCCGGCTACGGCATCTCCAAACTCGCGCTCAACGGCTTGACCATCAAAACCGCAAAAGAACTGGCCGCAGACCACATTCTCGTCAACGCGGTCTGCCCGGACCTCACTGATTCCTTCGGTTCAGGCATGTTCGGACGACCGGTCGAAATCAGCGCGAAAAGCGTAACCTGGGCCGCCACTCTGCCTGACGATGGCCCGACCGGTGGATTCTTCCGCGACGGCCAGCCTCTGCCGTGGTGATCACCGTAGTGGCTGCGATTGCATTCGCACTCTTCCTTTTCGTGCGCGATCGCAGTTGATAAGTATGACGCATACGGTAAGAGAGAGGGCATACTGCCACAGTTTGCCCAGCCCACATCACTCTTGCGTCATCATCATGCCTCCGTGAAGTCGTTCGGCCATCACCTACCCAATCGGCTTCACAAAAACGCTGTCAGCGAAGCCAACTAGGCAATAAATGGTAAACGGCTTCATTGAAACGAATTCAATGAAGCCACCCCTCCATCATTTGCCCAGTTAACTTCATTGACGTCACCGAGCGCAGCCAACCGGGCATGAAATGGCCTGTCAACGTCACTCTTCACCGAAGCATCTCGTCAGGCACACACCGGCACATCCTTGCGCGACAGCATCAGTACATACCATGCGACCGGCAGCGTCAGCAGGCCACCGGCCACAAACACCCACGCGATAGGAATCACGTCAGCGAGTGGCGCGAAGATGAGCATGCCCAGCGGCATACCGAGCGTGGACAACATGGTATCGAGGCCGAATACGCGGCCAACCATTGATTCATCGGATTCGGACTGCATCACCGTACGCATCGGACCGATGCAAACCGCCGACGCAACACCGTTCAGCACATCGATGATGAGATACAGCAACAGGTTGCGGGAGATGCCCAAGCCAATAACCGTGATGCCGACCATAGCAATGCCGAACGCGACGGCATACATTTGTGCGATACTTCTCTTGAGCAGCTTCGGCCCAATAGCAGACATCAACGCACCGCCGAGCAGCATGCCAACACTCAAGCCCAACTCATTGGCAGCAAGCTTATCGGATGCCGTAGTGAGGTTGATGAATCCAAGGTTCAGATTGATGCCCTCGTATTCGCGGGTCATGAGCAGCAAGGTCAGATTCATCGGCGCGACCGACATCAAACAGGTCAGCGCATCGCCCAGAATCACGCCTTTAAGGTGCGGATGGCGCATTGCGTATACCAAGCCGACCTTCAAATCAGCGAAAGTGCGGCGCAGTATCGCAATAGGATGGGTGGCGGCAGAGTCAGTGGTACCGGCAATTGCACCGCTCCCCCGTGTTTCCGCCGCATTGTTTTGCACGGTATCGTCCTGCACAGTGCCGTTCTGCACAGCACTATCCTGCACAGCAGTATTCTGCGCAGCTGCGCGAGGCACGCGAATCATCGCTACAAAGCCCACGCCAATCACCGCAGTGGTCACATCCACCAGCAAAATCGCCCACAATGGCACCAAGTTGACCAGTACTGCGGCAAGCGCGGGCGCTGCGATGCGATTCGCTGAATCAATCACGCCGAATATCGCATTGACACGCAACAATTTGCTGGATGGTACCACGTCAGGAATAAACGATTGCACGGCCGGCTGCTGGATGCCGCCACCAGCCGAGCGAATCAGCAGCACGACGAAAATCAGCGACAGACTTGCCCAGTTCAGCGCAAAACTGACGGACAGCAGCACGGTTACACCGGCAATAATCAAATCGGGCAGGATGATCAGTGCCTTGCGATTATATCGGTCGGCCATTGGCCCGCCGAAAATTGAGACCAATGACTGCGGCAATACACCAAACAGGGTGGCCAGCAGCATGGCCGAACCGGTCCGGGTTTGCAGCACGATCCACCACCAGATAGCGAATTGCACCACGCTGGAGCCAAGCAGCGAGAACGCCTGACCAGTGAGCAGCAGTACGGCGCGACACAGCCAACCGGTTTCGGACGGCGCTGATTTTTCCGAGAATTGGTGAGACATATAGTGTTCTGGACTTTCTCTTTTTCACGCGCGATAGGCGGACGGCGCAGATGGCTGTACACACCGATATCGCGCAACATCGATTTGCATATGACTGAACGGTATACCTACCGAATCGAGGTATGCCAAGGCCCACCCGTGGGCCTACCTACCCGTTAGATCGCGGGCTTCAGCGCGAATCGCGCCATTGTCATCATGCAACGCATAGAACACATAGTTGCTGACCATAATCATCGATGTTGACATGCCGTCTGTATCCGACGCACTATGTCCAATTCTTGGAACACGACACAACAGCGGCAAACCGCATAGCCGCAAATACGCTAATGGCCCGCACACCGCAACATATATGTTGCAGGGCGGACCATTAGCGCTTTTTAGTATCGCTCAGTGGTTGCGAATGGCGTTGCGCAGAGGCAGCACGCTGGTAGGCGAAACGGACAGTTCGTCGAGACCAATCTCGAGGAACTTGTCGGTCAGGGTCAAATCAGCACCGAGTTCGCCGCAGATGCCACACCAGATGCCGTGGCGATGGGCGGCTTCGGTGGCCATCTTGATCATGCGCAGCACAGCTGGCGAATGCGTGTCGGCGAAGCGTCCGAGGTTCGGGTTCTGGCGGTCACAAGCCAACGTGTACTGGGTCAAGTCGTTGGTACCGATGGAGAAGAAGTCAACTTCGGCGGCCAGTTCGTCGGCCATGATCACGGAGGCAGGCGTCTCAATCATGATGCCGACCTGGATGTGCTCGTTGAAGTCGATGTGCTCGCCACGCAGCTCGTTCTTAACTTCTTCGAGAATCTGCTTGGCATCGCGCACCTCCTGCACGGAGGTGATCATAGGCAGCATGATGGCGATGTTGCCGTACACGGAGGCACGCAGCAGGGCACGTAGCTGGACCTTGAAAATCTCCGGCCGGGTCAGGCAGATGCGGATGGCACGGTAGCCGAGCGCGGGGTTGGCCTCATGCTCCAAATTGAAGTAGCCAACCTGCTTATCAGCGCCGATGTCGAGCGTACGGATGACGACAAGGCGGTCACCCATCTTCTGTGCGACTTCCTTGTATGCCTGGAACTGGAATTCCTCGGTCGGGTAATCCTCGCTCTCCAAGTACAGGAACTCACTGCGGAACAGACCAATGCCCTCGGCATCGTTGGCCAGCACTGCAGCCACATCGGAAGGACGGCCAATGTTGGCGTACAGGCGAACCTTCTGGCCGCTCTTGGTCTCGGTGGGCTTACCCTTAAGCTCCTGCAGCAGGCGCAGATGCTCCTCATACCTGGCCTTCTTGCCGCGGTATTCAGCAAGAGTCTCCTCGTCCGGGTCAACAAACACCAGACCGCTGGTCCCGTCAATCACTGCGGTATGGCCATCGTCGTCCGGGCTGAAAGCATCGCCGATACCAATGATGGCGGGCAATCCCATCGTGCGAGCCAAAATTGCGGTGTGCGAGTTCGCGGAGCCCTTGGCGGTCACGAAGCCGAGTACCTTGGCTCGGTCGAGCTGCACGGTCTCGCTCGGAGCCAAATCCTCAGCAAGGATGATATGGCTCTCACCACCGTCCTCATCCGCAACGCCACCGCGCTTGCCTTCGAGCACATTGATCACGCGGCGGGAGACATCCTTAACATCGGCGGCGCGCGCCTGCATGTAGGAGTTGTCCATTGCAGCGAACATGGCGGCGAACTGTTCGGCGGTGCTGTTGACCGCGTACTCAGCGTTCACTTTGCTCTGCGAAATCAGATCTTCGATGCTTTCCACATAGTCCGGATCCTGCAGCATAAGCTGATGTGTATCGAACAGCTCTGCCTTACCTTCACCGAACTCCGCCGCGGTCTTGTCACGCAACTGCTTCAGCTGAGCGACAGCCGCATCGCGGGCTGCGCGGAAGCGTTCCACCTCGGCTTTAGGATCGTCGACCACACGACGTTCCACAGCATGGTCGGCGGTATCCAACACGCGGACCGCGCCGATGGCGATGCCCGCGGAAACCCCGACTCCCTGTATCGTCTTCATCACAGGTTCTCCTTGAGGAACTGTTCGAACTCGGCGGCAGCCTTGTCCTCGTCGCTACCCTCAACCTTGACAGTAACTTCGTCGCCTTGCTTAACGCCGAGCCCCATGACGCCGAAAATACGCTTGGCATCCACAGACTTACCGTTATAGCTGACGATGATGCTCGATTCGTATTCGCGGGCCTTGGCCACCAACAGGCCGGCCGGGCGGGCGTGCATGCCCGCAGGGTCAGACACAGTGAACTTGAATTCCTGAGACATAATATTGCTCCTTGTACGCTCGATGCGTCTAATAATGCGTTACAGATCTTCGCCGTTACTAGCAATAACGTTGCGGTACCAGTAGAACGACTTCTTACGGGTTCGGCGGTACGTACCTTTGCCGTAATCGTCGGCATCCACGTAGATCATGCCGTAGCGTTTCTTCATTTCACCGGTACCGAAGGAGATGACGTCGATGCAGCCCCAGACCGTGTAGCCCATGACCTCAACGCCATCCAGCGCAATGGCACGGCCAACCTGGGCGATGTGTTCGCGCAGGTACGAGATACGTGCGTTGTCTTCCACATAACCATTCGCATCCGGACTCTCGTACATGCCGATGCCGTTCTCAACGATGAAGATTGGCTTGCGGTAGCGCTCGTACAGTGTGCACAGCACATAGCGCAGACCCACCGGATCGATCTGCCATCCCCAGTCCGTAGCTTCGATGTACGGGTTACGCACCTGGCCAGGCAAACCGTGACCATCCCATTCATCAACCTTGTTCGCCTGCACCGCAGCGGACATGTAGTAGCTGATTGAGATGAAATCGACTGTGCCCTCCTTGATGATTTCAAGGTCGCCAGGGTTCATTGCGATATGGAACCCCTCGCGCTGCCAGCGGTTCAACAGGTAGTGCGGGTATTCGCCATACACGTACACGTCGCCGAACAATAGGCGGTCGCGCATCAGAATCTCTGCGTGCATTACATCGTTTGGGTTGCAAGTGGCCGGGTAAATCGGCACCATAGCGAGCATGCAGCCAATCTGGAAGTTCGGGTTGATTGCATGACCCTTGCGAACCACTAGTGCGCTAGCCACGAACTCGTTGTGAATGGACTGCCAGACCTTCTGCTCCACATCATGCTTCGTATCATTCGGATTGGGAATGATGCCGGAGTTTGTGTAGGGGAAGATGGCGGTGTGCATTTCCATCTGGTTATTGACTTCATTGAAAGTCAACCAGTACTTGACCAAATCCTTGTAGCGTTCCATTACCGTGGTGGCGAAGCGCACAAAGCAGTCAATCGCCTTACGGTTGGTGAAGCCACCCATCTTGGCCAGATGCAACGGCATCTCAAAGTGCGAGAGCGTCACCACCGGTTCCATACCCTTGGCGCGATAGTCCTTGAATAGCTCCTCGTAGAACTTGAGACCGGCCTCGTTCGGCTTGGTATCGTCACCGTTCGGGAAAATGCGGGACCAGGAAATCGAAGTGCGGAAGCACTTGAAACCCATCTCCTGGAACAGTGCATCATCCTCGCGGAAGGTGTGGTAGTAGTCGATACCGCGCTGGTTCGGATAGTTCTTGCCAGGCACTACGCCATCGGTAATCTCACGGGCAACACCGTGCGCGCCACCGGTAAGCACATCGCAAATGCTTGGGCCGCGGCCATCCACATTCCATGCGCCTTCCAGCTGGTGAGCGGCAACGGCACCGCCCCACAGGAATCCATCAGGGAATTTCATCGGCAAATCACTTGTCCTGATCGTCCGAGGTCTTGCCATCGAGACGCTTGTACAGATCGATCATTTCTACGACCATCTGGCGGAACACTTCAGCGGCCATCATCTGATCCTCAACGTGGATGAGCAGCAGACCAACCTTCACCGGGTTGCCGGAAGCCTCCTGCTGCACCAGCGTAGAGTGCACCTTGTGGCCTTCCTGGTAGCTCTTGTCACCCTCGTCAAGGCTGGCCTGAGCACCTTCGAAGTCACCTTCCTTGGCTTTGTTCAGCGCTTCAATGTAATCGGACTTAGCGGTTCCAGCTGCAGTAATCAGCTGGAAGCAGGTCATTTCAAGATCCATTTCTTCTGCCATCGTCATTGCCTTTCTAGTGCTTGCTGCCGCGTTCGATCACTCGCCAGCGAGTTTGAGGGCGAAGTCCAGAACCTTGTCGCCGCGAGCCATGCCGTAATCCTGCGGAGCAATGACCTCAACCGGCTTGCTCTCGAACTCCTTCTTGACATCGCTGAGCATGTAGCGAACCTGCGGGCCGAGCAGAATCACATCGGCATCCTGAGCGTTGGTCTCAAGAGTGGAAACAGGCATAGCCGAGATGTCAGCGTCCATTCCACGCTTAGCAGCGGCATCCTGCATCTTGCGAACCAGGATGCTGGTGGACATACCATCGGAGCAGCACAGTACGATCTTCATGATTTTCTCCTTTGAAATGAATCGGTTTGTTTTTTGGAAAGTATGTTTTGGGTTGACTCAAAGAATGAATACCGGGGCGCGTCACCGATGTGATAACCAGCGTCACGCCCCAGTTGGCAAGTTAGGTAGGGGCAAGTTTTAGGTTATGTGTCCGGCCGCGAAGGGAATTCGTTCACGCAGCCGGACACACGTTGTGATGAATCAGATCACTTGGCTTCGGCAGCGCCGGCTTCCTGTTCGAGGCAGATCTTGTCCTGCATCTTGACGAACGGGTAGTAGACGAAGACTGAAATCACACCGATGATGACCTGCAGCAGCGCGGCCTTCCAGCCACCCAGGATGATGCCGGAGATGATCGGCGGAGTGGTCCACGGCACCTGGACGGCACCGAACGGAGCGATGAATCCGACGGAGATTGCACCGTACATGATGATCATGGCGATGAGCGGGCTCACGATGAACGGAATGAGCATAATCGGGTTGAAGACGATCGGCAGGCCGAAGATCACAGGCTCGTTGATGCCGAAGATGCCAGGCACGATGGAGAACTTGGAGACTGTGCGCATCTGCTCGGACTTGGCGAAGATCAAAGCTGCGACCAGCAGGCCCACGGTCAGGCCAACGCCGGAGTACTTGCAGAAGCAGTCAATGACCTGCGGGGTCAGGTAGTGGTAGCCATTGGCCTTGGTGTAGGGAACGACACCGGCATCGAAGAGCTTCTGGTTGCTCAGGGTGTTAGCAAGCAGCAACGGGGTAACCACACCGGAAACGACGTTGGCGCCGTGAATGCCGCACCAGAACAGCAGGGACATCAGCAGGATAATGATGATGGCGCCAGCCCAAGTATCAGTCAGGGATTGCAGCGGGATTTGCAGAATCTTGAAGATGAGCTCGGTCAGGGACAGACCGCCGAAGGCCTTGCACAGGTGGTACAGGATGGCGGAGCCGGTCATGACGAACAGGCCAGGGATAAGGGCGGAGAAGGCGTTGGTAACGCCCTGCGGCACGGCATCAGGCATCTTGATCTTCAGGTTGTGCTTAATGCAGGCGGTGTAAACCCAGCCGGTGAGCAAACCCATAATAATGGCGGAAATAATGCCGTTGGAGCCGGTCCAAGTCTGGTTGAAGATGCCGGTAAGCTCGGCGGTCTTGTTGCCGAGGGCCTCAACGTTATCCTTGGACAGGGTCATCGAGGACGGGGAAACGATGAAGAATGCGACCAGAGAAAGCAGGCCGGAGGAAATTCCATCGCACTTCTCATTGCGGGCGTAAGCATAACCAATGCCGACCGCGACGATGATGGCCAGGATGTTGAACGTTGCGGTGGTGACCTGGTTGAGGCCGACGTTCCACATATCGCCAAAGATTCCGGCCATCCAATCGCTATAGCCCTCGAACGGCAGGTTGGCAAGCAACAGGAACAGCGAGCCAATCAATGTGGCTGGCATGGTCAGGATGAAGCCATCCTTCAGAGCCACCAGCGCCTTCAGGCTGGCGAACTTCATGAAGCCATTCAGCATCGCATTGCCGATGGCTTGCATTTTCTCCTTCATCGTTATTTTCCTTCCTTGGAAGCTCAAGCTACTATGCCCGAGCTTTACAGTGTCCAGTTATTCGTTAATCAACGATTTATGCGAACAACTATGTTGTAGCATAACGCCGTTAGTGACCGAGAGTCAAATTAATGAAAAAACGTGTATTTCCCGCATGAAATCGTTGGAAATCCGCCGTTTTTGACGGATTGTTAACTTATCGCGACACGCCGCATGTCAAAATTTATTCGAATAATTTTTTGGCGGTGGCCGCAATCGTGCAGCCACCGCCAAATTCAATGAATATCACCGTCCCTCAGCGGTTTTGGTACGTTACCACGTCAACGCATCGACGCCATTGAGTAGAACTTCGCGTTTTTGTAGTGATACAGGTTGTATGAAGCATTGAACAGCTTGCCATTAGACAGGAATGCATCATCCTCGATGCAAATCGCGGGGTCCCCCTCTTCAAGCCCCAACTGGCGCGCAGCCTCCGCGCCCAACCAGTCCACATGGATTACTTTGTCGGTGAAGCCGAAACGCAATCCCAGATCCTCACGCATATATCGGTACAACGACCCGGATGCTATCTCCTCATTGAGGAACGGCACATATTCCTTGAGATACCAAGCCGTCTCATAACTAATCGGTAGATCATCCACGCACCGCAGACGCACCACACGCCACACCGGTGCATCCACGTCGCAGCGCATACGTTTCGCCAGTTTCTCATCCGTGCGGGTCAAAGCGAGCTCGCGCACCGTCGAAACAACCTTCCGGTCTGGGAAGTCAGCCGCAATGCCATAGGACGTACTGATTGGCATGTACATGCCTCCACGATCCTCGCGTACAAATACGCCAGACCCACGTACAGGAAACACTTCACCCGCCTCAGCGAGCACAGCGATAGCGCCACGCACGCAGTACCGAGATGCCCCATACTGCTCAATGAGCTGATCCTCCGTGGGCAGCTTGTTGGTCTCAGAGAACTCCCCCGCGGCAATACGACGCTCGAGGTCCGTTGCCAATTCATGCTGCTTCGCAGCCATAATTACTCCTCCAATGGGAAAACCATGCGGCCAGTGATATCTTCGACATCGAGACACCTCATATCACCAAACGCCGCATAACCTTCAAGTATTCGAATAATTTCAAGTATATGGCGGAATCACCTGAAACCACGGCATAATCCCGACATTTGAAGGCCAAAGTCTTTATGGAGACACGCCACCTTACTCCAAAATTCATTCGAATGAATTACGCTTACGTATGAAATCATCCATAGCCCGGACACAGCGGTCGGCATTCCATAGGAGAACACGCATATGGGCGCATCCAAATTAGTATTCATCGACATCGACGGAACACTGCTCGATAGCAGTCACCATATCCCCGAGTCCGCGCGCAAGGAGTGCCAGCGCGCACAGCAAGCCGGGCACCGACTGTTCATTTGTTCAGGCCGTGCGGCGCTGGATATCGACCCTCCAGTGCTCGAGCTCGGCTTCGACGGCGTCATCTCCGATGGCGGCGCATGCGCCGAACTCGACGGCAAGATCATCATCGACGAACACATGCCGGAAGAATCCATCCACGCTGCGACCACGTTCTACAATGCGCATGCCATGTCGTACGCCTGGCACTGCCCTGACGGCATGCACGCCACCATACCTTTTCTGAACCGAATTGGCGTATGGAAGAAAATGCTGCAATATCCAGAAATGCGCAACTCTTGGCACACCATTACCAATCCTGATGAACCTCCGACAGTGGTCCGCAAGGGCACATTCTATATTCCCGAAGACGGCAGCCTCACCATAGAGGACGTGCAACATGCACTTGCCGGATACGCGACCATCATCCACGGATCCATCCACGCTTCCAGCGACGACAACGGTGAAATTCTTATCCCCGGAGTCAACAAGGGAACCGCGCTCACCACCATTGCTCAGCATCTCAACGTGCCGATAGCCGATACCATCGCCATTGGGGACAGCGAAAACGATCTTGAGATGATTCAGGCCGCAGGCATCGGCGTGGCAATGGACAATGGCACAGCACCTGCCAAGTCAGTCGCCGATATGATTGCGCCACACGTCGATAACAACGGCTTGGCTGCAGCCTTGCATCGGCTCCTGCCATAACAGCCGCTCGCTGTGCACTAACTGCTATCGCACGGCGGTCATCGCGTCCACGAACAGCCGTACCGCTTCCGATGGATTAATCGGATAGAACAATCCGTAACCAATGGTTACATTCCACTCCACCGGCATGGTGCGTATCATCGGGTGGATGTCGGTGCCGAATGTTCGCGCGACGATGAGATCGCCATTGGCGGCACATGTATTGAATTCCTCGAAGGTGTATTGCTCCATGTCAATCAACGTGACACCGGGAACCTTACTCACCAAAAGAGTGAACCCAACCCATAATAGAGAGCAGTTGACCACTGCGTGCACTCATATGATTCCCTACAATGCATTGCTTGGAAGTGCTGCACAAGGGGCCTATCGATGATTGGCCTGCATTCGCAGCAAAGCATAAGGAGAGCATGCATATGCCGGCATTATCGGCACAAACACAAGGTTTTGACCATACCAATGAGCCCACAGACAATGATTCGTTCATGAACGGCAGCATCATCTTAATCATGACAGCCGCCTTTTTCTACATGTCCGGCACCATGATGGGCACCACGCTGATTGTGGGCTACTCGCACTCTTTGGGAGCGAACGGAGAGTTCGCCGGTATCATTGCCGGCACAATGAACATCGTCTCTCTGTTTTGCAGGCCTTGGGCGGGCCGCTTAAGCGACCGCATACCGATGAAACGGTTCTCCATCATCGCCGTCCTGCTGATGATTGCAGCCAATGCCGGCTATGTGGCATCCCCTCATGCATCAACGCTGTTTGCAGCCAGAATCATCAATGGTATCGGATTTTCCGGTCTGTCCGTATGTCTTGCGGCTTGGATGTCGTCGCTCATTCCGCTGGCGCATATCGGCAAGGCCATGGGGTATTACGGCTTGGCCAATGCCCTGGCCATGGCGCTTGGACCGGCAATCGGCATTCGCATATGCGCCTCACTGGGCTATCGCGCCGCTTTCGCAGTGACCACTGCGGCGATGACCGCGGCACTCATCATGGTGCTGCTGGTTCGCAAAGACGGCTCACGTTCGACATCACGAACGTGCACCGGAGAATCCACGCCTCTATGTACGCCATCGCAACAACCGCAGTATCCGACTCTCCGCGATCGCATAGAGCAGGTGATTTCCATTCGCGTGATTCCAGTGGCGGCAGTGTTCATGCTGTTCGCCATCCCCTATTGCGCCACGCAGTCCTATATCGTCACGTATACGGAAGCTCGCCATCTGAGCATCAATGTCAGCCTATTCTTCCCGCTTTATGCCGTTGCACTGCTGATTCTGCGCGTAGCAATGCGCAACATGTTCGACCGACGCTCATTCCGATGGTTCCTATGGTTCTGCGCCGCATGCATGATTGTTGCGCTCGGTGCGCTGGCCACGCTCAACAATAATGGCGTGCTGTTCATCGCCTCCATTTTCATGGCTGCATCGTACGGCATCATGAGTTCGGTCAGCCAATCCTCTGCCGTGCGGCTGGCCGGCACCGGGCATGGCGGCCGCGGAAATGCTACGTACTACATTGGTCTTGACTTGGGCATGGCATTGGGGCCAATCATTGGCGGCGCACTCTACGCCAATGTTGATTTGGCATGGTTCTACCCGATATTGATGCTCACCATGCCGATGGCCATCGGCATCTACCTACTGACGAATCACAATGAAGCAAATCCAAGTGCCCGCCGCTCATAAGACCGCCTTCAATGCATCGCCGTCCAAAAAGCGAACAGTCCTCGCCTTCCTTGTCGCACCCCTGCCACTACTATCCAGTTCCGGCTATTGGAAAAGAGAGGAAGGAAGTTCTTATGGCCGCCATTACTATCGCAACTATCACCACCCTTGCTGCAGCAGCACTCTGCCGCCTGTGAGGTTACGGGCAATAGTTCTTGCATAGGTCGCTGTGCGATGTCCTGATTATTCAGAGCATCGCACAGCGACCTTTTTCTATAACAGATCAGTAAAACTTTGAGTTTAGGGCATCTCCCTTGCCCACAGATTTGCGCACAATCGAGGTGCCTCATTTGAAAATGAGCGCGTAATCCGGAGTGGTGCCTCACCTGTGGTGAGCGTGAAATCCTAGTCCGCGTCGGCTTGTGGGGTTTCGTCGTCTTCCGGTTCGACGCCCGCGATCCGGGCGAGCGTCTTGTTCAAGTATGCCATGTCCGGGCCCATGCGTCTGGCCAGCCGCGCGGTGCGCGGTGCCGCCAGTGCTTCGAGCCGGTCCTGGATGTCGTGGATGCGGCGGACGAGCTCGGCCGGGTTCACGGTCGCGAGCGTGTGTTCGAT
>NZ_NMWV01000019.1 GCF_002860405.1 Bifidobacterium imperatoris | reverse complement strand
GGCGACATCGACGGCCTGCCGCGCCCGGCTTCCGTGAGTCTGCGTCTCGCGGTGCTCCTGCCGATTCCCANCACGGAGCACATCTCATCGAGGATGCGTCCCTTGTCCTTCTTCGACGCCTTCATGTATTCATCCCTGAATCTCAGGGTGACCTGCCGCTTCGTCGCCATGCTGATCCTGTCTTCCATAAGACAAGCCAAACAGGACCGATACCGTTCGCGCTCATTCCCGATGAGGCACCACCACACCCTACGCGCTCAAAAAACGTGAGGCACGTCGGGAGGGCAATGGTGTGTGAACTTGTGGTAAGAATGACGAAGTCAGTTCTTATCATCGTCAAGTATTTGACGTTCGAAAGCATCAAAGTCAGCATCGGTGCGTAGAGCGGAATCCGTAGAGAGCGGATGCAGTGTTTTACCTGCAGCTTCAATCTTGCTTTGCCTAGCCTCGGCAACGTATTCGACGAGAAAAGCGTTAATGAGATCAGGAAGACTGGCGCCATTGAGTCGCGCTACCACTTTGGCTCGAGCATATGCAGGTAAATCTTCAATGTAGGTCATTGAAAATGACTCCAATCTGTTGAGATTCTACAGTCGATTACAACTATCCAACATAATTGACGGAATAAAATGCATCCAGTTTTCGCTGGGCCTCAATGAATGATGTGACTATGCGTCAGATGTCCTGAGCAAGGTACTTGTACTAGATGACTGAGTAACCCCTTGCTGGTTCGCAGGGTTGATTCGTTGGTTTCTGTGAGATTCGTCAGTTACGTTTTCGCTGCAATGATGCCGGTTCTGTTACCTTCGCCAGATTCGGTGATTGCCACTGATTTCGCTGTTCTCAGGGGTCATCGTGTCTGAATCGTGTCTGAGCCACAGACACGATGACGAGCATCATTCCAATGGCTGATATGGCCCGATGATTGAGTGTCAGCCATGTTGTTCAGTCATCGGAGTGCGGCGTCATGCGACCGCGCGCGTCGTTCCGTACCCGGCAGTCCTCGATGGCCTGATGAATCTCATTGTCGGTGAACTCCATCGCGGCCATGAGGTTCACGGTCGCTTGAATCACGTCGGCGCACTCGTCAATCAGATCGTGGCGCTGCTCCGCGGTTTGCCCGTGCTTGTTCCAGTCCTTGAACGCTTCCACCACTTCCGCAGCCTCTTCAAGCACTTTCAACGCCTGCGGCTTGTCCTGATGCAACAGTTCAGCGCGGAACGGTTCCACGGCTCCAATGCACACTCTCTGATTCATCTCTACCTTCCTGAAAATGTATATGTCTATTTCGGGTGTTCTCTATCTTAAAGGTGTATCCACAAAAGCAGACTGGTTCAGCCCGGCTTCGCCTTCAAACATCTGGATATACTTCATTATTTGTTGGTTAGAAGGGGCCATTAATTGACGTGCCTTTTGCCTTTCATGAACGGTATTCAGTATGGAAAGAACTTTCGATTCTGTAATTCCTTTTCTGAGATCTAGCGTGCATTCAATCTTGGGAACCGGAAGTGAATACTCTTCATTTTCAACATCGGACAAAGTGGCTTTTTCCCGCAGCCATACTGGATCGATATTCCTTGTGACCAGTACCGTTTTCCGTTTAGGCATTCCCGTTTCGTATTCCAGTCCTGCCTCATAAGCATCAGTAACGCTTATGAAATAACAGTCCCATGCAGCATTCCATGCCTTACGTGATAAGTCATCGATGGATTCATTGCTCGAATACTTAATCAATTTACGCGCTTGTTCCGATCGGCTGGTGCTTCCAACCAGCATGTCAACGGCGACCTGAAGCTCATACGCCGAAAGCGTGCCCAACCGGGTATTGACCCACGAGACATACTCGGCAAGCAAATTCAGACGATTATCCGCCTTCATCTTTTGAGCCAGCAGCATGATTTTTAACAACGAAGCGTAATGAATTGCGAATTGGGCACAGTCGCTGATTGTCCCATCAAAACCATAGGCCAATGGGTCAATTCGAGTCTGGTACGGACGGTCGCGCCATTTCTTATCACGACTGACCGGAGGATGCCGATTGGCAAATTGCCTTTCAATCACATTCTCATCCCACTGGAACAAGACCTCTGCGACATAACGCTTCCTCTGGAAATTATTCTCATCGAATCCAGAACGCCACTGATGACACGATTCCAATAAGGCAAAACCTATGCTGAGTTCCACTCTATCCTTCACAAGATACAGCAGTAGATCTTTTAGCGATTGACGATTCTTTTCGCTCGTCTGATTGAAGTAGAAAAGCTCCATATCAATCACGACATTCGTATCTAATACAGCGCACTCCACACGATCAGACGTATTAGCGCCGGCAGATAGCAGACTGTACTCGCCGATTTGCATTGGCCTCACATCTCCTCGAACTCTTGCGCCGGGATTGCGGTGTCGAACAGACCAACCTGCGTATCCTGTTCGTGTTTGTCAAACCTATTAAGCATATTGTGTCTTAATCGGCGTCAGCCCATGTAATCGATTGCCTATAGTGTTCAAGCATTTGACTCAATTCGTCGTTGTCTCGAATGAACTCCCGAAGGTAGTCTTCACTGATCTCGAATTGTTCCTGTGTTTTCCTGTCTTTGGTTCCAAGAATCTGTTCTCCGGCCTTCGACGTAATGCGGAAGCCATGAATAATCCGATTACGCCGTACTACGATGTCCGAAAACTTCTTTTGGATGTCGTCTCCCGCCACTTTGGTAATTGTAGCGGCGATAGTGGGTTTCAACTGCCCGGATTCCTTATCGATAAGGTCACGCCAAGATTGACTGGCATCAGTATGAATCACATTCTCGATGATGAACTCATTATTTGAGCTGTACACGCACATCGCAATAACCAGCAGGCGGATGTATTCCTCTGACGGTAATGACTGATGCGTCAACGAGATGTCATACATGGCACATGCTCCAATCCTCACTCCGCAGCCGACGATGCTCACGTCTGGGGATAACGACAGTACACAGTTGCGTCTCCTGAATGCGGGCGAGCACCACATACCAGACACCTGCGCTATCCCGCCTTCAACTGAGCGTCTTCCATGATACCAATGCCAATCCACGCCGACGACCTCGGAGACAAACAGCTGACGTGCTCGAGCTTGTGCGCGGCATTCTCAAGGACGACAAGCCACTGCTCACGGCACCGGACGCGCGCGAATGGTGGAGGGGCGTCGTGGACGTGGCCGGCAAGGTCAACCGCATGGTGGATCCGCCGGCCACGAGGGTGGCGTTCGGCGCGTGCCCGTTCTACGAGCACGGCGTCGTCTGGGGAGCGCCACGGGACCACATGGGCGAATGCCGTTCCTGCGGCGCGCAGGTGAACCGCGCCTACGTGGCCGACCGGCTGCTCGACAAGCTCGCCCAATCCGAGAAGAAGGGCACCCCGAAACAACTGAGCCGGGAATGCGCCAAGGCCGGCATTCGGCTATCGGCCGCGACCATCCGCGCGTGGATCCATCAGAAACGCCTCACGCCCGACCAGCACGGACACGTGACCCTCAGCGGCATCGTGCCGTTGCTGCGCCGAAGAGCCGGCTGAAACGACAAAAACGGCCCCGTTCTCCGCGATGGAGTGAGTGACTGTAGCATAAATATATGGAAGAAGCTAAGCAGCGGCAGCGTGGTGAACTGTTCTCATGGTGCTTGGTCGCGAACGTCGTTGACGAGCACGAGGTCGGTCAGGACCATCACATCGAGCACGGCACGAGGATCTTCAGCCCCGGCACGAAGGTGTACGTGTCGTCATGGTGGGACAACAGCGCGAAGGATGACGGCGGCGTGCTGTGGGTCATCGGCAAGGCCCGCAAACAGTGGAGGCTAGTAGCTGCGTACATCGCCCGCGACAAGCTGACGAACTTCCGCGTCAAGAAGGTGTTTGATCCGAAAGCGCTGCGACGCATGGCGCAGGACGAACACCAGAACCGGCCGCGGCCGGCACAGTTCGTTCGATGGTGGGGGAAAGATGAGGAATCCCGCAGAAGGGTCGAGGAAAAGGCGGCCTACTACAATCAGGACATCTACTCGGTCAGGCAACGCGAACGGCAACCCTCGGCAAGACCCGTGTGAGGAAAATGTAATGAGCCGGTGGAATCGGATAAAAATCGGATAAAAGAAAGTCGCCGGGCGAACCAGAGACACGCCGGCGATATGAGGCGTGTCATGGGGGCATCGTGTCTGGTCATGTCCGAAAATCGTGTCTGGGCGGGCAAAACGAGGGGAGGAGAGAGAAACAAAAAAGCCCGGAATCGTTGAAATTCCAGGCTTTTTGGTCGGACCAGCGGGATTTGAACCCGCAACCCCTTGTTATTTTGAAGGGTTGATTCGCTGGTTTCCGAGGACTTCATTAGGCGCGTTTTCGTTGCAATGACGCCGTTTTGACGACTTTCGTGAGATTTCGCTGATTGCTGCTGATTTCGTTGTTTTCCGCGGTTGCTGTGTCCCGGTTGTGTCCGTATCGGTTCCAGCGCTCCCCAGTCGAATGCGACATAATGACTGAGGAACACTGGAACCGGCGACGAGGCGTTCATTCGGACCGCTCATGCGAAACGCAGCCGGTGCGAGGCTCTCCATCGCTGCCCGGTTCGCTCTACGTGTAGCGGGACGCCGAACATCGATTCGAGACGTTCGTCGGTAAGCCCTTCGTCAAGTGGTCCGGTGAATGTGATGGTTCCCGGTGTCGTGTTGCCGTCAAGTGTGGCGTAGATGCGCGGATGCGTGTCAAGGTATGTCATGCACTCGTGTTCCATCATTCGGCCCATCATCGCGATATGGTCGAATCCGGCGGGGATGTCCTCCACCTGATGCGTGACGAGCAGCATCGTGCGCTCGTCCCCTCGCGAGGCCAGCGCCGACAGTTCTCGCAATACCGTTTCACGGCCACCCAGATCAAGGCCGGTGGTCGGTTCATCGAAGATTAGGAGATCCGCCGGCGAGACGAGCGCGCGGGAGATCATCACCCTCGTGCGTTCGCCTTCGGACAGGTTGCGCCACTGTTTGCCGGTCAGATATGCGATGCCGAGCCGGCGCATCATCGCGTACGCCTTCTCGTATGCCTCGTCAGCCGAATCCTTCGTTCCTCGTGGAATCCCCGAGGCGACGACCGTGAGCGGGTTCATTCCCGACCCGATGTTGTGCCCGAACGCCGCCGAGACGATGGCCACGCGGGTGCGACGGCGCTCCGGGTCCGAGCCCGCAACGGTTCGGTCCCCGAAGACGCGCAGCTCGCCGACGTTGGGGTAGGTGCGCATCGCGATCATTTCCAGCAGTGTGGATTTTCCCACTCCGTTCGGTCCGAACAGCACCCATCGTCCGCCGGTGGCAATGGTGAGGTTTACGTCGGCAAGGATCAGCCGCCGATTGCGATAGTAGCCCACCGACCTGGCTAGTACCATTGCGTCGTAGGGTGTTTCGCCGAGCATGGTCATCGCCCCGCTTCCTTATTTCGTCCGATGATGATGCCGATGGCGGTCTGTGCGACGGCTAGTATGGCCAGCATGATGAGCACCGTCCGCCATCCCGAGGTGATGTCGTAGATCGTTCCGGCCAACGTGGGACCGACTGCGGCGAGCAGGTATCCGACGCATTGAGCCATGCCTGATAGTTGCGTCGTCTCCTCGGTGGTCGAGGTCTTCAATCCGATCAATGAGAGTGCCACGACCAGAGAGCATCCCGAGCCGATGCTGGCGACGATGATCCACAGCAGATCGAGCCACGGTGTGAATGCCAGTCCGAGCGCACCGATGGCCAATGGCACGCTGGCGACGACAACGGCGGCGACCTGGCTGTCGCCCTTCAGCAGCACGGGGATGAGCAGTCCCATGATGATACCGACGAGCTGGAAGACCGCCAGATGCCAGCCGGTCCGGTCGGCGGGCACTCCGAAGGAGACCTCGATGGTGGGCAGCCAGGTGACGCACACGTAATAGTTCACAGATTGCAGCCCCATGAACAGGGTGACGGCCCATGCCTCCGGCCTTTTCCACATGGAGACGCGGAGTCGGGTCTCCGATGCCGTACTCTGTCGGCTGCGAGGCTGCGCATTGGTGGCGGTCTTCGCAGCCGGGGCCGTCCTTTGCGCATTCGCCCGTGAACGCCATAGCCACAGCAGCGTGACGATTCCGGCGGGAATGGCCCAGATGCCGAGCGTGCCCTGCCACCCGATTGCATCGGACAGGGGCAATGTCGCGGCCGAGGCGAACGCTGCCATGCCGGTCATGCATGCGGAGTATATGCCGGTGGCAAGTGATGTGTGACCGGGGTAATCGCGTTTGACTATGGCCGGCACCAGAACGTTGCCCACCGCGATCGAGCAACCGATGACGAGCGTGCCGGCCCACAATCCGATGGTGCCACATGCCGAACGGATCACGATGCCGAGCGTCAGGAACGCCATTGCGGCCAGCACGGTGCGTTCGATGCCGAGGCGTTCGGCGGCCCGGTGCACCATCGGGGAGACGACGGCGAACGCGAGGATGGGCAACGAGCCGAGCAGACCCTGCATCGTCGCGTTGAGATGTTCGGACGCCCCTATCCGTGGCAGCAGCGGGCCGACGGATGTGAGCGGGGCTCGCAGATTCAGCGCGACGACGAAGACCAGCGCGGTCAGTATCGATGCGGCGAATCGCGATGCCGACGATGGGATGGGATGATGTTCTGTTATCTGTTCCATGATGATTGACTGGATGATTGAAAGTATCCGTGTGATGATGTCGTTG
The DNA here is from genome assembly GCF_002860405.1 of Bifidobacterium imperatoris. Classification (GTDB taxonomy): domain Bacteria; phylum Actinomycetota; class Actinomycetes; order Actinomycetales; family Bifidobacteriaceae; genus Bifidobacterium; species Bifidobacterium imperatoris. Next base: position 37,832 of record NZ_NMWV01000019.1, on the reverse strand, counting down.
ATTCGTATAGGGGGTGTTCGTTATCGTCCGTCGGGGATCCGAGCGGCGATGGCGTTGAGGTTTTCGACGACCGCCGCGATGATCTCGTCGTCGCTTTGTCCGCCTTCCAGCTTGAGCAGGCCAAGCGAGTGGAGGGCCCCGGCGATGGAGAAGACGGCGGCGATGCGCTCGCGCTCGTTCGCGGCTCGGGCGGAGTAACGCTCGACGAGCATCGATTCGATTTTGCGGAACATTGCTTCGGGGCGGCCTGCGAACAGGACGCGCAGATCGTCGATCTGGCTGTCGATGGCCGGTCTCCAGCCATTGAGGAATGCGGGTGGATCGGACAGGATCTTGTCCTTATCGGGGTAATGCTCCAGCATCGCGTCGATGGTCTCGTCCTCAAGCTTGTCGTTGAGGTCGTATACGTCGAGGTAATGCTTGTAGAACGTGCTCGGGTTGACGAGCGCAAGGTCGCAGATGTCCTTGACCTTGACCTTCGAGACCGGAACTCCTGATGCCCGTAGGCGCAGAAACGCCTCGCGGATTGCCTTGCGGGTTTTGATGATGCGCAGATCGGTCACCATGCTCCTTTCGTTCTGTCGGTAGCGTCATTCCTGCTCCATCCATAAGCCGCATGTTATTCGACGATTCAGGCGAATCGTCGAATAAACGAGAAATGTCGCATATCGGTGGTTGTCATCCGTTGCGTTTCGATAATAATTGATGCTCGTTGAATAATCAATAACTATTGTTTATTGGAGTGTTATTGTGAAACTTGGCATCAACAGAAAACAATGGATCATGGTCATCGTGCTGCTCATGGGCACATTGCTGGCCGTGCTCAACATGTCGGTGGTCACGCCGGCGCTGCCGTCCATCATGAAGGATCTCGGGGTGGATTCCACCACCGTTCAGTGGCTGTCCAGCGGCTATTCTCTGGTCGAGGCGATGGTCATCCCGCTCGCAGCGTTCCTCATGGGGCGCTTCTCCACCCGCAGACTGTTCATTGGATGCATCTCATTGTTCGCGGCCGGCAGTCTCGTCGCCGCATTCGCGTCGACCTTCCCCCTGCTCATGGTCGGTCGGGTGCTGCAGGCCCTGTGCACCGGCGCGATCATGCCGATGGTCACCGCGGTGATCCTGCTCGTGTTCCCCAAGGAAAGCCGCGGTACGGCAATGGGCATCACAGGACTCGTCGTCGGTTTCGCCCCGGCGCTCGGCCCGTCCATCTCCGGCGTGATCATCGACTCGTTCGGCTGGCGCACGCTGTTCGTCATCATGGCGGCAGTCTCGCTGATCGTCATCGCGTTGGCCGCCGTCTACCTGCGTAACTTCGACGGCTTCCAACCGGGTGCGTTCGACCTTGTCTCCGTGCTGCTCTCCTCGGTTGGTCTGGCATGCCTGTTGTACGGGCTGTCCACGTTCACGTCCACCGGCAACATGATGCTCACCGTCTCGCTGATCGTCGTCGGCGTGCTGCTCGTGGCCGTGTTCGTGCGCCGACAGCTCAAGGCGAAGGAACCGATGCTGCGCGTCGGAATCCTCGCCAACCGCACCTACGCGCATTCGGTGATCATCGTGGCATGCATGCAGGCGGCCCTCATGGGTTGCAACGTCATGGTGCCGATGTTCATCCAGACCGTGCTCGGCGCATCCGCCACCGCCAGCGGGCTCGCCATGCTTCCCGGCGCCCTCATCGGCGCATGCTGCGGTATCGTCTCAGGCCGCATGTTCGACAAATACGGCATCCGCAAGGTCGCCCTGCCCGGCCTGACGGTCATGGCCATCGGCGGCGTGCTCATGGCTCTGCTCGGCGCGGACGCCTCGGTCATCCTCACGGCATGCGCCTATACCGTGCTCTACGCGGGACTCATGTTCGCCATGACCCCGGTGAACACCTGGGGCATCAACGCACTCGACAACGAAAACATCGGGCACGCGCAAAGCGTGACCAACACCGTCGGACAGATCGCCTCCTCGATGGGTACAGCCCTCATCGTATCCATCTCCGCGCTGTCCACCACCCTCGCGCCCACCGCCACCGGACACGCGCAATCCATACTCGGCTCGACGCTGGCATTCGCCGCCATCGCGGTCATCCTCGCGGCCGCCCTCATCACGGCGCTTCTGGCGACTCGAACGCGCCGAGGCATGACGAAACGGACTCTCGTCGGACAGTGACCGAAACGCCAACGTATCAACAGACACGGAATCAAAACGAAACGAGACATGATGAACAACACGAACAACTCGCTGACCCACAACATCCGTACCTTCCACCACGGCACCGAACCGCTGGTGGATCCCATCCAAGACACATTCATACGCACCGACAAAGTCGGCAACTCATGGTTCTGGGTCGGTCATTTCGAGACGGGCGGCCACACCCTTGACTTCATGTACCATGTCAGCGTCCTGCAGTTCTCCAAATACCTGCCGGTGCGCATGATCAACAGCGTGCTGTCCATCACCGATGAGACCGGACGCATCTACCGTCACGAAGACCGTTTTTACAAGGTCAGGCGAGGACAGGTCGCAGGCCAGGGACTGCACATCCACACCGACAAGGACGTCATCGAAGGCGACCTCGACAACATGCGCATCGCATCGGCCATGCCGGACGGATCCATCTACCTCGACCTGCACGGCACCGGATACCCACTCTACAGTCTCGGTACCGGCTACTTCCAGATCGCCGGAGTGGCCAACTACCAATACTCGTTCCCGCACATGGCTGCCAAAGGCGTCATCACTCTCGACGGCCAGCGCCACGAGGTGGAGGGAATGGTATGGATGGACCGTCAGTTCGCCGGCATGCCCAAAGGCAGAAGCCTCAAGGACGGCTACAACTGCAAATGGCTGTGGATGAACCTCTGCTTCGATAACGATCCCGACGTGATCAGCCTATGGGGTGTAACCGAACTGGCCACGGGCAGCGAACATTGTTGGGCCAGCGTCTTGCATGAGGATGGCACCCAATCTTCCGCCGGCGTGGATCCGATGGTCGGCGACTCCTTCAACGTGTGGGAAAGTCCTGTGACCGGCATGAAATACCCAACCGGATGGACCATCTCCATCCCTGAATGGGAAGCGAAACTCACTGTCACATCCATCATGGACGAACAGGAAATCGCTTCGCCGAACCCCTCAGGGCGCAAATACGAAGGCGCAAGCCAAGTGGCCGGCACCTACCGAGGACACTCGGTAACGGGCCACTGCTGCCTCGAACTCGTCGGAGGATGGAACTAACAACATCGGCCCATTTTCCGAAAAACATCGGCATCGGTCCAATTCCGCCAACCCGCCGAAGAAAGCCACAACCCGACGAACCGGTGAACAAGGGATTTGGAATGGGCGCTGAATAGCCTTTCGGGGGCTCTCGCGCAAGTTAAGCCCGTCTCGCGCACAACACGAGACGGGCTTAACTCCTTGTTTTTTTTATTTAGCTTCACTGTCTTTGCTGAGCTTGCCGCCGAACGCTTGGCTCACCAAGGTGTAGACGGCTTATGCGACGGCGATGACGCCGGTGAGGACGATGCCCCAGCCGTAGCCGTGGAAGCCGTTGGTGGCGGCGATGGCGAGCACGCCGAGCAGTACGCTCACTCCGAGGGACGTAAGGCCCACGTAGTCGGCGGGGATATGCTCTACAGCTCTATATCTTGCGCGAGAATGTTGACGGCATTGGTTTTGTGCTCGATCCACCAGGCGGCGTCGTCGCGGCGCAACACCTGTTTGCGCAGTTCAGCAAAGGCGTCGCGGTCTTCGATGCGGGCGTGGACTGCGAGAATATCCACTTGGTTGAGCGCTCGCCGGCGAATTGGCTCGGCGCGATCGCGTTGCGCTTTGCTGCCCCACAGTGGGCAGAAGCCGCTCTGTGCGTTATCCCATCGATTGGTGGCGCCGATGCATGCCGCGCATGGTGATTGCTCCGCCTTGCGTACGCGCTGCTCCACGATTACGTATGGGCCGTCCACATTGATGCGTTCTTGATGTCCGCATGCGTGCGTGATTAATCTCCAAGCCATATCGGCCACCTCAACTTCCGTACAACCAGTCGTTTCCATAGGTATAGAACATATGTTCTGTACCTATATGGACATTTGTTCGAATTGGTCCGATGGTGCAGTCTGAAGATGTTGCGTGTGCCACTCGGCTATTATGAAGGGAAATCCGAGCCATAGAGGATTCGGAGAACTTGACAATCGCAATGAAGCAGGAGGGCAATCGTATGAACGTGCCGCAGGAAGTCTTGGATGTGCTGCATTCGGGCGAGGTGTATCTGTGGAACAGTGAACTGATGGATGCCGCGCAGCAGGCGCAGCGGGAGATGCTGCGTAAAACCAATGAATTGCCGGCTACTTCGCCGGAGCGAGACAAGCTGCTGCACGAATACTTCGCCGAAATGGGGGAGAACACGTGGATTGAGCCGCCGCTCCGCGCCAACTGGGGCTGCTCTACTCACTTGGGCAGCTTCGTTTACGCGAACTTCAATCTGACGCTTGTGGATGATGGCGAGATTTTCATCGGCGATCATACGATGATCGGCCCGAACGTGACGCTCGTGACCACCGGCCACCCGATTCGCCCTGACCTGCGTGAAAAGCTGGCACAGTTCTCGGAGCCGATTCATATCGGTCGCAACGTGTGGATCGGAGCGAACGTCACCGTGCTGCCGGGCGTCACCATCGGAGATAATTCCGTCATCGGTGCGAGCAGTCTGGTGACCAAAGACATTCCTGCCAACTCGGTGGCGATTGGCAGCCCGTGCCGAGTTCTGCGTGAAATCAACGAGCATGATCAGGAATACTACTGGCGCGATAAGCGCATTCCGGAAGGAATGTAGTAACGTTTACGCAGTTGCAGAACTACCCCTCAGTCGGCTTTATCGACAGCTCCCCTGACAACAAGGGGAGCCAGAAGAAGACAAGGTGTTGATGCGGTGTTCTGCGGGGTAATCGGACTAATGTAACCAAGTGAAGGCATTCCCTCATCACAAAGGAGTTATGACAATGTCCGAACCAACCATCCCCGCAGAAGGCCGTGTTGCTGTATTAACGGAGCCCAAGCACATCGACGTGCGCACGCTCCCGTTGCCGCAAATCAACGATGACGAGGTGCTCGTCCGCGTTGAAGGCTGCGGCATCTGCGGCACCGACCAGTCCGAATACCGTGCCGACCCGTTCGGATTCGCTCCTATCGTGCTCGGCCATGAAGCCACCGGCGAAGTCGTGAAGCTCGGCAAGAACGTCACCACGGATTACTCCGGCAAGCCGCTCAAGGTGGGCGACAAGATCGTCACCGGTTTGCGCCCATGCGGTCACTGCGCTATCTGCAAGCGTCGCGCCGACATGATTCATCTGTGTGAAAACGGCGAAATCCACGGCCTTATGCCCGGCGAGGATCACTTCTTCAACGGCTGGTATTCCGACTACATGAAGTGCAATCCGGGCGCAGTGATCTTCAATGTGAACGACATGCCCGACCGTGACCTGCGTATTCTGATCGAACCGGCCGCCGTGATCGTGCATGCCGTGGAGGAAGCCAAGAAGATTTACGATTTCAAGCACGGCTCCCATGTGCTGGTCCAAGGCTGCGGCCCGATCGGCCTGCTGCTGGTCGCTCTGCTCAAGACCTACGGCATCCGCAACATCGTAGCCGTGGACGCCAAGGAAGCCCGACTCGAGATGGCCAAGAAGCTTGGTGCCACCGCTACCGTGAACTTCTCCGACTATGATTCCGTGGATGCAGCGGCCGACGCCGTGCGTGAAGTGACTGAAGGCCTCGGCGCGGAAATGGGCTTCCAGTGCACCGGTTCGCCCGCAGCGGCCGCAGCCCTGTTCAAGTACATTCGCCGTGGCGGCTCCTACTGCGAGGTCGGCTTCTTCACCAACACCGGCGACGCCACCTACAACCCGCATCTGGACGTGTGCCAGAAGGAAATCAAGCTCACCGGCTCCTGGACCTACCAGGCCGGCGACTGGCTGGAGGCGCAGGAATTCCTCAAGGAAGCCAAAGATCGCGGCCTGCCCGTCATGGATCTGGTGACCAACGTGTTCCCGCTTGACCAGATCAACGAAGCAATGGAATACGCGCTCAGCATGCAAGGCCTCAAGATCGAGGTCGTGCCCGAGCTGTGAGGCAGCGAGAGTAGCTTCACCCTCATCGTGAAATAGCGTGCTTGCGAACAAGTTGCTCATCAACAACGTGTCCGCAAGCACGCTATGTTGTATTCGATTGCGGATATTCAGCTGCGATTGCTACCGAATGCGGTAATTGGAACCACGCTGCGTCATGATGAGACCCGCGCGCGTGAGCTTCTTATCCAACGTATACAAGGCGTTACGCAGCAAGCCCTGCTGTTCGAAATACGGCCCACCCACAAGGCCCACAAGCTCCTTGGCATTGACGAACTTGCCGTCGGCTTTGACCAATGCTTCCAGCAGACTGTATTCCAAGCGGGAGAGCGTGATTGGGTTATGCGTGGACGCATAGTAGGCCCGGCGATGGGTGGTGTCCAACGTGAGATTGCCGCGGATGATCATCGCAGGGGAGTCGGCTGCGAGCGCGCTGATATATGAGAGCAGCTCGGTATCGGAGAATGGTTTGCGCAGTACGGCATCCGGTTGGTTGACGTTTACTTGTGTGCCGGATTCTTTTGAATCGCTGGATTCCCCGGTCTCATTGGATTCAGATGATGCAGCTGGTTCGACGGATTGACTCGGTTCGATGGGCGCGTATTCATGCGGTAGAGCTCGCCAACGATTGCCTTCACCGGTTGCGCGGCTCAGCGGAGTGGTGGCAAGCAGCAGAATTTTCAGCGAATGGTCGGCGCTGCGCAGTTGAGCAATAAAATCATTGTGCGGCGGTTCGACCAGATCCTCGTCGAGCACAATCGCATCATAAGGGATTACGGGTGCTGCATCGGCATCGTTTGCGGCTTGGGTCTGCGCTGGGGCAGTGGTTTGTGCCGGAGCGTCAGTTTGCGCAGTCTGAGCCTGATTGTTAGCCGGTGCTTTGGTATTGGTTTCGGCATCGGTTGCAGCCTGCCCCTGCTGTGCCGCGATAATCGCATGCAATGTCGCTTTCTGGGTGCCGGTCTGGTCGACCTCATGTTGCGCGCCCAGCAACGTGCCGCGAATGGCGCGGGCGAGCGGCTCATTCGATGCGGCGACCAGTAACTTCATAAGGCACCTCCTATGTCGCCCAGTGTAGGCCGAGGTATGGCAGAGGTTCCGGATACAGGTACCATCCAGAACCCCCTTGTCTAGTCTAGGCCGGAATGTGGTTGATCAGAGAAGTGTGATTACAGAATGGGCCGCAACGTCGTGGGATAACGGTGGTGCGCGGAAACAATGGTGAGTGAAGCGGCAAGAATACCGAATGCGACCAGCATGATGAGCGCCCAGGTGGCAGACGTCATCAGCATCACAATCATGAATACCAGCATTGGCACAGAGGAAACCAGTGAGATTACCGAGAATGAGCCGACCGATGCCGCATGCGAGGCGAGCAATATTTGCTCCCCTGCGAAAGCAATCACAGCTGGGGTAAGAACAATACACACGATTTCAGGGATTGCATTGTTATTCCATTGAACCAATCCGCCCCAAGCCAGATAACCGAAAATGCTCAGTGACATGACTTCGGCGATCAGCATGGGTAACAGGCTTTTGGCTATGCAATACTGCAGCATCGAGCGGCCTGAAGCACGCCAAGACTCCGCAGTGCCGTCGCCCTCCACCGAAGCAGACACATCCATCGTATTGGGATTAGCCATCAGCGTGCATATTGCCAATTCGATGCCCAGGAACCCATACCACGGTGCGAGTACCTGGGCCGCGGATAATCCGTCTATGGTGGCGGGATCCGTTGGATCGCTCACGGAGAGCACGGCGAGCATCACCGGAATGAACAGCCAAAGGCCGATGCCGAGTGCCAGATATAACGGGTTCTTGCGTAGCAGGGTCCAATCTTTCCAAAGCATTGCATGCATAAGAATTGTCCTTTTTGTGATGCCTATATCAATGTTGTTCGTCTATTTCCATGAACTACCCCTCAGTCGGCTTTGCCGATAGTTTCTCTGGCAAGGGGAGCCTAAGAGGCGCTGATGCCGAAGTTCACGTTGTTGCGTTCATGCCCGAGCGTGGCGGCCTGTTTGAACGCGTCGATATTTGGGAAATCGCTGATATCGCAATCTTTGACGAGGTGCTTGTTATCGAGGATGATGATTCGGTCGGTAACTTCCCAGCAGTATTCCAAATCATGCGTGATGGTCAGTATCGTGCGGCCGCTTGCTTTGAGCTGCTTCATCAAGTCGATAAGCAGTTGTCGGGTGATCGGGTCCACGGCATTGGTCGGTTCGTCCAGCAGAATGAGCTTCGGACCGAACAGCATGCCTGCCACGATGCCTGCGCGTTTCTTCAGGCCGCTGGAAAGATCTTTGATCTTCTTGTCGAGGTGCTCGCCCAACTCGAACGCCTGCACCATCGGCAGTTTATCAAGATGCTGCATGTCGATGGGGTGTGGGTTCTCGTGCGTGGCGTAAAGCATCGAACGGAACTTGAGATTTTCGCGAACGGTCATCGTAGGGGAGAGATTGCCGGAATCGCTCAACTGAAACACTTCGCGCATCGAATGGAATACGTTGCTGTTAATTGCGGCGGAACCGTGCTGCGGGCGCAGCAAGCCAGTGATGATGCCGAACAGAGTGGTTTTGCCCACGCCGTTATATCCCAGAATGCCCAGCGATTGGCCGACCGGCACATCGAGATTAATATGCTCCAGCACTGGTTTGCTGCGTTTATAGCCGAACGTCATATCCGTGATACGGATGGCTGGCACTTGATCGGTGCCGATAGTGTCGTTGTTAGGTGCGAGGGTGGAGCTGGTCATGAGTAAAGCCTTTCCTTTGATGCAAATGGACCAGAGATAGAGTGCGAATGCCATCAGTGTGGGTGTGAATGCGCTCGCCATTGCTTGAGGCGCAAGGGTCGTCGAGCGTAGTGTCGGAGCGACTGCATAGGTGAATGCGGTGAGTATTGCGCTCGCTGCGGTGATGGGGATGAGCGCCCACACCAGTTGTGCGATGACGTATTGACGCATCGGACGGCCGCAGGCTCGCACGGTGAGAATGGTGCCATTGGCGAGGTCGCTGCGGATGGCATCGATGGAAAGCGTAGGTGCCAAACATATGCCCAATGTGATGATGGCGAACTGGTACAGGGCGTTCGCTGTATTGCCATTCATGCCGATTACGGGAATCATGGCGATGCAGAGCATTGACATGGCAATGGCGATGATGGCGATGGACAGCATTGCCATGTTATGGCGAAGCTGTTGGAAATCCTTGTAGAAGATGGCTCGCATAGGTGCCTCGGATTAAGCGTGGTGGGGTGGCGCGTGGGTGTTTTTGGGTAAGCTTGCGCCAAGCCATGCGCATGATAGTGATTTTGGGTATGGCTTGCGCTGGCTCAGGAAGGTCAGGAACTGCTACTGTCCGGCGACGATTTGACGCAAAGCGGCTACATGGGATTGGAAAGCCTGCTTGCCTTCTTGGGTGAGCTTGACCCAGGTGACTTTGTAGGCTTTGCCGCCCTCTCTGGCCTTTTTATCGAGCTGAATATAATCATGCTCGGCCAGTGTTTTGATGTGTTTGGAACACGTGGCGTCGCTGATTTCGAGCGTATCGCGCAGTACATCGAATCGCATTGTGCCATAGGTGTCGAGTAGGCCGCAGATGCGTAGTCGAATCGGCGCGTGTATGACTTCGTTGAATACCGGTTGTGGATTATCTGATGCCATGATGCGCCTCCGCTAAAGAGTCAAAGGCGGATGGATCTGGAGCGGTGCGCTGCTGTAATGCGCGGACGATTTCGTCACATTCCCACGCTTCCATCCTGCCATTGATAACCGCGCCAACCAATGTGACTGCCGCGGCTGACCACCATGCAGTGGTGGCGAATCCTACGGCAAGCGCCAAAAATGGTGGAATGAAATTAACGAAGAAATGCACGGCGAGCGCCATCGTATAGCGACGGCTTTGCATCGCTGGTTTCGGTGCCAGCCATTGCGGGGCGACGCCTTGGCGGCGGCTATTAAGCATGATGGCTGCAGCGAGAAGCAGCAGACTTATCGCCAGCAGAGCAGCCACAATCCATATGGGATTCCACGGCAGGTTGAATCGGTTGAACCATGCCTGAGGGATTAGCCAGTACGTGAATGTGAGCAGACCGTATACGATGGCGATCCAAACAATGTTGGACGTGCGGCGGGCCGCATAGCCGGCTGCGATTTTCGCGCGATCGATGTCGAGTGTGCGCAATGCATCAAGTGCGTCCATTGCCTGCTGCTGATATCCGGTATGGTTGTCGGAATGCGACTGTTGCGCTTTCCTCATGTTTGCCATGATGGCCCCCTTTGTGCGGGATGAGGCCTGTCGGAATAGCAAACCTCTTTCCGTTATGGAAAATAATATCACTTTCCATTGTGGAAAGAGGTTTTCGCGTGTCGAGGGATTGCTGGCAATCAGCCGATGAAGGCGATGGGGGAGGCGAGATCCACGCCGGAACCGTCGCGGCGCATATCCGGCTTTGGCAGCTCCACCGCGGTTCCGGATGATGTGGCCGCATTGAGTGGGTAGAGACCCACCCATGCCAGAATCAGCGTGTTCTGCCCCTTCAAGAAGCGTTGCGAGCGCACGCCGCCCGTGGCACGGCCCTTGGTCGGATACATTTCGAGCGGTGTCACCTTGGCAGCACCGTTTTCGGTACCAGGCAGAGCGTCCTCGTCGCCGGCCACAGTAAGCACCACCGCGCCGGAGGCCGAACTCAAGCCGTTTTCGCCTTCCTCATACGTCCATGCCACCTTGCCGGCAGGCACCACGTTGAACGCCATCACATGCGCGCCGGCAGCCAGCTTGATACCGGCCATACCGCCTGCGGTACGGCCTTGCGGGCGCACGTTCTTCGCTTCGAACGTCAACAGTGAGGAGTCAGAGGAGATGAACACCAGACGATCGTCATCCTCGGCGGTGGCGGCGAACACCACTTCGTCGCCTTCCTTCAGATCAATGACCGGCCAGGAATCCATCGTGGTGGGTGCCTCGCGGTTCCAACGCTTGACCACACCATTGCGCGTGCCCAGAGCCAGCGAGGGAAGCGGGGCGGACTCCGAGGAATCACCATCGCCATTATCGCCGTTCTTCGGCTGCTCCATAGCGATGGCAGTGACCACATGCTCACCACGGATCGGGTCGGTGGACTCGGTCATGCCAATCAGCTCATCAGCCTGCACGCCACCGGTGAGCGTCAGCGTTTCCGAAGCGGGCAGTGCCGGCAAATCAACCACATGAGCCAATACCAGGCGGCCCGCCGAGGTGATCAGTGCAAACGTAGCCTGAGTGGAAGTCGGGAAAATCGTGGTGATCTGATCGTTCGGCTGACGCTTGTCGGAAGCGGAGCGGGCATGGTACACATCCAGCGCGCTCGGTGTGGTGCGGGCGATCAGACCAGTGGCGCTCATCATCACCACGCACGGCTCATCCTCGATCTTCAATGCGCCGGCCAGAACATTCTCTTCACCGCTCTTCTTCGCTGCCTTGGTGGCGGCTGCCACATCGGCCGCGGCGGAGGAGATTGTGGCGGCGGACTTGGCCGCTTCCAGAGCGGATTCGGCAAGTTCGGACGTGCCGGAGCCATGTGCGGCCACTGGGGTCAGCGTGCCGTCCGGGTCCACGTCCAACAGCACCGTGCGGCGTGGGGAACCCCACTTGGCCACGGCCTGATCCATCTCGTCGGTCACCACCTGATCCAATGCTTCGGCGGAAGCGAGAATGCGGGTGAGCTCCTCGATACTTTTCTTCAGATCATCGCGTTCGGCTTCCAGCTCGATGCGATTCATCTTGGTCAGACGGCGCAAGCGCAAATCCAGGATGTACTGGGCCTGCACATCGTCCAAATCGAACACAGCCATCAAACGGGTTTTTGCGGCATCCGCATCATCCGAGGTGCGGATCACCTGAATCACCTCATCGATGTCCAGCATGGCCAAGAGCAGGCCTTCGACCAAGTGCAGGCGCTCCTGAGCTTTCTTCTTGCGGTATTCGGACCGGCGACGAATCACCACACGGCGGTGGTCAATCCACACCTGCAGCATTTCCTTCAAACCCATCGTGTGCGGGCGGCCGTTCACCAATGCCACGTTGTTCATGGCGAAGTTGTCTTGCAGCGGTGTGTGCTTGAACAGTTGCACCAGCACGGCATGAGGATCGAAACCGGTCTTGATCTCAATCACCAGACGCGTGCCGTTGTGACGGTCGGACAAATCGAACGCGCCGGAAATACCTTCCAGCTTGCGGTTCTTCACACCATCGGAAATACGTTCGATTACCTTTTCCGGGCCCACCATATACGGCAGTTCGGTTACCACAATCGCCTGCTTGCGGGCGGTCACATGCTCCACATGCGTGGTGGCTCGCGTGGTCAGCGTGCCACGGCCGGTCTCGTAGGCTTCGCGAATGCCGTCACGGCCCAAAATGGTGCCGCCAGTCGGCCAATCCGGGCCCGGCACATAGCGCATCAGCTGCTCAAGCGTGGCCTCCGGATGAGCCATCAGAAACTTAGCCGCATTCACCACCTCGCCCAGATTATGCGTGGCGAGATTCGTGGCCATACCAACAGCAATACCCGAGCCGCCGTTGACCAGCAGGTTCGGAATCGCAGCCGGCAGTACGGTCGGCTCCTTGAGCTTATTGTCATAATTCGGCGTGAAATCAACCGTATCCTCATCGATATCAGCGTTCATGCCGAGCGCGGCCGGGGCAAGACGGGCTTCGGTGTAGCGGGATGCTGCCGGGCCATCGTCAAGAGAACCGAAATTACCGTGGCCATCCACCAGCGGCAGGCGCATCGCGAACGGCTGAGCCAAGCGCACCATAGCCTCATAGATTGCGGAATCACCGTGCGGGTGCAGCTTACCCATCACCTCGCCCACCACACGGGCGGACTTCATATACGGGCGGTCCGGGTTCAGATTCATCTGACCCATCTGGTAGACGATACGGCGCTGCACCGGCTTCATGCCGTCGCGCGCATCCGGCAAAGCACGCGCATAAATCACCGAATACGCGTACTCAAGGAACGACTTGCTCATTTCCTCGTTCAGCGGCGTCTCGACGATATGCTCCTTGACCTTGCGTGGATCATAAGTCTGCACGGACGGTTTGCGGTGTGATGCCATGAAACTCCCTTTCAAACTCGCCCTATATTAGCAGTGCCCCTCGCATTGCTCGCACCGCTATGGGAGCGATGGAGTTACGATAAATCTTATGACTGTCGAAACGCCGGATATGGATGAGCTGCTGCGCCTGATACCCACCGTGACCTATGGAGACAATGATCCCCTCCGGTCCGCTGCAGACGAGCGCGGGGGAGCACTGCACCTTTCCGCCGTGTTACCCGCCTTATCCAGCGCTATCGGCCATCCGGCCGCTACGCCAGTGCACGCCGACCCTCAAGCCTGCCAACGGGCGCTTGGTTTTCCGGACGTCACCTCCGCTATCGTGGTGCTTGTGGACGGCCTCGGCTACTGGAACCTGGCCATGCGACTCGGCCATGCGCCTTATCTGCGTTCACTGATGAACGACACCGCCAATCAGCGCCCCATCGCCACTTGCGCGCCCAGTACCACCGTGGCCGCTATGGCCGCGTTTGGCACCGGCACCTGCCCGGGATTGACCGGCATGGCTGGATACACGCAGCTGGAACCGGCAAGCCATACGCTTATCCAACTCATTCAATTCAAAGATGCGTTGGCGCCGAAACCTGCAAATCCTCACATTCCGGTACCGCCGATGATTAATCCGCTCGACTTGCAGCGTGAGCCGACCATGTTCGAGCGTCTCGCCGCACAGCATGTACGCGTCACCAGTTCCGGTCTGCCCAAGTTTGCAGGTTCCCCGCTCACTGAAGCGGCTTTACGAGGCAGTGATTATCAGGGCAATGTAACGCCGCGAGATCGTGTGCTTGCCGCCGCTCGTGCCGCCCGGACTCCGGGACTGACCTATTTGTACATTCGTGACGCCGATAAAGTCGGGCACAACTACGGTTGGGATTCCGAACATTGGGTGGCCGCGTTCGAACACATCGACGCTCAACTTGCTTTGCTGCATCGTAGCGCGCCCAAGGGCACGTTGATTGTGATTGTGGCCGATCACGGTATGGTGCAGACCGATATGAGCCAGCGCGTGGACATAGCCGAGGACCCGCGGTTGACACGAGGCGTGAAATTCGTGGGCGGTGAGCCACGTTCGCTGATGCTCTACGCCGAAGCCGGCGAAGATCCCGAGGACATCGCCGCACGATGGCGTGACCGGCTCGGTGAATCGGCTCTGGTCCGCACGCAAACGCAAGCATTGAATGATGGTTTGTTCGGTCCGATGGACGAGCGCATCAAGCCGATGATTGGTGATGTCATCGTGCAGGCCGCAGGCGCTGCCACATTCGTGGATTCACGCACGCAAAATGATAAGGCTACCCATCTGCCGAGCGTACATGGTTCGCAAACGCAGCTGGAAATGGATATTCCCTGCCTGATTGATGTTGCATAGGAAATGGACGGCAGCCGTCAGTCTCCAAAGAGAATTTCATCCCAACTTGGCACCGCGGAACGCCCTGAGCGACGTTTAGCTGGTTTCGCGGTATGAGACGCGGAAGCATTCGCATCATTGCCGGTAGAGCTCTGCTGCGTATCGGTGCCGTTGCTTGTTGCATTGGCGCCGGCATCAGTTCCATTGCCGTTACCGAAAGTCGTGGAGTCCGATGGAGCTGCCCCAGCGGATGCGTCAGAACCAGTGCTTAATGCTCCGGATGGAGACGGGAGAGCCGGAGCAGCGGCACCCGGAATTTTGACCGGAGGCATCGAACCGGAAGCGGAAGAATCAGCAGATCCACTAGTGGAAGTATTCGACGCTGCGAAGGTACCGGAATCCGTGACCGCAGCCTGGGGAACAGCGGCTGAAATCGAGGGCTTAGGAGCCGCCCAAGCGCTGACCGCACGCTCAATACGAGCAGAACGCACCGAATCACCCGGCAAATCAGGAGTCGGAAGTACTTTGGCTGCGGACTTGGAATCATCGGCGGAACTGCGTTCGCCGAGCAGCTTGCGCGCTGCATTGTTCAGGCACACCACGGAATTGTCGTGCATGTTCCATGTCCACTCAGCGTGAATTTCGCGGCCGGCTGAGGTGAAAATAGCCACGATGCGCCAAGGCTCAAGCCCGCGGCGAGTGGACTTCCACGTCACGGATTCCATGCCGATTGAAGCGGAAGCCAAAGTTCGTTCCACAAGATCATTGATGGTCCGCACTCGGCTGTCTTTCGGAGCAGGCACGGTGAGGAACTGTTCGATGGCATATTGCTTCTCGGTCTCCACCGCGGCGGAGAAACGACGCACCAATGTTTCACTCAAGCCGTAGCGCTGCGCCACGCGTGACGGATCGGCGCCGGCGCGAATCAGCGACTGAATCTGCGAAATAGGCAATGTGACCTGTTCGTGAGGCTGCGCGGACTTCTGAGTCTCGCTTTTAACCTGTTTAGCCTCGAGAATCGCACGTTCGAGCGTGTCGTCAAGGCTGATGGCCACATAGCGGTCACCTACCGAGAACACCAAATCCCCGGTATCGCTGACACGCTCAAAATGGGCCTTTTCAAGCCGATTCTCAGGCATATGCACACCACTTTCCTTGGCAAAGACATTGCTATATTCCAGTATGCCCCACGTGTCGAACTTTACATGTATTTCAAATCGTGTACCCTATGGCCGAGTACAGCGCGGTAATACGCGCGGTAAGTAGATGTAAGACGAAAGGACCATGATGGCTCAGGATTATGATTCCCCACGCAACAAGGACGAGGACGAGGAATCGCTGCAGGCTCTGGGAAAGTCCGCACAGAATTCCTCGAGCGATATCGATGATGACGAGAACGCCATCGCCGAAGACTATGAGCTGCCGGGCGCTGACCTGAGCAACGAAGACTCTTCGGTGACCGTCATCCCGATGCAGGGCGACGAATTCATTTGCTCCCAGTGCTTCCTGGTTAAGCACCGCAGCCAGCTCGCTTACATGGACGAGGATGGCCAGCCGGTATGCGAGGAGTGCGCCGCCTGATGGGGTTTGACGCAGCCTACAACGAACCTGAAAACACTGAGGTACTGGTCAAGTCACTCGATCCCGAGCATCCAGCCAACCTGCATTACGCGCATGCCGGTGATGCAGGCGCTGATCTCATCACCACGGTTGATGTGACGTTGAAGCCGTTTGAGCGTGCTCTCGTGCCTACAGGCGTGGCCATTGCCTTGCCTGCCGGATATGTGGCATTGGTTCATCCTCGTTCCGGTCTCGCCGTCAAGCAGGGTGTTACCGTGCTCAATGCTCCCGGAACCGTGGATGCAGGCTACCGCGGTGAAATCAAAGTGCCGCTGATTAACCTCGATCCGGAGCACACGGCAGTGTTCCATCCGGGCGATCGTATCGCCCAGTTGGTGATTCAGCGGTATGTGGAAGCGAAGTTCGTACCCGCTGAGACATTGCCCGGCTCCGACCGAGCCGAACGTGGCTTTGGCTCGACGGGTGTGGCCTCGAACAGCTGACGAAGACAAAGGCCGCGCCGTGAGCCCAAGACACGGCGCGGCCTCATGCGTGGCTACAATATAAGTCACATTGGGAGGTGGTTGGCATGTCGGAAAACGATAGCGAGCAGTATGCTGCCCGCAAACTGGGCTGCGAGATCAGTGCTGATCCGTTGAACCCGCTTGAGCCCATCAAGCAGGTATGCAAGGCCCATCATCCCGGTGAGGACCTATCCATTCTCGATCGTGCCTATCAGCGCGCCGTTGTTCAGCATTCCGCACAGCGCCGCAAATCAGGCGAACCATACATTATTCATCCGCTGGCCGTCTCTCAGATTTTGGCTGACCTCGGTATGGGCCCTGTAGTGGTGGCAGCAGGATTGCTACACGACACAGTGGAGGACACCGATTACACGCTGGATCAGTGCCGTGCCGAATTCGGTGACACGGTGGCCGGTCTGGTCGATGGTGTGACCAAGTTGAGCCAGCTCGAAGTCGGCGACTCGGCTCAGGCTGAAACCATTCGCAAACTTGTCGTTGCCATGAGCCGCGACGTGCGCACTCTGGTGGTAAAACTGGCCGATCGCGTGCACAATGCGCGCACCTGGCGCTACGTGAAAACCTCCTCCGCTCAGAAAAAAGCTCGAGAAACCCTTGACGTGTATGCGCCGCTCGCCAACCGCTTGGGCATGAACGCCATCAAAACCGAACTGGAAGAGCTGAGCTTCAAGGTGCTCTATCCGAAGATCTACAACGAGATCGTGGTGCTGGTGGCACGTCGCGCCGGTCAACGAGACGTGTATCTGAAGCAGATTCTCGCCGAAATCAATGAGGATCTTTCCGAACAGCACATCAAAGCCTATGTGACCGGTCGCCCGAAGGATTACTTCTCCATCTATCAGAAGATGATTGTGCGAGGCCATGATTTCGCCAACATCTACGATCTGGTGGGTGTGCGCATCATCGTCGATACCATTCAAGACTGTTATGCGGCGCTTGGTGCCGTGCACGCGCGATGGAATCCGGTTCCCGGCCGGTTCAAGGATTACATCGCCATGCCGAAGCTCAACATGTACCAGTCGCTGCATACCACGGTGGTTGGCCCCGGCGGCAAGCCCGTTGAGATTCAGATCCGCACCTGGGACATGCATCGTCGTGCCGAATTCGGTATTGCCGCCCACTGGAAGTACAAGGAAAACGGTCAGGCCGGTCGTGCCCTGAGTTCTCCGGATAAATCCGACCGTAAGCGTGGCGAAAACGAGCAGGAGCTTTCCGAAGCCGATAACCTGAAGTGGATTCAGCAGCTTGCCGATTGGACTTCCGAAACCCCTGACTCCAACGAATTCCTCGGCTCTTTGAAGGAAGACCTTGGCTCGGCGGAAGTCTATGTGTTCACGCCGAAGGGCAAGATTGTCTCCTTGCCAGCCAAGGCAACGCCAGTGGACTTCGCATACGCCGTGCACACCGAGGTGGGCCATCGCACGATGGGCGCACGCGTCAACGGCCGGCTGGTGCCGCTTGACACCACACTCGACAATGGCGATACGGTGGAGATTCTGACTTCCAAGTCAGATACCGCTGGCCCTTCCCGCGACTGGTTGAGCTTCGTCAAGAGCCCTAAGGCGCGCAATAAGATTCGCCAGTGGTTCTCCAAGGAACGCCGCACCGAGGCCATTGAAGAAGGCCGTGACGAACTCACCCGCGCCATGCGCAAACGTAATCTGCCGATTAATGCGCTGTTGACTCCTGAAGCGTTGGTCGGTGTAGCCGTGGACCTGAACTTCCCGAACGCCGACGCTGTGTTTGCCGCTATCGGTGACGGACAGGTTTCTACGCAAAACGTTATCTCGCATCTGGTCAAGGATGCGGGAGCTGATGAGGTGGATGAGGAAGTCGAGCAGGAAGTGCTTCCGCTCAAGCCTGTGGAGCGCAAGACCTCATCCAGCTCCACTGGTGTGTCCGTCAAGGGTGTGGGCGATGTGTGGATTAAACTGGCCCGCTGCTGCATGCCGGTGCCAGGAGACCAGATTGTCGGCTTCATCACCCGTAATCAGGGCGTTTCGGTGCATCGTACCGACTGTCAGAACATGATTGATTTGAAGAACAAGCAGCCTGAACGTGTGGTTGAGGTGGAATGGACCAGCACTAAGGGCTTGTTCATGGTCAAGATTCAGGTTGAGGCTTTGGATCGCCGCAACCTGCTTTCCGACGTGACGCGCGTGCTCTCCGATCATGGTGTGAACATTATTTCCGGCACGATTGCCACCGGCTCCGATCGCGTGGCCACCAGCCAGTTCAGCTTTGAAATGGCCGATCCGCAGCATCTCAATACGCTGCTTGCCGCGGTGCGTAAGATCGACGGCGTGTTCGACGTATACCGTCTGACGGGTGCCAAGGAATCCGCCGAACCGCGACTGCGCAAAATGAAATAATGCCATAAAAGGTACATATGGAGCCATATAGAAAACCCCGTGACTGATTTCATTCAGTCACGGGGTTTCGATTATGTCCTCAGCCGTGTAGGTCAGTAGCGCAGCGTCACTCAGCCACGTCCACGGACAGGATTACAGCCGGCTCAAGCGGACGATCCATCGGATCGGTGGCCAGAGCTTCGAGCTTGTCCACAACCTGCTTGGAAGCCTCGTCAGCAACCTCGCCGAAGATGGTGTGATGGCCATCCAGCCACGGGGTAGGAACGGTGGTGATGAAGAACTGGGAGCCGTTGGTGCCGTGAATCTGGCCGTCACGACCGCGGCGCAGACCGGCGTTTGCCATAGCCAGCAGATACGGCTTGTCGAACTTCAGGCTCGGATCGATCTCATCATCGAACTCGTAGCCCGGGCCGCCAGTGCCGGTGCCCAGCGGGCAGCCGCCCTGAATCATGAAGTCCTTGATGATGCGGTGGAAGGTCAGACCGTTGTAGAACTTGCCGTGGGACGGCTGACCGGTGTACGGGTCAGCCCATTCCTTCTCGCCGGTGGCGAGGCCGAGGAAGTTGGCCACAGTGTTCGGGGTCTTGTCATCGAACAGGTTGAGGGTGATGTCTCCCTCACTGGTGCGCATAATAATAGTGGTCATAAATCTCCATGTTACATTGCCCCACGTCATTGCGCGGTAGTGGATTAGCTGATGGTGTTGAATCCGGTGCCTTCAGCACTGCCGGTATTCGAACCGGTGCTACCGGATGAACCGGAGCTGGAGGAACCGGATGATGAACCAGAGCTCGATGACGAGCCAGAGGATGAACCAGAAGACGAACCCGACCCACTGGAATCGGAGGCGTTGCCGGACGAATTGGAACTATCCGTAGTGCCCGAACTGGTGGAGCCGTTCGAACTATTCGAGCTGCTGGAATCAGAACCGTTGGAGCTGGAGGAACCTGAGCCGGAAGTGGTGCCGGAGCCATTGCTCGTGGAATCGGAGGTGCTGCCACTGGTATCCGTTGAGGTATCACTATCGGAATCAGTGGTATCGGAATCACTGTTGCTTTCGCCGTATTGCGGGGTTGTGGGCGCACCATGCTGCGGCTGTACCGAAGAATCGGAATCAGTATCGGAGTCGTTGGAATTGGTGGAGGATGTGGTTGGGGAGACCAGATCGGAGACCACACTATCAGTGCCGTGGCCTTGCGTAATCAACATGACAATGCCAGCGGTTACGGCAACGGTCAGCAAACCGGATACCAAGGTAATGATAACGGCTATGCGCTTGGGATCGCGACGTTTCTTGCGAAGCTCGCTGATGGAATATGTGTGACCGTCAGCAGGACGGGAGATAATCTCGCGCGGCTTGCGCTCGGACTGAGCCTGGTCGGACGGAGTGGACGAGGAGGCCACGCGGGCATCGGATTCGCCGTCAGCTTCATGCTCAGCCGTAATTTCGGATTCGGCATCATCAGATGCTGCAGCAGCTGATTCGGATTCAGACAAATCGCTTTTGTTCGACTGCACGCCTGCACCAGCGTTGCCATCGGTCGTATCGTCATCCGAACTGACGATGCTTTGCTGGAATTTCTCGCTGGAGGCTTTGATGATGTTCTTGTAAATGTTCGTAGCCACAGTGGAGACGATGTAACTGGCGGCAGCTCCGATGACCGATCCGGCGACGCCAATTTTCGCAGCCAATAAGAACGAGGTGACGGCGGCAAAGGTGCCCGCCACTATCGAGGAAAAGGAAAGACCTTGGAAAAACTTCTTCACAACGTAAGACCGTAGGCGATTGCGCTGAAGTATTGCTGAAGGCGCGGTGAAAGCGACAGAATGCTTACACGAGAACTCCAAAATCTTCACATGTGCGGTCTGCGGCGTTCAAATGGCACTGTATTCAGTCAGCCCAAGTGAAATGTTCGGCACCGGCACCAATCTCGAAATGTAGTTTGGCTATGCCAAGGCACAGGTGTGCCTGTACGCCGTCGAGCGCTTCAGCCTGCACCGTGTGGCCATCATCCAGCAGTGTGAACTGCACCGGTTGCTTGCCAAGGGCGCTGGGAGCAAGCATCACTGCTTCAATACCGGCATGGAACCATTCAGGAGCATTGGCATACGAGCCAATGCCAGAGGATACCAGGCCAAGTTCTTCTGCCGGCTTACTGCGATGTGCACGTCCGGGGCGTGCGCCATGCCCAAGCACGATGGCAGCTGGCATGCGTTGACCGTCAGCAATCGTCCATGCGCCCTCGTGCTCGCTGGTTTCATGCAACACCACCCATGACGTATCCAACCCAAGCGCCACGGTCTCCAACGCCAGCGTTTCGCCTACATAACCAATGGTTTCGTCCAAATGCTCGGGTGCATCCGCATCATCTGCCCCGATGAGTGCTACGAGGTTATGCACGCCGGAGAATCGCCCATAATGAGTAGGGCAGCCGCCGAACGCATCGTCAACATTATGAATCAGCTGAATATTCAGACCATGCGCAGCATTGAGCTCGGCGATGCTGCCGGACAGTGAGCGGATGTGTTCTGCAGTCAATGGCTCATCGGTGAAGTTACGAACGGCGTGACGTTCCTTCATGGCCTCAAGCAGATTCATAATGCTCCTTCTATGATTCGATTTTTCATTACTGCTTACGACTCTATAAGGCTGCTCTTACAGGAGCGACCTCCTTGAGATGGGTGTGATGAACAGGTCAGTTGCGATGCAGAGAATGCTTCGTCGGCCTGATTACCGACATCAACACTGCCGCGAAAATCAAGGCGAAACCAACCAGCGAACTCCACATGATGCGTTCACCCCAGAACAGAGCGGAGAAGGAAACGGCGAACAGGCTTTCCGTGCACATGATGATGGAGGCCTGCGAGGCAGGTACATGAGCCAAGCCGATGTTCTGCATGATTTGCGCGCTCATTGTGGCGCCAAGGAACAGGTACAGTACGCTGGCCACCACCGATGGTGCCAGCCATCCGGCGTTCGGCGCTGGCTCGGTGGCTATCGCGCCAACGAAGAACAGTACGCCGGCTACCGCGAACTGCACGAAAGTCAGTGCTATCGGGTCGAAGCGTTTGGCGTATACGCCGAGATAGGTGAGGTTGAAGGAGAAGATGATGGCCGTGGCAATGGTGAGCCAGTCACCCATGCCCAGCGAAAATGATCCGCCCGGTTTCAATGAGACGAAGCCCACGCCGATTAGGCAGATAATGCCGGCGATCAGATTGATCAGTCGTGGCTGGTTTTTGGATACTATCCAGGTTACGAACGGCGTCAAAACGCAATAGGCTGCGGTGAGGAACGCGCTGCGGCCTGGGTCGATGGTTTGCAGGCCTG
The DNA here is from genome assembly GCF_002860405.1 of Bifidobacterium imperatoris. Lineage (GTDB taxonomy): Bacteria > Actinomycetota > Actinomycetes > Actinomycetales > Bifidobacteriaceae > Bifidobacterium > Bifidobacterium imperatoris. The sequence goes on along the minus strand of NZ_NMWV01000019.1, from coordinate 15,461 downwards.
TGGTTTGGGTGACCATCGTGCCCCAATAGGTCAAACCCACTACCAACGCCGGCACAATGATTTTCGGCGTTAGACTGGGAATGATATGCCTGTGGAACAGAGCAAGCATGCACATGCATGCACCGAACATGCGAATGGCCATCAGCCATTGCGGAGCGATGGCCTCCATAGCGAATTTGGCCAGCAGATAACTGCCGCCCCACAATGCTGCGCAGGCAAGCAGCATCAGACGTGCCAGATTCGGAGGAAACGAACGAGACCAGCGGCTACGTAGCTTGCTGAAACGCTCGACCAGACCCATGATGCACCTCTGCTTGATCTCTTTTCTTTCCGGCACATAGGTTACGGGTATGGCCAGCCAAAAACGGGTGGAATCACCGGCCGCGAGTGTCCGCCATAGTGGCACGCGGTATCTGGGTGCAGAGGCAGCGTTGAGGACGTGCATGCTGGTAAAAGGCAGAAGGTGAGGTTACTCACAGCGAACATGCGGGCGGCTGGAGCATGGATTCGCTAATCTTATACAGGTACTACTGTTCTTCAGAAAGGACTTGCTATGGCAGTCATTACCCCGGAAATCAAGGAATTCGTGGCCAACAACCTCGGTTGGGTCTCCACCATCTCCAAGGACGGCGAGCTGGATCTCGGCCCGAAGATGTCCCTGTTCGTGCTGGACGACACTCACATCGCCTATCATGAGCGCACTGCCGGCCAGACCTACGAGAACCTGAAGAACGGCTCCCCGCTGGTCATCGCCTTCGCCAACCTGGAGAAGAAGCAGGGCTACCGCTTCCGTGGCACCGTGACTCTGCACACCGATGACGACATCTACGAGGCTCAGGTCAAGGTGGCCGAGGAGAAGGGCACCAAGAAGCCGGCCGTAATCCCGGTGCTCGAAGTTACCGAGATTCAGAACCTTGCTTCCGGTCCGACCGCTGGCAAGACCATCGTCAAGGACTGAGCACTGCTTGCTGCCGCGCGGCAATCGCGTTGGCAATGATGCAATAAAGCCGCTTCGCCTTATCAGGCGGGCGGCTTTTGCTATGTGCGCGGTTTATGCTTTCGCTGCGGAGATGAGAATATGGCGACCGGTCTTATCGGTGGTGGCGAACAGGTATGTGTTGCCTCCATCCTTGAGCTTGAGTTTTTTGCGCAACGTGTTGACCGGCATGGGAAAATTGCGCACGGTGATATTGGCATGAGTCAAACCTGCAAGCGAGGATTTCAGCTCTTTTTTATTCATGCTGGCTACTGATGTGATCGCGAATGATCGACCCGGAAAATCCGCAACACGTTGTTCACTTACAAACAGGTGGCTATTAGGCGCAATCATGGTGGCAGGGAAACGTTGAGCAATCACATCAAAGCATCCGGCCTTCATGATTGAGACGTTTGGCTCGTAGAGGTATTGGGCGTCATCGACATCGATTTCGCCGGTTCCCGTAGATTGTGCGGAATCATTGGGAATCATGGCAGCGTCACCGTTATCCGCAACGTGATATTCCAGTACCTGCCCATCATTGACGCATACCATCCGGGGCTCGTCGCAGATTCCGCGCTTCAACACCAGCAGCAGATCCTTGCACTCATTGCCGGTGGACACAATATGCACCTCGTGCACGGAACCAGCGAAATCGTCGACGGTTTTATGCCAATCCAGCATAGGGGAGAGTTTGACCATTACTAGAGGAGCTTTGGACAGCAGCTGACTCTGCAATGCCAAAACGTCTGGCGTGCAGTCAGCGATTGCATACGTGCGAGAACCATGACTATCACGGCGAGCCGGATCGAGGAAAAACATTGAAGCGGATTCAATTCGGCTCAACACTTCAGTGGAATCATCATTGATGACCTGTGCTGATTCCAATCCAAGCAGCGGAAAATTATGACGTGCGATCTCGCACAGATTCGGCTGCCGTTCCACATATGTGGCCTGATCGAACACGCGAGCCATATACGAGAAATCCACGCCGAAGCCACCGGTCAGATCAACGAGCGATGTGCGAGATAGAGCAGAGGAGAGTGCCGACGAAGCAGGCGCGGCTTCCTCTTCCGCAAGCAATCGTGCGGCTAACTTTGCCTTGTATTGAGCGGTGAATTGGGAGGAACACTGTTCCATCGGCACCTGAGGCGGGAAAATCAGCCCATCGCGCGCCGCCCAGTCGGGAAGTTTGACTTGCGCACGCTGCCAGCCGGAAATCTGTTCCAATGCGAATGGCAAGTCTACTTCGGCGCCGCGCTTGGCATGCAACGCCAGTTCGCGTACATCCTCATGACGATGCTCGGCGATAAACGCCCACGTTTGTTCGGTAATCTCCACGTACGCCATTGTACGAGGCGATTATGGTCTCCACGGGTTGTGATGAGATGAACATGAGTAAGGTAAGGAGGCCGCATGATTGATGAAGTAGTGATGCTGCGCCACGGACGCACACAATACAATCTTCAGCACCGACTACAAGGCCAGATCGATGTGCCGCTGGACATCGTAGGCCAATGGCAGGCGGACCAAAGCGGCTATGCGCTCGCCAGCCGATTCTATTGGGCGAAAGTCAACCGTCTGGCCACTCACCCCGAGTCGATTGCACAGCCACCGCAGACCGCAGCCGAGCGCACAGACATCAACCAATACCGTGAAGCGCCAGCCGCCGCACGCCGCATGGTGGTAATCTCTTCCGATCTATTCCGTGCACAACAGACCGCGCATGCATTCGCCGATCTGCTTGGTCTTGAAGTCACCTGCGACACACGACTGCGTGAACGCAGCTTCGGACAGTGGGAAGGCTTGACCCGCGAACAAATCAAGACCATTGATGCCGAAGCATACGATTCATGGAAACAGCATACGGGTGGCGAAACACGCTATGGCGTGGAAAGCAGGGCTCAAGTAGGCGAGCGCGGTGCCAACGCGGTCCGTGAACTGGTAACCGACCCTGCGTACAGCAACGACCATCCCACCACAATGATGCTGGTCGGCCACGGATCCTGGATCACTGCCACCATCGCCAATCTCCTCGGATTGGATCCGGATGGTATGAACGCGCTCGGCGGTATGCGCAACGCTTGCTGGTGCAGGCTCAAAGTACGTCACACCGTCAACGGCAAACCAGCCACACAACCATTATTCGAACTTGAGGAATATAACAAAGCGCCCGCCATCGCAGACAGCGACGATTGGGAGAACGGGCCAGCTGAGTTGCGCGGCTCCAGCATGCCGGATTGGCAGCCTATCGTCTGGTAAACGCGTCTGGTAGGTGCATGGTCAGCTTTCGCAAACCGCGCTGCCGCACAAGTTCGCACGGTAGGTCTAGACTAATCTCGGTTTTAAACCGTACAGCGATAGAACATAGGAAAGCGCGGAAGGCGGGTGAGACGGCATGCTGAGAATCTTCAGCTCAATCAACAACCAAGTGGAGCAGATCGAGAAACCAGAAAACGGTTCCTGGTTGTGTTTAAGTGAACCTACTGATGTTGAACTCGCCACCGTCGCCTCGCAAACCGGCATCGACCTCGCCGACCTGCGCGCCCCCCTGGATGATGAGGAACGTTCCCGTGTGGACGTGGAAGACGATTACACGATGATCATCGTCGACATTCCCACCGTGGAGGAACGCGGTGGACGCGACTGGTATGAGACCATCCCGTTGTCAATCATCGTGACCGAAAACCTCATCATCACCGTCTGCATGCAAGACACGCCCGTGCTGCACCCGTTCATGGAAGGCACGATTCGCGGGTTCAACACCTATATGCGTTCGCGCTTCATCCTGCAGATCCTCTATCGCAACGCCACGATGTATTTGCGTTACCTGCGCATCATCGACCGAGAAAGCGACAAGCTGGAACTGAAGCTGCGCCACTCCATGCAGAACCGTGAGATCGTGATGCTCATGGAGCTTTCCAAGACCTTGGTGTATTTCACCACCTCGCTGAAATCAAACGAAATCGTGATGGAAAAGCTCACTACGCTGCAGCGCATCAAGCAGTATCCGGATGACGAGGACCTGTTGGATGACGTGATCACCGAAAACAAGCAGGCTATCGAGATGGCTAACATCTACAGCGGCGTTCTTGCGAACATGACCGACGCCTTCGCCTCGATCGTGTCCAACAACTTGAACAACGTGATGCGTATCTTCACCATCATCTCCATCACGCTGTCCATTCCAACGTTGATTTTCTCCATGTACGGCATGAACTTCCAAGAGGGCATGCTGGGCATGCCATTGAGTGACAAGCCGTGGGGATTCGTGGCGATCATCCTTATCTCCATCGCATTGTCCGCAGTGGTCACCTGGTTCCTCACCCGTTCCCGCATGTTCAAATAACATCATGCGAATCAAGCGAACGATTGCTGCGTCAGCGGCAGCCGTGATGATGGCAATGCCACTGAGCGGTTGCGGGCAGATTCAAGTCACCACGGTTTCCGGTTCCCCAGAAGGTCCTACCATTGCCATTGGCGTCACTGCTGACGAGCCTGCGATAGGCGTATGGCATGACGGCACCTATGAAGGATTCGATGTGACAGTGGCCAAATATGTGGCCGCGCGTCTTGGCTATGCGAATAAGCAAATCGTTTTCAAGCAGGTTCGTCCGGAAACCAGACAATCCATGCTTGACAATGGGCAAGTGGATATGGTGGTGGCTTCCTGGCCCATTACCGGCCAGTCCCGTGCCGCAGTTGATTTCGCCGGTCCTTATCTCACGGCAAGCGTGGGATTGCTGGTTCGAGCCAGCGATCGTGCTGATTACGAAAACGGGAATGGCACAGTTGGCGATGTGAGCCAGCGTGACATCTGTGCGGTGCAAGGCGATGAAACAGCGAGCCTGTTTCAAATGAATCATCCTGAAGCCAACATGCAGGAACGCGATAGTTACGCACAATGCGTCACCGCGTTACAAGCCGGCTCTGCGGATGCCATTGTCGCTGATACGGCGATTCTAGGCGGCCTGCGCCAAGCCAATGGGCCGCAATATACGGCGGTGCTCACAGATCAGGGAACCATTGAATACGGCATCGCAGTAGGCAAAGGCACAGCCGAACTCGCCGGCAAAATCGCCGAAGCATTACAGAACATGATTGATGATGGCAGCTGGGCCGCTGCGCGCGATGAGCTGAAACAACAGAGCAAACTATCCGTAAAACTCAACGGTACGCCTCAAGCCATCGTCTCGGATGATGAATAGCGCCAAGAACCGTGTCCAGTTACGCGGCTACCTTGCTGATTTATGAGTGACAACGAGAAGAGCACGCAAACCGCAGAGCCCAGCTTCCGCTACAACGCTGAACTGGCGCAGGATATCGAAAACAAATGGCAGAAAATCTGGGATGAGCGCGGCACCTTCTGGGCCGCCAACGTCAATGGTGATCTGAAGGATGGCAAGGGCCGCAACGCTGAAGGCCGTACCGCTTACTTCGCTATGGACATGTTCCCCTACCCGTCCGGCAAAGGCCTGCACGTGGGCCATCCGCTCGGTTATCTGGCCTCTGACGTGGTGAGCCGCTACCACCGCATGAAGGGTGAAAACGTGCTGCATGCTATGGGCTACGATGCCTTTGGCCTGCCTGCCGAACAGTACGCCGTGCAGACCGGCCAGCATCCGCGTGTGACCACTGAGGCGAACATCGCCAACATGTCCCGTCAGCTGCACCGCATGGGCTTAAGCTTCGACAACCGCCGTACCTTCGCCACTATCGATCCCGGCTATGTGCGTTGGACCCAGTGGATCTTCTCTCGTATCTACGAATCTTGGTATGACGATGAGGCCACCAACCCGTCCGGCACCAAAGGTTCCGCACGCCCGATCAGCGAACTGATTGCCAAGTTCGAATCCGGCGAAAAGACCATCCCCGGTCATGAATCCGACGGCAAGGCATGGGCCGACCTCACCGAAGCCGAACAGCAGGATATTCTGAACGACTTCCGTTTGGCCTACATCTCCAAGTCTCCGGTCAACTGGTGCCCAGGCTTGGGCACCGTGCTCGCCAACGAGGAGGTCACCGCTGAAGGCAAGTCCGAGCGTGGCAACTTCCCGGTATTCCAGCGCGAACTGCGTCAGTGGTCCATGCGCATCACCAAGTACGGTCACCGCTTGATTGAAGATCTCGACGGCATCAACTGGCCTGAAAAGGTCAAGCTCATGCAGCGCAACTGGATCGGCGAATCCCACGGTGCTTCCGTGCACTTCGAGGTTCCCACTGCCGACGGCGTCAAGGATATGGAGATTTACACCACTCGTCCTGACACTCTGTTCGGCACCACGTTCGCCGTGGTCTCCCCGGAGCATGAGCTGCTCCAGTACGTCCCGGCCGAATGGCCTGCCGATGTGCCGGAAGCATGGAAGGGCGGTTACGCCACCCCGGCCGAAGGCATGAAGGCCTACCGTATTGCAGCCGAGTCCAAGACCGCCAAGGACCGCGTGGATGAGGCCGGTGAAAAGACCGGTTTGTTCACTGGCCTGTACGCCATCAACCCGATCACCGGTGCCAAGCTTCCGCTGTTCACCGCCGATTACGTGCTGATGGATTATGGCACCGGTGCCATCATGGCTGTGCCGGGCGGCGACCAGCGCGATTACGACTTCGCCACGAAGTTCGGTCTGCCGGTCATTTACACCGTGCAGCCGCTGCCGGAATCCGGCGACGATCTGGCCAACTATGAGGGTAAGGCCCCATTCGTCTCCCACGACGGCATCGTCATCAACTCTTCCGTGGATGCAACCAAGGCTGCCGGCGACGCATTGAGCCTGAACGGTCTGCGCGTCGATGACGCCATCGCCAAGGTCAATGCATGGCTCGAATCCGCAGGCGTGGGCAAGGGCACTGTATCCTACCGTCTGCGCGACTGGCTGTTCTCCCGCCAGCGTTACTGGGGCGAACCGTTCCCGATCGTCTACGGCGAAGACGGCACCCCGCACCTGCTGCCGGACTCCGCACTGCCGATCAACCTGCCGGACGTGCCGGATTACGAGCCACGCACCTTCGATCCGATGGACGCCGAATCCAACCCTGAGGCTCCGTTGAGCCGCAACGAGGATTGGGTCAAGGTCGAGCTCGACTTGGGCGACGGTAAGAAGACCTACTACCGCGACACCAACACCATGCCGAACTGGGCCGGCTCCTGCTGGTACTACATGCGCTACATCGACCCGACCGACACCGCTCACATGGTGGAGAAGGACGAGTTCGACTACTGGATGGGTCCGAACCACAACAAGTACTCCGGCGATGAAGGTGGCGTGGACCTGTACATCGGCGGTGTGGAGCATGCTGTGCTGCACCTGCTGTACTCCCGTTTCTGGCACAAGATCCTCTTCGATCTGGGCTACGTGGACTCCGCTGAACCGTTCCACAAGCTGTTCAACCAGGGCATGATTCAGGCCTACGCCTACACCGACGACCGTGGTCAGTACGTGCCGGCCGACGAGGTTGTGGAAGGTCCGGCCGATGCCTCCGGCGAACCGACGTTCACCTGGAACGGCGAGCACGCCAACCGTGAATTCGGCAAGATGGGTAAGAGCCTTAAGAACATCGTGACCCCGGACTTCATGTACGAGAACTACGGTGCTGACACCTTCCGTCTGTATGAGATGAGCATGGGTCCGCTGGACGAATCCCGCCCGTGGAACACGCGCAACGTGGTCGGTGGCATGCGCTTCCTGCAGCGTCTGTGGCGTAACGTGATTGATGAGACCACGGGTGAGGCCCATGTGTCCGAAGACACTCCGGATGAGAAGACCTTGAAACTGCTCAACAACACGATCGCCGAAGTGACCGCGGAAATGGAAGGCATGCGACCGAACACCGCCATCGCCAAGCTCATCGTGCTCAACAACCATCTGACTTCTCTGAAGTCCGTGCCGCGCTCCGCTGTTGAGCCGCTGATTTTGATGCTTGCTCCGATTGCTCCGCACATCTGCGAGGAAATGTGGAACAAGCTCGGCCATCCCGAGTCCCTGTCCGCCGAGCCGTGGCCGGTGGCTGACGAGCGTTACGTGGGTCACGACACTGTGACCGCCGTGGTGCAGATTAAGGGTAAGGTGCGCGCCAAGCTCGAAGTGCCGGTGGACATCGACCCGGCCGAACTGGAGAAGATGGCTCTGGCAGCCGTAGCCGAACGTCTTGGCGGCAAGGAGCCGCGCAAGGTTATCGTCAAGGCGCCGAAGATCGTCTCCATCGTGCCTGCGGAATAAGCCGGATAAGGAGAATGTGGATAACTTCGTAAGCTAGAACCACATAGCCCGTTTCAGCTGGACAAATGCTCATGAATCCATCAGCGTGGATTCATGAGCATTTTTCGTATCACAACACGTCCCGTACGAACTGAAACATCAGGACGACGATTGCGCGGCTTAGTGGATGCTGGTGATGCTGGCGTCACTAAGCCGGTAGCAAAGCATGAGTTCGTGCGATTCACTGAACCCGCTCGCAACACGGTTGCAGATCCCTCCGATCAGCAGCATGCCATTCCACCTCCTCCTGGTTCCGACGTTATTGCGACACCAATACCGGTTGCGGACGGCAATGCAACGACACATAGCCGCAAACCATTAAGCGCGTTTATCGGAGTGCGCTCATCTGACAGTGATGCCACGGATATGAATCGCCCTATGCTGATGCGGGACAAGCCGAGAACCCTGCTGACTCCAGGGCATGCACTGGTGGTTATCGTGCTCCTCATGGCCATATTGGGTTTGAGTCTGGCGTTGATCGTGCAACAATCCATGAACCTAACGGCCATTGCCAATGCCGGCGTCGGCAGTTCATCCGCAACAGTGAGTGGCGAAGAAACCGACAACTCGGCAAATGCGGGTGAAGCAACGCAAACAAATGAGGAAACGCCGAACGGTGAACACCCCACGGACGATTCATCTGTCAGCACGGATACACGAATCAACATCAACACCGCATCATCTGAGGAATTGCAATCCATTATCGGAGTCGGACCAGTCACAGCACAACGCATCATCGACCATCGCAAAACCATAGGACGTTACACATCGGTCGATCAGTTAATGGACGTTACTGGTATCGGCTCAAAAACATTGGAAAAGATGCGAGAGCAGGTGAAAGTCGAATGAATGCCGATCATATGCTCAGAGAGCAGGGAAGCAGAGACCGTCGTCTTCTGCCCGCTGCCATTACCATATGGGCATCAAGTCTGTTCACGCATCAAATGTTTGCCTATTATGCGTCGTCGCAACAGTCCCAATCGGATGATGGGCAAACGCAGAACCTCGCGAGCGCCATAGCACAATGGCTGATTTTGCCGCTAAGCCCAATGATGGCAGTCGTAAGCATAATAGGAGCCGCAACACTGCTCATAGTGCTCGCTATCGCCTTACAATCAAGAGCCCACCGGTCGGGAATGCTCTACGTGTGCCTCGCTGCGGCAATCATCGCAACAATGACCGCGACAGCGTCAGATACACGCACATGGCTCGATCCCGCCACACAGCATGCACAACATGCAAAGAATGCCGACGAGGAAACCATCATCGCGCAAGCCACCATAATGACCCCGATACTCGTATCGGACCAGCGCGACTACGCTTGCCAAGCGGACATGCGATTCGATGCCATCACCGTGAACGGTGTTGAACGGCGTTCCTTCGCTTCAGCCAGACTCTACGCTCAATACAGTGAATGCACTGTGTTGCAACGAGCAGCACAATACCGGTTTACCGGCATCGTACGCAACGCCGAATACGGTCGCATGCCCCTATGGATGCTTGTTGATACGGCATCCGATTCCCGGAACGATACCGTCACCCAATTGCGGGCGCCGCCTTGGCATCGCCGCGTGGTGACACGAATGCAGCACGCGTTCTTTCGTATTACGGAAACATTGGATGAGCAGGGACGCATACTCGTACCGGGAATGACTATGGGTGTGCTCGGGCAGGATTATTTTGACGCGGAAACGCCATCCGAACCTGTCAATGACACGTATGCGAATGCTGTTGAGGAATACTTTCGCAAAGCCGGCATCATGCATTTGATGGCGGTCTCCGGTGGGCATTTTGTATTGCTCGCATCATTGATACGGCGTACCGGTATGTGGTTGCTGGCTGATAGACGAATTATCGCTGTGCTGATGTCGTTCGCGTATATGGCATTGGCTGCAGTGGTGTTTCCGGGAGACTCGGTGACGCGTGCGCTCATCATGGGTCTGATGGGAGCGGTTTCCTATGCGTGCGGGCGCAGAGCACAGGCGTTAAGCGCCTTATGCTGGACGGTTATCGGTACTGTGATACTCAAGCCTGATATGTCACGTAGCTATGGGTTCGCATTGTCTTGCGCCGCGGTATTAGGGATTGTGCTGTATGCCAATCGGATCGAATGTGTGTTGAACCATGCGATGCCCCAGCCGATTGCTCAAGCTGCGGCCATGACCATTGCAGCGCAAATGTTCACTGTGCCTATTCAGGTGCTGATGGAGCCGGAACTGCCGTTGCTGTCCGTACTCGCTAATCTGTTGGTTTCCCCATTGGTATCGTTGGCCACGATGGCCGGTCTTATGGGATTATGCTGCGCCTGGTGCGTGCCGTGGCTTGCGCTGGTATTGGTGCGAATAGCTTCATGGTGCACGCTGGTTATGGAGCGTATTGCCACTTGGCTGGGCGGCAGTGATTGGGCGGCTATGGCCTGGCCTGAAAATGCCAAGGGTGTTTTGCTGACGCTTGCACTGGAAGTTGTCGTGTTCTTGATGATGAAATACGCATCGCATTGGTTGCAGCGCAGGCGCATCGAACCGGGGCTGCTTGGCGAACGATTCGGTAGATTGCCTGCGCAACGCGTGCGCTTCACAGTATGGTGGCATGAGACGCTCCGCCTGCTGCTACACGGTTAGCTGATTTATGGCACTCGAAGATTGTCCAATGGGTGTGGGGAGATGGAGCCTATGGCCAGAACAGCGAATACTCCGGTAAAAGTGGTTCCCGGAGGAGACTCATATCTGAATGCTTCGCGCGTTAAGGAACTATGCGCGGAAGCACTGAAGGCGCGCCCTGACGCGGAACTCATCGAGATGGATGCAACCAATGCTGACCAATATGCTTTCGATGAGGCTGTTAGCCCTTCTCTGCTTTCCGATGTTGCCGTAGTTCGCGTCGATAACCTGCAGAATGCTGACGAAAAACTCGCTGAAGCCATCATCTCCTACACCAAACAGGCTGTTAAAGACCCTGCCGGTTCAAGCATTGTCATCTGCCAGCATGAGGGCGGTGCCAAAGGAAAACGCATCCTTGAACAGATAATCAAAGCCGGTGCCGGCAAAGAAGAAGTGCCGGATCTAAAAAAGCCTGATGCGCAGTTGAATTTCGTGTATAAAGAATTCGAGAAACGCAAGAGGCGAGTTGAACCGGCAGCAGCCCAACAACTGATTGCCGTGCTCGGCGGCAAGACCGGCGAGCTTGCTGCCATGTGCGAACAACTCTGCTTTGATTTCGACGATAATCCTATTGGCTTGGAACGTGTCAACCAGTATTTGACAGCCAACCCACAGGTCACTGGTTTCGCCGTTGCCGATAAAGCCATTGAAGGGCATACGGCACAAGCCATCGTCATGATGCGAGCCGCAGTGGAACAAGGCACCGATCCAATCGCGCTGATTGGCGCCTTGGCTATGAAACTGCGTACTCTGGCCAAAGCCGCAGCGGTAAAATCCGGTACGATCTCGCAAGCCGAAGCCAAAACCAATCCGTGGGTATTGCGCAATGCCACACGACAGTTGGGCGGCTGGACTTCAGCAGGCATGTCACACTGCATCCGCATGCTGGCCTGGGCGGATGAGCAGAGCAAAACCAATGGCGGCGATCCGTTGTACGCACTCGAACGTTGCATTGAAGACATCAGCCATAAAGGACGATAGGACCATTACACATGAACACACACATCATCGAAGTTGCCACAGGCGAAGCCATGCAGGAGCTCGGCAAACAAGTCGCCTCGCTCGTACATGGCGGCGATGTACTACTGCTGTCCGGACCACTGGGTGCCGGCAAAACCACCTTTGCCCAAGGATTCGGCTCAGGCCTGGGCATCACCGAACCCATCGTATCGCCCACATTCACCATCGCCCGCGAACTGAACGGACAGTTCGCCAATGGAGAGCCGGCACATCTCATCCATGTTGACGCCTACCGCCTAGGCGGTTCCTCATACGCGCCAGGACAAGACACCATCGGTCGACTTCTGGATGAATTGGAATCCCTAGGATTGGACGAAGAACTTGAAGACCCTAGCGAAAACACAGTGATTCTCATGGAATGGGGCGAACAAATGGCCAGCGCATTAGCCAGCGAACGCCTTGAAATCCACATCGACCGACCATTGGAACATGCGCAGAACGATGGTCCCACAACGGAACTCACCAGCAACGGTATCCGAACCGTCACCTTCGTACCAGTCGGCGCACGCTGGGAAGACTTCAATCTGTAATTCCGGAAAACAGATTGCATGCGTATGCATGCATGTCTTCTGCGCCCATAGACTCCTCGATGTACACTCTCTAAAGGTTTCCACTTAAAGAAGTTCAGATTTACGAGGAGCATACATGGGCTGCACGCTGGTGATTGATACGTCATTCGGCTCAACGGTAGGTGTTGTGGGGCATGAACCCATTGTCGAGACGGACTCACGCACCCATGTGGAAAAACTCCAAGTCAACATTGCGCAAGCAGTAGAAGAAGCCGGTTACCAGCCATCAGATATCAGCACCATCGTGGCAGGCGTGGGCCCTGCACCCTTCACCGGCTTGCGCGCAGGCATTGTGGCAGCCAAAGCGCTCGCTTTCGCGACCGGCGCCACATTGCTAGGACAAAATGTACTGGAACCTCAAGCACAATGGAATCTTATTCGCCGCAGCAAGGCCGGTACGCTCGGCAATCAGCATGAATTCCATGTACTGACGTTGGCGGTGAATGATGCGCGCCGCAAACAGCTGTATTTTGAACTATGCGACACACCTTTAGCTGGCAGTGAGTCTGATGTGCCGGCGCTCGCTAAACCGCTTATCGCAATGGATATCGACTATCCCGAATCCATAGTGAACAGGGTCAACCAAGCCGCTCAGGAATATCAGCAGACCATCGGCGGACAGGTCATAGTCGATGTGATTGGTCACGGTGCGCACAAGTATGCCTCCGTTCTCGAACATATCGAGCACTTAGACGATATTGAGGAATCCTCAGTGCTTGACCAAGGCGAACAAGGATTGTCTATTTTCGCGAGCGAAGCCCTGCTGAACGCCGAACATAACGTCGGTGCTCCAGTCGAGCCGTTGTATTTGCGCCGCCCGGATGCCGAGATTCCAGCTCCGCTCAAACATGTGCTCGGTCATGAAGGCGCGGAGCGTACCAACTGATGCTGGTTGACGCGAATGAACTGGGCGTGGAGCCGGCCATCGTCGCTATGCGTGCGTTGGAAGTCGAATTGTTCGGCAACCACGCGTGGAGCGAAGCTTCCGTTCGCCAAGAAATAGAAGGTACAGGGCGCACATACGTCTTCGACATGGATGACGATACTCATGCGATTCGAGGATTCGCCGGTTACTGGTATGACGGCGAAGACGCGGAAATCATGGATGTGGGCGTCGGCAAAGCATATCAACGCCAAGGCATAGCTCGCAGTCTTATGACTGATCTTATTGAGCGAGCGAACAAGCAGGGCGCGCAGCGTATGCTGCTTGAAGTCAGCGTTATCAATACGTCTGCCATTGAGCTTTACCGTGGCCTTGGATTCGAACGAATCGGTTTGCGCAAACGGTACTATCAGCCGGAAGGCATTGACGCTTACGTCATGTCTTTGGATTTAAAACCGAGAATTGTGGGCTTTCAAAGCAAGCAGAGCAACGGTTCTGCTGACGAACAGAACATCAATGATGAACAGGGCAAGGAACAGGAGAGACAATCATGAGCGAACCAATCGTGCTGGGTATCGAATCCACCTGTGATGAAACCGCGGCGGCCATTGTATGCGGCCGTGAACTACTCTCCAATGTCGTTGCTTCTTCAATGGAGGAGCATGCCCGTTATGGCGGTGTGATTCCGGAAATCGCATCCCGAGCACACGCTGAAGCATTCGTGCCGTGCGTGTCCAAAGCACTGGCGGATGCGAACATGACGCTGGCTGACGTGGACGCTATCGCCGTGTCTGCAGGCCCTGGTCTTGCTGGATGCCTTGCCGTGGGTGTTTCCGGAGCCAAAGCGCTGGCTTGGGCGGCAAATAAGCCGATTTACGGCATCAATCATGTGATTGGGCATATTGCAGTAACCCAGTTGCAGTTTGGTGCTTTCCCACCGGATACACTGGCTCTGATTGTTTCCGGTGGTCATACGTCGCTGCTGCATGTGGAAGATATGCCGCGCAAGATTGACGTGGTAGGTACCACGTTGGATGATGCTGCGGGGGAGTGCTTCGACAAGGTTGCCCGTCTGCTGGGCTTCCCCTACCCGGGTGGACCTCATATTGACCGCCATGCGCAAAACGGCGATCCACATGCCATTAAAGTGCCGATGGGCTTGACTCAAGGCAAGGCCGGTGCTGCACATCCGTATGATTTCAGCTTCTCCGGAGTAAAGACCGCTGTGGCACGTTGGGTGGAAGGCGAACAAGCCGCAGGGCATGAGATTCCTGTGGACGATGTGTGCGCTTCATTGGCGGATTCCGTGGCTACCGTATTGGCTCGTAAGGCCATGCGTGGCTGTGAGCAGTACGGTTCCGAGACTTTGATTGTGGGCGGTGGATTCTCCGCCAACTCGCAGCTTAGGGCCAAGCTGCTTGAATATGGCGAACAGTGCGGCGTAGAAGTTCGCATTCCACAGCTCAAGCTGTGCACCGATAACGGTGCTATGGTGGCCATGCTCGGCGTGAATCTGGTTGAAGCCGGAGTCGCGCCCAGTACTCCTGATTTTCCGATCAATTCCGCAATGCCACTGACTCAAGTCTCCATGTAGTTTTTATTTGAGGAGTGCATGATTGCGTAAAATCATGCACTCTTTTTTGTATTCAAATTTGAAGAATCGATGGACACAGAGTAACCGGCTACTGCCGATGACTATCGAAGCGACTATATAGCCTGTTGCTGAAAATTCTGGGAAAACAAAAGCCTCTTGAATTTTCAAGAGGCTTCATATGGCTCCTGCGACTGGGCTTGAACCAGTGACCGTCCGATTAACAGTCGGATGCTCTGCCAACTGAGCTACGCAGGAATATTCAATTTTCATTCTGGACGTTTCCGGCCAGATGAGCTCCTGCGACTGGGCTTGAACCAGTGACCGTCCGATTAACAGTCGGATGCTCTGCCAACTGAGCTACGCAGGAATGGCTTTCATGCTTGAGATTTCTCTCGCGCACAAGTCATATAGTTTACATGTATTTCACAATAATGCAAATTACGCACGCGTGGGCATGTCGCGCTATTTTCTGGGCTTTTGTGCATTCATTTTTTGCGAAGAATAGT
>NZ_NMWV01000018.1 GCF_002860405.1 Bifidobacterium imperatoris | reverse complement strand
AGGCCGGCTACCCGTCGAAGCCACGGTGGGCCGTTACCCCGCCGTCAAGCTGATAGGACGCGACCCCATCCCACGCCGCAAAAGCTTTCCCAGAAGACCATGCGATCAACTGGAACATCCGGCATTACCACCCGTTTCCAGGAGCTATTCCGGAGCATGGGGCAGGTCGGTCACGCATTACTCACCCGTTCGCCACTCTCACCACCAGCAAGCTGATGGATCCCGTTCGACTTGCATGTGTTAAGCACGCCGCCAGCGTTCATCCTGAGCCAGAATCGAACCCTCCACAAAAAAACAATGCGGAAAGACATCGAATAGATGACTCTCAAAACAAAATCGACGAGACGATTCCTTAAGGAAGGAACCACTCTCACAAAAACCTCGTCCCGTTTCAACCAACCAAGGACCCAACCGACAAAAACAGTCAGGCACGAGACAAGCTGGCAATCATTGACTATAAAGAAGTAGTACAAACACGCTCTTGAGTTCTCAAACCACCACCACACACAAACCAATCCGGACTCTTTATTTCCTCACGGGGAGAAGCCCGAACCGCTCAGCGGCAGCGAATGAATAACTTACACGAACCTGCCCACCCGCGCAAATCGCATATTTCAAGACAGGCTAAAACCGTTGAAAAGACAGGCTCCGCCCGGCGTGTCGAAAATAGCAATCTCGAGCACGTCTAACGCCAGAATAGTCTTCTTTTCATCGTCATAAAGCAACAAAACCGGCCAATCACCAGCGTGTCGCAACAATTCACCCCTTAGCACCAAAACTACTACACGGCACAATCTTGTAATCCAGAAGGCTCACTGCGCCATTTTTAAGGGAAAGGAGTTCAGCTACTCCACCGTAAACGTCACTGGATCGCTTTTTACCTTGGGCTCGTCTTTCAGCGCAATCTGAGCCGTATACGTTCCAGCCTTTACCTTGGACCAATCGGCTTCATCAGTGCATTCGGTCAGCGTGGCGTTGTAGTCAGTATTCCACTTAAGCTGCTGTACGTCCTTATCTCCCTTAGCCATAAGAAGCCAACGGGAGTCGGGCGCGCATAAATCAGATTTGTAAATGGTTTCCGATCCAGAAGTAATAGTGAGCACTCGCCCTGAATCTGACCCATCCACCAAGCAGCTATTCGAACCGTCGTGCACAATCGATGCGGTGAACTCCAGAGTGCCGCCTACCGGCACCGATTGCGATTTCGAGCTCAATTCCAATGTCAAATCATTGGCAGAGCACTTTTTCACCTTGGAAGTGCTCTTTGGCGTAGGCGTGGCCTGCCTAGAGATGGCATACACCTCATCATGATGAATCAACGTGTTAATGGCACCGACCCCACGCCCGATGCTGTATATGCAGAAGATAATCAATGCCAGTACCACTGCCAACACAATGCCAGCCACGATACGACGGCGACGATAAATCGCCTGCTTCTTCTTGCTGATCTTGCGCTTGCGCTTCTTCGGTGCATAAGGTTCAGCTGACCGCCCAGCACCGGTTCCTCTGCCGGATCGCGCGCCATTTACACCCGAATTATTCCTCTGCAATGCCATAACGCTTCCAGTCTACGGTTGCACTGTTCCACACACGACGGAACCAGTCATTTTTCACCAGAACATCAGCCTTGCGGCAAACGCAATGCACCATCCTGCATTATTTCAATCAGTCCATCATCATCCAAACTTGCAATGCAAGCACCCAACTGCACGGAATCTTTCCATAGTTTTTCCGCATCAGTGCGGGTAAGCGAAGACCCCGCAGGTAGTTCACGCAATGCTGCCAGCACCAGCCCACGCACTTGTCGATCAGTGCCTTGAAATCGCTGGCGCGGCCGAGTTCTCTTCTCCCCCAATCCCGGTCTGCCGGCTTTCAGAAAGGTACAGGACTCAGCAATCGGGCAAGCTTCGCATAGCGGTGATTTCGCGGTGCAAATTACCGCACCAAGTTCCATCACCGACTGATTCCACGTCACCGAACGCTTCACGGCCTCGGGAAGTACCCGATTGGCGAGCGCACGTTCAGCGGCACTAGCTGATCCACCACGCGATTCGGTGCCCAAAAACACGCGGCTCAGTACACGGCGAATATTCGTATCGATAACGGCAATCCGCTGACCAAATGCAAAACTCAGCACTGCGGATGCCGTGTAATCGCCAATGCCTGGCAGTTCGAGCAACGCCTCATAGGTGCGAGGTAATTCATCGTCATACTTTTCGGACACCACCCGCGCACATTCCTGCAGTCGCAGTGCGCGACGCGGATAGCCGAGCCTTCCCCATGCGGTAATTACTTCGGATTTTGGCGCGGTTGCGAGCGCACGCGCATCCGGCCAACGTTCCATCCATGCCTGCCAGTAAGGCACTACGCGGCTCATCTGGGTCTGCTGGCTCATGACTTCGCTAACCAGGACACCCCACGGTGTGGTTCTGCCGAATCGCCACGGCAAATCGCGCGCATTCGCTTCCCACCATGCGGCAAGGCGCAAAGCAATATCACTGTCGTTCATCGTTCTTATTCTTAGCATTTATGACGAACGAGGCAGAAATGAACCCGCAGAACTCCGAAAACACCAGCAATCCCGAGGCCAAAGTCGAGAAAATGTTCGAATATGGCTATCGCAAGTCGAACTATGGCCCGGACGAACTGGTGACTGATGCACACGGCAATCCAATCTCTGTGGTGGACGCCATGCTCTCCGCTGAAAAGGCCGCGGAAACCGAGACTATGACGCCTCACCTGTGCTACTACTCCCCTCGCATTCCCGGCAATACCGGTTCAGCTATCCGCCTGTGTGCGGTGACCGGCACGATTCTGCATTTGGTAGAGCCGCTGGGCTTCAACCTGCGAGACACCAAGCTGCGCCGCGCCGGCTTGGACTATCACGACATGGCGCATGTGGTGCTGCACCCGAACTTCGACAATCTCGTGGAGTCGATGCCGAATTCACGCATTATTGCGTTCACCGCGCATGCCACCAAGCTATATACGGATATTGAATATCGTCCGACTGATATTCTGCTGTTCGGCCCGGAGCCAGGAGATATTCCCGATCCGATGGATATCATGGCTGGCCCACATGTGGCCGAACAGGTTCGCTTGCCTATGCGCCCGTCCCTTCGCTCCTTGAACCTCACCAATTGCGCGTCGATTGCTATTTATGAGGCTTGGCGTCAGCTGAATTTTGCTGGCGGGCGCTGATTGAATCAGTTCTTGAAGCTGTGAATCGGGGCGGGGATACGGCCGCCTCGGGTCACGAAGGCTTCGCATGAGGTCTGGTTTACGGGCATAATCGGCGCATAGCCCATAAGACCACCGAAGTTGGCCATTTCACCCACGCCCTTGCCTGCCACAGGAATAACGCGAACGGCGGTGGTCTTCTGGTTCACCATGCCGATGGCAGCTTCATCGGCAATCAAACCAGAAATCGTGGCGGCCGTTGTGTCACCTGGGATGGCGATCATGTCGAGTCCCACCGAGCAGACGCAGGTCATAGCTTCAAGTTTCTCAATGGTCAGGCATCCGGAGGATGCTGCATCAATCATGTTCTTATCTTCGGAAACCGGGATAAATGCACCGGATAGGCCACCCACATACGACGAGGCCATAATGCCGCCCTTTTTGACCTGATCGTTCAACATGGCGAGCGCTGCGGTAGTGCCCGGTGCACCAACCTGCTCAAGGCCGATCTTCTCAAGCACTTCTCCCACGGAATCGCCCACGGCCGGGGTCGGGGCCAGCGAAAGGTCGATGATGCCGAACGGCACGCCAAGTCGGCGCGAAGCCTCTTGAGCCACCAGCTGGCCGACGCGCGTGATCTTGAATGCCGTGCGTTTAATGGTTTCGCATAGGAATTCGAAGTCCTTGCCCTTGGCTGCATCGAGTGCGCGAGAAACCACGCCCGGACCGGATACGCCCACGTTGATCACTGCGTCGCCTTCGGTCACACCGTGGAAGCCGCCCGCCATGAACGGATTATCGTCCGGAACATTGCAGAATGCCACGAATTTCACGCAACCGTAGGAATCATTGTCGGCAGTGCGCTCGGCAATGTCCTTAATAATATGGCCAAGCAGTTCCACGGCATTCATGTCAATACCGGTTTTGGTGGAGCCCACGTTCACCGACGAGCAGACGATATCCGTCTCGGAAAGCGCTTGTGGAAGCGAACGAATCAGCAGTTCCTCGGCTGGAGTCATAGCCTTGGAAACCAGCGCCGAATAACCGCCGATCAGATCGACGCCGACTTCCTTGGCGGCCTTGTCCAGCGAATGAGCGATCTGAACGAAATCTTCCGAGGTTTTGCAGCAGCTTGCACCGACCAGTGAAATCGGCGTAACAGTGATGCGCTTGTTGACAATAGGAATGCCGTAGTCACTTTCGATGGCTTGACCAGTAGACACCAAGTCTTTGGCATACGTGGTGATTTTGCGGTAAATGTTCTCGCAAGTCTTCTCAACGGTATCCGCCGCGCAATCGAGCAGCGAGATGCCCATAGTGATGGTGCGTACGTCGAGCTTTTCCTGCTCGATCATCTGATTGGTCTCGTGGACCTCCATGATATTCAGCATGGTGTTTCCTTACATAAGCTCATGTCGTAGTCGCCTCAGTATGCAATAAGGCTGGCTCCGTCATTGGAAAGTCCACTGGACTTTCCACTTCCTCGCGTGAGGTTGCCTGCCGAGCGGGTAACCTCAGATGCGATGCATCTTGGTGAAGATTTCCTCACGCTGGCAGCGGATGCGCACGCCAATGTCGTCGCCAAGATCCTCAAGATTGCCGACCATTGCGCTGAATTCCTTGTCTGCTTTGGAATAATCCACAATCATCATCATGTTGAAGAAGCCGTCGATGATGGTCTGCGAAATATCGAGTACGTTGACGTTGTGGTTGGAAAGGTAGGTGCAGACTCGTGCGATGATGCCGACAGTATCCTGGCCTACGACGGTGATAATGGCCTTGTTCATGGCGCTCCCTGATTGAAAACCGATCGGAAATGAACTTGCGAACATATTCGAACATATGGAAAACGGGTGTTCCCCAGTATAGAGGAACACCCGTTACGCCTGATAATTCATCTCACTGGCACGACATTCGCCATGCAGGGCTCTCGCACAGATCAGTGCAGATTAGTATTCAGCTCAGGCAGCCAGTTTTTCGATATCCACATGCACCGGCACGAGCTGAGGCTCTTCCTTGTTTTCCTTGAGCAGGAAGGAGAAGGCCAATACCACTACGACCAGCGCCATGCCGAACAGGTATCCGTAGCGGGAACCGTCCACAAAGCCTTGTGCAGGGTTCGTGCCGCCAACTGCCGCATAATTCGTTTGGCCAAGACCGAGCAGGCAAGTGGCCACAGCGGTGGCGATGGCGCCACACACCTGCTGCATGGTGTTCATAATCGTGCTGCCGTCAGCAGCCATGCGGCCGGGCAGCGACTTCAATGCCGCGGACTGCGAAGACTGCTGAATAAACGGAATGCCAACCATCACGATGATGTGCGCAGCAAGGAACAGAGCAACTGGCGTCGAAACACCAATGGCGAAGAACAGTGCGCCGCCGATCACGGTCAGCACAGAGCCAATCCAGACCAGCTTCTTCGCACCGTAACGATCGAACATGCGCCCTGCGGCAAGCGTGCACAGTGCATTAATCACACCGCCCGGCAGCATGAGCAGACCGGCAACAGTAGAACTCAGGCCCATGCCGCGCTGCAGTTCCTGCGGCACCAGATACATGAACGCCAGAGTGCAGGAGAAGGAGCAGCTAATCATAATGGCCGGCGTACGGAACGCTGCGACGCCGAGGGCGCGCAAATCCAACAGCGGGGCGGCAATGTGCAGCTGACGGTAAGCGTAAAACGCCAATACCAACAGGCCGACAACGAGCAGGCCAACAACCATCGGACTAAAGCCCATGTCGCTGATCAGGCTCACGCCGGCGACAAGGCAGCCAAAGCCGATAGCCGAGGCAATAATAGACAACACGTCAACATTCGGACGAGTGCGTTCGATAGGTGTAACGAAGAACAACGCCGTGCACACGATGGCCGCGACTGCAACGAAAGCGAACAGCGCGAAAATCGCACGCCAGGAGAATGCTCCGATAAGTGCGCCTGCAATGGTCGGTCCGATAACAGGAGCAAACATGATGACGAGGCCTGCCACACCGTTGGCTGCACCGATCTTGTGCAGCGGGAAGACACGCATGATAGCTGCGTACATGGTGGGCAACACGATGCCGGTGCTAACGCCCTGCATGATACGGCCCGCCAACAACACAGGGAAACTTGGGGCAATAGTGCAAATCACGGCACCAATCAAGAAGCAAGCCAGCGAGAACAGCACCAGCGTCTTGGCCTTAATCCACTTGAGCATGAAGCCCACGCACGGCAACACCACGCCAATGGCCAGCATATAGCCGACGACCATCCACTGTGCAGTACCGGATGAAATGCCGAAATCATTCATCAAGTCAGGCAGGGTGATGTTCATGGATGTTTCCGAAAGCATGCCCAAAAATACGCTGATGTACAGGCCAAGCATGACTTTATGCGGGTGATCGAAATGCTGCGGCTTGCCCGGAACGAATGCGGAATCGTTGAGTTGGGTATTACGAATGGCTGTCTTGTTTGCGGTTGTCTGTTTTTCGGACAACGGAATCCTCTTCTGTCTTACTATCCTCGTTGCCGCTGCGCAGCGCGCGTCACGCATGCTGCCGCCCACCGTTACCGCTCGCGATGATCACGCGAGCTCACGGTATGCGACTTCATTGGCGAGCGCCGAAAGCCCCTAACGTCCGGGCCACATTCGGCAACAAAAAATCGCATGCCATCCGGCAAGTAATACACCAGATGGCATGCGATTATTCAAACAAAACGTCACCGTAATACGATTTTCAATTTTTCGTAAGTACGGCCGCGCGTGTCGCGGGGCGAATCAGGCTTCGCGGCTAGCGCTCGGCGCAGCCACAGCAGCAAGGGCGCGTGGCGCATGGAAGCCTTGCTTTTCGAATTCGTCGGCGATGGCTTGTGCCACTTCGTGGCTGCGGCCCTTGTCTACCAGGGCGATGATGGAGCCACCGAAGCCGCCGCCGGTCATACGAGCACCGTATGCACCGTTGTGGCGAGCCACGTCAACAGCCACATCCAGTTCGGGCACGGTGACTTCATAATCCGCAGCGAGCGAATCGTGGGAAGCATTGAACAAACGGCCTGCAGCCTCGATGTCACCCTGAGCGAAGGCGCGCACGAAGGAACGAACGCGCTCGATTTCAGTGACTACGTGGCGTACACGCTTCTTCATGGTCTCATCCGGCAGTGCATCCAGAGTTTCCTTCAGAGCCTGGAACTGGTCATCAGCCTTGGCAATGCCATCTGCTGCAACGCGCAGGTTCGCCACACCAAGAATCTTGGCGGCTTCCTCGCAAGTGGCGCGACGCTGAGCGTACTGGCCATCGTTCAGCTGGTGCGGAGCCTGGGTATCTACCACGAGCAGTTCCAGACCGTACTTATCAAGGTCGAACTCCTGCTGGGAAACGTTCTCCAGCGGGGTCAACTCCGGGCGGCAATCAAGCAGCAGCGCATGGCCTGCAGTGCAACGCATGGAAGCGTTCTGGTCGAGGCCACCAGTGGATGCACCGGCCATCTCATTCTCGGACTTGATGGCAGCGTTGATCAGGGTCACGCGGCCAGCGTCGGAATCGCCGTAGCCGAGGCCGTACACGTCGTCCAGCGCCAGAGCAGTGGAGCAGGTCATGGCAGCAGAGGAGCTCAGGCCAGAGCCCAGTGGCACGCAGGAGACGAAGGCGGCGTCAAAGCCCTGCACCTTGCTGAAACCTGCTTCGCGCAGCGCCCAGGCCACACCAGTCGGGTAGGCGGACCAGCCGTCCACGCCACGAGCCTCGAGACCATCAAGGTCGGCTTCGGCCACCTTGTCCGGAGCTACATCGGAAACCACGCGCACCTTGGTGTCTTCGCGCGGAGACAAGGCAATGAACGTGCGATGCGGCAGTGCAATCGGCAGGCACAGGCCGGCATTGTAATCGGTGTGCTCGCCAATCAGGTTCACGCGGCCCGGAGCAGCCCAAACGCCTTCCGGCTCAACGCCGTACGTCTTAGAGAACAGGGCCTTGGCCTGAGCTACACCGTCCTCATGAGAGATCGGTTCAATGAATTCAACAGCGGTCATTGGTGTTTTTCTTTCTTTCAGTCGGAGATGTCCACGTCGCCGAGCTCATGGAAGCGCTTCGCGATGAGTTCCGGAGTGGTGTCGGAAATCCATGCAGCCATGCCGGATTCCGAACCTGCCAGATACTTGATCTTGTTGGCGGCACGGCGGAAGGAGAAGAACTGCAGGTTCAGACGGTAGTTCTCACGGCGTGGATCGTGAATCGGAGCCTGATGCCATGCGGAGATGTACGGCAGATCCATGCCCTTGCCATCACCCTTGTCGAAGAATGCGTTGCCACGCTTGAGCAGGTGAGAGTACATGGATGCGAGATCCCAACGTTCCTGATCGTTGAGTTGGTCGAGGGTCAGTACGTCGCGCACCGGGGCAACATGCACCTCGAGAGGCCAGCGGGCCGCGGCCGGCACGTAGGCCACCCAGCTGTGGTTGCGCATTACGATACGCTCACCAGCTTCAAGCTCGGCGTTCATAATATCCTTCAGCAGGTTGCCGCCCGTCTTCTCGTGGTAAGCCTCAGTGTGCTTGAGTTCCTTCTCCATCTTCGGGGCAATGAACGGGTAGCAGTAGACCTGACCGTGCGGGTGAGCTAGGGAAACACCAATCTCAGCACCGTGGTTCTCGAACGGGAAGATCTGCTCGATGCCTTCCATCTTGGAGATTTCAGCGGTGCGGAAAGCCCAAGCTTCAACAACCGTGCGCAAACGGGAAACCGGCAGGTCAGCCGGCAGACCGTCTTCGTTCGGATCGAAGCAGATGACTTCGCAGCGGCCAGCGGCCGGCTTCTGCTCCCACAGCGGGTTGCCATCCACGAACTTTACGGAATCATCCTCACCGGGCACGCGCACCATAGACGGGAAGCGGTTCTCAAACACCACCACGTTGTAATCGGTATCCGGAACTTCGCCATCCTGATAGGGGTCGCCGGGCTTGCGGGCAGCCAGCGGGTTGCCTTTGGCAGTGGCACCGGGGCCTGCGGTAATCGGGCGGTTCATACGGGCGGTGGCCATCGGAATCCAGTCACCGGTCAGCGGATCGCGACGCATCTGCGGAGCAGCGTACGGCACCTCATTGCCGTCTGCATCCAGATGCGGGGCAAAACGATAGTCCAGCGGACGCGGATCCTTCAGCTCACGGGTCTTTTCGCCAGACACATAAGCCGGATCATCATCCAGATAGAAGAAGTCGCGTCCATCGGCCAGCTTGGTCGGCGTGATGCGGATGTGCTCCTTCGCGTATTCACCCGGTTCGTAGTTGGCAAACTCTGCCATCTTCACTCACTTTCCTCATTGGTCTCGCTCTGGTGTGCCAGCACGAGTTCCTTAACCAAATCCTTCGTTTTGGCGGCGGAGTCGGGGTCGAGACCGTCGTCGGTGATGACCGTATCCACTTGGTCGAAGCGCGCGAACAGGGACAGCGACGTGCAGCTCCACTTGGTGTGATCGGTCAAAACTATGGTTCGATCGGCAATGTCCATCATTGCCATATCAGTTGCGGCTTCCAGCGAGTTCGGCATGAGGAAGCCTCGGGGAATCGACACCGAATGGGTGCCGAGGAATACGGTGTTCACGCGCAGCGATGCGACGACTTTGTCGGCAATCGGCCCAACCAGGGAATTCGAACGAGTGATGACACCACCGGTGACAATCACTTCCACATCCTTGGATTCAAGCGCTTGCACCAATTCGGCCACAGGAATCGAATTGGTAAGAATGGTGATACCGCTGGACTGCTGCGATTCCAGCAGATGCTGAGCGAATACGTAGGCCGTAGTACCGCCGCCGATGGCGATCACATCTCCAGGCGCCACGTATTTCACCGCCTCTTGGGCAATGGCATCCTTTAAGCCAATGTCCATCTGAGACTTCACAGAGAACAGGGGCTCGCTCAACAAAGTACTGGTCGTTACGGCACCACCGTGAACACGCTTGAGCAAACCCTTATCGGCCAGCTCGGCAATGTCACGGCGGATAGTCATCGCCGAAACTCCCAGCTCCTTAGATAGCGCGGTAATGCGCACTGCACCACGGGTGCGCAACCTGCTCAAGATGAGGTGCTGACGTTGTGACGAAATCATACGAACATTATCGCACACAAAAGCTCACAAACAAAACCGTGTTGAGCGTTTTTCGGCCAATGTTTGCGTTCGCTTACGTGCGAAACGCTAAATATGGGCATTTTTCTTCAAAAAGAGACTCTCAAACGCGCAAAATCGAACATTCATATCACCCAAACAATGCAGCCCCTTGTGAAACATGCTGTGAAACACAAACGCACATCGTCGCTGCACTCGAAGTCACAGGAAAACCTCATCGCAAACGGTAGCCATCAGCCATTCATCAGTGAGACAATAGGCATCATGACTTATGTTTGCGATAGCTTCTGGCATGACGCCGTCAACAAGGCGACCACCGACCTGTTCACCTTTGGATACAAGCACATCATCAAACCGAACTTCGTGTTCAACCACCGCCCGGATGAGGCTCATGATCAGATGATCGAATTCTGCCACATGGTTCGTCATATCCCACCGCTGTTGTTTGCCGAACGCACCATGCTCGATTACACCGATCCCATTCTGGAAACCAATGTGATGGGCGTCGACTTCTCCAATCCGTTCGGCCTCTCCGCAGGACTCGATAAGAACTGCGACATGCCGGTAGTGCTCGACAATGCCGGCTTCGGTTTTGAAACCGTGGGTTCCACCACCGCTCGCCCCTGCCCCGGCAATCCGAAGCCGTGGTTCCACCGTCTGCCTGAATATGATTCGATGATGGTGCACGTCGGCCTCGCCAACATCGGCTCGGACAAAGTCATCGAACGTGCTGAAAAAGCATGGACGCAAGCCCGCCAGATGCAAATCTCCGTATCCATTGCCCGCACCAATGATGCATTGTGCGGCGATTTGGACGAGGGCATTGAAGATTACTGCATCTCCATGCGCCGAGCAGCAGGCCGCACCGCCATGATTGAAGTGAACGTCTCCTGCCCGAACACCCATGTAGGCGAGCCGTTCACCTCCTCCCCCGAAGCTCTCGACCGTTTGTTCACCGCGCTGGACAAAATCGACCGCCCGCAGCCCACGTTGGTCAAGATGCCGCTGAACAAGCCGTGGCCGCAGTACAAGGAACTGCTTGATGTGTTGGCTGAGCACAATGTGCAGGGTCTTTCCCTTGCCAATCTGCAGAAAGATCGCACCGGCCTTGAGATTCCGCGCGACTGGGAAGGTGGACTTTCCGGCGGCCCTTGCACCACTGCAAGCAACGCGCTGCTGCGCAAGGTATATCAGGAGTATGGTGACCGATTCGCTCTTGCAGGCATCGGTGGCATCTTCACCCCCGAACAGGCTTATGAGCGTATTCGCTCCGGCGCAAGCCTCATCATGTTCATCAGCTCGCTGATGTACCGCGGCCCACAGCAGATTACCGTGCTCAAGCGCGGTCTTGCAGATTTGTTGCGTCGTGATGGTTTCGATCACATCAGCGATGCCGTCGGTGTGGATGTGCAGTAGCTTGGGCAATAATCAAGCGCGATAACAAGCCGCACCTATTACTCTGCGAAATGCAGCACAGCAAAGCATAAAAACATGATGGGGGGGGTGTTCCACTATTGAATAGTGGAACACCCCCCCCATCGCATATCAATAGACAAATGCCAGCAAATTTACCGACAGACTGGCCAGCCCATCGCTACCAGCAGCTCAATCAGTATGCACCGCGAATGTACTGCGGCTGATATGGTGCCTCGGTAGCCGGGATACCAAGCTTATTGGCGGCACGAAGCGGCCAATACGGATCGCGCAATGCAGCGCGGCCGATTTCCACGGCATCAGCCTCACCGCGGGACACAATCTTGTCAGCCTGCTTCGGCTTGGTAATCAGACCCACTGCGGTGGTTGGAATTTCGGCTTTCACGCGTACCTGCTCGGCAAACGGCACCTGATAGTTCGACTTCACCGGAATGGACACGCCTGCCATAATGCCGCCAGTGGAAACATCAACCAGATCAACGCCGTGTTCCTTGAGCAACTTGGAAACCACGATGGTCTGGTCAAGATCCCAGCCGCCTGCAGCCCAATCGGTAGCGGAAATACGCACCAACAGAGGCATGCTTTCCGGAATGGTGGCGCGCACAGCATCCACTACCTCCAGCAGGAAGCGAGCGCGGCCTTGCAAGTCGCCACCATATTCATCCGTACGTTCATTGCTCAGCGGATCCAGGAACTCGGAAATCAGGTAACCGTGAGCGGCATGAATTTCGATGGCTTGGAATCCAGCGGATACTGCACGACCGGCAGCTGCAGCAAATGCTCCAACGATGCCGTGGATCTCGTCCACGGACAATTCGCGCGGCTTGTTCAGCCCACCAAAAGCGATGGCGGAGGGAGCCACGGTGGGCCATCCACCGGCTTCTTCGGGCACGCTTTGGCCTTCATACCCTACAGCGAAGCAACCGGTGGATGCCTTGCGATCAGCGTGATTGAGCTGAATCGCAGGCACTGCACCCGCATTGCGAATACCGTCCACAATCCAACGCCAAGCATCAATCTGGCCATCCTCCCACAGACCCACATCGCAGGGGGAAATACGGCCTTCCGGAGCTACTGCGGTCGCTTCGGCAATAATCAAGCCAAAACCACCGAAAGCACGAGATACGTAGTGCTGATAATGAAATGGCGTAGGTTTGCCGTCACGGGCGAATGCGGAATACGTGCACATTGGCGGCAGCCAAATACGGTTGCGCACGGTTACATCGCGCAAACCCATTGGTGTAAACAGTCCAACGCGATTCTTCTTGCTCTTACCTGTTTCCTTTGACACGTTCTTGCCTTTCTTCGCTCTGCCGGCCTTGCCACCAGATTTTTTCCCGGCTTTGTCGCTATGTTCAAGCGTGATGCCGGGTGCTGAATCATCCGTGTTTGGACCGGAGGCGGCCAACGTCACCGCCTTCAACTCAGGCACGTCGAATCCCCTGAAATCGAAATTCTCATGTGTCAGCGTATCGCTGTCCATCAGTCCCCCTCCAATAGCCGGCTTCAAGTCGTGGATACCGCCGACTGCGGTATATGTATCCTGCACAATTGT
Organism: Bifidobacterium imperatoris; assembly: GCF_002860405.1. GTDB lineage: Bacteria > Actinomycetota > Actinomycetes > Actinomycetales > Bifidobacteriaceae > Bifidobacterium > Bifidobacterium imperatoris. The sequence continues at coordinate 36,311 of NZ_NMWV01000018.1, read as the reverse complement.
AAAACGGGCGTCACCTCGATGAGGTAACGCCCGCTAACTATGTAGTCACCATGTTCAGTGAATGGTCACTGCAGTGATGTGTTCCACCAGTGCGATATCACTGCTCGTCCTGGCTGCTGCTCTCCGAATTCTGGCTGCTCGTAGAGCTGTCGCTATTGGACGACGTGGAACCATTCGAGTTGCTGGTGGTCGACTTCTGTGCACTGTATGCACGTCCGCCGATACCGAGCGTGGTGCCACTGGCCGTGTACTTCGATGACGGCTGGCCATAGTCGTTGTCAATCGGCAGTTGCTTCTTGTCCGCGTAGGAGTTCAGGAAGTTACGCAATGCCGGTGCGGCAATCGTGGAACCATCCCAGTAGCTGTTGTACACACCGTTGATGCGAATGTTGGCAATACGGTGAGCATACGGGTTCTGAGCATCGCCGACCACAGCGAATGTTGCGATCTGGTTTGGAATGAATGAACCACTGGACACGGCCAAATCCTCGCTCGTACCGGTTTTACCGAAGGACTTACGCCCGTTGTTGAGCTGGAAGTTATGGCCCTGACCATCAGATCTGGTCACACCTTGGTTCAGCGTATAAGCCAGAGTCTGAATGATTTCCGGATCGACCGCCTGATGGCAGTTGGCAGACGGAACCTTCAGATCATTGCCGTCACCATCGGTCACCTTGGAAATAGCGATCGGGTTGCACTGCACGCCGTTAGAGGCGTACACGGCAAAGATGGAGGCCATCGTCAGCGGGGAAACGTTCACGGAACCAATCATCATGGACGGAGTGAAGGACGAAGTCTTATCAATCGTTTCACCGGTTTTAGCGTCATGATAGCCAAGTTCAGTAGCGGTATCCGCAACCTTGCACAGCTTCATAATCGAGCCCATCGAAGCTTGGGTGGTGTTATGAGAACGAACCAGACCCAAGAACGGGCTTTCCGGGTTCACCGTGGTGCCGAATGCATTCTGCACCTTCCAGGAATCGGTACCGCCAGTGTATCGGTCGCAGGCAAAGTCGGTAGTTGGATACGTGGTGGAAGTCTGCAGGTTGTCGTTGATGGAATGACCTGCTTCCATCCATGCCACCAAGTTAATCGGCTTCCAAGAAGAACCGATGGTCCAACCGGAACCACCACCGTCTGCAAGGTCAACCACATAGTTCTGGCTGGTCTTGGTGGCATCGTTCGCAGCCTCGGGCGTAGCATCGTAGTAACGGTTCAAGCCGAAGCCCAGCACTTCACCGGTGCCAGGTTTGACTGCAGCCATAGCGATTTCCATACCACTGGAATCGTTCGGCGGAATCGTGTTACGCGCGGTATCCATCAACAGGGAGTTGGCATCCAGATCAAGCGTGGTCACAATCTTCAAGCCACCTTCCTGCAGCAGCTTGTAACGATCAGCCTGAGTCTTGCCGAATTCCTCGGAGTTCTGGATGCGATGCACCACATAATCACAGAAGAACGCGTAATCGCCGGTATCCTGGCAACCCACGTTCACGGTCTGCACCTTCAGGGTGTCCTTCAGCGGAGTTTCCTTGGCTTTCTTGGCTTCATCCTGGGAAATATAGTTCTCCTGAGCCATCAAATCCAACACAATATTGCGCTGCTTCTGGCTTTCTTCCTGATTGGCCTCAATCAGCGGATCATATTTGTTCGGATTCTTGGTGATAGCTGCGATCGTAGCGGCCTGAATCGGGGTCAGTTCAGATGCGGAAACGCTGAAGTAACGCTGAGCCGCGGTTTCCACGCCGTACAAGTTGGTACCGAACTGGGCGATGTTGAGGTAGCCCTGCAGAATTTCGGCCTTGGAGTATTTCTTCTCCATCTGCACGGCGATGAGCATCTCTCGAATCTTACGGGCAACCGTATCTTCAGTGGCATGGTATTGGGCAATGGAATCGTCATCTTCGATAGCCTGCATCAGCAACACGTTCTTGACGTACTGCTGGGTCAGGGACGAACCACCTTGCTGGGAACCATGCACCAGATAGGTCTGCACGAACGCACGCATCACGCCTTGCACATCCACACCGGCATGACTCCAGAAACGGCGATCCTCTCGTGCCACCACTGCCTGCTGCATGGCTTTGGAAATCTTCTTCAGCGGAACCACGATACGGTTCTGGTTGTAGAACGTGGCAATCACGGTGGTGCCATCGTTCGCATACATAGTCGACTTCTGCGGCAAATTAGTCACGTCGAAGTCCACGTTCTCCACCTTCAATGAGGGGATAACCGCCTTGGCGGCCTTGTTGGCGCCGATCACACCCGGCACGAACAACACGCTGGCCACCACACCGCCAGACACGGCAAGCATGATGTAGGCCAGTAGGAGAACAAGCACACGACGAACTGTCAGGGACTTCTTTTTGGGCATGGGCCCCATTCTAAATGGGCCGGCGTACCAATCCAGTGCCAAGTCCATCACAACAGCTAATCATCACAAGAATCGCACTAGCGTAATGTTTGCTGAAAGATGGCCGAATGCGCAGCTATCGGCGTGAACGTCGAATCAGCATGCCCGGCTGGAAGATAATAATGGAGCGGCCATCGCGAGCAATCCATCCGCGATTGGAGAAGTCCATCAATGCTTTATTGACTGTCTCACGGCTAGAACCCACCAGCTGTGCCAGCTCTTCCTGCGTTAGATCATGCGGTACTTTGAGCCCTTGCTCCACCGGTTCGCCAAAGCGCGAGCCAAGATTCAGCAAAGTCTTGGCAAGGCGGGCGGGCACATCCATGAATACCAGATCGGAAATGCGTTCATTATTGGCGCGCTGACGGTTCGCCATAACCTGCAACATATCGATGGTCACACGCGGGTGTTCGTCCAGCCAGGAGAACAATGCATCATGCTCCAACCACACCACGCGAGTGCCGTGACTCATGGCCACAGCGGAAGCGGTGCGAGGGCCGCCATGAGGATCGAATACAGGAATTTCACCAAGTACTTCACCTGGAGCGTGAATGGACAGGAGCTGCACACGATCATCTGCGGAAGTGCGAATCAGCTTGACTCGGCCGCGCTCCAGCAGATACATGCGGTGGTCGGTATCGCCTTCGGAGAAGATGTACTCGCCTTTATCGAATACGGCTCGTTTGAGATGCGGAATCAGCTCTTCTGCTTCAGCGGGAGAAACCTGCTTGAACAGCGCAGTTTGCAGCAGAATGTTCTCTTCATCGGAAAACATGTTGGGAGTTTCCACGCTTATGCACCATCCTTATGCTCATAGCCGGCGTCGGCCACTCGTCATATTGTAACGCGCCTCACACTATTCGTCAGGAATTTTTCGGATCACAGTGAACCGGATGCTCGGCTCCGCATCAACCACTTATGCAAACCAATGCAGCAAATGGTCAATGATTTGCTCTCGACTCAATCCAGTCTGGCTTTTCAAAGGGTCCACGCGTTTTTTCGCGGATTTCACCGCTTTATCGGAAAGCTTTTCGCGGCTGGTGTTCAGTACTTGCCCCATCTTGGCGGCATCGATGTCGTATGCCATCGTCACATGATGCAGTACAGCGCCTGCGCGAGTCACCGGGAAACGACGCTGCGCCGCTCCCCCAATCTTGCCGTACTGCGAAGCAATGTCATTCAGCCCGGAAAATCGCACATCTAAGCCCAACTCGTGTAAGGCTTCCACGAGCCACCAATCACAAAGCCGGTACGATTCCTCAATGCTCATGTTCTGCACGAATTCCAGAGGTACATAAAGCGAATACGTAATCGTATTGCCAGGTTCGATGAACATGGCACCGCCGCCTGTGCATCGGCGTACTACATCGAATCCCAGACGTTCGGCAACATCCAGATTCACTTCATCCGGTGCTGATTGGAATCGTCCAATCACCACTGCCGGCTCAGCCCATTCCCATATGCGCAATGTCGGCGAGCGCTTGCCCATTGCCACTTCTCGCGCCCAGGTTTCGTCGATCTGCATTTGTTCCGCAGGAGTGCGCGGATGGTCATGGAGGACAATCAAATTCCGCTTGAGCGATTCCCATCGCTCGGCATAGTCGTGCGCTGCGGCATCTTGCGCAGCACTGATAGTCGTATGGAGTTGCTTGATATCAGCAATGTTGGAATTCGTAGTCGATACCTTATATATATCCGTTCCACTAACTGCACGGGCAAAAGCGGTTGCTATCGCCGCAGCATCAGTACCAATCAATTGACAATTCGGATACTCATCAATTATTGACTGCAATGATTGACCAGTGATTAAAGCCTTGGTCAGGGCTTGTAAATACTGCTCGGAAGCCGCATCATCCGGTGCGTCCACGAAGAAATCACCATAAAGCTGGCAGGATTGCACAGTGCCGTCCGAGTCAAACGATACGGTTACCGCCACTAATTTGCCGCCTGGCGTCTTGTATTCCCCACGGCTGATTTTCGTTCCGCTCACGCCCCCACCATAGCAAACGCGTCTATGCGCTTGCATGAGCAGAGCATGAGCATGAGCATGAGCATGAGCGCAGACTTAGGCCCACCCTCTTTGACTGTAGGAAATTACACAAAGACTGTAGGTTTTTCAACGAAAAACGTTCAAAAACCTACAGTCAGAGCGGGTACAGGGCGCGGATACGCGCCCGCACACTCACATGCGGGCCAGAATGTCCTCACCAACCTGGTCGGTAGAGCGGACGGTGGAACCGAGCTCCTCGATATCCGCTTCGACGGCCTTGTGAATTCTCTTGGCCGCATCATCGAAACCGAGATGCTCAAGCAGCATGGCTGCGGAGAGGATGGCGGCAGTCGGGTTGGCCTTGTTCTGACCGGCGATATCCGGTGCGGAACCGTGAATCGGCTCGAACATGGACGGGTATTCGTCGGAAGCGTTGATGCAGCCGGAAGCGGAGTAGCCCACGCCGCCAACCACGGCACCGGCCTCATCGGTGATGATGTCGCCGAAGAGGTTATCAGTCAGGATCACGTCGAAGCGAGACGGATCGGAGACCAGGAAGATGGTCGTGGCGTCGATGTGCAGGTAATCGTGGGAAACCTCAGGGTATTCCTCGGCAACCTTGTCCACAATGCGCTGCCACATGTCGCCGGCGTTGACGAGCACGTTCTTCTTGTGCACGAGGGTCACATGCTTCTTGCGCTTCATGGCGAGCTTGAAGGCGTAACGCACCACACGCTCCACACCGTAGGCGGTGTTGATGGAGACTTCGGTGGCCACCTCGTTCGGAGTGCCGCGACGCACCGCGCCACCTGCACCGCAGTACAGGCCTTCAGTACCTTCACGAACCACCACGAAGTCAATATCGCCCGGGTTGGCGAGCGGCGAAGTGACGCCCTTGTACAGCTTGGAGGGGCGCAGGTTCACGTACTGATCGAGGTCGAAACGCAGCTTCAGCAGCAGGCCACGCTCCAGAATGCCGGCCTTGATGCGCGGGTCGCCAACTGCACCAAGCAGGATGGCGTCGTTAGCCTTGATGCGCTCCTCTTCCTCTTCGGGAAGAATGGCGCCATCGCGCAGGTAACGCTCGGCACCGAGGTCGAACTGTTCGTATTCGAAGTCAGCTACGCCTTCAGCGGCCTTTTCCAAAGCCTTCTGTGCCCACGGGGTGACTTCCTTGCCAATACCGTCTCCGGGGATGACGGCAATCTTGTATGTCTTTGCCATGCAATCGGAGCCTACTCGTGCGCCCACTTGCCGGGTTACTTCCGCTCAGCAAGTGGACACATGCGTGGACTCAGCGCGTGATGTGCATCACCGCCAAGCACCAGGCGTTCTCATAGGAGACTTCTTCCCACTGCTTGTATCGTCCAGAAAGTCCGCCGTGGCCGGCTTCCACTTCGATTTTCGCCACGGCGTCCACGCCAGCGGACTGCAAGCGAGCCAGCCATTTCAATGGTTCGACGTACAGCACGCGGGTGTCGTTCATCGATGTGGTGATGAAAATACGCGGGAAATCGGCGGCGTTCTTGGATGCGGAAACAGCCTCGGCAACAGCTGTAGCCCCAGTTGCATCCTCGATCTCGGCCGCATCAGCCGCCGACTCCACAACCGGTACCGGCACATTCTCATACGGCGTATACGACTTCATGTACTCGTACACGCGCGGATCGTGCAGCGGGTCTCCCCACTCATCCCATTCGGTCACGGTCAGCGGCAGATCAGGATTCAGAATCGAAGTCAACGCATCAACGAATGGCACATCCGCTTCAATACCGGCAAAGCACTCCGGCGCCATATTGGCCACGGCACCCATCAGCAGGCCGCCAGCGGAACCACCGTTGGCCACTGTGCGCCGCGGGTCGGCCAAATGGGCGGTCTGCAATGCGCGAGTGGCATCCACAAAATCCTCAAACGTGTGCTTCTTGTTGAGTCGGCGACCCTGCTCATACCATGCACGGCCCAGTTCACCACCGCCGCGAATATGAGGCACGGCATACAGCACACCACGATCGAGCATGCTGAGTCGAGCCACCGAGAAGCCCGGATCGGAGGAAATCTCATACGCACCATAACCGGTGATGAACATTGGCGAATCCTGCGAGGGGAAATCGCGGCGCCACACTAGCGAAACCGGAATCCGCTCGCCATCGCGCGCGGTAATCCACACGCGGCGCTCCATGTAGTCACGCGGATCGAAGTCACCCAGCACTGTGGCACGCTTGAGCAATGTGTCACGACCGGTTGCCGGGTCGATTTCATGCAGCTCACCCGGCCGCGTATAACTGGCGAAGGAGTATCGCATGCGCGGCGCATCATATGAAGGATTGCCACCGGTACCGATGCTGTATAGGCGGCGGGTTTCTCCCGGCAGATGGTCGTCGCTCGCACCATCGAATGATGATGTGTGATCCTGTGGAACAGCAACACTATCATCAGCAGCACCGCCCTCAGTACCACTGTAACCAGCATCCGCAGCCGTATCGTCCGTCCACAATCGCTCACCGTGGTCACCGGTGCTATCCGAACGGTCGGCGGCCACCATATCCCAATCGTTTTCAAGCGGTGGCGGCAGCAATTCGGTGAATCGCCACGGCCGACCGGCCAAAAAGTCAGCGGCAGCAGCCTGCTTGGTGGTGTATGCGACGTGCGGCTGCCCATCGGACCGGTAGCTCAACGTGACGAAATACCGATGCAATGCAATGCCTTCAATGCCTAGACCATGCGCACCTTGCAAAATCGCAGGATTCAGCGGGTTGAAGTATGCCTCGGTAATCGGCCGGCCCATGTCGCCGCGTTCGCAGCCGTATGGCGAACCGGCCGCCACGCACACGCCTTCGCCTAAACGATATGGCGGCTTATGAGCGCGCATGTCAATAACATCGATTTCGAAGTTTGGATTATTGGCGTTGTGATAGACCACGGCCAACGGCACGTCTTCACCGTTTTCGCCGGCGCCTTCAAAGCACGCGAAACTCACATCATATTCCACGTCTTCCTTGCGTGGAATAAATGCCTGGAACTCGCCTTCCGGCGTGGCCACCGGCAGCATCAGCACTTCGGTACTGGTCTTTGAACCGGTCCCGATCACGATGCTGCGCTCATCGAAGCTGATGCCCGCTCCCACCCAGAATCGTTCATCTGCCTCACGGTATACGCACACATCGGATTCCACTGGCGTGCCTACCTGATGGCGCCAAATCGCGCACGGACGCCAGGAGTCATCGACCTCAGTCCAAAACACCCATTTGCCGTCCGGAGTGAAGCACGCGCCGCCGATACCGGCAAACAACTCCGGCAACTCCACCGGCCGCCCATGCTCGAGCGTGGCATCGAGGTCTCGAATGCGGAAATCATAGCGTTCGTCGCCGCTCACATCCACGCCATACAGCACCCAGCGCCCGTCATGGCTCAAATCCATGCCACCCAGACGGAAGAAATCATGGCCTTCGGATTCCACGTTGGCGTCGAACACCACCTGCTCGCCGGGCATGGAGCCGGGCGCGCCCTGTGGGTCTACAACTGGCGGATCCCAATCATCCGCGCCACGCACCGGCATACGGCATTGCACACCATATTGCTTGCCCTGCTGGGTGCGGGTGAAATACCAGTAATCGTTGATGCGCGTAGGCACGGACATGTCCGTTTCTTCCACATGCGCTTTGAGTTCTTCGAACAGGGTGTGCCGCAAACCCGCCAAATGGCTCATCCGCGCTTCACAATACTTGTTTTGCGCGGCAACATAATCCTGAACTTCAGCGGATTCCTTGTTACGCATCCATTCGTAATCGTCTTCAAATATGTCGCCGTGGAATTCACGGCGCTGAGGCTCACGCTTGGCCACGGGCGGCTTCATTGCTGCATTCTGTTCGGTCATGTCAGTCATATCACGCGATTGTACGCGCCAGTAAGGGACTTACTGTTCGTTCGCGTGCTCGCGCAGGTATGGAATCATGGTTTTCAGCAGATTCGCGCCAGTGGTGCCGGTGAACACAGGTACTTCGGTAACCGGTATGGGCTGCGTGGAGGTCAGGCCGGCCACGGATGCCAAACCGGGCGTCTCCTTAGGGCTCAGCTGGCGAATCGCAATGGCCAGAACGCGCCCCGGATATCGTTTGACAATGGTGGCGTAGGTTGTGGGGTCTTTCTGCCCGTCATCGCCCACCAGAATGAACTTCATATCTGGAAAATCCGCCATTAATTGTTCGGCGAATTCCAGCTTGTGCTGCGGGCCGGAAGGCACAAAGGTTTTCGGGCGAGGATCAAGATCGCGTAACAGCAGCGGGCCTTCGGGGAATCCGTGATCGGTAATGAAGTGGCGGATCGAACTTTCCACATTCCACGGCGAGGTGGAGAGGTAGAAGAAGGGAGCATCCGGGAACAGGTCCGAAATGCGGGCAAACAGCACGCTCATGCCCGGCACGGAAGCTTTTTTCTTGGGATTCAAAAACAGCAGATTGTAGGCGGCTTTCCAAATCACCGGCGCTTGGGTAATCATGATGGTGTCGTCCACATCGGAGATGATGCCGACCTTGGCGCTGGATGGAATCGTGTACAGGTTGGCGCTCACCGGTTTACGGTCGTTCACTGTGTACGAAACACGGTGAATACCAGGCGTGAGACGATGCTCCGCCACCAAATCAAGATAACCGGCCGAATCGGAAATAGCGTATTCGCCGCTGAGATCGCGCGTACGATCCACTTTGTCGTAAACTTCGGAAGCACCTATTTGCATAGTGTTCAGTGGTGTATCGTCGATGCTGGCTTGCACATGCGTGTGAGGTGCAGGAATGGTGAGCATACCGCGAATACCGCGAATCAGCTCGCCCGACTGCCCATGTTCAGGCGCGTATACCGTACGGCAAATCAGGCGCGAATAATCGCCGGTACCATAGCCCACATACGGCTCTACACGCGGATACCAGCCCAATTGATGCGCAACAGCTGCGGAAATATGAGACCACACGCCGAATGTGTGCGTAATGGCACGGCGTGTGAAACGGATCAGCGGTGGCTTGACTTCGATGCGTTCGCGTTTGGAAGCCGCATCGAATGTAGTAACGGCTTTACGAGCAGGAATGGGCACAGTTGGCATGTCGTCTGCTGCAGCAGTGCTGGAAGCTGAGGTCGAAGAATCAGCGGTTTCGAGCGCAGACTCGCCCGCGTGGCGCAGTATGTGCAACGTTTCCAGGCGCTTGCTTGCGGCTTCAAAATCCTCGCGTGGGCTTCTCATGCCAACCACTATAGGCCATGCATGCTATGAGCCAGCTAAGAGCGGACTCATAAGCATGCAAGCAGAACCTTTAGCGAATGATTTTTGCGTATTCGTCTGCGGTGAGCAGCTCCGGCTCGTCATCGTCAAGTTCAACCTTGAGAATCCAGCCTTCGCCGTATGGGTCACCGTTGATTACAGACGGATCGTCCGAAACGTCACGGTTCACGTATTTCACCGTGCCAGCCACCGGGCTGATCATCGGCTGCACGGCCTTGGAAGACTCGAGTTCCACGATTTCATCGCCGGCTTCCACGCGGGAGCCCGGCTCGGGAAGGTCCACGAATACCAGTTCGCCGAGCTGGTCGGCAGCATATTCGGTGATGCCAAGAATGGCGAGATCGCCCGAACGGTCCACCCATACGTGCTCATCGGAGTACTCAAGGTGTTCGGGAATGTCCAGGTTCAGCGGCTGTTCGATTTCATCACTCATAGGCACCAGACTAACGCATTGCTGCCGGCTATTCCACCGCTGTTTTCCCAGCTTTCCACACTCTTACAGTTCTCGCCCGAGCCACTCCTCGATCATGTATCGCGCGATGGTGGCGCGCCCGGGGGCTGCCATGCGACCGGAAATCAGTTCGGCGGTGTATTCGTCGCGAGTCACCCAGCGAGCGATCTTCGTTTCCTCACCGTCCACATGCACATCTGTGGTGATGGCATGCGCTTTGAACGCCATCATCAACGACGCGGGGAATGGCCACGGCTGCGAGCCGAGATAACGCACTTCTCCCAGCTTGATGCCGGTTTCTTCCAAGGCTTCTCGGCGGCACGCATGCTCGAGGTTCTCGCCTGCCTCCACGAATCCCGCTGAAACCGAATACAGTCGCTCGTCTTTCCATGCCGCATTGTGTTGCAGCAGCAAACGATCCTGGCCGTCCACGATGGCGGTAATCACTGCAGGTTCCACGCGCGGGAACAGAATACGGTTGCGATCCGCAGCATTGGAACAGCGTTGTGCCCATCCGGCGAGCGCGGTTTCGACTGGAGCGCCGCAGGTTGGGCAGAATCGTTGACGGGAATGCCAGATGCTTAATGTGATGGCACTGGTGGCTTGCCCTGCTTCACGCGCGTTTGCGTGAGGTGCGAAGCCGCGCAAATCGACCCAATCGAATCGTGTGACTGCTTGTTGCAGCAATGTTGGCTTGGGTGCAGGCTTCTTGCTGTCCTGCAGGTCGACTGATTCGTCAAATGCATCGTCTGCGCCTTGACCTGCGGAATCCGGTACGCTGAGTGCTCCGTCAACAGTGCCGTAATCTTGGGTGCCGAGCACGCCGGTGATAGCGCCGGTCTTGCCGCCCGATGATTGTGCAGACGGCATGTCGCAGCCTGCGGAACTTTCTGATGATGCCTGGGCTGCAGTATTACTGGCAGTGCTGCCGGGTTCTGGAACTCGTGAAATATCTACTGCGATTACTGATTCTCCGCGAACGCCGCCGTATGAGCCGAGGAACATGGCCACGGCTTGCGGGTAACGCTTGAGTTCGGCGGAAACATAGCCGCCGGGCAAGGTGGCGAGCCTCATTTTTACGTTTTCATAGTCGACGAGATCGCCTTGGCCACGCGGTACGGCGATGTACCCGCCACGGGTCAAAATCACCTTGGTATTGGCGTCTTGCAGGAGTTCGTCAATCAGTCCCGGTTCGCTGCGTCGATCTACCTGATAGTCGATGTCGCCTTGTGCCAGCGGCAGGAATGGCAGCGCTTGGGTGAGTGCGAGCGGCGAGAAATGAATGTCTGCGGTCATTCGCGATCCTTACTTCACTATGCGAATTCACTATGCGGCTATGTGCTGAATCAAGCAGCCTGCACACGGCGGACCAGGGAAAGCAGTGCGCGTGCCACCACGTCTGGGTGTTCCACCGCGCTGAAGTGGCCGCAGTCTGGTATGTCGATGAATTCGGCGCCGCGAATGCGCGCGGAGAGCGGACGCATCACGCTTGGATTGCTGGTGGGGTCCAGCTCGCCGGAAATCACCAGAGTAGGTGCGCTGATTGTTTCCGGCACGGCGCTCATATCCGGACGGCCGTAGGTCATGCGTTGGCGCCATGCAAGGCCGGCTGGATTCTGTTCTTCAATCCAGCGGGTCATGGTTTCCACGAATTCCGGGGTTTTCTTCACGGTTGAATCACCTTCGGATGGTTTGGCGAAATGCATCACCGGCTCCACGGAGTTGGTTTGTTCAGCGGCATCGGCCATTGCTAGGCGACCTTCGCCGCCCACACCATCCGAGGCGGCCATCGTGTCGCACAAGGCGAGTCCGGCTACGGTCTCCGGGTGGCGGCGTTGAATATCCATCGCCACATAGCCGCCCATCGAAAGGCCGACCCAGATGGCTTGGCTGTAGCCGGCGGCCTTGATCAGATTCACGTATGCGTCTGCCAGACGGTCCAGTGCTTCAGGATATGAACCATTAGGCAACTGCGGGCCGGAATCCTCAGCACTCGGCACGGGAGAGGCGCCGGAACCGGCCATATCAGGAGCCCAGATGGGGAACGGCGGCACGTCGTCCAAATCTGAGAAATCCACGAGCGCCTTAGCGCAAACATCCCACATGCGGTGGTCCACCGGGTAGGCGTTCATCAGCACCACCGGCACGCCTTCGCCTTCACGGTAAACGTGATTCACTAATTCGATTGCCATATGTACTTCCTTGAATTCAAACTCAACGAATCAGAATGTTGCAATACTGTTGCACGCTCACACGCCGGCCCATGCCAGCGCCTGCCGCACGATGCGGCCATGACCATTGACCATCTGTTCCACGAACTTATCCATCATGTCGCTCTTCGGATCAACCCATTCCACGTCGAGCGTTTCGTCCTGCGGCTTGCAATCGCCAGCGATGGCCACCACATAGCACAATGCAATCGCATGCTGGCGCGGATCATAGTACTCGCTCAGGCCCGGAGTCGGGAAGAATTCGGCCACGGTGAACGGTTGCAGGGAGGCTGGAAGCAGCGGTAATGCAATATCGCCCAAATCCTTGGCCACATTACGGGCGATGGCCTCGCGCAATGTTTCATGGAAGAGCACGCGACCGGTAATCACCGTGCGCTCGATTGAACCATCGTCCGAGACGCGCAGCAGTGAGCCCACTTGTGCGATACGCCCCATCTCATCGGTGCGCACGGGCACGATTTCCACATATGCGATGGGCATTTGATGGCGAGCGCGGTTAATGTCTGCAGGCCCCAGCCACCCCGGAGGATTGCCGTGGCCCGAGCCACCTCCGTGAATGAAGTCCTCGGGGGTTATGTTGTCGAATTCGCCACGCTTGCGGTTGGCGTCAAAATCGCCCTCGCCGGGCACTTCATCATTCATGACTGGCATATTTCCCATTATCGCGCGAATATGCGGCGATTCCTTCACCTTCCAGCGAAATATGAGCAAACATGTTTTGGCTTGCGGCGCAAAACCAGCGCGGTGGGCGCCTATTTGTTGGGTGGTGCTGACAAGCTGGTGCGCAGATGTAAACGTGAACCTGCATATAAGTTGATAAAGGAGACTCACATGGCGACCAAGGCGATTACCTCGGCTGATTTTGAGCAGACTATTACTGATAACGAAATCGTGTTCGTGGACTTTTGGGCTACATGGTGCGGCCCGTGCCGCGCGTTCGGCCCGATTTTCGAAGCTGCTTCCGATAAGCCGGAGAATAAGGACATCGCCTTTGTGAAGGTGGATATTGACGCCAATCAGGATTTGGCTCAGGCTGCTGGCATTCAGGCTGTGCCTACGCTGATGATTGCCAAGCAGGGCGAGGTGATCTTCCAGCAGGCTGGTGCTCTGCAGGCCGCTGATTTGGATGATCTAATCAGCCAGGCCAAGGCTCTTGATCTTGCTGCAGCCAAGGCTGAGGCCGCCGCCCAGAACTGAGCACATCAGAACGCTGCGTGACTTGGATTCAAAATCCACCCGATTCCCCGATATATAGCGCTACTAAGCATCAGCAACCACTATATATGCCGTCTCCATGCCCGTTCGTGGAGACGGCATTGTTGTATTTCATCCAGTGCACCATCTATGATGGTGGGCAGTGTGCAGCTCGGTTCGCGCAACCTGCACGTTCATGTGGTTCCTATAATCCAATCGAGTTGCAATCAATCCAAGGAGCGTAATGACGAGACACGGTAGGAAAACCTCCCCTCTGAAGTCCCTGAGCTTAAGCAAGCGTCAGTGGGCAAAGATTGGCGCAGTGATTGCCGCCGGAGGTCTCATCGCTGGCGCTGGGTTTGCATCCCGCAACTTCTATCAGTCGGATACCAGCACGGTTGGCACTCATATCACCGCGTTTTCCGCCACTGATTCCGCAGCTTCCCGTTCCGCCACCCGTGGCGAGTTGAACGGCGCGGATAAGAACACCACGTATGTCACCGTAAAAATCAATGGTGATTCCCGCGTGGTGCTTGGCGAGAAAAGCGCCATGAAAACCGTTAAGGATGTGCTGGATGCCGGCAATATCACGCTTGATCCGGCTGACACTGTGTCTCCCTCGCTGAAGAGCAAGGTCACCGAAGCCACGGTCATCACTATTGAGCGCGCTGGCGCAGAGGTGGAGACCAGCGATACGGATATTCCGTTCAACGAAGTGCGTAAGGAAACGTCCGATTTGCCTAAGGGCACCGAAAAGGTGGAGACCGAAGGCGAGAACGGCGTTATGGAGACCACCTCTTTGGTGACTCGTGCCGGCGATAAAGTCGTGTCCTCCAATGTGTTCACTTCCTGGGTCAAGAAGGCTCCAGTGGATAAGGTGATTTTGGTTGGCACCGGTTCCACGTCCAGCTCTTCTTCCTCTTCCAGCTCGTCCTCCACGAGTTTGGGCACCACTGTGCCGGTCGGCGAAATGCAGACCTGGGCTCACGATTATCTGATTGCCAATGGCTACACGGAAGATGATTTCACCGCAGCCAATTACATCATCAACCATGAGTCCGGCTGGAGCCCCACCGCCGCCAACCCGTCCGGCGCCTATGGTCTGCCGCAGGCTCTGCCGGGCAGCAAGATGGCTTCCGCTGGCGCTGACTGGGCAACCAACTACCAGACCCAGTTCAAGTGGTTCGTCAGCTACTGCAACGGTCGTTATGGCTCTATTTCCGCCGCTTACAGCCACTGGTTGCAGTACAAGAGCTACTGATTTGCAATAACAGCTTCGCATTGCGAGAAAAGCCCTGCCTGAGCGCAGGGCTTTCTTGTTATCGGCGTACTTGCTTGCACTGAGCAATATGCGCCCGTCGCATACCTGACATGCGCCACACCCCCGATGTATCCACCCTATAATGAACCAAGCGGATAAGAGAGCGGGGGAACTATGACTTTTAACCGATACATTGCGATGCGCGCGGTGGTGGAAATCGTGGGCGCGCTGGCATGCGTGCTCATGATGATGATTGGGCACAATTTCATCGGAGTCATTATCACGGCTCTAGTGGCGCTTATTTGGGCTTGCGGTGAAATCTGGGTGGTTCAGGTGCTCAACAAGCAGCGCCCTCGGCGAGATGAGCTTTCGGATCAGCATCAGAGCAAGGCCACGCAATTCGCCATGTGGGTGCTGGTTGCCGTGCTGGTGGCGCTAGGATTCATCTACACCGTGCTGAACATGCGCATACTGTTTACCCCTTATGTGATTCCGCCTATGGCGTTGCCCACGCTGGCTATGTGCGCTTTGGCTTTGTCTGATGGTTATTATCTCTGGCTGGAGCATGACGGCTCGAATGGGGATGACGATGAAGACTAGCGTGAAGATTCACCGTCTTGCTCGAGGCATGAAGCAATCCGAGTTGGCTGATCTCATCAATGTTCGCCGAGAAACCATCGGACGTTTGGAACAGGGACAGTATTGCCCTTCGCTCAGGCTTGCTATGGATATTGCCAAAGTGTTCGATACTACGGTTGAGGAGCTTTTTAGCTTTGACGACGAGACCGACGACACGCCCGAAAGCCGTTCACACAGGTAAATTCGCGGCAAACTCGAGCTTTAATGCTCAAAAACCGCAGTATTGCAACGTTTTCTCATCGTCAAAGTCAAATAATGACATTCTGTCAAGAGACAACGCCCTCACACGGCGTGACAACGATGTCACATAGTTTGCCTGCTCGATGTTCAATACCCCCGTTTTACGTCATTGGGGTGGGTATTGTAGGGGAAGCGCAGGGAGATAAGGCTTACAAAGCCTACTGCTGCGAGATGTACTTCAAGGGTGTGTTCCACCCTTATAAGGAGGTTATTGATATGAAGAAGAAGATTATGGCTGTTCTGGCCACCATCGCTGCTGTTCTGGGCTTCGGCTTCGCTGCCAACACCGCTCTGGCTGTTGACACCCACTACGGCGCTACCGGCAACGTTGATGGCAACACTGTTGTGTTCACCTTCACTGGTCTGGCTGCAAACACCGACTACACCGTTTCCGCTGATGACGCTGTTGTTCAGGATATTCAGCAGGTCATTTCCCGCACCTTCAAGTCCGACGCCAACGGCACCCTGAAGGTTAAGTTCATCCTGAAGGCTGGCGTTGCTGCTGGCACTCAGGTTACCGCTACGCTGTCTGACGCTAGCGGCAAGGTACTGACCACCGCTACCGCTACCGTTCCGGCTACCGGCAACGGTGAGACTACCACCGCTGACACCGGTGCTTCCGTGGCTCCGTACGCTGTGGCCGTCGTGCTGCTGGCTGCCGCTGGCGTGGCTCTGTTCGCCGTCCGCAAGACCAGCGTTCGTTGAATCTTTCGGCGCTGAGCTGATTTAACGTACAAGACCCTGAGGAAACCTCAGGGTCTTTTCTATGCTTAGCTACGTTTCCGAGTCACCGTTTAACAAAGTAATCGAGGTATATCGGGATTATGAAGATTCTTTTCGTCTGCACTGGCAATATTTGCCGCTCCCCTATGGGCGAACTGCTGCTCCCCCACTACTTGAGCGATTCCACTATCACCGCTGATAGCGCCGGCACTCGCGGTCTCATCAATCATCCAATCGACCCTTCCAGCGCACAACTTATGACGCAGGCCGGCATTGATTCCAGCGCCTTTCGGTCCAAGCGCATCACTCCGCAACTGGCTAATGAATCTGATTTGATTCTGTGCTTTGAAACTCATCAGCGTCAGGAGATTGCTACCATCGCACCGTTGGCGGCTCGCAAGACCTTCCTACTGGCCGATTTCGCTAACATGTGCGCTTATTGCGCCAAAGAAGGTTATATCGAAGGCGGCACGCGCCAGGAGAAGCTGGAATCGGTTATTGACAACGCTTCCATGATTCGCCCAATGCTGCCGGCACCGCTGAATATCGAAGATCCGCATCATCGTGATTTTTCGGTGTTCCAGAAGGCCTACGATCAAATCTGCCAGGCTCTGACCATCATCGCCAAAGCCACTGCGTAGCCATTGGCTGTTCCTCTCAGTCGGCTCTCCTTGTCAGCAAAACCGACTGAGGGAGTAGAAAAGCGGCCGAAGGCCGCGGAGAAATCAGAATCGACGTAAGCCGATACATTTATTTCCCGCGACCTTCGGCCGCTTTTTGATATTTAGCGCGAAGACCTACCGCTTCACAGCAGCACGACGAGGTGCGCTGCGCTTCGGACGCTTCTTATTCCTATTGTTCTTGTTGCCCGAGTTGGAATCATCATCATAGTAATAGTAGTTGTTGTACTTGCTCGAGTAATCCTTCTTGGAATCCTTCGCATAGTTGAAGATGAAACCGTTCACCGAAATGTTCAGCGTATCCAACTGAGCGGCAATATCGCGCAGATCGCGCTTATCGGTCACGTCACGGCCAGACACAATCACAATGCCATTGCCCATAGCACCGAACACGTAGGCATCGTTGGCCACCACCAACGGCGAGGTGTCCACGAGCACGTAATCGTACTGTGCAAGCGCCTGCTTGAGCAGTTCCTTCATAACCGGAGAGTTCAGCAGGGCGGAAGCGTTCGGCGGCTTCGGGCCTGCCGGCATAATATGCAGGTTTGGCTTCCAGTAGCGCTGAACCACATCCTTCACGGAAGCCTGACCGGAGAGCACATGGGTCAGACCCGCGTTGCCTTCAAGACCCAGACGATTGGCTACGGACGGGTGGCGCAGATCGGCATCCACGAGCAGCACCTTGGCACCGTTTTCCGCCAGAGCCACAGCGGTGTTCACCGCACTCGTGGTCTTGCCTTCGGAGGGGCCGGTGGAAGACATAACAATCAGACGAGAAGACATGCCCTCAACCGGAGCGGTGAAGGACAGGTTGGTGCGAACACGACGATACTCTTCAGCAATCGGGCTGCTCGGCTTGGCGATAATCACCGGAACCTCGCCCTTGAGCAGATCATCTTCAGGAATACGGCCCATGATCGGGGCATCAATGTATTCCTGCAGCTCGAACGCTTCCTCAATACGAGTGGAGAAGAGGTCCTTGAGCAGAGCCACGATAATGCCGAGAATCAGACCGCCCACAATGCCGATGGCCATGTTCAGCGTGATCTTCGGGCTGCTCGGGCCAGACGGCTCCTGAGCCTGCTGCACCACGGAAAGCGTGACCGGAGACTTGTTGCCGGAGGAGTACAGGGAATCCTCCACCACGGTCTTCATGGACTTGGCCACCGCGTTGGCAATGTCCGCGGCTTCCTTAGGATTCGTATCTTCCACCGAAATGTTCACGAAAGCGGTATCGGTGGGGTTGGTGACGGTGAGTTGCCCCGCGAGCTGGCTGACCGTGCTGTTCAATCCCAGCTGATCGATTACCGGCTGCAGCACGGACTCGGTAGTGGCCAGAGTCGGGTACGACTTAATCTGGTTCGAAATATAGGAGCCAGCGTTGTTGATGTCGTTGAAGTTACCCTGCGAACTAGTGGAGTCTGACGCACTGAACGTAGCAAACACCTGCGAGGTGGCCGTGTACTTCGGCGGAGTGAGCAGCGTGTATGCGCACACTGCGGCGAACACCACTACGAACGTTACTGCAACGGAAATAACATGCTTGCGAATGATTCGCAGCAAATCCATGATGGTGATGCCATTTTCGGCCTGCGCTGCGGCGGAGTCCGCAACGCTTTGATTTTGTTGTTCGTTATTCTCTGCGGAAACCAACCGCTTCTCCCTCTACACATCCTGATGGGTTGCAAACACCATGAATCCTAGCAGTCATCGTGTACCCCCTTTTAAGGAAAAACGTGGTTATGACACATCTCAGCCGATATCACCACGGTTTTTGCACATTGCCGGCACATTGTGTTGCTAGAGTACGCAAGAGCACATCAAGGAGGGGAATAAGTGAACGATTCAAGCATGCCTAAAAACGGCGTAAACACTGCCAAACAACCTGTTCAGTCACCAGCACCTGCTGCATCTTCCTCGATGTTTGCTAATTCGCCCACGCATAATACGGCACCAATTTCGCGAGGTATGGCAACGTTTACTCCCCCGATGCAACTCCCCCGATTCTTCACTCCACGAGACTACTCCGATTACCTGTTTTTCCTAGCATTGGTGACCTTGCCCATTGATGGCACGGTGCTTGGTTTCTTCCAGCCGTTCTGGACTCCGATAAGCCCGTGGCTGCTTGTTGCCTACTGTGCGGCGAATCCTCGTCTGCTTCGCTTGGCAGCGCATCGCTATGCGCCATTCATGCTGCTGCCGGTAGTGCTTGTTTTGCTTTCTATGCCAGGCTGGGTTGTTTTTGGATTGCATAATAATGCGGTTGTTATGTCGCTGACCGGTGTGATTGCTGTGCCGGCCACGCTTGCCGCACTGGATATTGCTTTTGTGCATAAGCGGTTGAGCTGGCAGGAATCTGTGCGCATTGTGCTGGCTACTTATTGGTTTGCATTTGCAATAGGTGTGGTGCAATGGTTGGCGATTCGACTGCAATTGGGCAGTGTGCAAGGGTTCTTTGGGTGCCTGATGTATCGCTCGTATATTACCGGCGGCGTGGCTTGGGGCGGTAATGGCGGGCGCCCACAATTTCTCTTTGCAGAACCTAGTTATATAGGTATGCACCTCTTCGGTATTTTGCTGCCACTATTCTGGTTTATGCGTATTCGTGATCGTATTTTTGCGCAACGATTGAAGCACCTTATTGTGGTGTTTGCCGCGGGCAGCGTGATTATGGGGTCGGGTACTCGTATTGTGCTGGATTCTTTGGTGGCGCTGGTGATTGTTATTGCTATTGAAACGCATTGGCATAGTAAGGCATCACGCAAACATGGCATTATGCAGCTTATTGGATCTGGATTATTGGCAGCAATTAGTTTTGTGGTCAATTCACGATTGGATTCGATTTTGCATAACGGCGTGGAAGGCGATGGCTCATTCTTCGCTCGTATTTGGCAGTCCTTGGGCCCTGTATGCGGATTGATCAAGCATCCCTGGACTGTATTGACCGGCTATGGCGCAGGCAATATCTCGCCGGCCGTTCATGAAGGTAGTACGCTTGCAACTCATCTGTTGCAGATGATGCATACCGACGCAACCGGTGCATCAAACTGGTATTCCTCCATTACCCCAGACACTGTCTGGACCATGTGCGCGTACACGAATTTCATCACTGAATTCGGCATTATTGGGTTTGTTGCGTTTCTTATTATTACGTTGAAATTCATCAGCCGATTCCATACATGGAACAAGCTGACTATTTGCTGGCTCATATTGCTGGCTTATTTATACATTCAATTCGAGGGGTACGCTTTCGCTGCGCTCCCCCTATTTATCTGGGCATTAACCCGCGGCTTTTTGAATTCCTTTGTCAACGAAGCTGACTGAGGGGTAGTCTTCAAAAAAATAGTGAATCAAACATCACATATCCAACAATTCCCTTACAATTACTCCTGAGATATAAATTAAAAAAACTTCACGCAAATTCAGGAGGATTAATCATGGCTTCTTTGCTTCAGGGTTTTGAAGAAGTTCAGCTGGTTAAGCCGGTTGGCAAGACTGTGTTGACTGTCACCGATTCCGCTATTCGTTTTAATAAGGCCACTGCCGAGGTGCTCGGCTCTCCTGCATACGTCAAGGTGCTGGTTAATGAGAAAACCAAGCAGATTGCAGTGACTCCGGCTACCGCTAAGGCTGATAATGCTTTGAAGTTCAGCAAGGCTGATGGCAAGGCCGCTTCGGTCAGTTTGAAGGAAGCCACTTTGGTGGAAACTGTGAAGGCATTCTTCACTCTGCCTGAGGCTCCGGAAGGCGAGGTGTCGTACGCTTCTGTAAACGGTGCTGCATACCCGGAAAGCAAGACCGTTATCTTCGATTCCACTGCCGCCACCGCTGGCACCATGAAGCGCCGCGGCCGCAAGAAGACCGCCTGATTAAAAAACGCTTGGATGATTTCTGATGAATCATCCAAGCGTCTGATATTCCTTTGCCGTTACCTCATCGCATCAATCAAGGTAATCATTAGGAATAAGCATGACTTTGCCTTCAGCGACCTCTTTGAGGTGCTGGCCGTAGGGGCTCTTACCGTAGCGCTGGGCGGATTCGAGGAGCTCGTCCTTGCTGATCCAACCGTTCTCGTAAGCGATTTCCTCCACAATGGCAATCGGCAGGCCCTGCGCACGCTGCACGGTGCGCACGAACTCTCCGGCCTCGTAGAGGGAGTCCATTGTGCCAGTGTCCAGCCATGCGTAACCGCGGCCAAGCGTGCGGACGTTCAGAGAACCGTCGTCAAGGTACATCTTGTTGAGGTCGGTGATCTCCAGCTCGCCGCGGGCGGATGGCTTGACCTGCTTGGCGAACTCGGTGACACGCTCATCGTAGAAGTACAAACCGGTCACTGCGTAATGAGACTTGGGCTGGGCCGGCTTTTCTTCGATGGACACAGCCTTCTTATGCTCATCGAATTCGACCACGCCGTAGCGTTCCGGATCGTCAACGTAATAGCCGAACACGGAAGCACCTTCGCCGTTCTCCGCTTTGGCAACTGCCTTGCGCAAGGTTGTTCCCAAGCCGTTGCCGTAGAAGATGTTGTCGCCGAGCACGAGGGCGCAGGGCTCACCGTCGATGAACTCCTCGCCAAGTAGGAACGCTTGGGCCAGGCCGTCCGGGCTGGGCTGCACCTTATAACTAAAGTTCACGCCATAGTGGGAGCCGTCGCCAAGAAGTCTCTCGAAGTTCGGCAAATCCTTCGGCGTGGAAATAATCAGGATGTCACGAATACCCGCAAGCATGAGCACGCTCAGCGGATAATAAATCATCGGCTTGTCATACACCGGCAACAACTGCTTCGACGTCACCGTTGTGAGCGGATACAGTCGAGTGCCGGAACCGCCTGCCAGAATAATACCTTTCATATGGCTATTCCTTACTTATTACTTGTTGAGTTCTTTGGTGACGTATGCCTTGAGGCTGTCCTCCCAGTCGGCGGGCGTGTATCCGGCCTCGCCGATCTTGGTGAGGTCCAGGGCGCTGTTGGTCGGACGCGGGGACACCGGGTTCTTCGCGTTCTTGAAGTATTCGTCGGTGCTGATCGGCTTGACCTTGTCGCCGTTGCCGTTGGTCAGGTCGAACACCTCAGCCGCGATATCCGCCCAGCTCTTCACCGTGCCTGAACCGGTGAGGTTGTAGGTGCCGTACGGGGCGTGGCTGTCCAAGAGGTGGAAGATGGCTTCGGCCATGTCCTTGGTGAACGTGAGGCGGCCGTACTGGTCATCCACCACCGTCACCTGATCCAGGCCGTCGTTCTCGTCGGCCACGCGGTTGGAGAGCATCATCATGGTCTTCACGAAGTTATGACCCTCGCCAATCACCCAACTGGAGCGGAGAATGTAGTGCTCGGGAGCGTTCGCCACGGCGATGTCACCGGCGGCCTTCGTCTGGCCGTACACGCCCAACGGGGCGAACGCCTCTGATTCCGTATGCTCCTCGGCGGTCCCGTCGAACACGTAGTCCGAGCTGACGTGCACGAGCGTGATGTGATGCTCCCTCGCCACACGGGCCAGCAGGGCCGGGCCCTCGGCGTTCGCCTTCCACGCAACCGGACGACCCTCACGGGTTTCGGCCTTGTCCACCGCCGTGTAGGCGCCCGCGTTGATGATCGTCCCGTACAGGCTCCAGTCATACTTGTCGTATGCGTTCGGGTCGGAGAAATCGAACTCGTCGATATCCGTATACTCGAACCCCTCCAAGTGATGGGCTTCCGCATACTGGCGGATCGCATGACCCAGCTGGCCGTTGCAACCCGTCACCAACGTGCGCTTCGGGCTCATGGGCTTCGCATCCTTGAGCATCGGATGCTTGAGATCAGCCTCGGAACGCTCGGACTCCTCCAACGGGATCGGCCACTCGATAGCCAGCTCAGGGTCCGCAAGGTTCACGAACGTGTACGTCCTCTTCTGCTCCAGGCTCCAATGCGCGTTCACCAAGTACGTGTACACGGTGCCATCAGCCAACGCCTGGAAGCTGTTGCCCACGCCACGCGGCACATAAATCGCCTTCGACGGATCCAAACGCGTCGTAAACACCTGACCAAAGCTCTCGCCCGGACGCAGATCAACCCATGCGCCGAAAATCTCACCAGCCGCAATCGAAATGTACTTGTCCCAAGGCTCCGCATGAATACCACGCGTCACACCCTTCGTCGCGTTGAAGCTGATGTTGTTCTGCACCGGGCCGAAATCAGGCAAACCCAACTTCAGCATCTTCGCACGCTGCCAGTTCTCCTTGAACCAGCCACGATTATCACCATGCACCGGCAAATCAAACACCAGCAAACCCGGAATATTCGTCTCCGTGACCTTCAAATCCTTCTCAAACTCAAACGACATAACTTATTCCTGCTCCTTCTTGTGATGTTGGGCAACCCATTCCGTGATGCAAAGGGCCGGTGATAGAGTCTTCAATGGTTCACATCTGTCTGGGAAAGCCCAGTTGGGGCATTCCCGGCCAAGTGCATTCAGTACGAAGAACATGTCATACCGAAGTTTCGCAAACTCTACACGAAGCAGATTCTCATCATGGCCGATTCGGTTCCTTACAGTTCGAATCGATTTAAGACGGTCGATGAGCTCCTTGCGCAACCGGTCCTCGCGTGAATCATTGTCATTCCCGGGAAGCATGACATTCGGCATGCGTCGAGTCTCCGCGGCCCAAGCCGCCTCGATATTAGGGAATGCCCCCATCAGCACACGAGCCAATTCCCCATCCCGAGACGCGCGGGACAGCATTCCATCCCATGTGCCGAATGTCAACTGGGAGAAAACATCATCACGGGTTATTCCGCCCCCATGCCGAGGATGATGCTGGTCGCGACGCCACTGCTTCTGCTTTCGTAAGGCAGTGTTCCTCACTTCGGTAAGATAATCCTTCTCTGGACTATTGATGAGATCCCGTATCCGACCGATGGGATCGTGCTCCCCCGCCTCGAGCCAGTCCGACAAATTCGTAATACGCTGTCGAGCGATCCAATCACGCAACTGGCGATCAATCGCGTTCCTTACGAACACCTCAATAAACGAGATATAGCTGATCACCAGAGACGAGGCATCCACGTTCCACCGGTAGAGCCGTACCGCCAATTCAACCGATTCAGAAGAACTCAGCCCAAAGCCCGCATGCTCTTTGCCGTAATCCAGATACACTTGGAAACGCGCATCGGCCAGAAAACGACTGGCCATGATACCGTCGTCCACTTGCGCGTACGTATCCATGTGCTATCCTTGTAAATGCTTTAGGGGCCGCACCTTCGAGGTGCGGCCGTTTTCATATCTGGCTCACTGTCCTTGTTGCTTGTACTTGGCTTCGGTGGCGGCCTTTGCCGGCTCCCACCAGGCACGGTTCTCCGTATACCATTCGATCGTCTGCTCCAGGCCGGATTCGAAGTCCGTGTGCTTCGGGCGCCAGCCCAGCTCGGTCTGCAACTTGGTGGAGTCGATGGCGTAGCGGCGGTCATGGCCCGGGCGATCCTTGACCCAGTCGAACGCGTCCTCCGGCTGGCCCATCATTTTGAGGATCATGCGCAGCACGGTGATGTTGTTCTTCTCGCCGTTGGCGCCGATCAGATACGTCTCGCCGATGCGGCCCTTGGTCAGGATCGTCCACACGCCCGTGGAGTGATCGTCCGTGTGGATCCAGTCACGCACGTTCTCACCCTTGCCATACAATTTCGGACGCATGCCGTCCAGGATGTTCGTGATCTGACGCGGGATGAACTTCTCCACATGCTGGTACGGACCATAATTATTGCTGCAGTTGCTGATCGTGGCGCGGATGCCGAACGTGCGATGCCAGGCACGCACCAGCAGGTCCGAACTGGCCTTCGTCGACGAGTACGGGCTGGACGGGTGATACGGGGTCTCCTCCGTGAACTTCGCCGGATCATCCAACGCCAGGTCCCCGTACACCTCGTCCGTGGACACGTGGTGGTAGCGGACATCATACTTGCGGCATGCCTCCAGGAGGCGGAACGTGCCCTCCACGTTCGTCTTCAAAAACGGCTCCGGATTCGCGATGCTGTTGTCGTTATGCGACTCCGCCGCGTAATGCACGATCGCGTCATGACCAGGCACCAGCTTGTCCAAGAGCTCAGCGTCGCAGATGTTCCCATGCACGAACTCCACCCGGTCACCAAGGATCGACTTGATGTTCTCCAGATTGCCCGCATAGGTGAGCGCGTCAAGCACGGTCACATGCACGTCGGGATGGTTGTTATACACATAATGAACGAAATTCGAACCGATGAAACCACAGCCACCGGTCACAATAATGTTATGGGGAGTAAACACATCTTCAGACATGCCCCCTATTCTACAAAGTACCCCCATGTTGCCGCGACGGAATATTCAAAATCACGTCAAGAATTTAGCTAAAGTGATTCGACAGTAAACCGGATATTCAATTTGAAGAGCTAAGTGAATAACCTGCTGGGCACGTTACCTAATCCACTTGTGCTCTATCGCGGTTTCCGCGGCATTCGTCGACAAACACATCGACAGGCTCGCCGACTGCTCATGAATCGCGCGCCACCACAACATTGCCGTCTGAGGCTACCGCGAGTCCGATAATAGCTGAATCATCTGTATCCCAACCCGTCAGCGCTCCGCAACCGATACCACATCAGTAGTGCGCCCAGCAGGCAGCTACCACGAACAACAAGACGGCACTAGTGACGCCCAGTACCACGCACACCGGTGTCGTCCCGCAATTATCCAGCGCCGATTCAGAATAACGCCTAATGCTCACGCCTCTAAATAATCATTTAGATTAGTTAGATTTCTGACATATCGTAGATAGCAGTTTCGCTTTCATTAACGGTTTCTCGATAGGACGCACTATTGCGGAATCAATGATGAACGCCGCAAGCAATAAGGACAAATAAATCATCAGCACACTGACGACACCAAAAAGAACCACTGCAATTCCTAATTCAGGGGCAGGGGGCAGCAATCGTGAAATAGCATCCCAAAAGGCATTCTTGATACATGGATTTTCATGAATCAGATATACGCCGAACACATATTTAGCTGCATGGTACACCACATTCCGGATTCTTGAAGGCGATTTCGTCGCATGGCGCGAGGGATTGTCATTGTGGATAATCAGAAAAATGGCGGAAACGGATAATATCGGCAATATTGGAAGCGTCCCGGTAACGTGGTGGCTGCTGTGGATAAATTTTGGGACGGCCGACAGGTCATCCAACACATAATAAAAAGCCGATACGATGACGAATGAAGAGAGAATCAGTGCGGCAACGGCAAGTGGGCTCAATCTCTTTGCTATATGCATGTCCTTCCCGTAGGTTCTGATATACGCCCCGTATAAATATGCGGTTATCGCGTATGTCAGATTCGTCCATAGCACTGGTCCCAAAGCGACGGTCGCCATAATGCTTAACACGGGTGACAGGGCTAGAGCGAATGCGAGAGTCTTCCGCGACGCATTGTGGAAAGCAGCATTGATAACAGGCGACAATAACACTAGAGCTACATAAGCCGTAATGAACCAATATGTGCCGTTGAAGGTCGGCAGCAAGGAAAGGTACGCCTCTCTGATGAGAGACATGGGCATTGCTATTACGCCTAATCTGGACAGCACAAGCGATACGACAAATAACAGAATGGCATAGATGAAGGTCTGCAATATAGTACGAACTACACGTTGAATACGAAATGGCTTATTGATAAGGAAATAACCCGAGAGAATAAAGAAGATGCAAACACCTAATTGCCCTCCATACTGGTCTATCGAGTATGCGACCGACTGTTTGACACCCCCGAGTTCTCCAGATTCCAGTCAATGTGGGCAACAAAATGACATCCGACTATAAGGAACATGGCGATGATGCGCAGCAGTTCAAAGCGGATGTCTCGGACAGCCGTGTTGCTGCCTGAAGAGATGGGTTCCATTAGTTATGACCTCTTGATGAATACGCATTGATTACATGTGACGAGAATCGGACAGCCCACGCCAGCGCTGCTTGAGCTTGGAAAGCTTGTCCTTTTCATAAAGGAGTATGAGCAATTCGTCCCTTATCTCTCGGATGAGCTCCTTTACATGAGAGAATTGTCTAGGATACTTTTTCACGAGATAGCCATGATTTCTGGCGATGTAATACTGTCTGAAAGGGGAATGTCCATAAGCGATGTAATTCTTCATGAACAATTTGACATTCCTGCCATGACCGACTTCGTGCAGTAATCCGTCATAATTGATTTTGACGATTCTATAACCGTGAATTCGCATATTGATGCAGATGTCAAAATCAACGGAATCAATGAAGAGTTTGTCGTCGAACCCATCTGTGTGCCGATAAGCATCCACGTTGACCAGCGACGCTGAGGTGATGCACTGCGAAACATCGCGACACTGCTGCCCCTCCATAAAGCCGTTGTTCTCCATGAAATTGCGGTCGATAATGTTGCAGGTCAAGATACCGACTTTAGGTAGTTCAAAATACTGCGAATAGGCATTAATAAGCCCCGGGTAGCATACGGAATCCTGATCCAGGGTCAACGCCCAAGAGTATCCATGCTGCATGGCGTAATCCATGATTTGACCCAACGCATGGGCAACTCCCATATTGGAGTCGTTGTTGATAATCCCGATATCGCTGTAGCCGTTGATTAGAGATCGGACCTCATTCATATTGAATGAGGCGTTGTTGATAAGCAGCACAGAATCAACTTGCTCATATACAGCTTTAATATTTGCTTTCAATCTATCAATATCCGGATTGTAAAGAACTATGCCGGCAAGTATGCGCTTCGAATTCACTTGGAAGTCCTTACATTGAGTTTTTTCAACATGTTTGAGATTCCATTTACGCTGCGACGGTAGATGAACAAAAAGAGCACATAGGAGGCTGTAACTATGCAAACCGCTGGAGCGATGGGCAAATATCCATAAGAGACAACGAAAATTGCCGCCAATACAATTTCGGCCAGAGACATGGATGCTTTGTTAACTTGCAACTTCGCAGAAATTGCAAATTCCGAATAAACGCTGCGGAATATCACCGCGCAAAGCACTGAAACGATGATGATTCGCATATCATGCAGCACCATTCCCCCGATTAGAATACCGATTGAACTGAGTAGCATGGACACGATATTGATGTATAGCAATCGTTTTTCTTCTCGAAGTACCTTGAAATAAGTTGTCCCGAGCAGGCTCATCTTGCTTTCGAATAGGCATACGGGCATAAGTATGGCCAAATATTCCAGAGCCTTGGTATATGCGGGAAGCCACCATCCGACAATGATGCTGACCGGAAGATAAAGGACGTACACCATCGGCAACGCAATAGATAGGACGTCACGCAGATGTCGAAAGAACCGTTTCCTTTCATCGGCCGAAGACTGCCGCAGAGCTGGGAACAACACCATGGACAACTGGGTGATAAATGTGATGAAGAAATTCTCGAGCGTGATAGCGAAGGAGAACTGGCTGAACTCGGCGATGCCAAACCGAGCGTCAACGACGAAACGTGCAACACCCAGAATAAGCATACCGGCAATATTCGCAATAGTGAGCTTGATGCCCACGCTCATGCTGTTCCATGTTTCCCGTATCGCCTCACGAACGGGGAGAAACCCGCATGAGAACAGCTGGCGACTTAACACATAGCTCCAGATGCAGGCCACAATTTTCGCTACGGTGTACAAGATAACGTACGGGTAGAATGTATCACTTTTCATCAAAAGCAATGGGACAAGAACAATAAGAAAGATGAGTTTGTCGACGACGTTGAGGAACGAGAAGGTCTTCGTCTCGTTGACCGCTTGGAATATGTATCCGAAGTAGAAGGTCAGGTTGTTGAAGATGAGATAGATTCCGGTGAGGATGATGACGAACATGCGCTTCTCCTCATGCATGAAGAAAAGCGAGCACAATCCGATGGCGATGGCGAATATCGTTTGCAACGCCAGCGTGACCATGAATTGGGATGCGACGGATCGCTTATCCAACTGATCATAGGTCTTACCGCCATGTATCAGATATACTCCATCATTGGACCCCAATAGGAAGAATCCGCAATAACTGATGTAAAAGATGAACAGCTGCCAATAGCCGAACTCCTCTACCCCTAGCAGTTTGGGAACGAGGAAGGAGATGATGAAGCTAAGCACCATCGAGGATGTCTGCGCTAATGCGGCGAAACCAAAATTGCCAATGAGTTTTCTTAGGTTCAATATAGCCTCGTTTGCGAGTGTTCGAAAAGCCATATACTGTAATGTTCGCCGACTCAAGCTCATAGGTCTTGCAATCCGTAAACATTAAGATATATAGCTCGTATTGATAAATACAAATATCAGCGAATTAAAGTATTTGAGAAGAATAATGGAAGAAATACGGTATAATAGTTAGCGTTACCCAACACAAGTTTATATAGATTGGCAAAAGCGGTTATATATAATAATATAATCAATAATACATTGTTTGGGGAGAAAGAAAAATTACGTAAATTGACGCGATGGGAGGACAAATGATTTGAAATCGTAATATAATTTAATATTGATAATCCTGTGAGAATACGAAGAAAATCCGGAGCAACGACAAGAAAAGGGATAATGCAGAGTGAGATAATATTTGACTTAATGCCAACAAAGTCACGGTCGCTAATTCTTTGCAGTCGAATAAATCTGATTGAAAATGCGTACGTAATCGTAAATGTAACAATATAAATTACGATTGACAGCAACGTCAATATCAATACTTTGCCAGATGTAGGCCTATTTAAGTAAGCAACTACCTTAGATTCAATGCCGACATATTTTGCGATGATAAGCAAGGAATACGGATTGAATAAGGCGAATCCGATTATGTTAACCATAGCAACAAAAGTAACTGTTGCTTTCATGCTCAGATGCTTTCCTATTAGCAACAGCAAATAGAAGATAGCAACAAAATGAAACATTGATGCGGCAACAATCAGAATAACGAAAATAACATCTCTAGTAATCATTGATTTTGTCGTATTATCTGGGAACAGGTATCGAATTGCGAAAATTACTATTGAGAGAGCAAGTGTAAAACGCATTTGAACGACATCGAGGCAAAACGGATACAATGCATAAAGAGCCAACACCACATTAGGGCTACTTGAAAGTTTAAAGATTGTGCTACCAATTAGAATAATCTCTATTGCTGCAATTATCTGTTTGTAAAGGGCAAAAGAGACCCCCATCCTCATAAATGTTTGCATAAGAAGATAATATCCAGGCTCTGTTATACCTACGGTATTGGAATAATTGTAATAACGGCCTTCATTTATTATAGCATCTGCATTTCCGTCGGAAAAGGCCATAAGGAGCCAAAGCCACAATAAAGCAATAACAAACAATATTTTGTTGTTCTTTTTGATTAGGCATAGCACGCTAATTAATATTGTTGTTATTATTATTTTCATTATAAAATCCCTAATATCAGGTGTGATTATTCAATCTTTGAGTTGAATTGCTGTGAAAGTATTTCATTCCACTGGTGTAGATTGTTGTGGTAAGAGTACTGTTCATTCCACCTCTGTCGCGCCGCTTTGCTCACCGTTCGGTAATACTGCCAATCGGAGGATAGGCGCAGAATCGCCTGCTCCCATGAACATGTATAAGCTGGGCCGATTAGATATCCATCTTTACTGTCCCGAATATATTTGACATTGATACCCACTGCTGAAGCGATGGACGGCAGGGCGGCGGACATGTATTGCAATATCTTAAAACCACCTTTTCCTCGACAGAATTCGGTGTCCCGTAACGGCATAATCCCTATGTGAGATTGGAGTGTAAGCTTACAGGCTATTTCACTGGTCCAGATCACATTGTCGAGTGTGAAATTGTTTGGTTTGTATTTCAGCGGCTTGTTGCAAACAACGTGTAGAACTAATTGCTTATTAAGCTTTGCTTGTAATTGACGTCCGGATTCCTCCAAATGCGGCACGATATCCTGAAGATACGGGAGACTGGAAGCGGTTGCCAACCACAGTAATTCAACCGTGGTCTCGTATGTATTTCTTCGGTTTGCAATCATGCTCTCCGGCTCGATATTCCGTAGTTGCCCATCCGTAGTCGGCATGATGATCACGCGTTTCCTGGCCATTGCAGGTATAGTCGCTTTCAGCGCTTCACCGGTGGTTACTATAGTGTCGGCGTTCTTGACTAAAAGCTGTCTTTCAAAGTCAGTAATCTCACCACTGTTAACGAGATTGTCGTCAAAATCCCAAATTAGAAATTTCGTTGTTGTATAGACTCGTCGCATTAATACTTTATTCCAAGGAAAAACTAGTTTTGGTGATAATGCCCGCTGAATAATGACGATACCAGGCTTGCTTATGCAATCCTTGATGAGATATTTTGTAATGCGGAATTGTATCTGAAGATAATAAAGTATATACCAGAATAATTTTTGTACTTTTGTTGACGCTTTACCATGCCGTTGGTATAGGGCTTCCGAGGAAAGAGGCCTTGCCTCCATATCGGTTTCCAAGTCCGGAATATATTGGAGAATTCGGAAATTGCTGGAAGGGCTCGTTGCCCCGCTGCGCGTATATGCAACACCTGGTGCGGACATGTTATGCCTTACTGATTTGTCGATTACCGCTATTGATACTCAAATGTGAAAATCATTCTGCGATTTGTACTATTTGCATGGCGCCATAACGGGGGGATTTGCATGTTATTGTCGATTCCGGGAAATGGCCTACCGCTATGTACATGACGAATATCTCGTTGTCGGGAACGTCCAGTAATTTCCGGGTTTCCTTTTCCACCGACGATGTGAACATCGTATTGAGCGGACATGCTCCGATTCCGAGGGATTCCAGTGCATACAGTAGATTCATGCTGAATAATCCGCCATCGACATACCCCTCATTACGCTCATATTCAGTCATGAATGCGGAAAGGTCGGCGGTTATCGCCAGTAACGCCGGAGGGGTCGGGTACCCATTGACCCCACCTTGGATATGCAACAGGCTTGCAATTCGAGTCTCGTCGAGCATGATATGCACTCGAGTGGGCTGGCGGTTGCAGACGGAGGGCGTGGTCATGGCCAAGGAGACAGCTTCCATAATCTCATCAGCCGTTATCTTTTCATCAGAGAATTCCCGAATGGAATGCCTGTGCTCGGCAAGCTGACGGAAAGGAATCGCATCGTTCCGTTCTTTGTCCACCTTACGGATTTCAATACAGCCATGTCCGGCATCATCCGGCATGGTCAGAATTCGCTCCCACTGGCTTCGGGTGAAGCAACTCTGCTGCCAGCTGATATCAAATTCTGCATCCTGATGCCGTCTGACATACTCGTGCAATGCCGACATGCAGCAGTTGTACGTGAAATTATGCAGAAAGTCGTTGTCCAGGCGTTCGA
This sequence comes from Bifidobacterium imperatoris, assembly GCF_002860405.1. Classification (GTDB taxonomy): domain Bacteria; phylum Actinomycetota; class Actinomycetes; order Actinomycetales; family Bifidobacteriaceae; genus Bifidobacterium; species Bifidobacterium imperatoris. Next base: position 3,860 of record NZ_NMWV01000018.1, on the reverse strand, counting down.
GGCCGTTCAACATGTCGGGCAGCTGCAGAAAAATCTTTCGCCCGAATCCCAAACGGAAATCGCTGTGACTGAGTCCTTTTTCGAGCTGGTGCGTGAGAAACATGACGCGGCTCTCAAACTGGTTCTTATTGCGTGGTCGGATGCGTGAGTAATTCCTATCGAAACGAGCAGCCTGAGCGAGGTAGTCCCTCCTCAGGAGCAATGATTGCCGGAGAATTTTTATGGTGGATATGCACTGCTTCAGAAAAGTGTGACCTGTACTAATGTCCATTAATGCTTCCTCGGTATTGGTAATAAATGGTTGACGGACAATGAGAGAACGGTTCACCTCTATCCCAACGCTTCCTGCAGGAAAGCATCACCATTGGCTCGCTCCTGGTCGAAGTAGTGGTTGACACGGTCGAAATCAGTCGGGTCATCGGCGATATCAAACTGCGAATAGTCAGTGAGATGACGGTGCTCCATGTTCGTAGCCTTAAGAATATTGGCAAGGCGGCTGCTGAACTTCTTCGGGTAGATGCATACGACCTCCCGGTTCAGATTCAGGCTAAATGCCGTTGCGTGGAAAGAATCCGTAATCACATATTTCGCATTGGCGATTAAAGAGACGAATTCCTCCACTTCGGGAATGAGAACAGGACTTCCCGGAAGCCGCATCTGATCGTAGCGGACGCATAGCCGCACAGGTTTGCAATGGTGGAGCTGAGCGAAGCGCAATGCGTAATCATCGAATTGCTTGCTCTTGTTGAGTTGGTATATGAGCACATAATTTTCGTTCACCACCGGAGGCGCGGCGAGACGCTCCCAGTATGCGCGATCAAGTTGCAGCGTCGGATCGGAAACATGGCACACGTTCTCGATCCCGAGATTGCGGACGGCTTCCACAGCGCTTTCCTCACGCATGGATATGGCGTCATAGCGAGACAGCAGACTTGAAACTTCGGGCTTTTCCCATTCGGCGAAGTCGTCACGCCCGATGCTGGCGGAATACGCGATCTTCTTCGCCTCGTCCGGAGCGAACTTCAGATAGAACGCCTCTTCCAGCCCTTGGTTCCATTCGCTGTTCCACACCTGGTCGCTACCCGTACAATACACGTCGGCAACCGGAGTATGCTCCTCCAATTGCTTCTCCGAGGTGTACATACGCTCGGTGAGCGTAACGTTACGATCGAGGAATCCTCCGAACACATGCCTCCACCGACGCATGGTCGGATACAGAAGAGCATGTTTCGCGGTTGCTTTCAATGCGTTATCGTTGCGGGTATATGCGCGATACATATTCTTCTCTGTCGTGTCCTTGCGGACATAATTGATGAACTCCACGTCATGCCCGAGACTCTGGAATTTCTCTTTCGTCGCAAGCGTCTGCAAAACCGACCCGTAGTTCTTAATTGAGTGCAGGGTGATGACTTCGACCTTCATATATACAGATTCCTTAAATATCAGCGTGTAATCCGGTACATCGCACGTAATATGCGAGGACCAAAGTAGGAAATGATTGATGCGAATCGCGCTGCCGTTCTTGCGCGGGGATCTCGAATAACGCTAAACCGGTACTTCTTTATAGTGTCCCAAAGACACTGTCGATACATCTCCTGTCTAATGTTTCCTTCCTCGGTCTTCATATAGAGATTGAAGGCGGCGGAGATAAGCTTTGACTTATAAGCGGGTATGGCTTCGGGGTACTTTTCTTCGATGAGGGGGTAGAAGTCCTCGATATTGTCGATGAGATCCATCTGGTTGGGGGCAAAACCGGATTGTTGAATGCTGCCTTTGCGTATCCGGTAGAAACAATCCTGATATTCAACAAAAGCAATGCACTGCGATTTATCGAACAAACGAACGGTCGTGCCGATGTCTTCGTAGAGTTTTCCGGCGGGGTAACGAATACCCTCAAACAGATCGATACGGTATAACTTGCCGAATGCTGCAACGGCCATATGATTCATGTACAGGATGTCGATGAGGGCGCTACGCGAATCGAAAGTAATGATTTTGCCGCTATTCCGGTTTGTGTCGTGTTGCTTTTCCTCGTATGCGGAAGCGACGCCTTTATCATCATCGAATGGAAGAATACCCGAAACCGCAATATCGGCATGGGTCTTGTCCAATGTGTTGTACAAATGCTCGATATACTCCGGCGCAAGCACATCGTCACTATCCAGAAACGCAATGAATCGTCCGCTCGACTCTTGAATACCTCTGTTACGTGCTTCGGATAAACCGGCATTAGCTTGGTGGATTACGATGATACGTGAATCCTTGTCGGCATAGTCGTCGGCGATGTCTCCGCTGGAATCCGTGGAGCCGTCATCGACGAGGATGATTTCCAGATCCGCATAAGACTGTCTGACCAGTGAGTCTATGGACTCACTGATTACACGCTCCACGTTGTATATAGGGACGACCACCGTAATCAGCGGTTTTTCAATGCTGTGGCTCATGCGAGATGCTCCTTCGTCGTCGCGATGATAGAGTGGACTTGTCCGTTCTGCATAATGATGGTGTTGCTGGGAATGTCCTTGTAAATAACACATCCGGCCCCAGCCACCACATTGTCTCCGATGGTTACGCCCTTCAGGATTACGGTATTGGTACCAATCCAGCAGTGTGCACCTATATGAATCGGGGCCTGCGTATACCCCTGCTCCTTGATAGGAAGGAATGGATTTCCATATCGATGGTTGTGATCATAGATATGTACGTTTTCGCCGAATATAGTTCCGTCGCCGATGGTTACATCCGAGCGGACGTTGACCGAACAATAATTGTTGAAGAACACGTCATCGCCAACATGCAAGGTCCCGTTGTCCTCTATGCTGACATGAAATCCCGCACGCACATGGAATGCCTTGCCATGCTGGAAGTTCCTTCCGTACAGTAGCTTAAAAAACGCAAGTGTAAAGAAGCCTGTGACGCGATACCAGATTTTCAGAAATAGCATTATTCTCTCCTGACTATCCGGCGAGTTGCATGTACCAATCGCCGAGCTGCTTGGCACTTTCCTCAATGTCATAGCCGGCTACTTGTATGGCTTCCTGTTCGTCGGGGCGATACGGGGTAGGCTGCACGGATGCCAGTGCCTTGACCCATTCGCCCGGCCTGTCCAACGGGACGAAACGCACAAGGCCGGGGATGAGGCCGGCTTCGCCGGGCACCTGGTCAGAGGCGATGACCGGCATGCCGGAAGCTTGCGCCTCGATGGCGACCATGCCCAGCCCCTCATAGGTGGAAGGCAGTGCGAGCACATCAAACGCCTGATACAACTCATTTATGTCGCTGCGCACTCCGAGCACGCGTACTGAACTACTAAGTCCGAGCTCACCGATGTGCTGGCGCACCTGAGGCATTATGTCGCCATCACCGGCGAGCACAAGTATCGCATCTGGACGTGTTTTCAGAAGTTTGGAGAATACGACCAACGTAAACAGCTGGTTCTTCTGGAAGCACATGCGTCCCACCTGCCCGATGACCAGCTGATTATCGGACACACCCAGTTCGTCGCGCTTGGCGGCGCGTGTCTCCGAATCGAAGCGGAATCTGTCCGGTTCAATCGCGTTGCGGACAATCCGGACCTTGCCCGATTCGGCGAGTTTGTCGCCGAACAGCCACCTAGCCGTATAGCGTGAACAAGCTGCATAATGTGTCGGATAAACGCGGGAGAACGGACGCAACACCATCTTCATAGCGGTCTTCGCATACTCACGCGGATTGCTCGTGGAATGGCTGTGCGCGATGCGCACTGGTACGTCAGCATCCTTGGCTGCCTTCAAGGGAAAGACGCTCAGGGAATTCATATGCGAATGCACGATCGACGGACGCAGTTCGCGGAACAAACGTTCACACGCTTTCATATACGC
>NZ_NMWV01000017.1 GCF_002860405.1 Bifidobacterium imperatoris | reverse complement strand
ATGGAACTGACCGGCATGAGGCCGCGTCTTCAGGCCGGCAGACGACTGCGTCGGATCGCCGTGGCGTTGGCGCGCGTCAGGAACAAGGATGACGCGGCGGCGTGGCTCGTCTCCTACAACCAATGGGAGCAGGACTTCGCCGGTTTCCTCGACGAGCAAAGCCGGTACGCGGACGGCAGCGTGAACGACGCGCACCAGCGGCTCGTCAAGGCCAGGCGCATGATCCGCAGACGCATCCGCGAGGACCAGCTGCTCACGTTCCTCGACGAGGAGCTCATGGCCGCCGGTCCGGTGCCGTCGACGAACAACCTCGTCGAATCATGGAACGGTCGGCTGCGTGACATGCTGCGCCATCATCGCGGCCTGCGCCTGATACGACGGCTGAAGGCGATCTGCTGGTGGTGCCACCAGCACACGGAACGCCCCGAGACGGACGCGTGGCTCGCGGCCAACGCGATCACCGACCGGCGGCTCGAGGACCTCTACAAGCACGCATGGGAGCAAAGCCCACAAGGCATGCACGAGACGTTCGGCATTCCCATGCGATACGGCACCGGCATCGACTGGAACGACTTCCACACCCACGTCGAATGGACATCAAACAACTAGGCCACCAGACACACAATTTGGCCTATAACCCCCAGAACGAGCACCCTATAACGACACCGGCACCTATGAAAAAAGCCGGAATCCTTTGGGAATCAAAGGTTCCGGCGATGGCGGAGGATACGAGATTCGAACTCGTGAGGCTGTTACACCAACACGCTTTCCAAGCGTGCGCCATAGACCACTAGGCGAATCCTCCATGCACTGCGATGTTTGCTAGAAGCAAGCTCCGTAGGCAACTCGAATAACCTACCATAGCTCGTGAGAAAATGCATGCTCGGCGTGTCGTATTCGTATGGTTCCGCTTGGGAGCAGGAGTGTGTCGTGTAGTCACATGTCGCTTATCTGTAAACAAATTCGGACAGTTGCATGAATTTTTTGATAAGTGTGGAATGCCTCCACGCGTAATCAACCTAGGCTAATCAACCATGCAAGAAGACGTGCAAAGCGATGAGTATGCTCACGGTAGGGGCGGAAAAATGTTGGCGGAGGATACGAGATTCGAACTCGTGCGCAGAACCCATGTGATTCTTGCGAGCCGTCGCCCATCCACGCTTACGGCCGCGCTCAGAACTCATTTTCTGCCATACGTGCTCATCATCGCAATCGCATGGCTGTCTTGGCTTATACTCACTTGGCCCGGATCTATGCGCGACGATACCCTCGCGCAATACCTCCAAGCTTCCGGCATCCACCACTATTACACGCAGCATCCACTGTTCGATACGCTGATGTTCAAGCTCTTCTGGGATGCCGGCCGCGCACTATTCGGCACTCCGCTCGCCGGCCAAGCCATGTACACGGCGGTCCAAGCCGCAGCGCTTGCCGCCTGCAGTGCGTTCCTGCTGTGCTATATCCGCAAAATCGGTGCCCCGCGATGGCTGCTGATACTGGGGCTCATTTATCTCGCGACCAGCTATGTGGTGGTCGGTTCCATCGCCACTATGGGCAAAGATTCGCTGCACACGGTCTTCTTCCTACCGCTTGCTGTGATATTCGCTGAGGTCTGCCGCACAAAAGGCGCAATATTGCGCAGAATTCCGGTAGCCGTAGTCTTCACTGTGCTGATGTTTGCCGCCATTGCATCCAAACGGACGGCTCTGCTGATTGTGCTGTGTAGCGGCATCGGCATGATTGCGGCATGTGTCGGGCGCTCGCAAAGCGCTGTATCTCGGCGACCGAGTAATCGATTCCGCGCGTTCGCGTGCCTCGCCATTGCCATCATTGCAGCTCAAGCTATCTGGTCGCCGCTTGCCGCCGCAGCAACGCAGGCGAACCATTCGCCCGGGCGTGAGGTATGGGGGCTAATCACTCAGCCGGTTGCCCAGGTCGCACACGATAATCCAGCGGCTATTAGCAACTCTCAGCGCAACAGCCTCAATGCAATCATGGACTTAAGCAAGGCAGCCGCCAATATCGAGCCACAGCGCACGAATGCAACATTCGCCACCTTGTACACCAAACCTGAGCCAAACCACCCAGTGCCGACTGCGCGCCAGAAAGCTGCGGCAGTTGCAGCATGGGCTCAACTCGGTGCCGCCAATCCCAGCGAATATGTGAAGGCGTATGCCGGTGTGATGCGCGGATGGTGGAATCCGCTCAGAAACTTTGCCTACCCGACCGATTCCGACTACCTATTCACGCCTGGATATCTGAAACAATGGGCGTCGTATTTGCCGGCAGGGGCGGGGAAAAAGACGAGTGATGCAACCGCGAATGCTGCTTCCGAAGGTGGATTGACTATCGAATCACAGCGATTGCGCACTATCAAACGAGATCTTGCTCCGCTGATGGGAACATCGAACAAACCACAGTGGAAGCATGATGTGCTGCTATTCATCCACCGATGGGTGCGCGCGGACAATCCGCTGACTGCAATGGCTTTGTATGTGACGTGGATACCGCTCGGATTGGGGGTGCTTCTGCTGGTGCAGACTATTCGGTGGAAGAAACTTGCGCAAGACGAGGACGACAAGCGGTACGGCAATGCTGGTCAGTCGGCTGCCGGATTCATACCGACTCAGGCGCTCGCTGCATACGGTCTGCTGGTGTTCACGGTACTGTCGCTCTATGCTTCGCCTGAAGCGCTGTTCTGGTATCCGATTCCGGTGTATTTTACGCTGCCGTTGTTCGTAGCAATGGCGTTCACATTGCGGGAAGCAGCGCGATACTGAGCGCCCTGTGGTCAAATAGTGAGACATTTTTCGGCAATATCTGGTGCAAACGGTGCCTTAATTACCTCGCACTATCAAAAAAATCAAGACTGTTTTTCAAAAAAGTTTTTCTGTATTTTGTGAAGTTGGTTTTGGTTCTAAGGCCGTTCATAGAGAGAGGAATATGGCATGGTTCGTCGCGCCCGCGTACAGTCTGCTGCACAATCCGCTGAGCATAACAGCGTACGTCAGCTGCGCGTTCTGGCTGCGATAGCATTCCTGTTCGCTCTGGTGATTGCTACTGTTGCACCTGCTGTGGTTGCCGTACCGCAGGCTTTCGCTGATAGCAGCACGGCTTCCAGCTCCAGCAGTGTTGACTACGCCACTTGGACTGAGGTTTCCAAGGCGATGGATAAAAAGCTGGAAGAAGGCCAGAAGACTTATAAGGACGGCAATACTGCTGGTTCCACGTCCGCTTTCATGGCCGCCTACAACCAGATTTATGTGGCCTCGAACTTCACCGCCGTGGTGCACGACACCATCGGTGCGGATAAGCAGCTCGCCCAGCAGCAAGCGTTCCAGAGCATCCAGAATCTGTCGTATACGGCCGGCAATGATGACCAGCTTGATCAGCAGATCACTGCGCTGACCGCCGACCTTGATGCCACAGCTCAGCAGCTCGACGCCAACACGTCGCTTGCCAAGCCGAAGGCCTACGCCGAAGCCCTGCAGAAGCAGCTGGCCAAGGAGCGCAAGGAGCTCGACGCCAAAAAGAAGAAGAATCCGGGCAAGGGCAACCGCTCCTGGACCGACGTGGCCAACGAGATGACCCCGATTCTCGACAATGCCTACAAGGCATACGCGGCAGGCGATGGTGCCAAGGGCGCAACCTTGGTGAACAACGCCTACTACCAGTACTACGAGAAGCTCGGTTTCGAGAAGAACGTGATGAACGCCATCAGCGGCGACCGCGTCTCGCAGGTGGAATACCAGTTCAAGATGTGCCGCAAGTCCATGAACACCGGCGCATCCCTGAAAGACACCAAGAAGCTTATCGATGACCTGAAGGCCATGCTGGTCAAGGACGCCGGCATTCTTGACGGCGGTGCCGCCGATAAGGAAGGCGGACTCACCAAGCTCATCACCAGTGCTTCCGGCCAGGCATTCCTGATTCTTATCCGTGAGGGTCTCGAAGCCCTGCTCGTGGTGGCCGCTGTGATCGCCTACCTGGTGAAGTCTGGCAACAAGCGCTTCTCCAAGTGGATTTACTTGGGCGTTGTCGCCGGTCTCGCCGGCGCTGGCCTGGTGGCCGTGATCTTCGTGCTCGCATTCGGCGGCTCCGGCCCAATCCAGGAAATCATGGAAGGCGTGTGCGCCTTGGTGGCTATGGGCATGCTGTTGTGGACCAGTAACTGGATGCTGAACAAGTCTTCGGTGGAAGCTTGGAACCGCTACATCAAGAACAAGACCGAGGCTGCGGTCAAGTCCGCCTCCTCGCAGGTTTCCTCCGGCGAACATGTGGCATTCGGCACGGTGATTTCGCTCGCCATGCTGAGCTTCCTCGCTGTGTTCCGTGAGGGTGCTGAAACCGTGATCTTCTACCAGTCGATTTACACGATGAGCCAGGATACGCACGGCATGTGGGTCGGTGGCATCACCGCCGCTGTGGTGCTCGTGTTCATCTTCCTGCTCATTCGCTTCACTTCGGTGAAGATTCCGATTGGTCCGTTCTTCCTGGTCACGTCGATTCTGATGTCGGTGCTCGTAGTCGTCTTCGCCGGCGGCGGTGTGCACTCGCTCATCGAAGGCGACGCACTGCCTGCCACCTATCTGCAGGGTGTGCCTACCAATGATTGGCTCGGCTTCTACCCGTACGTCGAATGCATCGTGGCTCAGATTATTGCCGCCATCGCAGTGATTGCACTGTTCGTAGTCGGCTTTATCAAGCAGCACAAGCGCAAGGCATCGGCTGCTGTTGAAGCATCGGCTACCAAGGAAGCTGCGGCTGAACAATCAGCTGAGAACTAAACAACTCAACAATCAACAGACTTGCGGCAAGGCCTTGGATTCGATGCTAATCATTCCAATCCGCACCGCGAACATCACATAACTGAACATAACAAGCGTGAATCTTGATTCACCAGAGAAAAGGAATAGAGAAATGATGAAGAACAAGAAACTGGCCGCTCTGCTCGGCCTGCTGCTCGCCGGCACTATGACCGTGTCCATGGCCGCCTGCGGTTCCACCAACTCCGCATCCGACACCAAGAGCGACTCCTCCTCCCAGTCCTCTGACTCCTCCAGCAGCGACTCCTCCTCCGATTCCGGCGCTGGTTTCGAGGAAGTCCCGGTCGGTCCTTCCGGCACCGCTGAAGAGCAGGATCAGGACGCCGGCCCGCTGACCGTGGGCGCTGTGTACTTCCAGCCGATCGATATGGAGCCTGCTTCCATGGGTCTGAAGGCTGCTGACGCTTCCTTCCACCTCGAGGCTGACATCCACGCCAACCAGAAGGGCACCGAGCTCGGCTACGGCAAGGGTGACTTCGTGCCGGATCTGACCGTGAACTACACCATCATCGACAAGTCCACCGGCAAGGAAGTGGAAGGCGGCACCGCTACCTCCGGTACCTTCATGCAGATGAACGCTTCCGATGGCCCGCACTACGGCGCCAACGTCAAGCTCGACAAGGCTGGCACCTACCAGCTCAAGCTCTCCATCGAGTCCCCGGCTGCCAAGGGTTGGATGCTCCACGTCGATCCTGAGACCGGCGTCAAGGGCCACTTCTGGACCGAGCCGATCGAAGTCACCTTCGACAACTGGGATTACACTCCTCGCCAGTGGTGATCATGTTCCTTCTCGGCTCCCTCTGATGAGGGAGCTGTCACAGCGAAGCTGTGACTGAGGGAGAGAAGGCGGCGTAGCCGCAATATGAATCATCTCTCAGTCATCTGTACTGACAGCCCCCTCATCAGAGGGGGCTTTTGGCAGATAAAAGGCATAATTGTATGAACCTCCCCTCAGTCGGCAGAAGCCGACAGCTCCCCTCAGAGAGGGGAGCCAGAGGCGGTCTAAGAAAGGGCGCGAATGCTGGAACAATTCGTTGCGGTAATGCCGGGGACGCTGGCCCCAGCGTTGCTGGTCATGTGTTTGAGCGTGATGCTCACCGTGGGCGAAGGCCGCGACAAGCCAATGAGCGCCTACTGGAGACTGTGGGGCCTGGGTATTGGCGTCGTTGCCGCTATCGTGTTCGCGGCCCTGAGAGCCACTGCAGTCATCAACCAGCGTACGTTTATCAACTATCCGGTGCTGATTGTGGCCGTTATCGTCGATGTACTGGCACTGATCGTCGTGCTCTGCGCCTCTCGCATCACTCATAACTGGGCCAAGCATCAGGCCTGGATGCACGTGGCCAATGCAGTGGCCGCCGTGCAGATCGCACTCACCGTGTTCTACGCGCTGCCGGACGTGATTCTGCAGCTCACCATTTGGGTGGAGCCGGGCGAAACCGCATTCACCTCCGCCATGCTGCTGCGCGCACTCGGATTCCTCCTCGGTGTGGCCATGTCTATTATCGTGGCCGCCATCTTCCGCACCATGCGCACCACTGCAGTGCGTTGGGCATTCACCGTGGCCGTCGTGGCAATGATGGCCATTCTGCTGGTGCAGCATTTCACTGGCCTTGCGCAGATTCTGCAAGCGCGTGGCTTCCCGATGAATCACACGATGTTCGTAGCACTCGCTTGGTCCATCAACCAGAATTCTTCGATGATTATGGCGCAGGCATTGGTGTTCCTGATTCCTGCCGTGGCTTCCGTGGTGGCGGGCTTCCGCATGAAAACCCACGATGTGCCCGGTGCCAATGAGGCCACGCTTCGCCGCCATAAGGCATTCCGCCGTCACGCCATCGCCGCCGCTGTGTGGAGCCTGGTAGCCATGATCGGCGTTACCGCAACGCTGACCGTGGGCGTGGCCGCAACCCATCAAACCATTACGCTTTCGCCGCCCGAATCCTATTCGCTGAAGGACGGCGTGGCCACTATTCCGTTCACTCAGGTGGAGGATGGCCACCTGCATCGCTTCGAATACAAGGCCAAGGATGGCACGGTGATGCGCTTCATCATCATCCGTAAGAATGGTGGCGCATACGGCATCGGCCTTGATGCCTGCGAGAACTGTGGTGACGCAGGCTACTACGAGAAGAACGGCAAGATCATCTGCAAGAAGTGCGAGGTGGCCATCAATCTGGCAACCATCGGCTTCAAGGGCGGTTGCAACCCGATTCCATTCCCATACAAGACCGGCAACGGCAAAATCACCATCCAAACCGCCGATCTGGATGCCCTAAGCGTCCACTTCCAGTAGATGTAGTCCCCACTAGGCTCCCCTTGTCAGGGGAGCTGGCAGCGAAGCTGACTGAGGGGTAGTCAGCACACTGCATGTCTGTTAGCAACTACCCCTCAGTCTCGCCAAGCGAGCCAGCTCCCCTGACAAGGGGAGCCTAAGAAAAGGAGGAACGCAATGTTCTTTCTGCGAATGATTGCGCGGTCGTTCACACGCCAGTTGCGCAGACGTCTGCTCATCGCGCTGACCGTGTGCCTATCCGCCACAGTGAGCGTTTCGATGCTGGGCGTGGTCTTCGACGTGGGCGATAAGCTCAACGCCGAACTATCCACCTACGGTTCGAATATCACCGTGCAACCCAAGTCGGATGCCGTGGTCTCCGACCTCTACAACACCGAGGGCAGCGACGCCGGCACTTCCGGTGGTTCCGCCTCGGCCAGCGATCCAACATCCTTCCTGAAGGAATCGGACGCTGCCAAAATCAAGACGATTTTCTGGGCGTTCAATATCACCAACTTCGCGCCCGAGCTGAACCAGCACGTCACCGCCATCAACACCAAGCCGGTGACCGAAGGCAACGGCTGGGCGGTGAGTCTTGCCGATTACCCCACGCAAAAGAATGTGCCGGTGGTGGGTACTTGGTTCAACAAAAAGCTCAAGCTGGCTTCCGGCGAAACCACGGTGGTGGGCGTTGAAGGCATGCGCTCCTGGTGGTCGCTGCAAGGCCGTTGGCCGAAGGACGGCACCAAGGAAGCCGTTATCGGTAAGGATCTGGCCAAGTCGCTCGGCGTGAAAGTTGATGGTCACGAGGATGAAGCCGCCGTGCAAGTTGGCGGCACTGTTTCGCTGATGCGCGGCGATAAGTCCATCGATTTCAAGATCGTCGGCGTCTACGATTCCGGCGATGACGACAACAGCGCCATGTATGTTTCCTCCAATCAGCTGCAGGATTTGACTGATCTGCCGGATTCGGTGAACAAGATTGAAGTCAAGGCGCTGACCACTCCGGAAAACGACTTGGCTCGCAAGGCTGCCAAGAATCCTGCCGCTTTGAGCCAGGATGAATGGGAAACCTGGTACTGCACCGCTTACCCAAGTTCGATTGCCTATCAGATTGAAGAGGTGATTCCGGGAGCGGTAGCCAAGCAGGTGCGTCAGGTTGCGGCATTGCAGGGCAATGTGCTGCAAAAAACGCAGGCTGTAATGATTTTGATGACTGTGCTGAGTCTGATTGCTGCCGCTGTGGCAGTGGCGAATCTGATGGTTGCCTCGATTGGCGAGCGTTCTTCCGAACTGGCATTGCTGAAGGCGATTGGTGCCACGGATGGTGCGGTTTCGCGCCTGATGATGGCGGAAACCGCTGCTATTTCGCTGCTGGGCGCGATTGTTGGTGCTGGGCTTGGCTCGGGCGTGGCTCAATTGATAGGTCATGTGGTATTCGGTTCGGGCATCACGATGCGTCCGATGGTGTTTGTGCTGGTCTTCGTGCTGCTGGCTGTGACTGTGCTGTTGGCTTCCGCGTCGTCCATTCGCTCGATTCTGAGCTTGAAGCCCGCGGAGGTGCTCCATGGCCGGTGAGTCTATTCGAGTTTGTTTGGTGTCGACTACCCCTCAGTCAGCTACGCTGACAGCTCCCCTGACAAGGGGAGCCTGTAGGAGCGTGAAAGGAGAAATCCGATGACGAACACCGGTATGTTCTTCAGGATGCTGTTTAGCGCGGTGTTCCGCCGCCGTTCGCGTGCGGTGATGGCCGTTGTGGCCTCGCTGGTCGGCGCTGCCACACTGTTCTGCTTGGCAATGATTTGTATTGCTGTGCCGCAGCAAATGAACGAGGAAATGCGCGCATATGGCGCGAATCTGATTGTGACTCCCACTGAATCCGGTGCAGATGGCAAAGCCGGCATCGATTCGGCGATGGTGAAGCACACTACCGAAATGGTGGCGGCTCAAGGTTACGAGAAGCACGCCACCTACCGATATGAGAACGTGCGCGTGAATGCCGCACCTTATGTGATGGCCGGTATTGACACCGCTGAAGTGAAGAACCTCAATCATCACTGGGTAGTGGACGGCAAGTGGCCGTCGGCTGGCAAAGTGATGATTGGCCGCGATGTGGCTGACGCATTAGGCCTCGAAGTCGGCAGCCGCATCACCATCGGCTACCGCGCCTCAGACAACAGCTCCACCGCTACCTCGACTTCCTCTGACAAGGGAACTGCCTCCAACGGAACCGACTCGAGCAATTCCTCGATGCAGGGCATGGATATGTCCGGTACCACTTCGGCTCCCTCTGACGAGGGAGCTGGCTCCGCGAACGCGGAGACTGAGGGAGAGACCTCCAGCAACACTGGTTCGCAGTCCTCTGCGAACTCCTCTACCTCTTCCGATCAGCCCACCCAGGATGGCCGCGTCTCCAGCGATATCATGGACACTTCCGGCACCGAATTCCGCGTTTCCGGCATTGTGGATACCGGCGGCAACGAGGATTCCATCATTTACGCCACTAACGATGACGTCAACAAGCTCACCGGCACTTCGCGCGGCGTGGACGTGATCGAATACTCGGCCGGTACCGAAGACCTCAACGCGCTGGTTAAGAGCATTAACTCCATGACTTCAATGCATGTCAAGGCTCAACCGGTCACGAAGATCACGTCTTCGGATACGCGCATCATCACCATGCTGCAAACCCTGTTCTGGATTGTGTCGCTTGTGGTGCTGGTGCTGACGCTGGTGGGTGTGGGTACCACCATCAGCTCGATTGTTTCCCAGCGCCGCAACGAGATTGGTCTGCGCAAGGCTTTGGGCGCAAGCTCTGCCGCTATCGGCACTGAGTTCTATGTGGAATCGGCCATGTACGGCTTGCTTGGCGGCTTGCTTGGTACGGCGATTGGCTTCGGTCTCGCGCAATGGCTGTGCGTGGCTGTGTTCGACCGCTCCATTGGCTTCAACTGGTGGTTGGCTGCCGGTTCCGTGATTCTGGCCGCGTTGGTTGCCGTTATCGCGTCCATTCCACCTGTCCACCGCGCAACCCGCATCGACCCAGCCGTAGTGCTTCGCGAAGAATAACCCCCCCATTGGCTCCCCTCTCCGAAAGGAGCTTTCGCCAAGGGCGACTGAGGAGGAGGACGACAATCGCCGAGACCACATACACTTAAAACAAATCAGGAGAAACATCATGGATATGCTGCTTGAACTTGACCATATCTCAAAGATTTACGGCGACCTGCATGCCGTGGATGACCTGAGTCTGACTGTGCCGCAAGGCGAGTGGTTGGCCATTGTGGGCTCGTCCGGATCCGGCAAAACCACACTGATGAACATGATCGGCTGCATGGATACGCCGTCCAAGGGCTCGGTGAAGCTCGAAGGCCGCAAGCTGGAGGATTTGAACGCCGGCCAGCTGGCTGACGTGCGCAAGAACCTCATCGGCTTGGTGTTCCAGAAGTTCTATTTGGTGCCGCATCTGACCGCTGTGGAAAATGTGATGGTGGCACAGTACTACCATTCCGTAGTCGATGAAAAGCAGGCGTTGGAAGCCTTGGAAAAGGTGGGTTTGAAGGATCGTGCTCACCATCTGCCGGGCCAGCTTTCCGGTGGTGAGCAGCAGCGCGTGTGCGTGGCTCGCGCGCTGATTAATGAGCCGAAACTGATTCTGGCTGATGAGCCGACCGGTAATCTCGATGAGAAAAACGAGAAGATTGTGCTGGATTTGTTCCGCCAACTGCACGAACAGGGCACCACGATTATTGTGGTGACGCATGATGCGCTGGTGGCCAGCTGCGCCGAGCGCGAGATTATGCTGAATCACGGTGTGCTCGTGGGCGAGAAGTGGAATGACGAGAAAGCCCGCGAGGCGTATGAGGCTGCTGGCGGTAAGCCGGCATCCACTGGTGCCAAGGTAGAGGGCGCGCAAACCGGTGAAACTGCCATCGGGTTCGCCGACCCCACCAAGGCGGCGAAAACGGGCGGCGAGGAATAAATATGACTGATACCACTACGCTGAAGAAATCCGCTACATTGGCGGCAGCAGGGCTGGTTGTAGCCGGTGCATTGCTGGCCGGCTGCGGTGAGTCTTCCGCAACTCCAATGGATGATCAATACGCCGGTAATTCCGGTGAAACCGAGAAATCTCAGGAAGAACAGTCACAGTCGAGCGGCTCTGATTCATCTGATTCCAGCTCTGATTCCTCGCAAGACAACTTATCCAGCACCACGTCGGATAAGAAAGACACCGGCAATTACAAGGATGGCGAATACTCCATCAACGGCCAGTACGGCCCGGTGGGGGAGGACTCCATCGACGTTCATCTGACCATCAAAGATGGCAACGTCGAAAACGTAGAGATTGTGGGTCATCCATTCACCACCATCTCCAAGACTCACCAGGATGCTTTCGCCAAGGCCATTAATGGCGTAGTCGACGGCAAACCACTGAAGGACCTCAAAGTCGATAAGGTGGCCGGTGCCAGCTGGACGTCCGACGCCTTCAACAAGGCCCTGGAAATCGCCCGCCAAGAGGCTTCCATCCAGGAGTAGCAACTACGCCAGCAGCGCGGGCCAGAGGAGGTCGGTCATGCGCTGCGGCCATGCGGCGAGATTGTCGTCGGCTGGCCGCTGATCAATAGCTTCATAGGCTACCAGCGAGCCGATAATGGTGGACAGTAGCAGTCGTTCGTCAAGCCCTGAACGGAATACGCCTTGGGTGGTTCCCAAGTCGAGGAAGCTTTTCAGCTTGCCGAGCCACGGGGTCACCACCTGATCAACGATATGGTGGAAGAATTCAGCTTCACTGGACAGCACAATGCCCACGCTGCGCACGTCAATGTTGTTGCTGCGTACCCATTCCACCAGTTTCGTCAGCAACAGCGCAAAATGCTCACGCGTTGGGCTTGGCACAGGCTCCGAATCCGCATTCACCAAGTACATGGCGCTAATGCCGCGCAGCAATTCATTGGAATTATGGTAGCGGCGGTAAATAGTGGTTTTGGCCACGCCTGAACGCCGAGCCACTTCCTCAATGGTTACGCCGCTGATGCCACGCTCCACCGCGATTTGCAGCGTGGCATGCATCAGCTTGCGATCCGTGGCCTCACGCCTACGTTCAGCCCGTGGCACAGCCGTAGCCAATGCGGCATTGCCGGATACGGTTTCCATCGCTTCTTCTTTCTCTGTGCCGAACATCAGCTGAGCACCTTGGTGCTTTCCACTTGAGCCACATACCATTGGTTGAACTTCACCAGCGGCTTGCGCAGCAGCAAGCCAAGCAGGAGCAGCGGTGGCACGAAGGCCAGCAGCATGCCGGCAGCCTTCCAATAATCCAGATCGTAAATACCGGCGATGGCTGCGCGCATCATCGTCACCACATGCGTCAGCGGCAAGAATGGACTCACCTTGGAAATAAAGTCCGGCAGCACCTGAACCGGGTAGGCTGCGTTCGCGCCAGAAATCTGCACGATAAGCATAAGCACGCCAATAGCCTTACCCACATTGCCGAAGCTCACCACCATCGTGTACGTGAAGAACGAGAACACCAGCGAACCCAGCCAGCCGGACAGCATAAACAGCAGCGGATGCACAGCTTGCACATGCAGGAACAGCAGATCGCCAGACAACGATACCGTAGCCTGCAGTAATGCAATCAATGCAAATATGCCGTAATGGCCAAGGAACAGTCGATGCGGGCGAGGATTGCCAAGTTCGCGGCGGGTTTTACGAGACACTGTGGTCTTCAACGTCACCACCATAAGCAATGCGCCCACCCAGAGCGGAATCAGCGTATAGAACGGCGCCATCGAAGAACCGAAGTTCGCCACCGGGAACACAGCCTTACGCTTCAACTGCACCGGAGCAGCCAGCGTACTGGCCAGCGTTTCCGGATCATTGCCGAGCACTTCCTTGACCATGCTCATATCGCCACTATTCAATGCGTCTGCAAGTTTGGTATTGAACGAAGTCAGCTCAGTCCCAGCCTTGCGCAGCTTGTCAGACACCTTATTCAGCGTCTCGCGAGCATCGGTCAGCATCGTGCTCGCATCACTGGAGGTATCTTCAACGTCGCCCAGCGTTGTTTTCAACTGAGCTGAGCTGGATTGCAGAATACTCGAAGCATCAGAAGCAGAGGAAGCCAACGATTCAATTTGCGGCTTCACATTCGTTGCAAAGTCTGACTTCACGCTGGCGATGCTGCTTTTCGCTTGATTTGCCAAATCCTTAATCTGCTGATGCTGATTCTGCACATCCGAGTTCTTCTGGCGAATATCATCAGCAGCTTTATTCAAAGCCTGCTGCAGCTTGGTTTGCCTAGCAATCGAACGATCCAGAGCCTTGACCACAGCCGCATTCTCTCCCACAATGCCGGCAATCGTATTGCGAATCGTGGTGTATTGCGCAATCTGATCGCCCACAGCACTGGCCTGTGCATCCAGTTCTTTGGCCACAGTAGTAGAGCCATTGTTGGCATCCTGATACAGGTTGTCAATCGAATCGGAAACCGCGCCAAAGCTGCTGGCGCTGGAATCCAAAGCCTTACCCATCGCATCAGTGGTGGTATTGAGAGCGCCAGCAACCTCGGTTATGCCCTGCTTAGCGCTTTTGAGATTCTTACTGGCGGTTGAAGCCGAACCGGAAGCCTGCTGAATAAGGCTGTTGGAAGTCTCCAGCAAGGTTTGCGCCGAATCAGTCAACGCACTGTACGTGCCGAGCATATCCGCCGTGCTATTGAGCTGCGTGGCAAAATTGGCCACATTCGTATTGAACGCAGTCAGTTGCTGCTTGGCTTCCGGCTTGTCGAGCTGATCGGCCAGCGAAGAAGCAATCTCAAGCCCTGCTGCCGTAATGGTTTTTGCGAACGTGGTGTTGATTTCCGCGGCCACCTCGTCCGTGCCCTCGTTGAGCAGATTCGGAGCGAGCGCGTTCTTCTTCTCATTGCGGTAGTAGGTCAGCTTGGCATGATTCATATCATCGGAGAAGAAAGTCATCATGTCTTTGCTGAAGGACTTCGGAATCACAATAGCTGCGTAATATTTGCCGGATTTCGCGCCATCCACAGCATCGTCCTTGGAAGTAATTGTCCAGTCGAGCTGACTGTTGGCACGCAACGCATTCACTACTTGATCGCCAACCGTAACCTTGACCGGAATCAAATCAGAGCGATAGCCTTCATCCACATTGGCCACGGCGAACTTCAGATTCGACATGTTGGAGAACGGATCCCAGCATGCAGCCACGTTAAACCAGGTGAACAGGCCGGGAATCATCACCAAGCCGATCACAATGATGATGGAGACCACATTGCTGGTCAGACGCTTCACGTCTCCAATAAACAGTTTCCAGATCGTGCTCATCGTGCGTGCTTGCCTTCCTTGGTTTGTCCAATGCCGTGAAGGTTCGGCAGATTGGCGATGGTGGCCTTCTTGGTGTTCAGGGATGAAATAGGCGGTATGCGCGTGGTTGGCGCGTCGCCTCCTGCGGCGGATTCTGCATGGCGGCCGTAGAGCATCGAGCGAATCGATTCGTCGGACAGATTACCGAGCTCGGTTTGGCGGCGAATCGAATCGCGCATGTATTCCACCACCATAAGGAAGCCGATAATGATCAGCACCCAAGCCAGCCAAGTGGCCATGACCACAATCTTCTCGCTGGTAGTGAGCGAGAAGACGATGATAAGAATCGCTGGCACAACGAATCCGGCGATAAGCGCGCCCAGCAGCAGCTTCGGGTACTGCTGAGTGAACTTAGCTGCACGACGTTCGATGGCATGCTTGTATTCAGTGCGATTGGCCAGTGCGGCAATCGCCTGGGTGACTCGGTATTCATTCGCTTCGATATGCACTGGTTCGCCGATAATCATGTCGCTTTCTTCGATTTCGCGGGCGAACAAACGGTTCAGATTGGCGAGCTTCGGGCGGGCCACCAAGCCGAGCAGGAAGGCGAGCACGGCGAAGATCAGCAGTTTGCCGATATAGCTGAACCATTGGCCGTCATAGAAGCCGCCAATAGTTTCACGCATTGCGTCAATGGAATAGGTGAACGGGAGCAGTGGATAGATCACGCGGAAGAACTTCGGCATCATCTCAATGGGGTAGAGGCCGGAAGCGCCTGGTACCTGCAAAATCACCATGGCCACGCATACGCCCTTGCCCACATGCATGAATGTGGTCGATAGCGCGAAGATGAACGACATGTACACCAGCGAGGTGATCCAACAGGTCAGCAGGAACACGGGGATGCTGGCGCATTGCATGCCGAGCACGAGGTCGCCGATGCCTGTCACCAGGCCTTGTGCGGAAGCCAGCGTGGCCAGCAGGAAGAATCGGCCCAAATAGCCTTGAGTGGGTGTGAGATTCTCAATGCCGTCGTTATCGGTTTCGAGCTTAGGAATCACCACCAGCACGAAGGCGCCCACCCACAGTGCCAGCGTGGTGAACAGTGGTGCCATGCCGGAACCATACGAAGCCACTGGGTAAATGGTCTTTTCGTTGATAACGGTGGGGGACATCATAAAATCAGCGATTTTGCTGGCGTCCAGCGAGCCGTCGCTGTCAATCAGGGAGCCGAGCGAGGTGGAAATGCTCATTGCCTTGATATCGGTGGCCAGTGTGCTGAGCTTATCCTGCACGGTAGCCAGTGCCTGATCGGTATCATCGAGCGCTGTTTTCGTGGAGGCCGCTGCCTTGTCTAACTGATCGAGAGCATCCTTGGATTGGCTGATCAGCGAATCCTGCGAAGTCAGATCATTCGAGAGCGTAGTGGCAGTGGAACTAATAGTGTTCAAGCCGGTGTTCAGCTGCGGCAATGCGCCAGAAACCAAGGTGCTGCGGGCATCATTGGTGGCCTGCAAGGTGGTTTGGGTTGCAGTGTTGAGATTATTGGCCAGACCGGCAGTATTCTGTGATGCGCTGCCGATGGTGTTGTTCAGGCTGCTCAGATTGCCGAGAGTGTTGGCGAGCTGACTGTTGCGTTTATCAAGCTTGTCGATTACGGATTTCAGCGGTTCCTGATCGGCGTTGGGCAGTTCTTTCAGGGTTGCCAGAATATCCGCATTGGCTTGATTGATATCTTCAGCGGTGTTCAGCATGCCGCCGACTTGCTGGTTCGCGGAATTTATGGCTCCGGTTATGGTGCCGATGTTCTGATTCGCTTGTGAAGCAGCTTGGCTGAGCAGGCTTGAGCCTTCGTCCAACGCGCCCGACGTGGATGTGACGAAATTATTCAAGCTGGTTTGTGTGGTGCCGATAAGCTTCGATGTGCCGGCTAATCCTTCGGCTGCATCAATGCCGAGCTTGCGAGCATCTTCTAATGCTTGGCGGGCAGTGCGCGTTTTCTCGGGAGCTTGATCGAGCTTATCTTGCAGTTTGCTGATGGAGTCGCGCGTGCGCTGCACATCGCTGGAAGCTTCGTTCAGCGTGGTTACTGTTTTGGCTTTGGCTTTATCTCCGGTGGCCAGAGCGGTATCGCCTGCCTTATTGATGACTTCGGTCAGAACTTTGGAAACAGTGGAAACAAAGGTGGAGTTCACCGTGCGATCCACGGTGGAAGCTCCCACATCGGTGACTTTTGGTGCGATGGCGCTGGCTTTTTCGTTGACGTAGTATTCCAGCGTTGGCTTGGATTCGCCGCCGGTTACGACTCCTGCCAGCGAATCGGAGAAGTCTTTGGGAATAACAATGGCTGCATATGCTTTGCCGGATTGCACCATATCCATGGCTTCGGCTTCAGTGACGAACGTCCAGCCGAGCTGGTCGTTGTTTTTCATCTGCTTGACGATTTGGCCGCCAAGGTTCTGCTTGCCGATCAGTGCGTTGTCGGTGCCGGCATCGTTATTGGCCACGGCAACGGTAATGCCTTTGGTGTTGCCGTATGGATTCCAAAAGCCCACGATGTTGTACCAGGAGTACAGCGGCGGGATGAATACCATGCCGACGAGAATCACCCACGAGGTCGGTACCTTCAACAGGCGCATGAAATCGCGCTTGAGGACCTTGAGAATGTTGCCCACTGAATACCCCCGGAGCTTGTTGCTTGCTGTAGTATCGCTACGTTTTCCGTAGCGATACGTTAACCGTAGCGCTACGCATAGAGTAGCGTAATACTGTGCCGGGAGATTTGTGGCTGAATATGGCAATGCCCAGCGTAATCGCACCGCATAATCGTGCGCCGCTGGGCATTGTGGCTAATTATTGGATTGAGGTGCTCGGACTGGTTGCACCCCTATAAAGGCTCCCCTTGTCAGGGGAGCTGGCGGCGAAGCCGACTGAGGGGTAGTCATGCGGGTTGACGCCTAACGAAGCCAATCAGCTTTCGATGGTGCCGGTGTCGGTACCATCGTTGCTCTGCTGGCTGGAGGAGCCGGTGGAGCCGGAAGAATTAGAAGAATCAGAGCCGGAGCTCGAGTTGCCGTCAGTGCTGCCGCCCTGGGACTGGCCGTTGGAGGAATCGGAGCTGCCCGGCATACCTCCCGGCATGCCACCCTGACCCTGAGACTGACCGCCCTGCATGCCGCCGCTAGGCATCTGCATCTGCTGGCTGGTGGAGGAACTGGAACCGCTGTGGGAGATAGCGCCATAAGCCAGGCCGCCGCCAAGTCCGCCGAGGATGCCGCAGCCCAAGCTGATGCCGATGATAATTGCTACAGCCTTACCGGTGATGGTCTTGGCTGCTGCGCCATTGCCAGCTCCAGGTGCTGCAAAGCGATTAGGTGCCGGAACTGCTGGGGCGATGTTCTGTGCGGTTGCAGGGGTGGTATTTTCCATGTGGTCATTGGTGGTGTTCGGAGCGAATGAAGTCGGGGTGGTGGTGTTCGGAGTGAACGGGGTGGGGTTGGTGTTGTTGCTGGTCATGATGAGTTCCTTTCAAAGCATGTGCGGTCTGTATTGCCGCGATTGATAGTGGGGATACGAATGGAAGCTAAGAGATGGGAGACGGGTGGAGTAGTGGTTTGGAGGATTGCTGGTGAGGTTTGCCGAATCACATGCTCCACGTGGTAGAGGTGCCGAATGCGCTGTCGAAATCAGAGCGGTCAATCAGATCGCTGTCCAGCTGAGTATCGTCACCGGTAGCGGAGTCGGGAAGTGTGGTGCTGTAGTCGCCGGTCACGGTCACGGTTATCGAACCAGTGCCCTTGACTACTGTTTTGCCGCCAGCCACGATGGTTACGGTATTGCCGTCCGAATCAACCACCGAACCGCCGTCGGCCACATTCAAGGCGGAAACCGTAGTGTCATCGGTTACCACCCAGGTCGAAGTGCCGTCCACATTCACGGTGATGGGAGCATCGGAAGTGGAGCTGCTGGTGGCGCTCGCGTTCTCGGTGATGCTGGCGTTACCGGTCCAAGTCGAGCCGTCGAGCAGGTTCAGCGTCACCGAAGAAATCGTGTCTGCGCTTACCGTGCCGTTCAATGTCTGATTGCGACCGGTGAACACTACCGTTGCTCCGTTCGAGCCAGCCGAACCCCAGTTATTCGAGTCGTTGCCGGCAGCGGTGATCAGCGCGGCCTTGGACGAATCGAAGTCAAGCGTGGTGTTGGACAGCACTACGTCGGCAGTGGTGTTCGTGAAGTAGAACATTGAGCCGGATTCGATGGCGGACTTCAGCGTGGAGTCAGCCGCCTGGAAGGTGGCGTGCTCGCCAGTGGTGGATTCGGCGTCGCCCGAAGTGGACTGGTAGATAATGACGCCATTGGCCACCGGATCGCTCGCGGTTTTGCCGGTTACGGTACTGGTCAAGGTGGAATCCTTAATCAGAATCGTATTCAAGCCTTCCATGCCGGCGATTTGCGAGCCGGAAGACGTTCCAGTCACATTGGATACCTGAACATCACCAGTGGAATACAGCAGCGGAGAGCCGGAGCCTGCAGTGCTGAGATTCGAGTCGGTGGCGGAAATGGAACCGCCGCCGCGATCAGTGGCAATGGTGGCGCTGTGGTCGCCCTTAGTGGTGGCGGTAATGGCGCTCGCCAGAATCGTGCCGCCATAGGTGGCATCGAGGGCGCGCGAGTTGTCGGAAGACGTGTTAATGGTTACGTTATTGGCCAGCACAGTGCCGGAATCGGTGGAGAAGATGCCATTCGAGCCGGAGCTGGTGGCGTTGATGGAGGAGTCGGAGATGATGGTTTTAGAGTCCTCGCCAACCGTGAGCGATACGGAGTTGGTGCCATAGAAGTTGTTGTTATCGGCATTATCCGAATCGCCAGACTTGTTGAGCGTGGCGTTGGTGAGCGTCAGTACGCCGCCGTTCTGCGCGAGCGCGGTGTTCTGATCGGAGTCGGTAGCCGAGGTAGTTTCGCCATCCGAAGTGACTTCTTCGCCGTCTGCGGTGAGCGCACCGGTGTAAGTGCCGGTGTAGTCGTAGCTCATGGTGTCCGCGCCGCCGCCTCCGGGCTGGCCCTGCAAGGTGGCGTTTGAGGAGGCGGAGGAGCTGCCCCAGCCAAGGCTTCCCGCAATAGCGGTACCCGCCATGCCATAGCCAAATCCGGTGACCAAAGAGATTGCAGCCGCAGCGGCAGCTGCTTTGCCAAGCGGCATATGCGCGAATTGACAGGCATTATGGCTGCCGTCGCCGGAAGTCGCCCGCCGCTTGCCGAACGAAGATGTGCTGGACATGATGGTTCCTTTCGCGAGACTGTTCGGTTGCATCCCGCGCTTGCGGTGGAGTGCAACCGAACATTGTTTGTCTGTGATGATTTAAGTACACAGCGAAAGGCCTAATGCGAGCTTGAGTGGCCGATAAGAGAGCCCGTAAATTGCGGAAATGATTTCTGGAAGCTTTTTGGACGTTTCCTGAAAGCGATGGGGTGGGGTGGTGGTTGTGGGATCGGCCTATCGGCCGATGCTATTTTCCCGCGGCCTGCGGCCGCTCTCCTACTCCCCCTCAGTCTCACTGCGTTCGACAGCTCCCCCGACAGGGGGAGCCAAGATGACGCGATTATGGTTCCCCTTGCCAGGGGAGCGTTGAATCCAGCATCTTGTGGAGCGCGCGTTTCCGGCTCCCCCTGTCGGGGGAGCTGTCAGCGAAGCTGACTGAGGGGGAGTAGGAGAGCAGCCAAAGGCTGCGGGAAAAATAGCATTGGCCGTCAGGCCAATTCCGTATTTACCGCGTGCTGTCGCGAACCACCAGTTCGGTGGGCAGCGTAACGCCGACAGGCTGTTCTCCATTAATAATGCGCATCAGCTGATCCACCAAGTGCTTGCCGATGGCCTGGAATGGCTGGCGAATTGTGGTCAGCGGTGGGTCGGCCAGCATGGCGGCTGAAGAATCATCGAAGCCGATGATTTGAATATCATCGGGAACCGAAAGACCGCGCGTGCGCAGTTCTTTAATAGCGCCGACTGCCATCGTATCGGAGGAAACAAATACGCCATCAATATCAGGGTCAGCATCAAGCAGCTGAGCCATCGCAACCTCGCCGCTGCTGGCGGAATAATCACCATGAGCAATGCGGCTGGCGGCATTGGAATCATCATCAAACGTAGCGACTGTATCAAGGAAACCGTGCATACGGTCACGAGTACCGCTCGGTCCTGCCGGGCCAGCAATCATAGCAATATGTTTGGCGCCGCACTCGTGCAGATATTCGCAGGCCTTGCGTGCGCCGCCGTAATCCTCGACGTGCACATAGCCAACCGGCAACGTTTCATCGGACGGCTGCTCAGCAATCACTGTAGGAATTCCAGCCTGAACCAAACCGTTTAGCATCTCACTGGAATCCTTATGCCACGCCACTTGAATCACACCGTCCACGTGACCGGCCTGCAGATAAGCCAGATTGCGCTTCGCTTCACTCTGATCATCAGTAGTCATCAAAATAAAGGAAACGCCGCGTTTGCCGAGCTCGTCTGCCACAGCTCGCAGTAAAGCAGCAAAATTCGGGTCTTCAAACAGCAGTTTTTGCGGCTCACCCAGCAGGAAAGCCACTGATCCTGCGCGCCCAGTAACCAGTGCGCGGGCGTGACTATTCGCCACATAGCCAGTCTGTTCGATGGCGGCTTTGATGTTTGCCGCAGCATCCTGGCTCACCCATTTGCGACCGTTGAGATAACGGGACACTGTGGCGCGGGAGACGCCGGCAATACGTGCAACGTCGTGGATGGTCGCTTTATGCTGGTTCACTCGAAACCTTTCATGCGGATTTTACTGGTGTAGACGGTCCGCGGAAGTGGAAGACGCTCTTATTGTAGCCGGTAGTCGTTGCCGCGCCGGCAATATCGGCATAAAGAATGGCCGCAATGCCAGTGGGCAATGCGGCCATTCGTACTTGGCTCCTTATGGAGTTGCGTTATGCGATTGCGCTCTTACTGACTGATATCAGTGGTCAGCGCAACGCTGGTTTCATCAGGCCTCGACCTGTGCAACCTTGCTGTCGGAGCGCATGAGCAGGGAGCCGCCGATCACGAACACTGCGATGAGCACAGCCAGCAGCAGGTAGGCGTGGTGGAAGCCGAGCTGGGTGTACATGTTGCCCATCACCAGCGAGAAGATGGTCAGACCGATTTGCTTGGCGGTGCCGAAGCCGTACATGTAGACCGTGGCGGACAGGCGCTTATCGAACACGCGAGTGATGTACTTCATCACGGACACCAGCATGAACGGCATTTCCAGAGCGGCGAGCAGACGCCAGAACACCAGCATCGGAATCGTGTTGATGAAGGCGCAGCCGAGCACGCGCACGAACAGGATGCCGCCGTAGATCAGCAGGCCAGTCTTAGCGCCGATCTTGTTGATCAGGGCCGGCATGAACAGCATGCAGATGGCTTCGAGCAGAATCTGGACGGAGACCACACGGCTGAAGAAGGTTGCGCCGGCAGTAGCGTCGGAGAAGAAGGAAGCGAAGTAGTTCGGGAACTGCTGATCGAACACGTCATACATGGTGGCAGAACCTATGATGAGCAGGCAGAAGCCCCAGAAGCTGCGGTTCTTGAAGATGGACATCCATTCTTCGCGGGAGATCGGCTCGTTGTCTTCGCCGTTGTTGGAATCCTCAGCCTGGACTGCGCCGGCCATGTGGTCTTCAGGAAGCTTGACGATGGAAATCAGCACGAGCAGAACAGCTGCGCAGAAGGTCATTGCCCAGAAGATGCTGCCGGTGTTCTTGGCCCACATAATGCCTCCCACGAAGGAAGCGGTAGCGCCGGCGAGGGAGCCGAACAGACGTGCGTGGCCATATTCGAAGTGGTAAGCGCGGGAGGAACGTTCGTTGTATGCCTCGATGACGCCAACGCCACCGTTCAGGCACAGGCTCAGGTAAGCGCCCATCACAATGGCGCCGAGAATCTGGTTAGCGCCGATCAGCGGCAGGAACACCCACTGGAACAGCGGGCCGAGGAAGAGGATGCAGCAGACAACGAAGATGAACAGACCCTTCTTCAAGCCGAGGCGATCCTGAATCGGTCCGAAGATTGGCTGCAGAATCAGTGCGCCGAACGACATGATGGAGAACACCAGGCCGGATGCGGTGGTATCCATGCCGGCCGGGCCTTTCAACCAGTACGGCAGGAAGGTGAAGATGAGCTGCCAGACGGCGAAGTAGAAGAAGTAGAGTCCGCCGAAGTTCCAGAAGATGCCGCGCTTCAGTGAGCTCAGCAGGGAGGTTGATTGTTCCTGTGCCATGATTATGACTCGTTTCTTAATGTGTAGTGATGTGTGGTGAGTGGTTGCGTAGTGTGAGGCTACGGATTATTGGAAGTTATTGGAAGTGTTGAGGTGTTGCAGTGCGGTACGGGAGAGTCTGATCAGAGCGTCTCGTCGATATCCAGATGACCGTCTGCCGGCAGCACATCCGTTGTGGCTGGGGTCCAGCGGGTGTCCATCTGCGGAGTGCCGAAGTTCGGAGTGCCGTCCTCGTTCCATGTGATTAAGCCCATGCGAGCGTGGCGGTTCGGATCGAACAGCGGGTCGCCCAAGATCTCCACGTAGTTGCGGCAGTGGTAGATGAGCACATCCTGGCCGTCTTCGGTGGTGGTGAAGGAGTTGTGGCCGGGGCCGAACTGGCGCACGGTTTCGTCGGATGTGAACACCGGTTCGGTGGACTTGGTCCAGCTGGCCGGATCGAGCAGATCGGCGTCCGCGTTGGCGGTGAGCATGCCCATTGCGTATTCGGGGCCGGTGCCGGAGGCGGAGAAGGTCACGAAGATCTTGTCGCCGTGCTTCAGGACCGCCGGGCCTTCTTCGACGATGAAACGAATCTTTTCCCAATCCAGTTCCGGCTTGCTGAGCATGGCCGGCTTGGTGGCCAGGGTCCACGGGTTTTCCATACGGGCGATGTACAGGTTGGAATGGCCTTCAATGTTGAGGTCCTGCTGAGCCCAGATGAGGTACTGCTGACCGTCAGTGTGCACGAAGGTGGTGGCGTCGAGTGCGAAGGTGTCCATGCCGGTGTCGACTTGGCCGCGCTCGGTCCAGGTGCCGGTGATGGGGTCGGCGTCGTCGCAGGTCAGGCAGAATACGCGGTGCTGGAAGGTGTCGGCAACCGGGTCGATTGCCGTGGTGTGTGCGGCGGCGAAGTAGATGACCCACTGGCCGTTCACGCGGTGGATTTCCGGAGCCCAGATGAGTTCACTCATCGCGCCGGTGCCGCTTTCATGCTTCTTCCAAATGGTGTGTTCTTCGGCCTGCTGCAAGTCGGAAAGGGTCTTGGAACGACGCAAGGTGATGCGATCGTATACCGGGTATGAGCCCGTGAATAGGTAACCATCGTCGGTGCGCAGCACGAATGGATCAGCGCGCTGCAGCACGATGGGATTCGGCAGTAATGCCATGGTGTCTCCTCGTTGATGTTGAGCAATGAACATCGTTGTGTCGGTGTGCACGGCGTTGCTTTGGTTTGCGACTTCTTGGTCGGCAGTCGTCTACAGCTGACCAAACCTGAAACAGCACTGTGCACGTTTCCAGTCACTAAATATACGCTAATAAAGATGATTTGCAAGTTCTTTGGTATTGCAACGATTGTGAGAGACTGGAAATACTGGAAACGTGCACAGTCATACGGCGTGTCGCCGAACCCCTGATAGCGTGGACGTATGACGCATGACAAAGAATCAGCGAGCACATCTGAGACCTCCGAGACTGCTGAGGTTACTGAGACTGCCGCATCTGCCGCGAATGCCGCAGCTCAATCGGCCATGGTGGCCGATTTGGTGGCAGACGAACTTGACGGTGCAGGTATGGATCTCGACGCCAAGCGACTACCGTTGCTCGCCCGCATCTATGGTGTGCTGATTCTGCTTGATAGTCTTGCTGTGCTGCCGTTTACGGTATTCGCCAGCATCTACAGCGTGCGCGAGATTCTTGCCGGACGAGTGCATGTCGACGCTATGAGTCTGACATTCATTCTCTCTGCAGCGCATGCGTTGGTGCTGATCGTCAATGCAGCTTGCCTCATCATCTTTGGTGTGCTGTTATTGCGTAATCGACGTCGATATGCTGCACGATGGGCGTACGTGCTGATGCCGCTTACCTTGGCGGAAGGCATGCTGTCGCTGGCATTGCAGGGCTTCGGCTGGAATCTGGTTTTGCCGGCAATCCAGATGGTCATTCTTGTGGTGATTTCCGCTACCGCAGACCCCTCCCTGCGTGAAGAACGCCGATTGCAGCGTGCGCTGAAGCGCATGGATGATCGCGATGAATATGATTCCGCAGTCGCAGCCGGCATGCTGGGCCGCGACCAGTCCGGCAAGGGCTACATTGCACTGGACTTCTTCAATATCTTCTGGCTGTTCACCATTGCCTCAGTGGGCGGATTGATTGTCGAAACCATCTATCATTTCGCGCTGTATCACGGTGAATTACAGGATCGCGCTGGGCTGCTGTGGGGCCCGTTCTCGCCAATTTATGGCTGCGGTGCCGTACTGGTCACCGTTTTCTTGAATCGCCTATGGAAAGCCAACGCGGGCTTGATTTTCTGCGCATCGGCCATCATCGGCGGCACCTTCGAGTACTGCACCAGCTGGTTCATGGAAGTCGCGTTCGGTATTACCGCATGGGATTACACCGGCCAATGGCTCTCCATCGATGGCCGAACCTCCGGCAAATACATGTTTTTCTGGGGCATCATCGGCCTAGTCTGGGTGCGCTGGCTACTGCCGCGCATGCTGGCACTCATCAATCGCATCCCCTGGAAAGTGCGCTATTCGCTGACCACCATATGCGCAGTACTGATGATTATCGACATCGCATTCACGCTCATGGCGCTCGACTGCTGGTATGGCAGGCTCGCCGGCCAGCCACAAACCTCACCCGCCGCCATGTGGTTCGGCGAGCACTACAACAACGACTACATGGCCGCCCGCTTCCAAACCATGACCATAGACCCCACCAAAGCCGGTCGTATGTAGGTTTTAAAAGGGCTACTGCCGACTGCAAACAGAACTTTGACTACAAAGTAAGTGGATGCTGGGATGTGCAATGTCAGACCGTAGGCTTGGCCGAACGGCCTTGAGTGTGTCGGACATTGCACATCCCAGCATCCACGACCTTGCCGCAACAGATAGATCTTCAGACCATCAGTACGCGAAGAGCGTAAGACTGACCGTGCGTGACTCCGGGGTCAAGGATAGACTTGGGTTCCGGAAGAATCGTTCCTAAATATTGCAGGAAAGGCAAGGCAGATGGCCGAAGCTACAGCAAACATTGGTGTTATTGGACTGGCCGCAATGGGTTCCAATCTGGCGCGTAACCTGGCGCACCACGGTAATACGGTTGCCCTGTTCAATCGTCACTATTCTCGTACCGAAAAGCTGATCAACGAGCACGGCACTGAGGGCAACTTCGTGCCGGCCAAGACGCTGGAAGAGTTCGCGGCATCGCTGAAGCGTCCGCGCACCGCCATCATCATGGTCAAGGCTGGCGCTCCGACTGACGCTGTGATCGAGCAGCTTGAAGAGGTATTCGAGCCGGGCGACATCATTGTGGACGGCGGCAACTCCTTCTTCAAGGACACCATCAAGCGCGAGAAGGAAGTTCGCGCCAAGGGCTTCCACTTCGTGGGCTGCGGCGTGTCCGGTGGCGAGGAAGGCGCGCTGAACGGCCCGTCTCTGATGCCGGGTGGCACTGCGGAATCCTGGAAGACGCTGGGCCCGATTCTTGAGTCCATTGCCGCTAAGGTCAATGGTGAGCCGTGCGTGACTCATATTGGTACCGATGGTGCTGGCCACTTCGTCAAGATGGTGCACAACGGCATTGAGTATGCCGATATGCAGGTGATTGGCGAGGCTTACGATATTCTGCGCCGCGGCCTGGGCATGGATGCCGAGGAGATTGGCGACGTGTTCGAGGAGTGGAACAAGGGCGACCTTGACTCCTACCTGATTGAGATTACCGCCGAGATTCTGCACCACAAGGATGCCGAGACCGGCAAGCCGTTTGTGGACGTGGTCGTCGATCACGCTGGCATGAAGGGCACTGGTACGTGGACTGTCCAGACCGGCTTGGAGTTTGGTTCTCCGGTGGCTGCCATTGGTGAGGCTGTGTTCGCCCGTGCGTTGTCTTCTCATGGTGAGCTGCGTGAGGCCGCTCAGCAGGAAGGCCTGGCTGGCCCGAACAAGACGATTGATCTGGCTGGCGAAGATAAGGCTGCATTCGTGGAGGACGTGCGCAAGGCGCTGTTCGCTTCCAAGGTGGTGGCTTACGCTCAGGGTCTGAACGAAATTCAGGATGGTGCTAAGGAATACGGCTGGGATATCAACCTGTCTGAGGTTGCTCGCATTTGGCGTGGCGGCTGCATTATTCGCGCGCAGTTCCTGCTCGACCGCATCACCGAGGCCTTCAAGGGTGACAACCCGCCGGCTTCCCTGCTGTTCGATCCGTACTTTGAGAAGATTATCGGCGAATCCCAGGATGCATGGCGTCGCGTGATTGTTCGCGCTATCGAAGCCGGCATCCCGACTCCGGTGTTCTCCAGCTCCCTGGCCTACTACGATGGCCTGCGCTCCAAGCGTCTGCCCACCGCTCTGACCCAGTCGCAGCGCGACCTCTTCGGCGCCCACACCTACGGCCG
Source organism: Bifidobacterium imperatoris (assembly GCF_002860405.1). Lineage (GTDB taxonomy): Bacteria > Actinomycetota > Actinomycetes > Actinomycetales > Bifidobacteriaceae > Bifidobacterium > Bifidobacterium imperatoris. Next base: position 937 of record NZ_NMWV01000017.1, on the reverse strand, counting down.
CGTAGACAAGCCCGGTGTGTTCCACACGTTATGGGCTGAAGAAGGCAAGCCTGAGATTGAGGAGTAATACTCCTCAATCTCCGGCTTAGGAGAGCCCAGTGGGCTCTCCGGCCTTCTTCAGGCTTGACGATAGTCAAGCAGAGAAATAGGCAGCCTGAAATCGAGGGATAGCCGCCTTCCCCTGGCGGTTATCCCTGCAAAACGGATGATTCATGGCTCAACACATTGTCCCGGTACGCGCGTTAATCGTTTGATTCGCATACCGGGACATTCTTTTGTGTCCCGGTACGAGATTTCAACCGATTTCTGCGTACCGGGACAAATTATCCGCTTACATCGCCATCGCGCAGAATGCACAATGGTGGAATTCTGCGGTTTTTGATTTACGCTCCGTGCTGGTGCGCACTGAAATCTGCCACGGTTCCCGAAAAAAGCCCAAAAAGCGCAACCGGGACAGTGAAATCTGCCACGGTTCTTCTATAAGCCGGTTATTCGTCTACCGGGACAGGTTTTGAACGTAGCGCAGGGCCTTCTGCATTACTCATGATGCAATACGCGTCAGGAGAGAGTCTTGTAGAATGTTGAGGCAGAGATGAGTGAGGAGGGCCATCGATGGCGAAGAAACTTCCGGCCCGAGGTGCCTCATTTGAAAATGAGCGCGTAATCCGGAGTGGTGCCTCACCTGTGGTGAGCGTGAAATCCTAGTCCGCGTCGGCTTGTGGGGTTTCGTCGTCTTCCGGTTCGACGCCCGCGATCCGGGCGAGCGTCTTGTTCAAGTATGCCATGTCCGGGCCCATGCGTCTGGCCAGCCGCGCGGTGCGCGGTGCCGCCAGTGCTTCGAGCCGGTCCTGGATGTCGTGGATGCGGCGGACGAGCTCGGCCGGGTTCACGGTCGCGAGCGTGTGTTCGATCTCCTCTCGCTTGTCGTCGGGTATGA
>NZ_NMWV01000016.1 GCF_002860405.1 Bifidobacterium imperatoris | reverse complement strand
AACGCGCAACCGTCCCAGTCGGCGAGCTCGCCGTGCGCGCGCAGCATGGGCATCCACAGGGGCAGCATCGCCTTGAGGTACTTCGCGCACGGCGCATCCATCATCAGCCACACCTGGACCAGCAGCTCGCGCGACTGCTCCGAATACCGCTTCGGCCGCTCCGCGGGCGACATCGACGGCCTGCCGCGCCCGGCTTCCGTGAGTCTGCGTCTCGCGGTGCTCCTGCCGATTCCCAGCACGGAGCACATCTCATCGAGGATGCGTCCCTTGTCCTTCTTCGACGCCTTCATGTATTCATCCCTGAATCTCAGGGTGACCTGCCGCTTCGTCGCCATGCTGATCCTGTCTTCCATAAGACAAGCCAAACAGGACCGATACCGTTCGCGCTCATTCCCGATGAGGCACCACCACACCCTACGCGCTCAAAAAACGTGAGGCACGTCGCTTTACCAAAGCCTCAAAGCATGGCGCTACCATAAAACCATGAGTGTAAATTGGTGGCGAGTGGTCCGAATCGCGTGCTATGTGCTATTGCTGATTAGTGCTATAGGCGACAATCTGTTGGTTGCCATTATTGCTGCGATTGCGATTGCACTGGACATAATCGAATACTTCTGGGACTGTTATAAGCGGAATCAGAACAACCAACAATCTGCAGGCGAAAAGTGATACAGCGTAACACTCACCGCCGAACGAAGCTGATTGTTGCTGTTGCGATTATCTTGGCGCTGGTGTTCGGCGGTGTGCTCGCCATACGGCATATGACAAGCTTGCCTTGGCAGTCGATAGCAGATGCGGTCACCTCTCGGATAGCAGGCACCGCCTCAGGCATTACTTCACAGGATTCGGATGCTTCGACAATGCCAGCAGATGAAGCCAATCAGAAATATCCGAAAGCAGTAAGCCCGGTCGATTTCAATGGTAATGGAGTCGATGATTATGCGGATATCGTTGCCGGAGCGCGCAAGGATGCCCAGGCCAAACCACAATATGATGATGGCTACTATCAAGGCGGCTATCCACCTGACGACCGTGGCGCATGCACCGACCTGGTATGGCGAGCATTCCGCGAGGCCGGTTATGATCTCAAAGCTATGGTGGACGCGGATATTGCCGCAGACCCAGCTTCCTATGCCGAAGTGGTACCGAATCCCGACCCCAACATCGACTTTCGCCGAACCGGCGTGCTAGACGTATTCTTCGCCAAATACGGGCAAAGCCTTACCGTTGACCCTGCTGACAAAACCGCATGGCAAGGTGGGGATATCGTGGTCTTCAACCACACCAAACACATTGGCATTGTTTCGGACAAACGCGATAGCAACGGCATCACTTATGTGTTGCACAACATGGCACAGAACAAACGCGAAAACGATTATCTGGCATTCGCCCATCGCATGAATGTAACTGGACATTATCGGTTCGACGCTTCCAAGGTGCCGCAACAGGTACTGAAAGTCTGGAAGCAGTAAATTATGGATTACAGATTCTCGATTTGCGCGCCGAATGGCCAGAGCGCCAGTTTCGCCATTTTGAAGGACTGCAAACCAAACGGAATACCGATGATGGTAATGCAATTGAACACGCCAGCAGCCACATAACTCAGTGCCATCCAGATGCCAACCAGTACCACCCACACAATGTTGGCCAGTGTGGAGCCGAAGCCGCCGCCGTAACGTACGGTTTTACCGAATGGAGTCAATGTAAGACCTGCCATCTTAAAAGCCTGGATGCCGAGCGGAATGCCGACAATCGAAATACATAGCACAAGTCCCACCAAGGCCCAGCCAATGGCGATTTCAATGCCGCCGAGAATAATCCACAAAATATTACCGATGAGTCGCATCTCGATCCCTCCCTCAGTACGTGCTTCTGCCAATATCATTCCATTATCGCGCGGATTTGTGCACGAGATTATCGGGGATTCCCCGGATATTGCCTTGAAAAAATAAGATGCCATCGGATTGTCCGAGAATGGTGTGCGCAGTATTGGTACAGAAGGCAAGAGACGGAAATCAATGACATGTGATGCGGATGATACTGTATGCGAGAAGACTGTGATTGCCGTCCATAGGAAAGGATCCTGCATGATGAATACACAAGACAGGCAAGGATACCGATGGGGTGTGGTGATTGTAGTTATTGCGGTGCTGATCGTCGTGGCATTGTGCGTCTTTGAGAAATGGTGGATGGATCGTCCAGCGGATACCTCACATGTCCAATATTCGTATTCGGCATCTAGCAAATTCGACAAGGCGCAGCTTGATGCTGCCGGCAAAACCGTTACCCAGTCCTTTTCGGGATTCACGGGGTGCACGCTGAACAAAGTCTCATATGATGAGGCCGCGGCCAATAAGTTCTTGGACTGGGAATACGACGAGAATGATCGAGAGCGTATGTTCGTAGCCACGGTTGACTTTACTTGCGATGGCAGTGACATGTCCCTATCCAAAGGACCCCAATCCATGACCTGGTATCTGCGATTGAATAATGATGGCAAGACCTGGACGGAAATTGACCACGGTAACGGGTGAAACCAGGCTAGGCCGGCTAACGTAAGATTTCGGTAGCAATGTAGTGAATGAAAGGCGAAGGGAAGCATGGAATTGTTCATTGGGTCGCATCTGTCAACGACTGGCGGATGGAACGCATTGCTCAAGCGTTCGCATGACGAAGGCGGTACGGCATTCGCATTCTTCCCTCGCTCTCCGTATGGCAAACGGTCGAAAGCGTTGGACCCGACGCAAGCAGCGGAGTTTGGAGCACGATTGAAGGCGCAAGGCTATGGTCCACTGGTGGTACATGCGCCTTATGTTTACAATCTTGCCGGCAAGGATGAAGCTAAGCGCCAATTTGCCATCGAAGCATTGATTGAAGATATTGAACTGTTGACTCCGATTCGCGAAGCCGGGCAGGAGACCTACATCAACATTCATCCGGGCTCCCATGTGGGGCAAGGCGCTGAAACCGGCTGCCAGCTGATTAGTGAAGGCCTGAACCAAGTCTTTGAACGTGCGAACGGCATCCCGGTACTGCTGGAGACTATGGCAGGCAAAGGCACCGAATGCGGACGTAGCTTTGAAGAACTCGCCACTATCATGAATGACATCGACAACAAGGCAAACGTTGGCATCACTTTCGACACCTGCCATGTGCTGGACGCTGGATATGATCTGGTAAACCATTACGACGATGTGATGAATCAACTGGATGAGATTATCGGTTTCGGCAAGGTCAAAGCCATTCATATGAACGACTCCCAGTTCGGTCTAGGCTCGCATAAAGACCGCCATGCCAACATTGGAGAAGGCCAACTCGGCATTCCATTCTTCACGCGGCTTGTGAACGACCCGATGATGGCGAAACTGCCAATGATTCTGGAAACCAAGGAACAGACGCCAAACACTCACCGTGATGAAATCGCGCTATTGCGTTCGCTCGTGAAGTAGTTATGACTGGCCGATGATTGCACGCACAGTGCTCCAAGCCAATGATCGAATTGCAGGTAATAGCCCAGAATGTAGGACGGGCGCGGCCTTTACCCTCGCAGTGACCTAGAGTGACGCATGATCGACTACCAGCAAAGGGAGGATCATGTCGGTTCTGGACGAATTAGTAGCGGGTGCGCTGGAAGACCAGCAGACCCGTGAACGCACCGTGTCACTGGAGGATGTCAAGAAGGCCGCACTTGCGGCCACGGCTCCGATTGACGCGATGCGATGGCTTAAGCGCGCGGATGGCATTCCGGTGATTGCCGAAATCAAGCGCGCGTCTCCGTCCAAGGGCCATTTGTCTGACATTCCGGACCCGGCCGGTTTGGCCCGCGAATACGAAAAGGGCGGTGCAAGCGCGATTTCCGTGCTTACCGAGGGCCGCCGTTTCCTCGGCTCGCTTGACGATTTGGATAAAGTTCGCGCCGCCGTGCACATTCCGGTGCTGCGCAAGGATTTCATTGTCACCGACTATCAGATTTACGAGGCTCGTGCGCACGGTGCCGATTTAGTGTTGCTGATTGTGGCGGCACTTGATGATGACAAGCTCAAGCATCTGCTCGATCTGGCACACGAACTCAACATGACCGTGCTGGTGGAAACGCATACCCGTGAGGAAATCGAACGTGCACGCAAGGCTGGTGCCCGAGTGATCGGCATCAACGCCCGCAATCTGAAGAACCTGCGTGTGGATGTCAACAAATACAACGAACTGGCTGCCGATTTACCGGAAGATGTCATCAAAGTGGCCGAATCCGGAGTATTCGGTGCAGTCGAAGTAGAGGATTACGCCCGCGCAGGAGCGGACGCAGTTTTGGTCGGCGAGGGTGTGGCCACCGCCGATAATCATGAACTTGCAGTGGAACGACTAGTAAAGGCAGGAGCACAAGTGAAAGCATCCGAAACCACCCCATTAAGCGAACATCAGGGACCGTACTGGGGACAGTTCGGTGGCCGTTACGTGCCGGAAGCCCTCATCACCGCACTTGATGAACTTGAACGCGTCTACAACGAAGCCAAGGCTGATCCGGAATTCCATAAGGAATTCATGACCCTGCAGCAGCGCTACGTAGGCCGTCCGAGCCCTCTGACCGAAGCTCCTCGCTTCGCCAAACTCGTGAAAGACAAGACCGGTCTCGATGCACGCATCTTCCTCAAGCGCGAAGACCTGAACCATACGGGTGCCCACAAGATTAACAATGCACTCGGTCAGGCACTGCTCGTCAAGCGCATGGGTAAGACCCGCGTGATCGCCGAGACCGGTGCCGGTCAGCACGGCGTGGCCACCGCTACCGTATGCGCCATGCTCGGTCTCAAGTGCCGTATCTACATGGGACAGATTGATGCCCGCCGTCAGGCCCTGAACGTGGCCCGTATGCGCATGCTTGGTGCTGAAGTGGTCGAAGTGACCCTCGGCGACCGCATTCTGAAAGATGCCATCAACGAAGCTCTGCGCGATTGGGTGACCAACGTCAAAGATACGCATTACCTGCTCGGTACGGTCGCCGGTCCGCACCCGTTCCCGGCTATGGTACGTGATTTCCAGAAGATCATTGGTGAGGAAGCCAAGCAGCAGCTCAAGGATTGGTACGGCATCGACCATCCGGATGCGATTTGCGCCTGCGTGGGTGGTGGCTCCAACGCCATTGGCGTAATGAACGCTTTCCTCGATGACGACCGTGTGAATCTGTACGGCTACGAGGCAGGCGGCAACGGCCCCGAATCCGGCAAGCATGCCATTCGTTTCGCGCCCGGTACCGGCCAACTCGGTATGTTCCAAGGTGCCAAGAGCTACCTGTTGGAGACCGACGAAGGCCAGACCCTTGACACGTACTCCATCTCCGCAGGTCTCGATTACGCATCCGTTGGCCCTGAGCACGCATGGCTGAAGGATATTGGCCGTGTGAACTACTCCTGGGCCACTGATGAGGAAGCTATGAATGCCTTCCGCGACCTGAGCCAGACCGAGGGCATCATTCCCGCCATCGAAAGCTCCCATGCCGTGGCTGGTGCCTACAAGGCCGCCGCAGACCTCAAGGCCAAGGGCTATGACAAGGCTGTGATGATCATCAACATCTCCGGTCGAGGCGACAAGGACATGGCCACCGCAGGTAAGTGGTTCGGCTACCTGACTGACGATCAGGCCAAGGCCTTGGAAGTCACCGGCGCACACGGTAACACCGTGGCATGATCCCGAAGAATGCGTAAGTAGGAGAAAAGATTATGACCAATACAGCAACCACGCCATCAGGTCAGCCGCTGGGTATCAGCCACAAGCCTAGCCAGACCGAGGCGATGTTTACCAAGTTCAAGGCCGAAAACAAGCCCGTTTTCATCGGCTATCTGCCGTATGGATTCCCAGATCCGGAGGTTTCTCTGGACGCACTCAAGACGATGGTTGAGCATGGCGTTGACGCTGTGGAAATCGGCTTGCCATACTCCGATCCAGTGATGGATGGTCCCGTGATTCAGGCCGCATCCTCCATCGCCTTGAAGAACGGCGAAACCATCAAACGCGTATTCGAAGCTGTGGAAACCGTCGCCAATGCTGGCGGCGTACCACTGATTATGAGCTACTGGAATCTTATCTACCACTATGGCGTTGAACGTTTCGCCACCGATTTCGAGAACGCCGGTGGCGCTGGCCTCATCACCCCGGATCTGATTCCAGATGAAGCAGGGGAATGGATTGAAGCTTCTGACCGCCACGGTCTGGACCGTATCTTCCTCGTTTCTCCGGATTCCGCGGACAACCGTCTGGAAACCGTGGCCCGTAACGCACGTGGCTTCGTTTACGCCGCAGCCCGCATGGGTGTCACCGGTGAGCGTTCCACTATCGACGCTTCTCCGGAAGTGCTTGTGGATCGCACCCGCAAGGCTGGTGCGAAGAACGTGTGCGTGGGCATCGGTGTGTCTACTGCTGAGCAGGGCGCCAAGGTTGGCTCCTACGCCGACGGTGTAATCGTTGGTTCCGCTCTCGTGCACACGTTGCTGGCCGACGACAACAAGACCGCCCGCGATACTGCCGAGGGCCTGAAGTTGCTTGCCGCCAAGAGCGAGGAACTTGCTGAGGGCATTCATAACGCTCGATGAACTTTCTGGCGAGTCACTACCTTGTTTCGTCTATGACGCAGTAGGGTAGTGACTCGGCAGACACGAGCAATGAATACGGTACAACACGAGGCATCATGAATCTGGCTTATATTCCTTCACCAACCTTCTCACAGTTCAAGATTGGTCCGGTCACCATCCACATGTACGCCATCTGCATTCTGGCGGGCATTTGCGTGGCCGTATGGATTTTGACCAAGCGCTGGAAGCGCTATGGCGGTACCTTCGACCAGATTCTCGATACCACGTTGGTCACTGTGCCCTGTGCTTTGGTAGGCGCACGCCTTTATCACTGCATCACCACGCCTTATGATTACTTCCCACCTACCGGCAATCTCATCAACCTCGTAAAGGTGTGGGAAGGCGGTATGGCCATCTTCGGAGGTATTTCCGTAGGCGCTTTGGCTGCATTTCTCTGGTGTCGTCACAAGCATTATCCATTCGCCATTTTCGCTGATGCCATCGCTCCGGCATTGCCGGTGGCACAGGCTATCGGTCGACTGGGCAACTGGTTCAACCAGGAACTGTACGGTTGGCCCACAAATCTGCCGTGGGGGCTGAAACTCAATGATGCCGATGCCATCGGCAAATCCGAAATCTGCTACAACGGCTCACAATGCCCGGACTACAAGACCACGTTGTTCCATCCAACTTTCCTCTATGAGATGATTTGGAACCTCATTGGTGCAGCGCTCATCATCTACATTGGCTCCAGACTGTATGACCGACTTAAGGCTGGACAGCAATTCGCCATGTATTTGATGTGGTATGGCCTTGGCCGCACTTGGATCGAAAACGTGCGTATCAACTACTCCACGGTCATTCTCGGATTGCGAACCAACGTGTGGACGGCCATCATCGTCTTCATCCTCGGATGCGTCCTCTTCGTGGTGCTGTACCAATATGGGCCGGATCCCAAGGCCCAGGCACAGCGACTCGCCGCAGTCACCGCTGATGAGCTTGAGCGCCAGCGCATTCAGGAAGAGCAAGACGCTCAGAAGAAGCGCAAGTAACAAGAAAATCGTGGAAAATAGTACAACCAAGTCCCATTACAAAGATAAGGTAAGGAACCATGAGTAAGATCGCAATCGCACCTAGCATTCTGTCCGCCGACTTCTGCAACCTTGAGCGTGACCTCAAGGCCATCTCCAACGCTGACTTGGTTCACGTTGACGTTATGGACCATCATTTCGTGCCGAACCTGACTCTTGGCGAGCCTATTGTTGGCCGCATCTGCCAGGTTACCGACCTGCCGGTTGACGTGCACCTGATGATTGAGGACCCCGACCGCTGGGCTCCGGAATATGCCAAGCTTGGCGCCGCATCTGTCTCCTTCCACATGGGAGCTACCCACGCCCCGGTTCGTCTGGCCCGCCAGTTGCGCGACATGGGCTGCAAGGCCTGCTTCGCGGTTCGTCCGGCTGAACCGGTAGAGCCGATTTTCGATATCCTCGACGAGTTCGACATGATTCTTATCATGACCGTTGAACCCGGCTTCGGCGGCCAGAAGTTCCTGGACAACCAAATGGCCAAGGTTCGTCGTCTGCGTGACGAGATCACTCGCCGCGGTCTGAAGACCCGTATCCAGGTCGATGGTGGTGTGAGCCCCAAGACCGCTCATATCGTGGCCGAGGCAGGTGCTGATGTGCTCGTGGCCGGTTCCGCTGTGTACGGTGCCGAGAGCCCTGCACAGGCCATCGATGATATCCGCGCCAAGGCTGAAGCCGCTTACAAGGACTGAAATTAACAAGGCTGCCTAGCCACAGGCTCCCATAAAGGACATGTATTATGAAGACGTTTGAATCCCTGTTCGCTGAACTTTCCGAAAAAGCCCAGACCCGTCCTGAAGGTTCTCTGACTGTCGATGAGCTCGACAAGGGCACCCACTTCATCGGTAAGAAGATTATCGAAGAGGCTGGCGAAACCTGGATGGCCGCCGAATACGAAGGCGCTGACCGTACTGCTGAGGAGATGAGCCAGCTTCTCTACCATGTGCAGGTCATGATGATTAAGCACGGCCTCACCCTTGAGGATGTCTACAAGCATCTGTGACCCTTCAAGGCCCGGCGCCCAGTGCCGGGCCTGTTGGTCTTTGGACCGATTAGCACAACACTTCATCACTAACCAATAACAACTCCCAATAGGGGAGAGGAGTAGTCATGCTGAGAATCGCCGTACCCAACAAGGGAATGCTGTCCGAGCCGGCATGGAATATGCTCGCCGAAGCAGGGTATCGTCTGCGCACCAATCCGCGTCAGCTCGTGGTGCAGGATCTCGACAACGATATTGAACTGTTCTATCTGCGTCCGCTTGACATCGCGGTATACGTTGGCCGTGGCGCCATCGATGTGGGCATCACCGGAGAGGATTTGCTGAAGAATTCCGGCACTGAGGCACTTGAACATATGCCGCTTGGCTTCGGAGCCTCGACTTTCCGTTTCGCAGCTCCGAACGATTCCCCTATTTCCACGTTGGAAGATATTCAAGGCAAGCGTGTTGGCACTACGTTCGACAAGCTTGTTCATGATTATCTGGTGGAGCACGGTGTTGAAGCCGAAACCATCCACTTGGATGGTGCTGTGGAATCCTCCGTTCAGCTTGGCGTGGCTGATTTGATTGCTGATGTGGTCTCCACTGGCACTACGTTGCGCAACGCCGGTCTGCGTGTGTTCTCTGAACCGTTGATGCATTCCGAGGCCTGCCTTATTCGTTCTCCTCGTTTGGACGAGAAGGATCCGCGGCTGGCAGTGCTCACCCGCCGACTTCAGGGTGTGCTTACGGCACATCAGTATGTGCTGATGGATTATGATATTCCGGTAAGCAAGGTCTCCGCCGCAGTGGCCGTTACTCCAGGTTTCGAAAGCCCGACCATTTCTCCTCTGCATGATAAGCAGTGGAACGCTGTGCGTGTTATGGTGCCTAAGGCTAAGGTCAACCAGCTTATGGATGATTTGTATGAAGTCGGCGCACGAGGCATTATCGTCACTGCATTGCAAGCATCCCGCATCTAAACTGTAAAGCTGTTATGACCCAACAGAACACCGATAAGCAGTACAGTCCGGAAGCCCGTGATATCTATTTCACGATTCCGAATCTGATCAGTGCACTACGAATCATTTCGATTCCATTCATCACAGCACTGATCTCACGCCATAGCATGATAGAGGCGTTGGCGCTCATCGCCATCTCTTCAGCATCCGATGGTGTGGACGGCATTATCGCTCGCAAATTCAATCAGGTGAGTAAGATCGGCCAGATTCTCGACCCCCTGGCCGATCGTCTGCTGATTATATGCTCGATTCTGGCTCTGGGTATTGCCAACATCATCCCTATGTGGATGCTGATTGTGGTAGGTTTGCGCGATTTATGGATGGCGATTCAGGTTATATGGCTTGCCCAGTATGACTACGGTCCGCTGCCGGTGCATTTCGTCGGCAAAGCTGGTACAGCTCTGCTTATGATTTCCATTGCTGCACTGATTGTGGCTGATTTGGGTTCCAACCCGTTCTTCCATACGTTGTATTTGGCTGCTCTTGCCGCTGGCGTTTGGGGTATCGCCATGTACTGGCTTGCTGGATACATTTACACGCGTCAGGGTGTTGAATTGCTGCGTAAGGAACTGGGGGAGAAGTATGGCGCTTGATTCCGTTGCGCCGGTCTCGTTTCCTGTACCAGAGGATAACGCGCCGGTGCATCGTCGCGCCATTTTCTCATCCTCCATATCCGGCATAGATTCCCACCATGCGTTAGCCCCTAATGATGCCACCGCCATTCGTACTCGTCGCCGACGTAAGACTGATGACGATTCACTGCGGCTGATTGACGATTTGGTTAATCGACCAATGGATCCGATGTTCTCGGATTCTCGATTGATCCATGAGCATCGTTCCGCTTTTTCCATTTGGTTCAATCGCATCATCGTTTTCGTAATTTGTGTCGGCGTGGGTTTTGCCGGTAGTCTTTTCGTGCAGCAACTGCAATCCGATCCACGCAAACAGGTTCGGCAGACTCTGGTGAGCCAACTCGAGGATCGTAATGATCAGATTCAGCAGCTTACCGGCGATGTGAATGAGCTGAATACCCAGGTTGATAATCAATCGAAGAAAATTTCCGGCAATGTGAAAAGCAGCACATTGCTGCAGGATGAAATGGTCAACGGTACCGTTCGAGTCACCGGTCCAGGTATTACCATGACGCTGGCTGACCCGATTGCAGCCAGCCAATCCGATCAATCCACCTCAACTCGCGTCGGCACAACCAGCAATATTCGAGTCATCACTGACCTCGACCTTCAACAATTGGTGTCACTCATGTTCAGCAATGGTGCCGAAGCAATATCCATCAACGGTAACCGTATCGGCGCGCAAACTTCCATTCGCAAAGCAGGAGGACATATTCTGATTGGCATGATCGCCATCGAAAGCCCCTACAGTATTGAAGCCATAGGCGATAAAAACGTATTGGCGGAACAAATGGGGCAGAAGAAACTCAAAAGCCTTTACGATTCATTCAAAAAAGCCGGTATCTACCCACAGGTAAGTACATCGAATTCGATTACACTTGAAGCAGCGGTTTCTGGTGATATCCAGTATGCAGAGAGGAATAAGTGATGGCAGCCGTTCTAGGTCTGATTATCGGTGTTGTCGTCGGCGTGTTCGTTAAGCCGGACATCCCCGTGGTGATGCAGCCCTACTTGCCGATTATGGTGGTCGCCGCATTGGACGCATTGCTTGGCGCCGCTCGCGCTTACTTTGAACGGAGCTTCTCAGACCGCGTGTTTGTCATCTCCTTCCTTGCCAACGTCATCACCGCAACACTGTTGGTGTTCCTCGGCAATCAGCTTGGCGTAGGCTCGCAGTTGCAGACCGCAGTCATCGTGGTACTGGGCATCCGCATCTTCTCCAATGTGTCCGCCATCAGGCGCTTTATCTTCAGAGGCTGACGATGGCACGCAGATCACGCTCGGATAACATGCTGGAGAAACTGCACGACCAGCATGCCCAAGACAAGGTTAACGACCGGATGGAAACCGGTTCATTCCCTAAAGTGCGCAAAAAGCCTCGCAGGGATTTGAACGCGCACTCCAACCGTTCCCGCCTTATTTCCTCTATTCTGGTCATGCTCATGTGCGCATTATTGGGATTTGCATACATGAGTCAAATCAATAACAGCAAATCCACGTATGAAACGTTGGATGAAAACGAACTTGTGCGCTTGCTCAACGAATCAAACACTCAGATTTCCAATCTTGAGCAACGCAAAACTCAGCTGTCCAATCAGCTGAATTCCTTGAAATCCGCTGCGAACGAGCAGGAACAGGCTCGCAAAATCGCCAAGCAGAATGAGGAAACAAGCGGCCTGATTTCTGGTAGATTGCCAGCGCGCGGCAGGGGAGTGACCGTTACTATCAGCAGAGGCACCGAAGCCAAAGTCGATGCTTCAATTATGTTCAATCTCATTGAAGAGTTACGCAATGCCGGTGCCGAGGTTATGGCCATCAACAGTGTTCGTGTGGTGGCATCCACATACATTCAGGACACTGATGACGGACTGATTTGTGATGGTACGACCATCAAACCACCGTTTGTGGTCAAAGCCATCGGCAATCCGCAAGAGCTCTCCAACGCAGTCGATATCGCAGGCGGTGTTGGAGCCCAGCTGCAGGTTAAATATGGTTCCAGCGTCGATGTACAATCCTCGGATAACATCATCATTGACGAAGTACGCGAAGCTACGCAAAATAAGTACGCGAAGACGGTAGAATGAGGAGTTATGACTGATCCGATTCCAAGCGCAGGCGAAACCACCATTATCGGTTTGCCTGCTATTAATGTATTGCCCGTTACCTCCACTGGCGACCGTCCCCTGACCCAAGAGGATCTGGATACGATCACCCGTTTGGCTGAAGGAACGGCACTGCTGATTTCCACTAGGGGAGCGGTTTCCGGTTCCCGTTATCTGCTTGACGAGGATGAGATTACCGTTGGCCGTGATCCTCGTGCGGATATTCTTCTGGATGATTCCACGGTTTCCCGCCAGCATGCAGTATTCCGCCGTGTCAACGGACAATTCTCCGTTATCGATGCCGGCAGCTTGAACGGTACCTATGTGAATCGTCAGCGTGTCGATCAGGCCGTGCTGAAGAACGGCGATGAAATCATGATCGGCAAATTCCGACTCGTATTCTTCACTAAATCCGCCGTTATCTCTCACTAAGCAGACCCTCCGATGAACTTACACTGGTCTGAGCAATGGTAATCCACAGTTCAGGCCAGCGTAGGTGAAGGAGTGTGTGATGGGAGCCACCGGACTGCATCTTCATATTCCGCTCGAGGAGCGTGAGAACTTGAACGATGAAGCGATTCAGGGGGAGTTGTTCTCCACTGCTGATGAACAAGAGGTGAAACGCGGTTATCGTGGTACTGTTGCGTCTAAAGTAGCCGGTATCACCTATCGCCAGCTGGATTATTGGGCTCGCAAACAGATTGTTGAGCCATCAATAACCCCATCGCATGGTTCAGGATCACGGCGTTTGTATTCGTTTAAAGATGTGGTTATTTTGGCCGTCTCCAAAAGGCTTCTTGATGCCGGAGTTAATCTGCAGAATGTGACAGCTGCCATAGGATTCCTTACTCAACGAAGTACTGATCAGTTGGCGAATGTGACCATCATGTGCGATGGGCAGCATGTGCATGAGTGCACTACGAGCGAGCAAATGCTCGAGCTGTTGCAAAGCGGCAAAGCTGTGTTCGCTGTGTCTGTAGGTTCGTTGTGGCACCAGATTGAGGCCGCATTGGAACATGAGGATTATGTCGATTTGGAAGCGCAACCGGTGAAAATCAGTACCAGTCGGCCGATTGATGAACTGACTGCGATGCGTATGCGCAAAAAGCTTGAAGCACGTCGATTACAACGTGAGATGGCTTAACCCATCGATGAAATATCTGGACGATTTGTTGAGCATATCAGCAAATCGTTTTTCTTTATCAGCAAAACTGTTGATGTACCGATATGAACTGATTGAACTGACCAACATAGGAATGAGATGACGATGTTTGTCGAATTACTACCGGCATTACTGTGGATTATCGCAGCTGTACTAGCGTTCAACATCATTTGTATGACCATTATGCGAGGTCACATTTTTACGCCACGCAGCAAACGTCCACCGGTATATCCGGTCAGCTGGAATATGGTGATGCTGCATGTTGTGTCTTTTATTATGGCAATTGTACCGTTTCCCGTATATGCCTTGACTGCTGGGTATATGGACACTGATGTTCGCGATTTCTATGAAATGAATGCATTGGCTGCGGCAATCATCATTATTGTTTTGGTGATGCTTGAGATTTTGGTTATGTATTTGCAAGCGCATAATGCGATGGAAACCGAAATGGACCGACAGCTTGGCCTGGCCATCCATAAGAATGGCGATATGGCAAAATAGCCGATAATGTACGTTATGTCAGATTAGATTGCGCTTTTTCTTATATCAAGTTTGCGCTGCAGTCTCCCCGAGCTATCCGACATGCCACGCAGTTTCTTATTAAGATGCACATAGTGAGAGGTTTGGTGTTGTAGTCCTAGGCGTAAGACTCGGCCCGAGCGGCCCGGAGCGATCCTAGGACTACAACACCAAACCTCTCACGCTAACACTCATCATGTATCAGTGCGAGGCGAAGTAACGATTCACTGCGTCTTCAAGCTGATCAGTGGTCTCGATGATTTCGTAGACGCCGTGTTCTTCCATTTCACCTTCTGGCGCATAACCCCAACGGCATCCAATGGTATCCAGCCCACAAGCACGGGCACCATCGATATCGGTATAACGATCGCCGATCATCACGGCCTTATCCCCTTGCGCCGGGTCAAAGCCGATTTTGTCGAAGCAGTAACGGATAACCTGATCCTTGTCGAGACGAGTATTGTCCTTGGAAGCGCCGTAAATACCATCAAGCAGCTCGGTTAAATGGAAATGCTCGCAGATCGGAATGCACTGGTATTCAGGCTTGCAGCTGGCCAATGCCAGATAATAACCGTCCTCGCGAAGCTTCAGAAGCTGTTCGCGGATACCTGGGAATACCACATTCACCAAGCGGCCGGGCACCTTGTTGCCAGGCTCATTCGGATCGTCGAATACGGCTTTATCGGCATAGTAGCTACGGTAGATGTCGACCGCATGATCGAGTTCGTCGGCTGGCACATGATTGCGCTGCAGGGATTCGATAATGGCAGGTCCGATGAATCGCTTCAGTTCAGCGTCATCCGGTACGGGGCGGCCCAGCGCTTCAAACGTCTTAACAACGGATGCGATGATACCGCCATCAGACTTGGTCAGCGTGCCATCGAGATCAAGCAGAACCACATTCCTCGGATGCTGTGCCATGAAGGTACTCCCCTGTTTTCTTTCTTGAGATGTGCGTTGCCGATGCTGCATCCAGCAGTATGAGCAACATGTCCAGCAATGATTATGCCCAGTCGCTTTGACTGGGCATAAGTTTACGTGTTGTTCAACTTGCTCCGTGAAATTAGGAGCAAATCATCACTCGTAATCAGGAATCCAACCGTCGCGGTGCATTTGCAGACGCTTCTCAAGCAGCTTGGCAAGTTCTTCCTCACTGCGGCGCTCCAGCAGCATATCCCAATGCGTACGGCTCGGCTTGCTGATTTCGTCAGCTTCACGGTCATCATCGCCTTCACGATGTGCCACGGAACCACAACGGCATTCCCACTCATCCGGCACTTCAGCGCCTTCAGCGAACGGCAAGATGGTACGGTGACCCTTCGGGCACACGTATGCCACATCGTTCCTTGCGGCGAAATCCACATTATCGTCGGATTCCAGCGACTTCGCTCCGATGCTCATACCCCTAAGGCTACGTTCTGCCATATTGGCATCCTCCTTGCAATTTCAGTAACCGTACTACTGTACGCAACAGTTCGGACTTGGTGCCTATTCCCATACTTATGATTCGGCTGATTATTCAACTCCGGAATAGGAGACGATCCCTCGATTGACACGGTCGGCTGCCTCATGGGCGATGTCTTGCAGCGCATCTCCCCCATCCATAGGCAGTGGTCCCGCAACGGCAACCTGTTGAAGTACATCAGCCAGACGTTTTGCGGTACGTACAAAATCACCGCCGGTCATATCGGTACCATACAAGCAGGATGCCAGTGATCCGCCATCCGCCCACTCGTACATGATGTCGACGATGCCGCAGTCGGGTTGCTGCATTTCATCAAGACCGTGATCCTCGCACAACATATCGATGCCGGCGCATATGCCTTTAAGCTGTGACGAGGCGATCGCAATCCTACCGGAAATGCCACCTGGATAATGGCGCGGCTCCCCTTGTGAACCTCGGCGTGATTCATAAACCAGACTGGACAGCACGGCGGCAAATCCTCGAGCATCGAGTTTGTTGAACGTTCCCGCCAACAACGCTTCACATAATTCGAGGTCATGCTCACTGTAGATTCGACGCAGTAGTCGGCCTTTATCCGTAAGCGTCATATCAATATGGCCTGAATCATGCTCATGCTTATCCAAATAACCAAGCTGGCACAGGATATCGCAGATATGATCGAATTGCCTTGCCACGGAACCGGTGCGTGAATCATAACGATTTTGCACTCGTGCAAGTTCCCGTGTCTCCCGTGCCCACCGATGCCCCCACTTCAGGTGCTGTTGAAGATCCGGGCAATTACGGCAAGGATGCTCACGTTCGGCTTTGCGCAGCGTACTGATTTTCTCATCGAGTTGCTGGAACGCGTGGGCACGATCCTGCTCGGTGAGGAATATTTCATGCTTGAGTTTGCGGCGGCCTTCTTTTTCAACCTCGCTTAATTGCATGCGAATGGTCATGAATTCCTTGAAATCACCATGATTGCATTGGAACGCCTGTTCATAGCCTTCCAAAGCGTTCTTCAATGTGATGATCTGCGATTCAAGCTGCCATGCCGATTCGTTGGCTTCCCACTGTGCAAATGATTGGTCCAATGTGACGCGTGCGGTCTCATAGTCGCTGGTATTCAGCAGGTTCACAGCCATATTGAATGTTGGCCGGAAGCTGGAATGGAGCGGATAAACACGCTTGGATGACAGAGCTGCAGCAGTAGCAGGTACGAAATCTTGATGATCAACCACAATGGCATGGCCAATCGTGTCGATGCCACGTCTGCCGGCACGGCCGGTGAGCTGTGTGAACTCTCCAGGCGTGAGCGCCACATGACCGGTTCCATTGAATTTCTCGAGCTTTTCCACCACCACGCAACGCGCTGGCATATTGATGCCCAAAGCCAGTGTTTCAGTGGCGAATACCATTTTGACGAGACCCTCTTCAAAGAGTCTTTCGACAATCTGGCGGAACAAAGCAATCATACCGGCATGATGCGAGGCGAAACCTTCCTCCAGAGCAAAACGGAACCTCGAGAAATGAAGGGCCTTCAAGTCCTCCTGGCTCAGCTGGCCAGATACCATTTCATCTACGATGCGGCGAATCTTGACTGCTTCCTCATCGGTGGTGAGCTCCAGACCAGCATTGATGCACTGTTCCACAGCTTGATCGCAGCCGTTACGGGAAAAAATGAAGTAAATGCCCGGAAGCATGCCGAGGAAATTCAATTCATCGACGACAGCCCAGCGGCGAGGCGTATGTCGTTGAGGTTTGGGCGTATGGCCTTTAGGACCTTTTCCCTTGAACCCTTTACGCTTGTCTGGGCGTTGTTCACCGCGACGTCGTGCCGCTTTGCGATCGAATCTATCCATCGTATTGATGAGTTCCGGATTGAGCTTGGTGGTTTGCTGACCGTTGCCATCCCTGCGGTATAAATCAAGGACCTCGGGCTCGGTATGATCATCAGCCTGCACAATAACATGCTGTTCAAGCGGCACCGGACGATGCTCGCTGATAACCAGTTTGGTGTCTCCTCGAACCGAGGAAATCCAGTTAGAGAAATCCTCCACGTTGGATACGGTGGCTGATAGGCCAACGATTCTCACCGTTTGCGGCAAATGGATAATGACCTCTTCCCAAACCGGTCCGCGGAATCGATCGGCAAGATAATGCACCTCATCCAAAATCACATAGCGCAACGCCGTCAAAGTCGTTGAACGCTCATAAATCATGTTGCGGAGCACTTCAGTGGTCATCACCACAATATCCGCCTCGGAATTAATGGAGGTATCTCCGGTGAGCAGTCCTACTTTATCCTGGCCATAAATCTCCACCAAATCATGGTACTTCTGGTTGCTTAGTGCCTTGATGGGAGTGGTGTAGAACGCTTTGACATTACGTTCCTGAGCAAGATATATGGCAAAGTCAGCTACCACCGTTTTACCAGCACCGGTAGGCGCTGCAACCAGTACATTGCTACCTTGTTCCAATGCCTCATTAGCTTCGGTCTGGAAATCGTCTAAATCAAAGGGCAGTGTTGCGGCAAAACGTGCTGCAACAGATGCTCTGCGCTGCTTGACTTTTTGAAATGATGCGTACCGTTGCGAAGGACTCAGCGTTGTTGATGCTTCATTCTTCTGATGATGGTGACGTGCCATAATGTCTTCCGCCTAGTAGTTGACTAGTTGTTGAACCGCTTCCACCTATTCCACGCCTGAATATGACGTTCCCGTTTGGCTGCCTTACGCTTGATGACCTCCGCATGAGCGTCCGCGTATCGATCCTGTGCCGCGCTCAACGGTTGAGTGAACGATACGGGCGTCATGACACGATGGTCGTCGTCCGTATCGCTCATTTCAGCGAACTTCTCTCCTAGCCGTCCGCCGATTTCACTCACATCTCGTAATGCATGCATGCCATGCACGCCGGCATACACTAGTCCGGCGATGATCATGGCCAGCATGAACAACGCCAGCACCAGCCATATCCACCAAGGCATGGAAGCTCCTTACTTATCTGCGCTCAAGCTGAGTTCTCGCTCCGCTCGAGCGATAATCATCGTACGAAGCGTATCTGGCGCGACTGCCGTGATATGGCGTGCATGAGCGATGCAAAATGCCACGAACCAGGAATCAGAAGATACAGTCAGATGAACCTTCTCCCCTGCTCCGCACTGTTCTACAGTGGCTCCCGGCAGGGTCTTAATGAATGGCAAATCCGTTTGATCGGTAATGAATACCGCTTCGGTGCCATTATCGAAACTCCATTTGCGTAATTCACTGACCGGCATGTTCGGCACATCGATGGTCTTCGTGGGTTTAACCACTTCGGCCTTTTCGATGCGTGCCAAACGCAAGACCTGCCATGTGCGAGGCTTGCCATTCGCCTTATCGATGGTCTTGTCTTTAGAGACGTAAGCCTTCTTCTCCTTAGGAGCTGCAGCGCCAACGTCAGTATAGACGGCCGCGTAGTAGACACCCTCATCGATGAAAATCTTGGCAGGCGCAACGAGCTTGCGGCGTGTACGACCGGTACCATCGGTGTATTCCATATCAAGCAGCGAATCAGTGTTGATTGCACGCTTGACCACGGAGAAACTACGCGGTTCCAATTCGTAGCCGGTCAAGCTCAACCACGGGGTCTGACCGGGGCTGACATGGCGGCGGAGGCGCGTGCACAGTGATTCAGCCTGTGCACGCTGCTTATCAGGCAGCAATGGAGAATGAGCCAAGTAGCTGACTGAAGCGGTCAGCATACTGAGATACTGCGGTGAAATGCCTGCCAGACGCTCCAAGCCCAGCGAATTCGTGGCGGAAACAATGCCTTCGGCATCCAACAGCGGCCAATCGATATCAAAGAACTGGCTACCAGCCATTTCGCCGTCATCAGACACCGTGGTGAGAGTGTTGATGTCCTTATGAATGATGTTGACGAATTTCTTCAACTCATCATCATTCTTCGGCTTGCCGATAAATCGTACAGCCAGTTCGCTCATCGAGAATTCTTCACCAAGGTGAGCGGAAAGGAACAACATCAACCTCAGACGGCGATCCACCTCACTGCCGGTCTGGAATGCCGAGCCATTCTTCTTGTTCTGAGCCTTAATCGATTCAGGATCACCAGGCTCGCTGACATCACGGCTAATGGAAGGCGATACCACAGAAGCGCTGACAGGGCCGGCGGATTCATCCGCAAGCGTGAACTGGCTGGCGGCATGCAGACGACGATGGTAGGCATCC
The DNA here is from genome assembly GCF_002860405.1 of Bifidobacterium imperatoris. Taxonomy (GTDB): domain Bacteria; phylum Actinomycetota; class Actinomycetes; order Actinomycetales; family Bifidobacteriaceae; genus Bifidobacterium; species Bifidobacterium imperatoris. The sequence continues at coordinate 138,481 of NZ_NMWV01000016.1, read as the reverse complement.
ACAGCCTCCTGCGGGCTGACGATAGTGGCACCCGGATGTTCAAGCACATACATGGCCAAATCATCGGAATCCGTGTATGCCACATTCAGATGTTCGCCATCCACGTCCACAGTGGCCGCGAAACGACGCGAATCAATGACCTTGACCAAAGAGTCAGGAATATGCTGCGTTCCTAAGCCAGGTGCAATGGAATCCAAGCCCAGTCCCGGAATCGGCGTTTGCGGCACACGAGGCGTAGTACGTGATGCGCGCTGTGCGACTTGCGATTGATCAGGTTCAGAAGAGATGGCCATAGAGCGAGCCAAATAATTGGCTGCAGCAAGCACAGGCATGTCTTCTGGTTCAAACATGAGCCGAATACGAGGTTCATCACCTAGCTGAAGACGATAGGATGCGAAATCCTGACCTTCAGACTTGGAAGAATATTCAGGTTGCCTTGATTCAATGGCGATTCCCATAGCCGCAAGCTTGGCGCGATCACGCTGGAATTGCTTGGCAAATGCAGCCTTGGCTGCCTGATCGGCAAGCTCCCCATAAGAGTCCGCATATGCCTTGACTCGCTGCGCAATTTGGCGAGAAGTCAGCCATTGCGGGAACGCGGATGACAACACAGCCAGTACGTCTAGCTCGTGCTTGCCCCACTTGTCGGAAAAACGCCGACGCCCGCTTGTACCTTCTGCCATTAGTCCTCACGTATAGTTATTGTTTCTTTATAAGTATGCGATTGTTATTCGCACTTCCTCTATCTTAGAGGTTTTTTTCCATGATATGCGTCATTTCGCAAAATTTAACGGCCCTTTTTTGTCGGGGCCGTTAAATTTCTTGAAATTTTGTGGTGAAATCACACCCAATCATCCGGTTCGATGCCTTGCGGGCCAACGTATTCGCCGTTCGGCACGTAGCTCGGCTCTTCCTTATCTTCAAGTTTGGCATCAGCGAACATGATCACATCACGGCCGAATGTCCAGTCACCCTTGATTGTTACCGAGTTTGCAGCGGCCAATGATGGTACTGCATAGGGGAAACGCTCATCGAAATCATGGATGTTCTTGTAGAAGCGCGGGTCCAGCTCGACATTCGGGAAGATGTAATTGCCGTCTTCCATTTCATAGCTATCGGTCAGATGGAAGCGATCGGAACGCATAATGAACAAATCATTGGTGGTCTTTACAGGCAGGAAGCGCATACGATCAACCTGCACGCAAATGGCACCGTTGAACAGTCCGATTGCTGCTCCCATAGCGGTTTCCAACTGGATAACCTGTTCCGAATCCGGGTTGGTGGGATCGACGGTTTTCTTGTTGCGAATAACCGGCAACGGTAGCACACCATTGTATTCGGTGAGCTTGGCTTTCAGCGCATCGATACGAATCCAAATCGAATTCGTATTGAAATACGGATGCTTGGTGATGTCTTGTGCCGCGGCTTTATCGTCCGGGTGCACCTGGCTCATTTCACGCAGCATTAAGCGGCCGGTCCTTTTATCGCGTACGATATGGCCGCCCTTACGGTCTGCTGGGGTGCGTATGGCCACCTCGGCCATGAATGGTGCTCCAGTGTTTTCGAAATGCTGCGCCAACGTGCGTGAAGGACGCGCGCCGAGGTTATCCGAGTTGGAGATGAACAGGTATTCGAAACCATGCTCTTGCAACACATCCAGAAGGCCTGATTCCCAAATGGTAGAGAACAGGTCACCGTGTCCGGGAGGACACCATTCCAGATCGGGATTCTCAGGGAAGCTCACCGGCTCACCGGTCGCGGCCACAAGCTTTGGCTCCTGATGCTGGATGATTTCCATTGGAATTTCGGTTTGCTCGAACTTACGATTATGCTTCAACACCTTCATGGTATCCGCTGAGGTGCGGAAGGAATTCATGAAGGTTAATGGAAGCTCGACATTCAAACGGGTACGCGCGGTAAGCACCTGACCGATAATGATGTCGATAAATCGCATCTGCTTGGCTTTATGACGCCGTACAGGGAGCAATGACTTGGCACATTCAAGACCCATCGAAGTGCCAAGGCCACCGTTGAGCTTCAGGAACGCTGTCTTTGCGAAAGCGTCCACGGCCTTATCGTGGTTGATGGTCTCATAAACATCGTGGAAACTGGGCACTCGTTCCAGTGGTTCGACATCATCCTCACGAATCCAACTGGAGGCTTCTTCTCGACGCCAAACATTGAATAGATGGTGGAATTGGTTGATGGCTGTTTCGGTCATGCCCTGTTCACGCATCTTGGCTGCCGAATGCTCGAAAATTTCTTCATCGGTATTCTTGACAGCTGAGGGATTGACGGAAGTAGCGGCAGTGATGTCAGTGTTGGAGTCCACTCCCCCGTTACTGAGCTGAGTGCCATCGTTCTGTTCGGTCATTCAGGTCCCTTTCATCAAAACTACAAGGCATAAGTCTATCGCTTGAATCGATGGAATGTGGCGCAACAAGCCTAATAAAGAGGTGCTTTTATGGTGAACATAGGGTGATTGACGTGCCTATCGTGGTAACAACCCCTTACATATAGGGGGTATATGGGGTTTCGGAACGAACATTGCTCGTGGGTTATAGAAATCCGAATTTTGGGACCGCCATCCTTTCGAAAGTCATCATTCTTTATTAAGCGCCAGTCTTCCATTGCTTGAAGGCACTTGATAAATCACTGTCCGGTCATAATCATGTCCTCGGATTTTCGGAGTGGAGACAATGCGTGCTGCCAAGCCTGTATAGAAGTGCCAAGGGTATGTTGAATGACGATGAACGATACTAAAGGAGCGTCCGCAGTCCTCCGGCATAGGCTAAAGAAGCATTAAAATGATTGGTAACATTCAGTCGATTCTCCTCGTTAATCAGGAGAGATTGAATATCCGTATTCGTCGAACTGACCTCTAAAGGCTTGATATATACATTCCTGCTATATCTCCAATAGTCTAAGAGTGCAGCATCTTGTGTAAGTAAGACCGACCCATGCCTGATAGATGTGACATTCAGCATGGTTAAATCCCATGAGACGTTCCAGGCGGACTTCGCAATCATGTCACCCGTATGAGATCCACTATCATGAGTTAGACGGTTAAATGCGAAGCCCAGCCTATCCGAAAGGAAGGCTTTAGAAAACCTAAGTGTTTCCGAATCCAAATAAAACCTATTGCTCAAAATCCAATGATAGAAATCATTCCATGAAATCTTTTTTTGTAATGAAAAGAGGTGGAGCAGTGCAAAATATGATGATAAATGTGTTGCATAAATTTTGTTATACATATCTGCTGTCTTAGAAATTGACAGAGAAGGAATAGAGCGAGCGGTATCATTCAGAAACTCTAATAAGCGTTGATAGCTCAGAGTTTTTATGTACGGGAAAAGCGAGTTGCAATAGGAAATGACTTGTTCTTTATCCTCATGTGCTCGTTGACGATACTCTTCGCACGCTCCAAATTGCCAGTTAACTGGCAATGAGCAATCATTGGATAGTGTCCATATCAGTCTATCCGGGAAGAGACTCTGAATGGGTTTCTTCCCGGAGACTGCGATAACAAGTGGATTGACGAGATTACTATCTAATATGACTTCTTCCACATCATCTTCTGATGGGCCGATGCTATAAATACGCATGCTGTCTAATCGTTGTCCATAAGCGCTAGTTTCCTTAGAGCATCATATTTATTTGTAAATTCCATAATGGTTTTTGATTCGTTTGAATAGTCGATGCGAATCTCAAAACGAATGAAATCATATCCAGTGCTTTCATTAAGGTCCATTGATTCTATATAATTACGAGCATCTTCAATTGTTCCAAAGGTTTTTTATTACCCCACAACGATGTGATAGACACTCTACTCACATGGCGATCAAGGGACTGATCCAACACTTTTGCAAAAATCTCAAAAGAATCTTTTTCTTCCTGGAAAAGATGGTGCTTAATTGTTTCTATTTCGGAATCCGTCAAATGCTCGAATTTCTTTACCTGCTCCTCAATCTTTTCGTCAGGGGTGTTTTCTTCCCAATACGCATCAATACCGACTGTCTTGAATGCGTCTACAATCGACCGAAGGGGAAAATGTACTACTACAAATCCCTGAGATCTCAACTGCTGCAATGAGTTTTCGGTGAACTCTCCGGCAAGTACCGTTCCTGTAAAGGGAGCATCGTCTGCATATTTACGTGCGCATGCCAGTACTGCAGAAGAGATTTCTTGTGCTTTATTTTTTGAGTGCTTCGTGTATCTACGCCATGCGACTTCGATGAAGGCGCGCGGTCGGCCGATTACCTCCTCACTACCGCCTTCCTCTACAACCAAATCCAAATCATGGAAATTGCCTAAGGCATCTTCAACATGTATCTTCCTGTTGCCGTTGCGAGCTGGACGAGGGTGAATGAAATCTAGATACATATGATGCTTTTGAACTATTGGACGCACGGTCTCAACTGTGGCCTGTTCAAGTAAATCACCAATAATCTGACCGAAACGGTGCGTAGGAGAATTTGCCATTGTTATCATCCCTCAACCCAGAGGTACCCTTCCTTCAAGGGTACGCGATGCTTCCTGTTCTTCCACTTGATATTGCGATCACGCGTTTTATCGAAAGAGTAACTATTAAATCCCACGGACTGAGCTAAACGCCCCAGCCAGTCATCAACAGGCACATATATGCCATATGGAGCCGAATCGCCTACCACAAAGCAGACACGCGAACCATCTTTACAATATGCACGAAGATTGCGGAAAACATGAGCAAGATCAAGGAAATACAACGCCACCATCGTATGGTAGTTCTTTTTCCCTCCATGATGCTCTTTTTCTTCATCTAATCTTCTACAAACATCAATTATTTCATCATGGATAGGTGCGAGGATAGGATTTTCCAGATATTCAAAAGTTTTTTTCTTCTCTTTTGAAACCATCTGGGAGCATGATCGAACAAGACCAGGACGAATTACGTCTTGAAGGTCTCCCCATCCTTTAATCTCCCCCAAAACACTTAGCTCTAGTCGAGTGGCATCAGCATAGTCATAATTATTGGCATACGGTGGTGAAGTAAGGACTAAATCTATTCCGTTATCCATTCCTTCCTGGTATTTGCGCGAGTCCTGCTCTAGAATGCTGGACTGCTTCACAGCACCACTGTTCTGCATATAGATTAGGTCATTTGCCATTACGTCAATCTGATGCAGATAGGCTTTGAGAGCGTCAGAGACTTTAGCTTTTGTTTTATTAGGTAGCACGTATTGCCATGTTGCTGTTCCAGCGTGAGATGCTGAACGCAGAATACAAATAAAAGCAATCTTTGCCAATTTATATTCTGGAGTATCATCTGCAGATCGTTCGAGGGCTTTTCGCAATTTATCGATTTCTTGCAGATTCTCTTTGCTATAACATTTCTCAACAATGGTTGGATACTCATACATTGGATCGGTAATACTGACTGCAGCATCAGCGATAGCTTTTCCTTTTCGGACGAATGCTTCTGGATCCGTATCCCAAGCAAGCTTAGCCGCGGCAATTTTATTTACCAATGGATGGGACTCAAAACCGATAGAGCGCACGCCGACTTGATCGGCAGCAAGCATTGTTGTTCCACTGCCCGCAAAAGGGTCCAGAACCGTGAAGTCGTCTTTTCCTCCAGTACGTACATGCTCAGACTTAATAACGGATTCCGCCCATTGCGCGGAGAAACCGGCGGAGTAGCGGTACCAGCCGTGTATCGGCAACTTAAGGTTGTCTATGAACGTTGTGGCAGCTTTCTGCCTAGTCTCGTCTTGCTTCATAAGAATCTAGACTAGCGGGATTCTTGACGAGCTGTGAACTTTCCGTTTTCCAAAATGCTTCATCGGCAACTCGGAAAGGTGAAAAATGCCGTTTTGCTGCCTTGCAAAAACAAAACCCGGAATCACTGAGATTCCGGGTGCTCTAGTCGGACCAGCGGGATTTGAACCCGCGACCCCTTGACCCCCAGTCAAGTGCGCTACCAAACTGCGCTATGGTCCGATGCTGCAAAAGCAACAGTCAGGTAATTTACCATGCATTGCCAATCACTCAAAATCAGATGCGTGTCGTATGGGAAGATGATTCATGGCAGTTGAATTCCAAGACAGCATATAGTCTATAGCCGCAATGCCGAGTCGAACGATGTGACGTTGTATAGCGACACCAGTAGATACCTTCCATCACGCGCAATGCGTCGGAATTGTTTGGATTGGACAGTCACCTTCGTTTCTTCATGACGCTCGGCCATGACGGAGGGCGGCGATCCCGATCTCACCGACAGGGAACTGAGGAAATGCCTACTGGTGCACTTACCATGTGAAGAATCTCTGGGAGCACAAAACCCTCGAACCTCGACCGGATTCGCGGGAAGATCTTTTGGGCGTGGGCGACATGGTCAGTTTTGAACAAATCAAGCAATTCGCGGAGCTGCATCCCAATCAGGCCCGGATTATCGAACACGAGGTTGCGATTGTCGATCTGGAATCGGGCGCGAAGGTGTTCGACATTACCAAGGCGGCAGCCACCTACATTGTTGAGTCCAAAGAAGGCATGTTCGCCGTTGTCGCTTCCGCAGTGGGACACTTGAAGTGGCGTCAGCTCGGCCGTGCTTTGGGATTGCATCAGATTCACCTGGCATCACCGGAGATGGTTAAGGAACGTACGGGCTACGATGTTGGCACGGTTGGCCCACTATTTCTGAACGGTGTGCGCATGTTCTTTGACAACAGACTACTGGAACATGACATGGTGTATTGCGGTACGGAGGATACGCGCCACACGCTTGCTATTGCGCCCAAACTCATCATCGACAGCAATGATATCGTCGGCTATTTCAACAGCGACGATTACCTGAAGTAGACAACAACGCATATAGGGCCTTGCTTGATGCACATCAAGCAAGGCCCTATATCTTTAGCTATGTGCAAGCGTTGGTGCTCAAGTGATAACGCTTGCACGGTGCTAGAACACTACTTGCGCTTCTTCTTCTCGCGAATGTTCACTGAGATCTGAATCGGCGTGCCCTCGAAGCCGAATTCCTCGCGAAGCTGACGTTCGATGTAGCGGCGGTAGCCGTGCTCCAGGAAGCCGGTGGCGAAGATTACGAAACGCGGCGGACGCGTGGAAGCCTGCGTGGCGAACAGGATACGCGGCTGCTTGCCACCACGCAGCGGATGCGGGTGCGCGGCCTGAATCTTGCCAAGGAACGCATTGAGCTTACCGGTGGGAATACGCTGATCCCAGGATTCCAATGCCGTATGCATGGCATTGGCCAGACGATTCGTATGCCAGCCGGTCTTGGCGGAAAGATTTACGCGCTGAGCCCATGTCACACGGTCGAATTCGGTGTTCCACAAACGCTCGAGACGTTGCTTGTCGAATTCATCCATCGCATCCCACTTGTTGAACACCAGCACAATTGCTCGGCCGGCATCTACTGCGGTAGACATAACCTTCAGATCCTGATCGGAAATCGGCTGCGAGGCGTCGAACAAAATCAGAGCCAATTCGGAGCGTTCGATGGCGGCCTGCGTACGCAGTGAGGAATAGTATTCCGCACCAGTCAGCTTATGCTGGCGGCGCTTGATGCCTGCGGTATCGATGAATAGCCAATCCTCGCCATCAATGTCGATGATTTCATCAACCGGATCGCGCGTGGTACCAGCCAAATCGTTAACCACGGAACGCTCTTCACGAGCCAGCTGGTTCAGCAGTGAGGACTTGCCCACATTCGGGCGACCCACCAGAGCGATACGACGCAGATTGGAAGGGGTCAGGAAACCGGAGGTCTTTTCGGCCTTCTTCAGCTTATCGATTGCAGCATCGAGCAGTTCACCCATGCCTCTACCGTGCATAGCGGAAACCGCATACGGTTCGCCCAAGCCAAGCTTCCAGAATTCGGCAGCCATGTATTCGCTGGCCTGATCGTCAATTTTATTGACAGCCAACGTGACCGGTTTGCCAGCCGCGCGCAGCATCTTGACGATGCGCTCATCAGTATCGGTCATACCCACCTGAGCGTCCACCACGAACACCACAGCATCGGCCAACTGCACAGCCACCTGTGCCTGAGAAGCAATAGCGGAATCAATGCCTTCCACATCGGCTTCCCAGCCACCGGTATCCACCAGTTTGAAATCAGTGCCGGCCCATTCGGCGTCATAGCTTACGCGGTCACGCGTCACGCCAGGGGTATCTTCCACCACTGCAGCACGACGGCCAAGAATACGATTCACCAGCGAGGACTTGCCCACGTTCGGGCGGCCCACCACGGCGAGCACGCCAACCGGCTTCGGGCCGGCCTTGCGCGGGCCTTCAGCAAAGCCGCGGCCGGAAATCAGTGCCTCGTCGGCCTCATCGAGGTCGTAGCCTTCCAGATTGGCGGCATACTGCTCGTATTCCTGATTCTCAATGGCGTCTTCCACCAAGCCAATCAGCACATCAAGCGTATGCTCGAAATCCATATCGGAATTGTCGATGGTGGTCACGCCATCCGCTGCGGTCAGGAAGCTGGTCACCTTGGAATCAGCCTTATCGCGGGCGGCCACATCCTCGGCACCCACGCCGGAAACAGCCTGACCGGTACGGCGTGCCTGGCGCACCTCCTCGCGGGCGGTCAACAGCACACGTACTTCGGCATCCGGAGCCACCACGGTGGTGATATCGCGGCCTTCGGCCACAATGCCCAGTCCACCGGAGAAGGAATCCGCGGAAGCTTCTCGTGCGATGTAGGCGCGCTGTGCGGCGATAAGCACGTTACGCACAGGAATCACATTGGAAACCTTGGATACATGAGAAGAAACTTCAGAGGAGCGAATCGCCTCGGAAATATTCTCCCCATCAGCGAATACGCCAGGAGCATCCGGATCAACGGAGATATCGAAATGATCGCCGGTGAAGAACTCGCCCACCGCTTCGGTCACAATACGCTCATCCACGGTTTCGGCGTCTAAATCAATGCCTTGCTTGAGGCACCACCATGCGCAGGCGCGGTACATGGCACCGGTATCAAGATAGGCGTATCCGAAGTATTTGGCCAGTGCTTTGGAAGTAGATGATTTGCCCACACCAGCAGGGCCATCGATGGCAACGCGAATCACAGTCCGACCTCCTTGGACAGCGAACGAACCTCGGTCTGGGACAGCACACGGTAGGAGCCGGACTTCAGATCGCCGAGCTTGATCGGGCCGATTTGGGTGCGTACCAGACGCTTGACCGGGAAGCCGATGGAACCGAAGATTCGGCGCACAATACGATTCTTGCCGGAATGCAGCACCACCTTGACCATCGTGTAATCACGGTTGGCGTCGATGATGGCGCAATGGTCGAGCTTGATCCAGCCGTCATCGAGCTGCACGCCGGTCTTCACCAGACGACGGCACACAGTGCCGGACAGCTTACCTTCTACGGTGGCAATATAGGTCTTCTCGACCTCGTATTTCGGGTGCATGACATGCTGGGACAGTTCACCATCATTGGTCATGAGGATGAGGCCTTCGGAATCATAATCCAAACGACCCATATGGAAGATACGCTCGTACTTATCTCCCACGATGTCGCGCAGCGTGTAGCGGCCCTTCGGATCCTCCATAGCGGAGAGTACCTTGCGCGGCTTGTTCAGGGCAAGGGTTACATGGTTCGGATTCACACGTACGCGGGAACCATCCACTCGCACCTGCTGAGTCTTAGGATTCACTCGGGAACCAAGTTCGGTAACCAGTTCGCCGTCCACTTCAACACGACCATCGGTAATCATTTCCTCGCACTTGCGGCGGGAACCGAAGCCGGCTTGGGCAAGCAGTTTCTGCAGACGAATGGAATTGGAATCATCATGCGCCTTCTGGGCGCGAGAATATGCGTTTGGCATCGTTCTCCCAACGTGGCCGGGCAGGTTGTAAAAACCAACCTGAAATCTAATACGTATATTGGCGGCTGAAATTCTCAGCCAATTCCAACCTTTACATAATACCAGAAAGGCGGACTACTGATAGACTGGCAAACGTTTGTGCGGGTTCGCCCGCCTTCCAACAGATGAAAAGGATTACAACTATGGAAGAAACCAAGCAACAGCCGCTGGCTTTGCGTGTCTGCGCTGAACTGGCCGGTAGCCTACTGCTGTGCTTCGCCATCTACGCATTCTCCACCTGGGGTTCTGCCGTATATGGCGTCAATGTTGTCTTTGTGCCGCTAGCTACCGGCTTGGCTTATGCGGTGATCACCGCATTGTTTGCCCGTGTATCAGGTGGCCATTTGAACCCGGCTGTCACTGTAGCTGCGGTACTGACCTCCAAAACCAATGTGGTGGATGGTATTTTGTATATCATCGCGCAGGTCATCGGCGCCGTTGCCGCTGCCTTCGCTGTAGTCAAGCTGCTGCCGACTTCCGAACAGGTCGCCGCCAAGGTATGGCTCTCCCCCGCTATCAACGGTTTTGAACAGGGTTCGGTGTCTTACAGCCTGCTTACCCAGTACGGCATTACGTTCTCTATAACATTGGCGATTGTGGTGGAGGTTGTTGCTTCGCTGATCGTGGTGGCAGCTGCGATGTCCGCTATCGGCAAGGACAATGAATCCACAGACCGTTATCCGCTGATTATGGGTGGCGCTTATGGCATTGCCGTGGCCATCAGCTATCCGGTGACCGGTGCCGGCCTGAACCCGGCTCGTTCCACTGGTATTGCTCTTGCAGCCATGAATGAGGGTTTGACCCAGAACCCGGTGCAGCAGCTTTGGGTCTTCTGGCTTGCCCCAGTGCTTGCCGCCGCTATTGTGGCTCTGGCAATGATTGTGGTGCAGATGGCCACCACGCCGAAGCCGAAGGCTGAGTCTACCGAAGATGCTGCGGCTGCCGTAGCGAACGATGGTGCAGCACAGGAATCATTTGATTCAGTGGAGGAAGGAACTGGAGAACAGGCCGAAGAAGCTGAAGTACGTAATCAGCAGGCCGATTCCCAGAGCGATGCCGATGAAGGAGTCGAACGCCACTGAGCGCACCTTCCACGGACTCTTCTCTCGTAACACTAACCGGATGAGTCCCGTACTCATGGCCGTCACGGAAAGTAACACCGTGGCGGCCATTGTGTATCCGCATGCCGCTATGACAGTAATAACCACGACAACGCCAAGCACGATCCACTCGAACCAGGGTTTGCCTTCATGCGCTTCGGAAACGTACGGATGATTATGCATGGTGTTCTTTCTTACAATCTGGATACGACAAGGCTCCTCTCGTTAGTATACGAGAGGAGCCTTATTACTGGGTACTAATGAGTAATACTGTGACTCATTAGCGTCGATCAGTGGAAGAAGTGACGGGTACCGGTCAGATACATGGTCACGCCAGCCTTCTTAGCTGCTTCGATGACTTCCTCATCGCGGATGGAACCGCCAGGCTGCACGATAGCCTTCACACCGGCATCGATGAGTACCTGAGCACCATCGGCGAACGGGAAGAACGCATCGGAAGCGGCAACGGAACCGGTGGCGCGATCAGCGCCACCAGCCAGCGTATTGGCACGCTCGACGGCCAAGTGGCAGGAATCCACGCGATTGACCTGACCCATGCCAATACCAACCGTTGCCTGATCGTGAGCCAGCAGGATGGCGTTGGACTTTACGCAACGAATTGCACGCCAAGCAAACACCAGATCCTTCAGGGTGTCGGCATCAGCAGCTTCACCGGAAACCAACTTCCAAGCATCCGGATCATCGCCAGTGGCATTGATAAGGTCAGTATCCTGCACCAGCAAGCCACCATCAATCTGGCGCACGGATTCGTGGCCCTTCGGTGGTTCTGCAACCTTCAAAATACGCAGGTTCTTCTTCTTAGTTTGCAGCAGTTCCAGAGCTTCCGGCTCGTAATCAGGAGCTACGATGACTTCAGTGAAAATCGGGCGCACACTTTCAGCCATTTCGAGTGTCACCTTGGAATTGCAGGCAATCACGCCACCGTAAGCGCTCATCGGGTCGCAGGCATGTGCCTTCTTGTGGGCCTCGGCAGCGGTGGCACCGATAGCCAAACCACACGGGTTGTTGTGCTTGACCACAGCCACAGCAATAGACGGAGCCATATCCCACACGGTGCGCCATGCGGCATCGGCATCCACGTAGTTGTTGTAGCTCATCGGCTTGCCGCCGAGCTGCTCGGCGTGAGCGAAACCGGTCTGGTTGAGCGGATCAATGTACAGGGCGGCCTGCTGATGAGAGTTCTCACCGTAGCGCAGTGTATGAGCACGATCCCAGGTTCGCGTGTACTGAGCCGGGAACTTCTGAGAATCAACCTCGGTGCCCTGATCATCCTTATCCACTTCTGCAGATTCAAGGGAAGCGGGCTTCGTCCAGTGCTTGGAAGTCCATTCGTTGATTGTGGCATCGTAGGCCGCAGTGTGTGCGAAGGCCTTAGCGGCAAGCCACTTACGCTCTTCCAGAGAGAATCCGGTACCATCGGCCACGCGAGCAGCAACCAATGCATAATCAGCCGGATCGGTCACAATGGCTACGGTTGCATGGTTCTTGGCTGCGCCACGCACCATAGAGGGGCCGCCGATATCGATTTTTTCGATGGTGTCAGCTTCATTGGCTCCGGAGCGCACGGTATCCGCGAACGGATACAGGTTGACAACGACCAAATCGAATGGCTTAATGCCAAACTCTTCGAGCTGCTTGGCGTGCTCAGGATTGGTCATATCCGCCAGAATGCCGGCATGGATGTACGGGTGCAGCGTCTTGACACGTCCATCCAAGCATTCGGGGAAACCGGTGACGTCGGACACTTCAGTGACCTTGACACCTAGCTCTGCAAGCTTCTTAGCGGTCGAGCCGGTGGACACGACCTCGGTACCTGCCTTCACGAACGCGTCGGCGAGTACTTCGATCCCTTCCTTATGGAAAACGGAAACCAGTGCCCGTCGTATCGGCCTGTTCGTGTTTGTCATCCTTGTTCCTCCTTGGATTTTTGGGATTGTGACACGTCTGAGTGCGGCTTGGAAGCTGTGCTACGAGCCGTCTGAACAGTGGTGTTGGAAGACTTGGCTTTTCCAACTATCCAGAATATCGAAAAAACAAGCGCTGTGCCAATCAGTGCGATGAGCCATGCCGCGGCAAGTCCCAATGCAGCCGGATGGCCCACAGCCCTAGTGGATGCCATGACATTGACACCGACATTGGCGAGTCGATGACTGCCTAGAGAGCCGTTGGACAAAACAAAGCACAACGAAGAGCCCAAAGAAATAATTACGGCGCTGATTGAGAACGATGCAGCAGGATAAAGCAAATCCAGTATCACGGAGCTTCGTATCTGTGCGTCGCGCACTTTCATAGGGCGGTAGCGGAATCCCCGAGGCAGGAACAGCATCAATAGGCCAGCGATGAATGCGATGATAAACGGTGTGCACATAGCCACTGTCCGCCAAATCTCATTGGTCACCGGTTCGGGGAAAATGCCGAACGCCGGGACTGCCGGCAGTGAACTGGATTGCCCGACCCACAATGTGAAGTTGGCAAGATCGCCAATGGCAAAACCTGCACCAACCAACCATGAGATAGCCCAAATCATTACGTTGGGAAGCCAAATTATCATGGCGATGCTGGTCAGGATTCTTGAACCTGTTTCCATTCCCGACATGGTGAAAATCGAGACCACTGCAGCATTGTTCAATGCTATCCAAACGATTACAGTGATCAGACCGGCCAACAAATACAGGCCCAGAATAGTAAGCCCTAGGAAGATGCCGAGTTTAATACATCTGATGGCTTCAACGGATAGCACACTATGCAGTCGCTGATTCAACGACAAAATGACTTCGGAATGAATCAGCAATGCCAATGCATATCCAAGAATAAATATTAGAGCTGCCTTGGCTAATACAACCCATTGCGCATCGACAAGTCCACCATTGAGAGAGCGTCGGCAATATTCGTTGATGATGAGCCACGCAATCAAGCCGGCTGCGAATTCATGGATACCTACTGCTTTCAGGCGAACTGCCATCGTATCGATAAGCCATATCAGCAAAACAGTAAGTAGCAATGGAATGATGGTGAGTTTTATTGAATCGGTTTCAAACCCGGAGCCTTCGCTCAGCAGCATTATTGCTTTCGTCAGAGGTATGGTGCTGTCAGTGAGATTGTCACCTCCCTCTTCCATAGAGATGACTAGCAGCATCAATGCGATAAAACAACCTAGAGCAATGGCATATACTGCCAAGGATGCGAGGGATACTACAATCCCCCGCATCCATCGGCGTATCAATGTTTTCATAAAGACCGTTCTATACGCGATCAGTTAATGTGGTTTTCAGCAAGGACGTCACGCATGATTTGCGCAGCCTGTCCTGGAGTTTTGCCTACAGGGATACCGGCAGCTTCAAGAGCGTTCTTCTTGTCCTGAGCCGTGCCCTTGCCTCCAGAAACAATAGCTCCAGCATGACCCATCTGCTTACCTTCAGGAGCAGTGAATCCGGCAATATAGGCGACTACTGGCTTGGTCATGTGCTCCTTAGCCCAAGCTGCAGCTTCCTGTTCGGCGAAACCACCGATTTCACCAATCATCATGACAGCCTTGGTATTCGGATCCGCTTCGAATGCTTCCAGCGCTTCCAGCAGCGTGGTACCCACGATGGGGTCACCGCCAGCGCCAAGGCATGCAGTAAAGCCAATGTCGGAAAGCTCACCCATCAGCTGATAGGTGAGGGTTCCGGACTTGGAAACCAGACCAAGCGGGCCGCGGCCGACGATACCATCCGGAATAATGCCCAGATTTACACCGGGATTACCCAAAGTGATGAGGCCTGGGCAGTTCGGTCCGATGATGCGAACGCCCTTTTCATTGGCTAGCTCGACGAAATACGCGGAGTCGGCAACCGGAATGCCTTCGGTAATCACTACGATGAGCTCAATGCCGGCTTCCACAGCTTCGACCACAGCATTTTTGGCAAATCGCGGAGGCACAAACACCACGCTTGCCTTGGCACCAGTTGCTTCACGAGCGTCCTGGCAGGTAGCAAATACCGGAATATCAATATCTTCACCGTTATGCGCACCGGCAAACGTTACCGAAGTTCCAGCCTTGCGCGGATTAACGCCACCGACAATATTGGTACCGGCCTTGAGCATGCGTGCGGTATGAGTCATGCCCTGATGACCGGTCATACCCTGTACGATGACAGGTGCACCGTCTTCAACAAACAGCATCAGTGAATCTCCTTGGACTGGGTGGCTTCAGCGGCAAGCTGTGCGGCCTTCTGGGCTGCGCCCTCCATAGTTTCAGATACGTGAATGGTGGGGTTGGCGGCCTCGGACAGAATATGCAGGCCTTCCGCTGCGGCATTGCCGTCGAAACGAACCACGATGGGCTTGGAACTGCCAAGCGTCTTCACGGCTTCAAGAATGCCATTGGCCACTTCAACGCAGGAGGTGATGCCACCGTAGACATTGATGAATACCGATTCGACCTGCGGATCGGACAGCACGATTTCGAGACTGCTGGCCATAACCGCTGCCGATGCGCCACCGCCGATATCGAGGAAGTTGGCCGGCTTAATGCCTGTTCTTTGCTCTTCGCCAGCGCCGGAAACAGCATCCAGAGAGCTCATCACCAGACCTGCACCATTGCCGATAACACCGACCTCGCCGTGCAGATGCACATAGTGCAATCCATGCTCACGAGCCTTCTGCTCGAAGGGGTCAGGAACAATGGGATCAACAAAGCGAGTCCAACCGTCGTGGCGGAAGGCTGCATTATCATCCAGAGAAATCTTGGCATCAAGTGCGCACAGCTGCTTGGTGGACTCATCATCCGGATCGCCAATCTTGGCTAGAGGGTTGATTTCCACCAGTGTGGCGTCATTGTCCTTGAAGCAATGCCACATTTTCAGCAGAATTTGAGCCGCCTGATCAACGTCGGCATGGTAGAAGCCAATGCTCTCGGCCATCTTGGTTGCTGCGGCAAGGTCGAAATCACCCAGTGCCTCGATATGGAGACGCTTTACGGATTCCGGATGTTCCTTAGCGATTTCCTCGACTTCGGTACCACCATTGGCGGTGGCGAGCACATCGAAATCACGGGAAGTGCGGTCTACGGAGATGGATACATAGTATTCGTGCAGAATGTTTTTAGCCTCGGCCACCAGTACGCCGGACACCTTGTGCCCGTGAATGGTCATTGGCAGAATGCTCTCCGATTCGAGAATGGCCTCGTCTCGGTTATGCGCAATCTTTACGCCGCCAGCCTGCCCACGGTGTCCGATTTTCACCTGTGCCTTGATAACGCAGGGATAGCCGATTTTATCTGCTGCTTCGGCAACTTCATGGGAGTTCTGGGCAAAGATGGCACCCGGGGTGGGGATGTCCTGTTCCTCAAGCAACTCTCGTGCCTGGTATTCGTAAAGGTCCATGAATCCTTCCCTGATGAAATGAATAATCCGGCATGTAACTGTACATGGTACATGCCGGACAATAAAAGCGGAGATTAATTGGTGAGACGAATCAAGCGGGCATCGAGATAAGGGAGCTCACCGGAACGCCACCGAGCTTGTCGATACCGTCCAGACCGTTGAGCTTCATGACGAAGCTGAAGCCAGCTACCTTGCCGCCAGCCTTTTCAATGAGGTCAGCCGCGGCTTTGGCAGTGCCGCCCGTGGCGATGAGATCATCGACGATAAGCACACGCTCACCCTTGGCAACTGCTTCAGTTTCGATTTCCACGCTGGCTGTACCGTATTCCAGGTCGTAGGACTCTCCGATGGTTTCAGGAGGCAGCTTGCCTGCCTTGCGCACGGCGATAAAGCCTTTGCCGAGATGTGCAGCAAGAGAAGGACCAAACAGGAAACCACGAGATTCGAGTCCGGCAACGGCATCGAATTCGTCAGGGCTGACGGGAAGAGTCTCCTCAAGAGCCTTCAACAGGATCTTCAAACCACGAGGATCGGCAATTACCGGCATGAAATCACGGAAGATAATGCCTTCCTTGGGGAAACCGGGTACGGAACGCACCAGAGATACCATGTATTCGGCATCTTCCTGGCCTACTTTGCTCAGTGCTTCGATGGTGATGTCAGACTGTGCCATTGTGCTATTCGCCTTTTGATCGTGTGGTTACGTGTGCTGTTGAATACAAGAAATTACTTGGTTTCAGTTTCGTTCTTGTTGCCGTCTTCAGTTTCGACGGTGGTGGTGTCGATGGGCTCTTGACCGGCCTCATCGTTGGCTGGAGCGTCTTGTTCGTCGGTCGGCAGTGGGTTGCCGTTCTCATCTACCTCATCATCGGAAACGTAGGCCGGACGAGTGTATTCACGAGCGATGGCGTTGAAGGCAAAACGCATCTTGGAACCTTCGGAATCGATGACGATCTCCTCGTACTGCTCATCGACTTCCACGACCTTGCCGATAACCTGACCGATGGTAATGATTTCGGTGCCAGGCTGCAGATTACGACGGAAGTCCTGCTTCTCGGCCTGCTGCTGCTTGGCTTTCTTGGACTGCCACCACATCATGCCGCCGATGACCACGATCATCACGATAATCATTACGTATGAAGAATCCACGGAAAACTCCTTTAGAACATCGGCTACGGCAAAGATTGACACATAACCGGATTATGCAAACAGGCTAAAGTTTAGAAGAGCTTGCTGACATCATCGCTGGGAGTCAATCCCAGGTGCTGCCATGCTTTCTGTGTGGCTACACGGCCTTTTGGCGTGCGGACAAGGAAACCTTCGCGTACCAGATATGGTTCGCAAACCGTCTCCACGGTTTCGGATTCCTCGCCGACCATAGCCGCAAGGTTATTGAGACCGACCGGACCACCATTGAAGTTACGCACTATGGCGTTCAATACCGCAATGTCCAAACGGTCCAAACCTTCGGAGTCGATCTGATACAAGGACAGCGCCTCTTTGACATCTGCTGGGCGCACCACAATCAGGTCATGAACAATGGCCCAATCGCGTACGCGGCGCAGCAGTCGGTTCGCGATTCGCGGTGTGCCGCGCGATCGCAACGCCATTTCATGTGCCGAGCCCTCATCGAGGTTCACGCCCAGCACGTTCGCCGAGCGGTCGATGAGCTTCTCCAGCTCTTCATGCGGGTAGAAATCCAAATGGGCGGTGAAGCCGAAACGTGCTCTTAACGGGCTGGGCAGCATGCCTTCGCGTGTGGTAGCACCGATTACGGTAAATCGGGGAAGGGTGAGTGGAATGGAGCTCGCACCAGGTCCTTTGCCCACCATCACATCCACGCGGAAATCCTCCATAGCAATGTAGAGCAGCTCTTCCGCGGCGCGAGGCAGTCGGTGAATCTCATCGATGAACAGAACTTCGCCGGTATCCAATGAGCTCAGTATTGAAGCCAAATCACCGGCATGCTGAACAGCTGGTCCTGAAGTGACACGTATTGGAACTTCCAATTCGTTAGCCACAATCATCGCCAGTGTGGTTTTGCCAAGTCCAGGAGGGCCTGCAAGCAAAATATGATCCGGTGGCACGTCGCGCTTACGCGCGGCATCCAGAAACAGCTGGAGCTGAGCCTTCAGCCTTGGCTGGCCAATAAAGCCATCCAACACATGAGGGCGCAGCTCCTCGTCGCTGACGGGCTCGTTGCCAATGGGTTGTGAGGACACCATGCGCAGGGATTCCTCATTTGCGCCGGTGTTTGACGTACCGAAATCAAGTGATTCGTTCATTACCGTCCCCTATCCATGAGTGCGAGGGCGAAACGCAACACGCGAGGCACATCTTCAGCGGCCAGCGGCGTATTGATATCGTTATCCGCAATGGCTTCCTTTACTGCCTGCTGCGCGTCCTGTTGACGCCATCCCAGTGAAATCAAACCTTCCACGACTTGTTCCGTGCCGGTATCCACAGGCTGACGTACAGCGGTTTCGGCAGTATGGGCCCCCTCGATTTGACTCAGGTCAATTGACCCCTTGAGCTCAAGAATTATTTTTTGCGCACCTTTTTTGCCGAGACCGGGTGCTTTGGCGAGGGCTATCGCATCATTATCGGCAATAGCATGAGCGAGTTGGATCGGAGTCAATGTGGAAAGTAATGATTGCGCGACTTTTGGACCGATACCGGACACTTTGATGAGTTGAAGGAATGTTTTCTTGGCATCCCTATCCAAAAAACCATGCAGAGTGACGGCATCCTGAGAGATATTCATATAGGTGTAGACGCGAGCCTCTTGACCGGCATGAATTCTACCGAGATCGGATGCGGCCATGCGAACTTCGTATCCCACTCCCCCAACGTCAATAAGCGCTGTATCGGTGTCCACCGATTCAACGCGACCGGTCAGCATTCCAATCATCCATGCATCCTTTCACGCCGTGGTGCTCTCATGCACATGTAATCGAACAACTGTTCGAAGTATACTACATACCTCGGTCGTGATTGATACGTCGCTTGGCCATATGCTGTGCCGCTTCGGCCCATTGCCGTTGTGCCGGGGTCAAATGTTGTTCTCGTTCTCCGCCTTGCAGAGCTCCAGCAGGGCGTAACGCGTGGCAGATGGCCAAAGCCAAAGCATCAGCGGCATCGGCGGGCGTCGGCATCTTAGTAAGGTTCAGAATGCGCGTCACCATGCGCTCCACCTGAATCTTCTGTGCTTGACCATTGCCGGTGATAGCCAGTTTTGCTTCGGTCGGCGTATGCAGAGCAACTGGAATATTGCGTTGCGCAGCAGCAAGCATGGCAAGACCTGCGGCTTGCGCCGTGCCAAGTACGGTATTGCGGTTGGATTGCGCGAAAACGCGTTCGATGGATACGCTGTCCGGGGCGAAACGATCCATTTTTTCCGACAGCCCATTGTAAATGGCCAACAATCGCAGATCCTGAGAGATATCCGGGGATGAACGCACTACGTCGACGTGAATAAACGAAAGCCGGCGATGTTCGCCGGCTTCAATCACGCCGACCCCGCAGCGTGTAAGCCCGGGATCGACGCCAAGGATAATCACTGAAGATTACTCCTCGTCAAGCTGGGCCATGACCTCATCGGAAGCGGTCCAGTTGGAGTAGATGTTCTGCACATCGTCAAGATCGTCGAGCTTATCAATGAGGTTGGAGACCTTGCGAGCATCCTCGAGGCTCAGCTCGACCTCGTTCTTCGGCTGCATGACCTGATCGGCGGAATCGTAATCGAAACCAGCCTCCTGCAGGGCCTTACGAACCACAAACAGATCGGACGGGCCGGTGATAACGGTGTAGACTTCGCCGTCATCGGTTACGTCTTCGGCACCAGCCTCAGCGGCGGTTTCGAAGAGCTTGTCGTAATCCACGCCTTCGGAAGGAACCACGATCTGGCCCTTGCGCTCGAAGTTGAAGGACACGGAACCGGAGGTGGCCAAGGATCCGTTGCCCTTGGTCAAGGTGGAGCGGACTTCAGCGGCAGCACGGTTACGGTTATCGGTAAGGCACTCGATGATGAGGCCGACGCCTGCCGGAGCGTAGCCCTCGTACACGATGTCCTCGTAGTTGGCGGCACCATCTTCGGCACCGGAGCCACGCTTGACGGCGCGGGCGATGTTGTCGGCCGGCATAGAGGCCTTCTTGGCCTTGTAGATGGCGTCATACAGGGACGGGTTGCCGTCCGGGTCACCACCGCCGAGACGGGCAGCGATTTCGATGTTCTTGATGAGCTTGGCGAAGAGCTTGCCGCGCTTAGCGTCGATAGCGGCCTTCTTGTGCTTGGTGGTCGCCCACTTGGAATGACCTGACATTGGTGCTCCTAGCGATTAAACGAATGTTGTCAAACGGAATGATTGTAGGCCGGTAATCAGACATAGCCAACTACCGGCCTGGGATTAAGGAATGAGATCAGTCTTCGACGGCGGCCTTGAAGTCGTCGACGGAGTTGACCTGAACGCGCTTCTTGATCACGGTGAGAATCTGCTCACGAGCCTGATCAACCGGCACGCCATTGAGCTGGCTACCGTCACGGAAGCGGAAGCTCACGGCGTTGTTGTTCATGTCTTCCTCACCAACGATGAGGATGAACGGCACCTTGGACTTGGAAGCGTTGCGAATCTTCTTGCCGAAACGATCATCGGAGTAATCAATCTCGCAACGGACCATGTCTTCCTCGAGGGACTTGACGAAGCCTGCCAGGTGCGGAGCGAACTCATCGGCAACCGGAACGCCAAGCACCTGAACAGGAGCCAGCCATGCCGGGAACGCACCTGCATAGTGCTCGAGCAGCACAGCGAAGAAGCGCTCGATGGAACCGAACAGAGCACGGTGAATCATCACCGGGCGCTGGTGGGTTCCATCCTTGGCGATGTACTCAAGCTGGAAGCGCTCAGGCAGGTTGAAGTCAAGCTGAATGGTCGAAACCTGCCAGGTACGGCCGATGGCGTCACGGGCCTGCACGGAGATCTTCGGACCGTAGAAGGCAGCGCCACCCGGATCTGCCACGAGGCTGAGGTGAGAAGCCTCGGCCACTTCACGCAAAGTATTGGTGGCCTCCTCCCAAATCTCGTCGGAGCCGACGTACTTGTTCTCATCCTTGGTGGAGAGCTCCAGGTAGAAGTCGGACAGACCGAAGTCGCGCAGCACCTTCAGCACGAAGGTCAGCAGGTTAGTCAGCTCATCCTTCATCTGCTCGCGGGTGCAGTAGATGTGGGAATCATCCTGAGTCAAACCACGCACGCGGGTAAGACCATGCACCTCGCCGGACTTTTCGTAACGGTACACAGTACCGAACTCGAACAAGCGCAACGGCAGCTCACGGTAGGAGCGCTGGCGGGACTTAAAGATCAGATTGTGCATCGGGCAGTTCATCGGCTTCAGGTAGTAGTCGGCGCCCGGCTTAGTCACGTTGCCATCCTCGTCGTATTCCTCATCGAGGTGCATCGGCGGGTACATGCCGTCCTTGTACCAGTGCAGGTGGCCGGAGGTCTCATACAGGCCGCCCTTGGTGATGTGCGGGGTCTGCACGAAGCTGTAGTGGTACTTGCGGTGCATCTCGCGGGAGTAATCCTCCATCGCGTTGATCACAGCAGCGCCCTTCGGATGGAACACAGCCAGACCTGGGCCGATCTCATCCGGGAAGGAGAACAGATCCATCTCGGCACCGAGCTTACGGTGGTCGCGCTTGGCGGCTTCCTCCAGACGGGTCTGGTAAGCCTTCAGGTCTTCCTTGGTGGCCCATGCGGTGCCGTAGATGCGCTGCATGGTCGGGTTCTTCTCGGAGCCGCGCCAATAGGCGGCTGCGGAACGCTCGATCTTGAATGCCTTAATGTAGCGGGTGTTCGGCAGGTGCGGGCCGCGGCACAGATCCTTCCAGACCACGTTGCCGTCACGGTCGACGTTGTCGTAGAAGCTCAGTTCCTTCTCGGAAATCTCGGTGGCTGCAGCCGGGTCGAGATGAGCTTCCTTATCCTTGATGAGCTCGATCTTGAACGGCTGGTCGGTCTCCTCGGCCAGTGCCTCTTCCTCAGTCACGGAACGGCGACGGAAGGACTGGGAGGACTTGATGATGCGCTGCATGCGCTTTTCGATGTCCTTCAGATCTTCCGGGGTGAACGGCTTGTCGACCTGGAAGTCGTAGTAGAAGCCATCCTTGATGACCGGGCCAACACCGAGCTTGGCGTTCGGGTAGATTTCCTGCACGGCCTGGGCCATGACGTGCGTGGCCGAGTGACGCATGATTGCGAGACCGTCCTCGGAATCGAGGGCGATAGGCATTACGGAGTCGCCGTCGGAAAGCGGAGTGTACAGGTCACGGTTCTCGCCGTTGATCTTGACTGCGATGATGTTCTTATCTTCCGCGAACAGCTCGACGCCAGTGGTGGTTGCTTCCACCTCCTTCGCTTCGCCGTTGACTGTTATGGAGATGGTAGCTTGCGCCATGATATGTCCTTTGCTATCGGGGTCCGCGTTACTAATGTGCAGGCCTGGACTGTTAATCAACAGTGGACACGATAGGCACTGCGTCAGACAATGGCAAAAGCGCGTTGTTATCGTTAACGGGATTGGGCGCTGGTGGTTGTAATACGTGTGTTCCGACCGTAGGCTTGGCCGAACGGCCTTGAGTGTGTCGGAACACACGTATTACAACCACCAGCTGCGAGTAGCGGATTATGCATTGGAATACAAGAAAACCTCGCTGAAGCGAGGCTTTAAGTGGAGCGGACAACGGGACTCGAACCCGCGGTCTCAACCTTGGCAAGGTTGCGCTTTACCAACTAAGCTATGTCCGCAAAGAATCCTGCCGTGAGAAGCAGGATTCAGTGGGCGATGTAGGAATCGAACCTACGACCCCTTCGGTGTGAACGAAGTGCGCTAGCCGCTGCGCCAATCGCCCGAATCATTCGGTATTCAATTATCACGATGAATTACTTCATCCGTGGTGGGCGATACAAGATTCGAACTTGTGACCCCTTCCGTGTCAGGGAAGTGCGCTACCACTGCGCCAACCGCCCGGGTCTGCTGTGTTGACAGCAGATGGAATCTGCTGTCCTTCGAGGTGGGTACGAGAGTCGAACTCGTCTATACGGCTTTGCAGGCCGCTGCCTAACCGCTTGGCTAACCCACCGTAAAGGTCTGTCAACTCGTCGGACCTAGAGCGGACAACGGGACTCGAACCCGCGGTCTCAACCTTGGCAAGGTTGCGCTTTACCAACTAAGCTATGTCCGCAATGCTCTCTGCAGGATTTCCCCTGCCGAAGCACGAGTGATTACTATACTCACATGCATGTAGTTCGTCCAATCACGGCGTGTCGCCTTATTTTTCCTTGCTCTGCTCGCTTATGGCTAAAGAGCTTCTCGATGACTGCTGGCGCACGTTACTCTAGACAATATGAGTGGAGAAGCGCATATGCCTCGATCGGTTATGATTGCCGCATTTGAAGGCTGGAATGATGCATGCCAGGCGGCTACAAACGTCATTCGTCATCTCGTTGGGCAATATGAGTCCCGCGAGATTCGACACATTAGCTGCGATGGTTATTACGACTATCAGGTGGCTCGTCCAATGATGTGCCATGCTGCCGGATATGCCAACCTTATTTGGCCACAAACCACGTTTTATGACATTACTTTGGCTCCTCATCGTCATCTTTATGCGCAGATTGCTCCGGAACCTAATTATCGCTGGCGTAATTATTGCAGCGAAAGTCTTGCGATAGCCGAGGAACTTGACGTCAATCAGATCATCACTCTCGGTTCGATGTTTTCGGACTGTCCTCACACCAGACCATTGCCGTTATCCGTCAGCGATGGAGCCTGCCAATGTGAAGGCGATCGTGAATACAACGGGCCAGTAGGCATTCCCACTGTTTTGGATGTGGCAGCAGCTGATCAGGGGTTCTCTCACGCTTCAATGTGGGTATCGATTCCCCAGTATCTTGGCAGTGATGAGTGCGCTGCAGGAACTTTGCGCCTTCTGCAAGCATTAGGAGACCGTATCGGGTTTGCTTTTGATACAGGTGACTTGCAGTCCAAGTCCGATCATTGGAAGGCGCAAGCTTCGATTTTGGTCAGATGCAATGACCAGCTAGCTGATTACGTCGGCCATTTGGAACATGAATACGACCTCAAACAGAAAGCCGATGCAGAAGCCTCATTGGGTGCACCTCAGGCCGAGCAATTGGTAAAAGAGGCCGAAGCCTTCCTACGCAACATGGGCGAATGAGAAAAACATGCTTGCCGCATTATATGTGAAGAGCGCCGCTCACCTGACAGAGAAGGTGAGCGGCGCTCTTCACATATGCCGGCGTTGCCGATAATCATCGGCAATTAAGCACCGTTATGCTGCAGCAGCCACGGATGGATCAATGGCCGGCAGTACGCCGAACAGCAGCAGCAAAGCAACCACAACGGCCAGTCCGATACGGTAGATGGCAAAAGCCTTGTACGAGAATGTGGACACGAACTTCAGGAAGCCGATGATGACAATGTAGCCCAGAATGAAGCACACGACAGCCGCCACAATGGTTGGGCCCCAGCCAGGGAACAACGCGTCGGCCTTGTAGTTCTTCACAGCCTTAACCGCTTCAAGCAAACCAGATCCCAGAACAGCGGGAATAGCCATCAAGAAGCTCAGTCGCACAGCGGCCTCACGTTCATATCCAAGTGCACGGCCAACGGTAATGGTGCCGCCTGAACGAGACACGCCAGGAATCAAGGCAAGAGACTGTCCCAGACCGAACAGGAAAGCATCGCGATACGTCATATCGGCCATAGTCTTGGATTGACGCGCACGAGCATCCACCACCCACAGCAGAATACCGAACAGGAACAGCACGGTGACGGTAATCCACAGATTGCGCAGCGTCGTTTCAACAATGTTCTGCAGCGTAAAACCAAGAATGACAATCGGAATGGAACCAACAATCACATTCCAGCCCATTGTGGCGTAATAGTCTCCACGACCCATACGAGACTTGAAATCCTTGCCGTTTTTGCCAAACAAGCAAGCAAACCAATGCGTCAGAATATTGATGATGTCGCGGCGGAAATACAACACCACAGCAAGCTCAGTACCGATTTGAATAATGGCGGTGAACGCAGCACCTGGGTCGGAACCCAGCATCAGATCACCGAAAATACGAATATGAGCGCTGGAGGAAACTGGAAGATACTCAGTCAGCGCCTGAATAATGCCAAGAACAATGGCTTGGAAAAAATTCATAACCCCTCTTAATTCATTCTTATCTCGTAGTTATGACGATGAACACACTACCGAAGGGGGTGTAGAACAACACTAAGAAATCATGTCAACAACGATGACAACCACGGCTTCTACAATGCAAAGTGGAAACAGAATAGGAGGAGGGACTGCGATGGCAACATATCGCAAAAGCAGGGCTTTCGCACCACAAGGCTTCTTTGAATGCGAGGGACGCGGCTTGGAATGGCTTGGCGCCGCACATGCTCAAGGCGGACCGCGCGTGGTCGAAGTGTACGGATGGGGTAAGGATTACCTCGATATTGAACGGGTCAGCAGCTCATCTCCCACGGCGAAAGCAGCTTTTGATTTTGGCGCTGCGCTCGCTCGTATGCATGACGCCGGAGCTGAATTCTTCGGTTCCGCCCCAGACGGGTACGATGGCACATGTTATTTTGGACCGCTTCAAGACCCAGTAAAGATGGACACCGGCACATGGAGCGACCCCATCAGTTATTTCGCTGATGGTCGTCTGCGGCCGATGGTGGAACTTGGCGTAAAGCGTGGCGAGCTGGACAAGCGTGACGTTGATTTGACTGAGCGCGTAATTGAAGCGCTTCCAGATCTCATGGGCCGAGCGGCAAATGATAAGCCGGCCCGTATTCATGGCGACCTGTGGAGCGGCAATGTGATGTGGACTGCTGATTCCGGCCACAGCGAGGCCGTTCTCATCGACCCAGCGGCACACGGCGGTCACCGCGAAGAGGATTTGGCCATGCTGCACCTGTTTGGTATGAGCTATTTGACGCAGATTACCGAAGGCTACCAGTCAGTGCATCCGTTGAAAGCCGGATGGCAGGAACGTCTGACTCTTTGGCAGCTCTACCCCATCGCCGGCCATTGCGTGTTCTTTGGCGGTGGATACGTCAGTGAATACCGCTCCATGTGCCGGACGCTGCTCGGCTGATTGCTCTATTTCCTAAACTAAGCAGGCCATAAGGAAGGGTGTGGGAGTCTTCATCGATAAGACTCCCACACCCTTCCTTATTCAACGCAACAGGCTTATTGACGCCGGCATTCAGCTCAGCTCAATGCGTCCTTCAATTTGCTGAAGAAGCCAGCCTTTTTCTGCCCGGCTTGCGGTCGGGATGCCTGGGCCACATGCGAAGCATCCGAATCATGCGATTGCGCGAACTGTTCGATGAGATGGCGTTCGCTGTCATCAAGCTTTGTAGGAATAAGCACGTTGACATGGGCAATCAAATCGCCACGTTCGTCGTTGTTACGAATGTTGGTGACGCCAAGCCCCTTCAGCGTCACAGTATCTTCCGGCTGGCAGCCTGCGGGAATGGAAATCGTCTGCTTGCCGTCAAACGTATCGATATCCAAATCATGGCCCAGCACTGCCCAGCTCATCGGCACTTGAATCCAGCAATGCAGATTATCGCCGTCGCGAGTGAACTGCTTATCGGTACGGATGCGGATATCAATATACAAATCGCCTGCGGCGCCGCCGCCTTCGCCGACCTCACCTTGATTGGCAAGACGAAGACGAGCGTTGTCATTGATGCCGGCCGGCACGCTGACGCCAACGTTGCGCGTGGTGCGCACTCGACCGTGGCCCATGCAGCTGGGGCACGGGTTCTTGATGATGGTGCCGTGACCTTCGCATCGCTCGCAAGGTGCGGAAGTCATCATCTGTCCCAGCATCGTGCGAACGACCTTCTGCATGAAGCCTTGGCCGTGGCAATCCGGGCAGGTGACCGGTTGTGCTCCGCCTTGGGATCCAGAGCCACCGCATTCCTGGCACAGCGCAAACGTATTGATCTTTACATGTGCAGTACCGCCAAAGACGGCGGTCTTCAAATCAATGGACGCCGAAGCGAGAGCGTCACGTCCGGGCTGAGTGCGCGGAACAGGGCCTTGGGAGCCGCCGCCGAAAGCGGAGCCGAAGAATGTGGAGAACACATCGCCCATATCTCCAAAGCCACCGGAGAAACCACCGGCACCGGCATTGGGATTATTGGGATCCACACCGGAATCATACATACGGCGCTTATCCGGGTTCGACAACACTTCGTATGCGTTGTTGACTTCCTTGAACTTGTCTTCAAATTCAGGGCCGGCAATGTCCGGGTGATATTTACGGCTGAGCTTGCGATAAGCTTTTTTGATATCAGCGTCGCTGGCGTTGCGGTCAACACCTAGGGTTTCGTAATAATCTGCCACTGAATGATCCTTTGTGTTCGTGTAGTCTGCCGGTTATTGTGCCATAGCCCGCGGTCAGCGTTCACATGCATGTTGAAAACATGCAAATGCCGATCCGAAGAGTTGATCTTTCATGATGCGTCGGTTCCGCTTTCGGAAATAAAGGCGCTGAGGTATCGCGCCACCGCTCGAACCGCGGCCATAGTGGCCGCATAATCCATATGTGTGGGGCCGATGGATCCGACGAATGCAACGGGTTCGTTGTCGCTCGGGCTCGTAGTCGAACCGTCATCGAGATTCGAGTCGCGGGAAGCAGCCTTACGTCCATACCCGCTACTGACTACTGAGGCATGCAAGAGTCCGGGTGTATGGCTTTCCGAGCCGATGGCAACGCCAACTCCGGACGCATTGGTTTCCTCGCTGAGATTGCTCATCAGCTTCATGAGCACAACTTGCTCCTCCAATGCATCGAACAATGGTGCCAAATCGGCCAAGGAACGCGAATGAGCAAGGTGCGAAGCCCCAGACATGTACAACTCATTGGCTCGCTCATCCAATGCCATAGATTCAAAAGCATCGGCCAATGCTTTAGCAACTGCCTTGACTTCTTCGAATCCTGCTGTTTCGGCGATGGAGCGGACCTTCTCCCCCGCTTTTGCCAGAGATAGGCCGCCGCATTGCTCGTTTACTGTCGACGATAGATGATTGATATCATCCGCTGATGGCATGGAGGGTACGACGAGACCATGCTGTGCCACACGCCCGGTATCGGTGATGACCACAGCAAGCAGTGTGTTCATGGCCACCGGGACCATTTCGACGTGCCGCATTGTGGCTTTGGCCAATGATGGGGATGCGACTATCGCGACTTGGCCAGTTATCTCTGAAAGCAGGCGAGCCGCGCGTTGCAGTGCATCCTTTAAGCTGACCGAGCCTTCCAAAAAGCTGTTAATACCTCGACGTTGCGCTTCGCTTAATGGCATGACTGTGGCAAGACGATCAACGAAGTAACGGTACCCTTTTTCGGTGGGTACGCGTCCTGCTGACGTGTGCGGTTGGATGAGGTAGCCCTCATCTTCCAGTGCTGCCATATCGTTGCGAATCGTGGCCGAGCTGACGCCTAGATCATGTTGTTTGGTGAGCGATGTGGATCCCACGGGTTCCTGAGACCGAATGTAGTCTTCAACCACGGCGCGCAGCACCAACATGCGTCTGGATTGCGTCATGCGCGCCTCCTTATGTGCATTCCATATATACGTAATTTGCGTGGCGCACGCATACATCTGATATGCCCGCTATCTCATGTTCGGCATTCATGCACAGCAGGTGCATGACGTTTCGAGTGAGATAACGCGAACGACACGCTGAAAGAACAACACCGACGTTCCGGCGTGTCACATTCAACGGCTGATCGATATCAAACCAGCGTAAGCCTCGATTCATATTGTATTAGCACTCATTGGTTTCGAGTGCTAATACGTTCGTTGGTAGCGAATGAATGGTAATTGTGAACGCTAACAGAACACAACTTACCAAAACACGCCAAATATGCACCACAAACGTCTTCTTCCGACGTTAACATGGGAAACGCAATGTGAGGGCGTCAAGCGCCCGGCACAAGCCGGATACGCGGCCCGACCAATTGGAAGGAAAGTAAATCCATGACCGAATTCAAGGAGACCGAGCTCGACGAGCGCGCCATCGCAATGGCAAAGGTCCTTTCGGCTGACGCGGTTGAGAAGGCTGGTTCCGGCCACCCCGGTTCCCCTATCTCCCTGGCGCCTGTCGCCTACACCCTGTACCAGCACTTCATCAAGCACGATCCTAACGATCCCAACTGGGAAGGCCGCGATCGCTTCATTCTTTCCGGCGGCCACGCTTCCCTCACCCAGTACGTTCAGCTGTACTTCTCCGGCTACGGCGTGACTCTGGACGATCTCAAGAACTTCCGTGGCGGCGCTGACACCCGCACCCCGGGCCACCCTGAGTACGGTCTGACCCCGGGCATCGAAATGACCACCGGTCCTCTGGGCCAGGGCTTCGCTTCCGCCATCGGCTTTGCTTACGGCGAGCGTTTCCAGCGTGGCCTGCTCGATCCGGAGACCCCGAAGGAAGATTCCCCGTTCTACCACAAGATCTGGGCCATCTGCGGCGAAGGCGATATCGAGGAAGGCATCTCCGGCGAGGCTGCTGCTCTGGCTGCTAACCAGAAGCTCGGCAACCTGACCGTGATCTTCGACGCCAACCGCATCCAGATCGAAGGCGACACCAACCTGGTTCTGGCTGAGGACGTGCTGAAGCGCTTCCAGGCCTACGGCTGGTACACCGATGAGTTCAGCTTCATCCAGCCTGATGGCTCCTACAAGGAGGACATCGAAGGCCTGGCTGACGTGATCGCAAAGGCTGAGGCTGCCGCTCCGGATCAGCCGAAGCTCATCAAGGTTCACTCCCTGATCGCTTGGCCGACCCCGGGCAAGACCAACGATCCGTCTTCTCACGGCTCCAAGCTCGGTGCCGAGGCCGTTGCCGGCCTGAAGAAGGTTCTCGGTTACGATCCGGAAGAGTCCTTCCACATCGACGAAGAAGCCCTGGCTCACGCTCGCAAGGTCGCCGATCGCGGTCTCGAAGCACACAAGGCTTGGGATGAGAAGTTCGACGCTTGGCGCAAGGCCAACCCGGACAAGGCTGCCCTGTACGACCGTCTGAAGGCCGGCGAACTGCCGGAAGGCTTCGACAAGGCCATTGATGACCTTGAGGCCACCTTCGAAGTCGGCAAGGGTGTTGCCACCCGTGGCGCTTCCGGCTCCGTGCTGAACGCCATCGCTGCTGTTATGCCGGAACTCTGGGGCGGCTCCGCCGACCTCGGTGGCTCCAACAAGACCGACCTCAAGGGTGCTGCTACCTTCGCTCCGGCTGAGTGCGCTACCGTTCAGTGGCCGAACTGCAACGAGTTCGGTCGTCAGCTGCACTTCGGCGTGCGCGAGTTCACCATGGGCTGCATCACCAACGGCATCCTGCTGGGCTCCCACACCCGTCCGTTCGGCGGCACCTTCTTCATGTTCTCCGACTACGAGCGTTCCGCCGTTCGTCTGGCCGCCCTCATGGAGATTCCGAACCTCTACGTCTGGACCCACGATTCCGTGGCTGTCGGAGAAGATGGTCCGACTCACCAGCCGGTTGAGCACCTCGCTTCCTTCCGCGCTATCCCGCAGCTCGAGGTCATCCGTCCTGCCGACGCCTTCGAAACCGCTGAAGCCTACCGTTACTTCTTCGAGAAGAAGAACACTCTGCCGGGCGCCATGGTGCTGACCCGTCAGGGCGTGCCGACTCTGGCTGAGACCGCTGCCAAGGCTAAGGACGGCGTCAAGAAGGGCGCTTACGTGCTCGTCGACACCGAAGGCACTCCGGATGTCATCATCATGGCTTCCGGCTCCGAAGTCCAGTGGGCTGTCGCTGCTGCCAAGACCCTGGCTGAGAAGGGTGTCAAGGCTCGCGTGGTCTCCTTCCCGTCCATGGAATGGTTCGAGGAGCAGGACGCCGAGTACAAGGAGGCCGTGCTTCCGGCTTCCGTCAAGGCC
This sequence comes from Bifidobacterium imperatoris, assembly GCF_002860405.1. Taxonomy (GTDB): domain Bacteria; phylum Actinomycetota; class Actinomycetes; order Actinomycetales; family Bifidobacteriaceae; genus Bifidobacterium; species Bifidobacterium imperatoris. The sequence continues at coordinate 107,114 of NZ_NMWV01000016.1, read as the reverse complement.
CGTGTCTCCGTCGAGGCCGGCGTCGCCATGCCGTGGTACAAGTACCTCGGCTCCTACGGCAAGCCTGTCTCCATCGAGCAGTTCGGCCTGCAGGGTGACGGCGCTCAGAACATGATCGACCTTGGCATCACCGCCGAGCACGTGGTCGAGGCTGCTGAAGCTTCCATCGCCGAGGCTAACGCCTGATTACTGAATAATTTAATAAATTTCGGTTCCCCTCTTAAAGGAGGGGAACCAATAACAAGGAGAAAAATATGACTGAAGCAACTCAGCGTACGTCCGATTCCGGCGTTTCCATCTGGCTGGACGATCTGTCCCGCTCCCGCATCGAGTCCGGCTCCCTGCAGGACCTCATCGCCAACAAGAACGTGGTCGGCGTTACCACCAACCCGTCCATCTTCCAGAAGGCTCTGAGCCAGGTCGGCCCGTACGATGCTCAGCTCAAGGAACTCGGCAAGGTCGACGTTGAGACCGCCGTTCGCGAGCTCACCACCACCGATGTGCGCAACGCCACCGACATCTTCCGTGAGATCGCTGAGAAGACCGACTTCGTTGACGGCCGCGTCTCCATCGAAGTTGACCCGCGTCTGGCCCACGAGACCGAAGCCACCGAGAAGCAGGCTGTCGAGCTGTGGGAGAAGGTCAACCGTCCGAACGCCATGATCAAGATTCCGGCAACCCTCGAAGGCCTGCCGGCCATCACCGCTACCCTGGCCAAGGGCATCTCCGTGAACGTCACCCTGATCTTCTCTCTCGAGCGTTATGAGCAGGTCATCGACGCTTACATCGAGGGCATCGCCCAGGCTGCTGCTAACGGCCACGACCTGAAGCACATCGGCTCCGTCGCTTCCTTCTTCGTCTCCCGCGTGGACACCGCTGTGGACAAGCTGCTGGAAGCCAACGGCTCCGACGAGGCTAAGGCTCTGGAGGGCAAGGCTGCTGTGGCCAACGCTCGCCTGGCTTACGAACTGTTCGAGAAGAAGTTCGCCGAGGATCCGCGCTGGGCCGACCTGGCTGCCAAGGGCGCCAAGGTTCAGCGTCCGCTGTGGGCTTCCACCGGCACCAAGAACCCGGCTTACTCCGACTGCAAGTACGTTGACGAGCTGGTTGCTCCGCACATCGTCAACACCATGCCGGAGAAGACCCTGAACGCTCTGGCTGATCACGGCAACGGCGCTCCGTCCATCGAGGGCACCTACGAAGAGTCCCACGCCATCATCAACAAGCTGGCTGAGCTCGGCATCAACCTGAAGGACGTCACCGACAAGCTGGAGGCCGACGGTGTCGCCGCCTTCATCAAGTCCTGGGATTCCGTGCTGGCCGACGTTCAGTCCGGCATCGATCGCGTGAACGCCTGAGATCACTGACGTAATGTGCGAATAGCACATTATCAGTAACACTCAATGAGGCTCTGACCTGAAAATATGGTCAGAGCCTCATTTGCTGTCCGCCAACGATGTCAACCCTGTGCGCATATATTGCAGGCCCTTTGCTCTGGCCGGAAACAACAATAAGCAAATATCGTCGATGATGACCGAAACGTGGGCATTCGGATGCCATCGGTACGACTCTCTCTTGCCGCAAAGTTCCCTGACTGGTAAGTTCGCGAACAGAGAGATTGTGCCTGAACTTGATATAGGGCGCTCTGATGAGAGGATATGTATTGCGCACCCTGAATAGCCGACAGCGCGTGGTGATGACGTTTACCTTCTTTTCGATGTTCTTTGGTGCAGGAAACCTCATTTTCCCGCCGTTCGTAGGTGCACAGGCAGGAGCTGCCACAATACCTGCAGCCATTGGATTCATTGTGTCTGCGGTGGGTCTGCCAATTCTTGGCGTATTGGCGGTCACGTTTGCAGATGGTTTTGATAAGCTCGCCGGCCGGGTCTCCCCCAAATTCGCGCTGTTTCTCGGCATTGCCATTATTTTGACCATTGGGCCGTGCTTCGCGATTCCTCGCACAGCTACAACATCATTCGAAATGATGGTGGTGCCGCTCGTGCCAGATGGCTCCAAATGGATAGCTCAGCTCCTGTATTCACTGCTGTTCTTCACGCTGGCATTTCTCTTCGCCCAGCATCCTGAAAAACTATCCAAAGTGCTTGGCCGCTTCATGGGGCCGTTGCTGCTGGTACTGATTGCAGTATTGTTCGTAGCTTGTCTGGTACATGGTATTGCTACAGCCACTGCACCTTCCGGTAATTATCAAACCAATCAGATGGCTCGTGGATTCCTCGATGGTTATCAGACGATGGATCTGCTTGCTGCCTTGTATTTTGGTATTGTCATTTCAGCCAACGTACGTGCACTCAACGTTACCGAGGAGTCACAGGTACAGCGTGAGACTGCAATTGCCGGACTTGGCACTGGAGTCCTGCTGATTCTGATCTACGGTGCGCTGAGCTATGTTGGTGCGGTTTCCGGTTCCATTACTGCTATCAATGCGAATAGTGACACTGGTGCCACGGTGTTGACGAACCTTACCTCCACGATTTTCGGCACTGCCGGCACTATTTTTCTCGGCATCGTATTCGTCATCGCATGTTTGAATGTTTGCACAGGTCTGATTTGCACTTGCGCCACTTACTTCCACACCAAGTTCCCGACCGTAGCCGGTCACACAGTAAGCTATCGTGCATGGCAACTGGCGTTCACCATCTTCAGTTTCGTGGTCTCCAACGCTGGATTAAGTCTGATCATTAAGGTTTCCGTACCAGTGTTGTCCGCATTGTACCCGATTTCGATTGTGCTCGTGCTGCTGGCCATCACGCATACAGTGTTTGCGGCACGTTTCCCCCGCGTGTATTTCTGGATGGTGCTGTTGGTTGGCATTGTGGCGTTGATTGGTTGTATCGCTTCGCTGGTCACTGTGTTTGGTGGTTCGCTGCCGTGGCTTGAATCCTTGCTGAATGCGCTTCCGTTGCAGCATCAACAGCTTGGATGGTTGACTCCTGCAGCTATTGGCGCGGTAATCGGTGTGATTGATTCACTCAGGATTGCGCATAAGGATAAGCCATAAGTTTTTTGAACAGCACAGTAACGTTCTGTGAGACGCTGCAGACAGTGTTGCAATTGCGCTGATAAGGTACCCAACGTATATGTTTGTTGGATATGCGATGATGGCATGTTCAACAAACGACGTTGACATAACCACACCAATCATGGCTGGTGAACTGATTGTTTGATTTGGTTCAGCGGTCATGAATCGTTAAGGAGCGACTCCATGACGTATCAGCATAATGCACCTTTCCGCGCCGACGTGGTTGGTAGCTATCTTCGTCCTGCCGAGCTCAAAGCAGCCCGTGCTGATTTCGAAGCCGGACGTATTGATGCTGCCGAACTGAAGGCTGTTGAAGACAAGGCCATCACCGAGCTGGTTGCCAAGCAAAAGGCAGCTGGCTTGCGTGTGATTACTGATGGTGAATTCCGCCGCGCCTACTGGCATCTTGACTTCATGTGGGGTTTGAACGGTGTAAAGCGCGGCACTGCTCCGATTCTGTTCAAGGGTTCCGATGGCACGCCCGTGACCGAGGCTGCCGGTGTGGATGGCGAGCTCAGTGGTGAGCATCATCCGTTCGTGGAGCATTACAAGTTCGTCAAGGCTTTGGAAGATGAGAACACCATCGCCAAGCAGACCGTGCCCTCCCCCGCGCAGACGCTGTTTGTGCTGCAGCAGGGTATCGCCGAGGAAGCGCACAGCCCGTACAAGGATAACGATGCTCTGGCTGAAGCTATTGCCAACGCTTATATTCAGGTAGCCCATGATTTGTACGAGGCCGGCTGCCGTACGCTGCAGTTCGATGATTGTACTTGGGGCGCATTTGTCGGCGAGGACTTCAAGGACACCGTTTTCGGCGTTGATGCCAAGACCGTGCAGCGCCAGTACGCCGCAGTAAACAATGCGGTGATTGCTTCTGTACCGGCAGACATGGTGGTGACCACGCATATCTGCCGCGGCAACTACCAGTCTCAGTGGTTCTCCGCAGGTGGCTATGGTCAGGTGGCCGATGTGCTCTTCGGCGAAGAGAATGTTGCCGCCTACTATCTTGAGTTCGATGATGATCGTTCCGGTGATTTCGAACCGTTGGCCAAGGTGTCCGGAGACAAGAAGGTGGTGCTCGGCCTGATCACCTCCAAGAAGCCTGAGCTGGAAAATCCTGAAGCGATTAAGGCTCGTATCGCCGAAGCAGCGCAGTATGTGCCGCTGGAGCGTCTGTGCCTGTCTACGCAATGCGGCTTTGCTTCCACCGAAGAAGGCAACCACCTGACCGAAGATCAGCAGTGGGCCAAGATCGCCCTGGTCCGCTCTATTGCTGAAGAGGTATGGAATTAGTGCAGTGTTGACCCACCTCGTGCAGGTCATGGCAGATAGTGTGCTAGGCATCTGAAACTATGTCTGAATTACACCGAAACCGTGTGAAACACAGTAATCAACGTGTTTCACACGGTTTCGATGAACCTGCATGCGATTGATAGAATCGAACCCACCTGAATTTGATTGTTTACTCGAACTGGGCGGCCAGTTCCTTTGTCCGATCCTTGCCGCTGAAATAACGGGAATGCGTATGCATCACCGAAGCCAAGGAGTCGGAGCCGATTAAGGCAACCTCCCAATCGGTTCCGACTTTTGCGGAATCGCGCAAATACGCTGGATCATTGCCTGCATCGAGATATCCGTTGGGGCCGTCATAAACCTTGACACAACGGTCCCCAGTCTTCCGGTTATACCGGATAATGACACCCACCATCATGGTTCCTTTCCTATTGATATCCCCATAATAGTTAGAAACGTTTAAGAATGTCACGTTTCTCCCCAAGGGAATCACGTACTTCGATTATTGAGGACATGGATGCGGTTATGGCTTTTCGCTTGACATTGTTGTCGTTTGAATCATTCAACGCCTTCTCCAACGTCGCGACACTTGCCGATATATTCTTCAACGAATCAACCACACCGTGGTCATCATGGTCCGGTTTGCCTTCGTATCGGATAGCGCGCCCATAAATATCCCCCGCAAGCTCGTAACAGTTAGCCCAAGCATCCTGCAGCAACGTACGCACCTGCACTTCACAGAAAACCCCATCCGGGAGCTTCACTATGACATGCACGGCACGATATCCGCTGTGCGGAGCTTCACGCATATCCGAGATTTTGAATACCGGAAGCACGTCGCCAATCCTAGAGGCAAGCGCGGTTTGTGCATCCAGCGTCATGTCAGCGATAATTTCTTTACGCAAGTCTCGAATCTGACGTTGAGTCCACGGCTTGTCTGGCAGAATCAGTTCGTCCATACGATTATTCTCCCATCATTTCTCATATTCCTTGCACAGGTCTACCCGCAAACTTGATGAGATTATCCAAATCAAGCACATAGTTACTATCAGTTACACACTTGATAATACAGTCCCCACGGGGAGGGTGGTCTTCCCATATTCCGAGGCAATCAACGTTTATATAGAGCGAGGCTGCAAGCCGGAGGCCTTCTCGCAATCAAATATAAGAGAGGCCTCGCGCTGTGCTATCTCAGCGCGAGGCCTACGCACCCGAATGTCGCTCGGCAACGAAAAAGAGATTTGTTGCGGAATGTTGCGGAATGGCCGAAAAACCACTATTGAACTTGCAGATTGAACAGCCCTTAACCCCTTTTATGAGAACAGGTCTAGCGCTGTATCAAAACAGGCTCAACGAAGGTTTTCCATTAGTTCTGCCAATAATAACTGAAGAAGTTGGCGATTTTGTTGGTGGCGTCTTTGAGCACTTCGATGCGTGGCAGATACACGATACGGAAGTGATCAGGTTCACCCCAGTTGAAGCCGCCGCCTCGAGTGATTAGAATGCGTTCATCATGAAGCAGGTCAAGAGCGAACTGCTCATCATCATGAATATTGAACTTCTTCACATCGATCTTCGGGAAGATGTAGAACGCGGCCTTGGGCTTAACCGCCGTCAAACCAGGAATGGCGTTGATTGCATTGTAAATATACTCGCGCTGCTCGTAGAGTCGGCCACCCGGCACAATGTAGTCGTTCACACTCTGATGACCACCCAATGCCGTCTGCACAATGGATTGCGCCGGCACATTCGAGCAAATACGCATATTCGCCAGCATGTTGATGCCCTCAATGTAATCCTTGGCGATACGCTTATTGCCGGAAAGCACCATCCAGCCTACACGGTAGCCGGCAATCATATGAGACTTCGAGAGGCCCGAGAACGTAACGCAGAACAAATCCGGGGCAAGCGAGGCGATAGACGTGTGCTGCAATCCGTCCATGACCAAACGGTCGTAGATCTCATCGGAGAAGATGATGAGCTGGTGTTCGCGCGCGATATCCACAATCTGCTGGAGCACTTCCTTTGGATAAAGCGCGCCAGTTGGATTGTTCGGATTGATAAGCACGATGGCCACCGTACGATCGGTGATCTTGGAACGAATATCGTCAATATCCGGATACCATTCTGATTGCTCATCACATACGTAATGTACTGCGGTGCCGCCAGCCAGATTCACGCAGGCCGTCCACAGCGGATAATCAGGGCTTGGAATCAACACCTCGTCACCGTCATCCAGCAGAGCGGACATGCAGAGGTTAATGAGCTCGCTAACGCCATTGCCGGTGTAAATATCATCGATGGTCACATTCGGCAGGTTCTTCAGCTGTGCGTACTGCATAATGGCCTTGCGCGCGGAGAACAGGCCTTTGGATGGCGAATAACCTTCAGTCTCAGTCAACTGATGCGCCATATCATAAACGACCTCATCCGGCGTACGGAAACCAAACGGTGCCGGATTGCCGATGTTCAATTTCAGAATGTGCGTGCCATCCGCTTCCATGCGTGCGGCTTCGTCCACCACAGGTCCACGCACATCGTACAGCACGTTGTCGAGCTTATGAGACTTACCGAATGCACGGCGGCGACCAGCTGGAATCTCATCAACGGATTCGGCCCGAGTCACATTAGCTGTGGATTGTTCAACAGGCATAGTAGCCATCCCCTCATTGTGTCGTTCCGATGTCTCACTGGTCTCTCCCCTAAGCCAGTTCGTATCCACATCCAATTCGCTGGCAAGAAAGTCCAGCACATCTTCACGCGGCATGGTTTTGCCGGCAACATATTGGCTGATATGGCTTTTGCCCATTTTGACACCACGGTGTTCCGCCGCATGCACCAAGTCGACCTGTTTCAATCCCCTGCTGTCCATAGCGTTGCGCAAACGCTGGGCGAATACCGTGACGGTCATAGTCCCTCCAAACAGAAGTTCAATTTCATGTTGAACAACGGTTCAAAGACTACACCTAGTTCAATTCGAGTTCAATTTGCGTGTTGTAACAATGGAATAATGAGATGCCGCAGTGGCATTTGTGTAAGCCACTACGGCAATAACTGTGTTAGGCAATAGCTGCCAATTCTTCGCGAGAGGGGCAGGTAGCCGGACCACGACGGGTCACGGAAATCGCCGCGGCGATATTGGCGGTTCGAACTGCATCATGCAACGAAGCGCCGCGAATCAGTTCTGCACTCATCACGCCTACATGACAGTCACCGGCACCATTGGTATCCACGGCGTGCACATGGTAGGAGGGAATCAGTTCAGCTTGTGCCCCAGGCTCAGCACACAGCCAAGCACCTGATGCACCAGCGCGAAGAATAACCGGCGCTTGAACGGCTGTACTCAATGAGGCGCAGGTGTTACCGGTATCTTCCAAGGAAGAACCGGATATGCCCAATCGACGAGCCAATGCAAGAGCTTCCTCATAATTGCACGACCAGATAGGCTTGTGTGCAATGATTGCGGATAGTAAACGGTCTTCCGCGCCAGCCGTTACCGAAGACGGATCGAACACCGTAGTGAATTTGTGGGATTCGTATCGTGTCAGGAACGCGTACAGGCCACGGGCGGTGGGATGAGCGAACGTGTAGCCATTGATATGTACGATATCGTCGTTCGCGGGCTCGATTGCTTCGAAGCAATGTTCATTGCCTTGGGTTTCTGCACCGCGCACAGTGACGAATGTTCGTTCGGCCCGAGCGTCGGTCATAGCCATGCAGATACCGGAATCGCGGGAGAAATCGGTGAGGCCAATATGTTCTATGCCGTCAGACACCAGCGCGTCACGAATCTGCGTAGCCCACGGACCGGTGCCAATAATGCCGCCATGCGCAGCATCTATGCCCATCTGACGTACCGCGTGCAGAATATTGAAACTGGAGCCTACACGAGCCACGGCTTCATCGGCGAAGGCATCGCCACCCGGCTCGGGCACGCGGTCGATACGCATGGTCAGGTCAACCAGCATTTGCCCTAAGGAAATGACTCTGCTCATTGTTCATCGCTCCTGGAGATGGCAAGCAGTTCCTTTGCTGTCTGCCTCATATCGATGTGGTTGATTTCCTGAACCTTACGAACCATTTCTGCGGGGAATCCTCCAGCACCGTGAACCGCGCCGAGCATTGCGCCTACCATAGCGCCAATGGTGTCGGTATCACCGCCAACATTGGCGGCCACACATAATGCGTCAAACGGGCGTTGCGCATACCGTGTGGCGATAGCGAAGGCCGCGGGCACGGATTCATTCGCTTCCACACTGGTACCGACAAGCGCACGAAGCTGATCGCCGAACATGTCATGGTCGTAAATGTCGCCGGATTGCGAATCCGCGTGCTCATGAGCCCAAGCAATAGCCCAACGTGTACGTGCGATGACGGAAGCTTTAGGCGACCAATGCCCCACTTCCATGCCCTCAAAACGATTCATGGCAAGGTAAGCGGTCACGTAATTCAGTGCCATCATCATGGCTTCACCGGCTTCAGCGCCTTCCAAACCATAACTCACCGTTGCCGCAATCAGCATGGTGGATTCAATGCCATGCGTGGTGTTATGAGTCACAATGGAGGAACGGCGTGCGGTATCCGCCAAATGAGTGTCCGGACGGTTGGCGATGCCGATGGGGCAGGCTCGCATGGCGCCGCCATTGGTAGTGCCATGAATGCCCGTAAGATTCACATCCACGCCGGCCTTGAACTGTTCCAATGCGGACTTGGTGGACGGCCCGAGCAAGTCAAGCGAACCTTTGGCCTTCATGCCATCTTCCCAGTTGAGCAATGATTGCGCATACTGATGGATGTCCAATTCACCTGCTCCGGCAATCAGCTGATTCGCTAGGACGAGCGCCTGTTCAGTATCGTCGGTAATCGAGCCGGCTTTCATATTAGGCGCTATCGGCTGTTTTGGTGAAGCATTCACAAAGTCTCGTATAGGCTTTGCTCCATATTCAGCACGTATCTGATCTACTGACATGCTTTGCGTAGGCATGCCGAGCGCATCGCCAATGGCCAACCCAATCAACGCGCCATAAGCGCGCTCCTCCAACATAGTGTTGTTCATGATTCCTACTGTAGCTGTGACTCAATCCATTGGGCCACGCCATCGTCATTGTTTGCAGGGCAGACTTCGTCCGCGATTGCAAGGACCTTTGGATTGGCATTGGAGACAGCCACTCCCCTGCCCGAGGCACGCATCATATCAATGTCGATAAGATCATCGCCAAAGGCGACGGTCTGCTCCAACGGTACACCCAGACGCTCGCATACGATATTCATTGCATGCTGTTTATTGGCGTTGGGATTCATCAGCATCCACATCACGCCTTCGGAAATCGATACATCGAAATCATCCGGAATCAGTGATTCCAGTCCATCCCATTGATTGCCTTCCGGGAAGATCGTAATCTTATCCGCAGTCCCCTGAGGTACCGGAATTGGATGGTTGGCATCAGGCTCGAGTATACGAACGCTGTACTCATTGCCGGAGGCATCTGTGCTGACTTGGAAGTTGGTGTATTGGAAGGACTGGGTTTTCCAATACTGGCGAACATCGAAATTCGTGTAACGTACATCGTTCATCACAATGCCCAGCTTCAATCCAGGTATATGCTTCAAAAGCTGTTGGCAAACCTCACAGGCACGCTTGGAGGAGAATCCGATTTTGATGAGATCTGGATTGCCTTCGGTTGAATCCTTAGTCAATGTTTCGAAATTCGAATGTGCGGGATCGAAGTCGATAAGTGCACCATTGAGGTAAATGACGGCATCAACTGGGAGTATCTGTGCGAATCGCAGTCCAGTGCTCACCGGCCGTGCGGTAGCAACGGCGAACTTATAGCCGGCATCATGGGCACGATTGATGACATCGATGCTGTGCTGGGTGATGTTTCGGTTTTCGAATACTTCCGCATCGTGCAGCAAGGTGCCATCAAGATCGGCAACCAGTAGTTGTGGCTTGTCGGTCAGCGTGTTGGTCACAGCAGCCCCTTGCAATGCTCGCGTACAAGTTCGGCGGAATGATGCAGCTTTTCGTGTTCTTCGTCGTTGAGTTCCAGTTCTACGATTTCGTTGGCGCCATTGGCCCTGAGCTCAGTGGGAACGCCGAGGAACACGTCATGCTCACCGTACTCGCCGTCCAGCAATGTGGAAACCGGTACAATACGGCGTTCATCCCACAAAATTGTCTGCACAATACCGGCTACAGTGGAGGCAATGCCATAGTTCGTACCGTGCTTGGCTGCGACAATCTCATTGCCGCGTGTGCGGGTCTTCTCTTCAATCTCCGCAGTGGATACGGAAGAGAATCGGTCCTGATTATCGGCAAGGAATCGGCCGAACGGCTTACCGCCAAGCGATACGGTGGACCATGCAGTGAACTGCGAATTGCCATGTTCGCCCATAACGAATCCACCAACATTGCGAGGATCCAGACCGGTCTCTTCACCAATAATGGTCTTCAGACGGGAAGTATCCAGTGCGGTACCGGTTCCCAGCACCTGAGTACGTGGCAGACCCGAACGCTTCCAGGCATACCAGGCCATCACATCAACAGGGTTGGAAACCATGACAATGACGCCGTTGAAACCGGAAGACATTACATGGTCCACGACATCGCCAACTAATCCCACAGTAAAACCGAGTTCTGCCATGCGGGTGGAGTTTGCCGGGGGTTTACGGCCCACGGTGATGACCACAATGTCTGCGTCCTTGCATTCGGAATAATCTCCGGCGTGCACCTTGACATGGCGATCTTGGAATTCGCTGCCATCATCGAGATCATGTGCTTCAGCGATGGCCTTTTCAGTGAAATGATCGATCAACACCAGCTCATTGCACAAACCGTGCGTGACGATGGCGTATGCGGCGGTCGATCCCACCTGACCCGTGCCGACGATAACGACTTTGTTGCGGTTCATCGTAACCATAATGTTCTCCCCTTTATACGAACAACGTTGGCGGACATGCTGCTGTTTATTGCTTAGCGCTCATCGAGCTCAATGAAACGAATACGACCCATGACCGAACATACGGTCATGGGTCGTAGAAAGCATATGTAAAGCTCAGCCGAGGTTGAACTTAGTCATCATGTCAAGGCCGATAATCAGGGCAACCCAAATCAGGGCGATGATAACGGTCCAACGGTTCAGATTCTTCTCAGCCACACCAGAGGTGCCAGCATTCTGAGTCAAGCCGCCACCGAACATGTCGGAAAGGCCACCGCCCTTGCCCTTATGCATAAGGATGAGCAGGGTCAGCAAGCAGCTGAGCACGACGACAATGACTTCGAGCGTGATCTTAAGAGCGGTCACAGGGTACCTCCGGTTTGAAATTACTGATGAACAGCATAGCGCACATACGGGAAAACCGTGGCATTATGCTCGAGAAAGTGTGGTTTTTAATGCCAAACGTGCGATTTTAGCGAGTTCTTCAGCGTCCAGTGAAGCTCCGCCAATCAGGAATCCATCCACATCGGGCTGGGAAATCAATTCGGCAGCGTTCTTTGAAGTCACCGAACCACCATAGAGAATACGAACGGTGTCAGCCACTGTACGGTCAAAGGTGGCTGCAAGATCGTCACGGATGGCATGGGCGGCTTCCTGCGCGGTCTGCGGAGTTGCCACCATGCCAGTGCCGATAGCCCAAACCGGCTCATATGCCACGATAAGTTTGGCTGCTTCCTCGGTATTGAGGTCTCGTGTGACGTCATGAACCTGGCCGACTGCGAAGTCCAGTTCAATGCCCTGGCGACGCTCCTCAAAGCTTTCGCCTACGCAAAGAATCGGCTGCATGCCCGCGGCAAGCACTGCTCTGACCTGATCGACGATATTCGCATCATCCTCTGGATGATATTTGCGACGTTCCGAATGGCCGACAATCACATATGTGCAGCCGAGGCTTGCAATCATATCTGCGGAAACATCGCCGGTGAATGCGCCTTGCGTGGTGACGGACACGGATTGAGCGCCATAATTGATGTGCATCCTATCCGCTTCCACCAGCACTTGCACGCTGCGCAATGATGTGAATGAGGGGAATAAAGCGACTTCACAACGTTTGAAATCAAAGTGAGCATCTCGTAGCAGCCATACCAGCTTTTGTACAAAATATGTGGCCTCAAGATGATTGAAGTTCATCTTCCAGTTACCGGCTACCAGCGGAATACGTCGCGATGCCATCCTTGTCCTTTCCCCCCTCCAGCATCCTAAAAGCATAATAGGCTCCCCTATGGTGAGGGGAGCCTATTTCAACCGAAAACGGTTACTACTCCAGAACCTTCAGGCCCGGCAGCTCCTTGCCCTCAAGGAACTCGAGGGAAGCGCCACCACCGGTGGAGATGTGGGAGAAGCCGTCCTCCGGGAAGCCGAGGTTACGCACTGCGGAAGCGGAATCGCCACCACCAACGATGGTGAATGCGCCAGCAGCGGTAGCGTCAACGAGGCCCTGAGCCACAGCCTTGGTGCCGGCTGCGAACTCCGGAATCTCGAACACGCCCATCGGGCCGTTCCATACGACGGTCTTGGAGTCGACGATCTTGTCGTGGAAGAGCTTCTGGGACTCCGGGCCGATGTCCAGGCCCATCTTGTCGGCCGGGATGGCGTCAGCGGCAACGGTCTCCGGAGCAACCGGGGTGTCGCCAGCCGGGAAGCCGGGGTTCACAACGATATCGGTCGGCAGAACGAGCTCAACGCCGTTCTTTTCAGCGGTCTCGATGTAGCCCTTGACCTTATCCAGCTGATCCTCTTCCAGCAGGGAGGTGCCGACCTCGTAGCCCTTGGCCTTGAGGAAGGTGAACACCATACCGCCGCCGATGACCAGACGGTTGGCCTTGTCGAGCAGGTTCTCAATCACGCCGAGCTTGTCGGAGACCTTAGAACCACCGAGCACCACAGTGAATGGACGCTCCGGGTTCTCGGTAGCCTTGGACAGAGCCTTGACTTCCTTCTCGACCAGCAGGCCTGCAGCAGCCGGCAGATCAGCGGCCACATCATAGTCGGAACCCTGAGCGCGGTGCACAACGCCGAAACCATCGGAAACGAAGACCTCGCCGAGAGCGGCGATCTTCTTGGCGTACGGAGCACGCACGGCCGGATCCTTGCTGGTCTCCTCCGGGTTAAAGCGAACGTTCTCGAGCAGCACAACGTCACCGTCGTTCATGGCGGCAACCTTGGCCTGAGCGTCCTCACCGTAGGTGTCCTTGGCCAGCGGCACGGTAATGCCGAGCAGCTCGCCGAGACGAACAGCGACCGGAGCCAGGCTCAGCTCAGGAACGACCTTGCCCTTCGGGCGGCCGAGGTGAGCCATCAGGATGACCTTTGCGCCTTCTTCGCGCAGAGCCTTGATGGTCGGCAGGGCGGCCTTGATACGACCGTCATCGGTGATCGTGGTGCCGTCCAGCGGGACGTTGAAATCAGCACGCATCAGAACGCGCTTGCCCTTGAGATCTCCAAGATCCTTGAGTGTCTTCATGAATATCCTTTCCTTGACGTTCGACGCCAAAGTGGCCAGTTTTGCCAATTTGCATATTACAGGCATTGAAGAACAAAACACCGCATTGCCTCACAAGGCGAATGCGGTGTTGCAAATTCGTTATAGAGCAGTAATGTGCTTTATTTTCCTTCGGCGGCACGCTGCTTTTCGGTCTTCTCTGCAAGTTGCAGCAGACGACGAATACGACCGGCGATGGCATCCTTGGTAATCTGCGGTTCGGCAATCTTGCCGAGCTCCTCCAAGCTCTTATCGACATGGTCGATACGGAGCTGACCGGCCTGACGCAGGTTCTCCGGAATGTTATCCCCCAGCACTTCGAATGCGTGCTGCACTTTTTCGCTGGCCTCAGCCGCCGCCTTGGCGCTACGACGCATATTTGCATCATCGAAGTTTGCCAGACGATTAGCTTTGCCTCGGGTTTCACCGTCTGAACGCTTGCCAGTCCATTCACGGGCTGAGCGGGAAGCTCCCATCAGCTTCAGCATGCGCTCAATGGCATCTGGATCCTTCAACGTCACACGTTCAGAGCTGCGCAACGTACGATGCTTGGCCTGGATACCCAGACGACGAGCAACGCCGCACAGAGCCATAGCTGCCTCTTCGGAAGGGCAGGCGATTTCCAGGAAACTTGCCTTACCCGGCTCGGACAGGAAACCGCGAGCCATGAAAGCGCCTCGCCAAGCGGCTTTGATCTGAGCGATGGAACCATTGACCACTTCAGCGGGAAGACCATGAACCTGCTGCTTGCGGCGATCTACCAAACCGGTCTGCAACGCCAGCGCCACGACATTGCGAGTGACCAGCACCACATAGGTTTCCACTGGTCCATTCGGCGTCTGGCGGGTCAGATGCTTGACCTCTGCTTCATGCCCGAATACGTTCCTCAGCGTATCGCGCAGCCATTCCGCTGCATCAAGCGAGGTGTATACGGATTGAATCACATATGAGTTCTGCACGGGGCGAAGTCCGCCGCCAAAGCGAATCATGGCCGCCGCTTGGGCCTTGATCGCGGCTGGCGAATCACCCTCAAAAGCTGCCAATTCGCTTTTGACATCGTCCAGAAGAGCCAAGATCCAACCTCCTACAGTCTCGTTCTTCCCAATGCTTCAGCCGCTTCGTGCCGTTGCACGCCGGAAGCCATCGGCTTACTGTGATACCTAATCTCGTGGACAAGCGAACCCGTTCGATAGGGTTTTCGGGCACTGCCTTCTCGCAGTGTGGTCACTCATGATGAGTGATGTTTATGCTGCTCTCGTGCAGAGACGGTGACTTTGAGCCCATGTGCACGCAATCTGCGAGCAAGTTCCTCACTCATGGCCACTGATCGGTGTTGACCGCCGGTGCAGCCGATGGCAATGGTCACAAAGTGCTTATCTTCGTGAGCGTACCCTTCAAGCGCGGTTTCAATCGCCTTCTCATACGAATCAAGGAACTCTGTTGCTCCCTTGCTGGAAAGCACATAATCAGCCACCGGTTTATCATGCCCGGTAAGTTCGCGCAGACTTGGTACCCAGAATGGGTTGGGTAGGAACCTAACATCGGCCACGAAGTCGGCGTCGATTGGTGTGCCATATTTGAATCCAAAGCTGAAAATATGAACAGCAACGGTAGTAGGGCCTGAACCCAGCATTGTTTCATACAGTTTGGTGGAGAGCTGATGAATGCTCAGCGAGCTGGTATCGATAACCCAATCCGCGCGTTCTTTCAAATTGCTCAGCAAATGGCGTTCTTCGAGAATGCCATCAATCAATCGATTGCCATGTTGCAATGGATGTGGACGGCGTACCGACTCATAACGCTTAATCAGCACATCGTTGCTGGCATCGAGGAACAGGATTCGGGTTTTGACGCCAAGATCGTCCAAATGGCTCAATACAGCTGCCAAATCGTCAAAATAGCTGCGGGAACGTACATCGATAACCGCTGCAAGCCTATGGATACTGCTATCCGAACCGGAAGTCATCATATCAACCAGAGGTACCAGCAGTTTCGGCGGAAGATTATCCACCACATACCAGCCCATATCCTCTACGGTTCCAGCTGCACGGGAGCGGCCCGCACCTGACATGCCGGTGATGAGCAGCACTTCAAACGCATCAGCGGGATTGGGCTGATTGTCTGCGCTTGCAGCATTTACGGCCGCAGTCTGATCAGAAGCGTGATTCGGTATGTGCTGTTCCATCACAATGCCTCCTCGAGTGCATTACGCATGGCGATTTCCAGTTGATCGTCTTCGGTGGTGGTGTCTTGAAGTCGCTTATCTGCATCGCTCGGCGGATCATTATCCCAGATGCCGGTCATCAGCAATACTTGTACCAGAGCCTGATACAGCAGCATTTCTTCACCACCGATAGCGTTACCGCCGCGCAAACGCCATGCAGTCATGAGCTGTGTGGGGCGCGGGTCATACACAACATCCAGCAAGAGGCCATGTAACGCTGTCGTCTGAGCCTCATTGAGCTCAGAGGCAATACCATCCGCAGCGTGACCGGGAATCGTATTAATCACATATGTAGACTCTTGGGCGACTGCGAGCAGAGCTTCTTCATCTGCAAGATTGATTTCACTGTACGGTGCAGCTGTGGCGATATATCGCTCAGCCAAAGGCTGTAATGCCATGTTCTTCCCCGGATGACGTGCCGCAATGGTCACATGACCGATTTCCGGCATCATGCTTAATGCTGCCAATGCCGAGGTAGCCGTATTGCCATTGCCGATAATCAGCGCCTTACCGGTTCGATCAGGCTGATGATACAGACCGAGCTCACGATGAGCATGGTCAAATGCCAACTGAATACCGATAACATCCGTGTTGTACAGTTTGATGCTTGGCTTGCCATGTGGCCATGCCGGGTCATCCGCGGCATTTGACCAGTCGAACACTGCGGTATTGGCTACCTTGAGCTCTCTCGCCCAAAGATTTATCGGCGTACCGTAAGGCTGGATGGTTTTCTTCAGTGGCATGGTCAGGCTGAGGCCGGCCCAGGATGAATCCAAGGATTTGAGGAAGGCATCGAGATCACCTTCGCCGATTTCATGCTTGTCGTAAAACCAATCGCTTAAGCGCAATGCCTTGTATGCCGCATTATGAAGCACCGGCGAAAGCGAATGCGCGATTGGTTTGCCAAGCACTGCACAACGATGGTTGATCATATCCCCTCCTTCGACTGCACTCCATGCTAGCCGAAGTTATAGGCAGATGTGGTTACATCAAACGAAAATCCCCCTTTGGTGGGGGTCGTGATACTACCTATCGGTAGCTCATTCGTCTGTTGATGCATCTTCATCAGCGATGTGCAATGCTTGGTACAGTGTTTCTGCTTTCGCTTTGCCGATACCGTTGACTTTCATGAAATCCTCAACGCTGGCTCCACGCATGGCTTTGACGGAGCCGAAATGATTCAGCAATCGTTTCTGGTAGCTTTCACCAATGCCCGGAATCTCATCTAGCGCGCTGCGCAAGGCACCTTTACGCCGCTGTTGACGGTGATAGGTGATGGCGAATCGATGGGATTCGTCACGCACTCGTTGCAACAGGTACATGCCTTCGGATTGGCGTTTCAAAATGATTGGGTAATCGTCGTCTGGAACCCAGACTTCCTCCAAACGCTTAGCCAGACCGCAAACCGCCACATCGGTTACGCCGCAATCCTCAAGCGCTTTTGCCGCGGCCATAACCTGCGGCTTGCCGCCATCGACCACCACCAGGTTTGGCTTGTAAGCAAAATGATGACGATCCGTGTTCTGTTGCACGGTTTTTTCGACCTGGTTATTGCGTTCAGCGCCAGTCTCATCATTTGGTTTTACCGAGGCTGATGCTGTAGCTGCTTTGATCCGCTGTTCCGCGTCCATACTGTCGCCGGAATCGCCGGCGATATTGCCATGCTTGAATCGTCGGGTCAAGGTTTCATACAACGCCGACAGATCATCCACTGCACCTTTACCGTCCTTGCCTCGAATGGCGAAACGGCGGTATTCGGATTTCTTGGCAATGGCATCCTCAAACACCACCATTGAAGCCACCTGGAAGGCGCCGCCTACGGTGTTGGAAATGTCGTAGCATTCGATACGCAGCGGAGCTTCAGGAAGGAATAGCGCTTTGGCCACATCGTTCATGGCTTGCGTACGAGCGCCCATATCCGAGATGCGGCTGAGCTTGCTGCGCTGCAATGCCTGATTGGCGTTCTCGTTGGCACGGTCCATCAGCTGTTTTTTATCACCACGTGAGGCTACGCGAATGCTTACCGCTCCTCCACGCAAACCAGTCAACCAATCTTCGAGTTCTGCTTGACGGCTTGGCTCGATAGGCACGATGATTTCGCGTGGTACCGGCGCAATCGGAGCCAGCAAGTCCGCACGCCCGGTGACTTCCTGACGCGTATTGCGCTCTCGGGTTGCCTTGGCCCGGGCGATGGCATCGGTGGCGGTTACGGTTTGTGTGGAGCCGATGGCTTCACGCTGCTCCTGTATGGAGGCTGCTCCCCTGTTGGATTGCCTTGCTTTTGAATCGTCTCCGGCCGCATCCGAATACACTTGCACAATTAGATCGGCCATCAAATCGCCATCTGCAATGTCTTCGACGCGTTCCACACTCCAATTACGCTCGCCTCGGATAGCTCCCGCGCGCACGTAAAATGCGTGCACGGAGGCTTCCAATTCATCGGCGGCGAAGCCAAACACATCAGCATCTACATCCTGATCGAACACGACCGCGTTCTGCTGCACCACCGTCTCGAGCATTTGAATCTGGTCACGCAAATGCGCGGCCTTCTCGAACTCGAGTTCGGCACTGGCTTCTTTCATCTCCCGAGTCAATTGCGCGATATATGAACGACCGAGACGCCCAGTCATCACACCAACCAATTGTTCGGCAAGCTTGCGATGCTCCACGGGTGTGATTTTGCCGATGCATGGCGCAGAGCATTTTCCAATCGACGCGAACAAGCACGGACGACCAGTCAGCTCTGCTTTATGAAATACGTTAGGCGTGCAGGTTCGTACCGGGAACGTGCGCAGCAGCTTATCCAAGCTATGACGCAGCTCCCAGACTTTCGCATATGGTCCGAAATATCGAGTGTCGCGGCGTTTGCGCGAACGTGTGACCCAAATGCGAGGGATTCGCTCGCCCGTGCTGACCGCCAGATATGGATAAGTTTTATCGTCACGGAACTGCACGTTGAATCGCGGATCGAATTCCTTAATCCACGTATATTCCAACGTTAATGATTCAAGCTCAGTACCCACCACAGTCCATTCAAGACTGCGTGCGGTAAGCACCATTGTCTGCGTGCGTGGATGTAGTAGATACAACGGCTGGAAATAGTTGGTCAGGCGATTGCGCAGATTCTTGGCCTTGCCCACGTAGATGACACGACCCTCACCATCGCGCCACTTATAGACGCCTGGTTTCGCGGGAATATCCGAGGTTTTCGGTCTGAACAGATCACGCGAATCACCAAGCAGCGGAGCCCCATTCGCGTTGACTTGCGCTTCCAACTCGCTCTCCGATGCAGCGTTACCTGTCGTATTCGTTGCTACTAATGTCGAAGCGGTTTTGCGCCACTCATCGGGACTATGCCGTTCAATGTCGTTCGTCATAATCCTTCCTTGCCTTGAATTGTTGATAATGGGAGGTGTGGGCTGGGGTGAGTGTTGTAAGACCGTAAGCTTGGCCGAACGGCCTTGAGTGTGTCGCACAACACTCACCCCAGCCCACAGCGGTCAACTTAAATCGAGGCTCATAGCATTGGTTTAAGGAACTTACCAGTCCAAGAATCGGAACATTCAGCTACCTGTTCAGGAGTGCCTTGCGTGACGATGGTACCGCCGCCATCGCCTCCTTCGGGTCCCAAATCAATCAGCCAATCCGCTTCCTTGATCACATCGAGATTATGCTCGATGACAATCACCGTATTACCCTTATCGACCAGTGATTGCAGCACCTTAAGCAGCTTGTTCACATCCTCGAAGTGCAGACCGGTGGTTGGCTCGTCCAGAATGTACACGGTTTTACCATCCGAACGACGCTGCAGCTCGGTGGCGAGCTTCACGCGCTGCGATTCACCACCGGAAAGCGTTGGTGCTGGCTGGCCCAAGCGAATATAGCCAAGGCCCACATCCACCAAGGTCTTCAGATAACGGGAGATACCAGTGTATGCCTTGAAGAAATCGGCAGCCTCTTCGATGGGCATATCGAGAATGTCGGAAACGGTTTTCCCGTTGTATTTCACTTCAAGGGTTTCGCGGTTATAGCGTTTGCCGTGGCATGTTTCGCATTCCACGTACACGTCCGGCAGGAAGTTCATCTCGATCTTCAACGTGCCGTCACCGTGGCAGGCCTCGCATCGGCCGCCCTTGACGTTGAAGCTAAAGCGGCCAGGACCATAACCACGCACCTGAGCTTCCGGCGTCTTAGCGAACAGCGTACGGATCTTATCCCATACGCCGGTGTATGTGGCGGGATTGGAGCGCGGCGTGCGACCTATCGGATTCTGATCCACATGAATTACCTTGCGCACCTGATCAACGCCTTCAACTCGCGTATGCTTGCCCGGCACGATGCGAGCACCATTGAGCTTGTCAGCAAGTACTGGATACAAAATCGTGTTCACCAAAGAGGATTTGCCGGAGCCAGAGACGCCGGTAACTACAGTGAAGACACCGAGCGGGAAGCTCACGTTGATGTTCTTCAGGTTGTTCTCGCGAGCACCAACTACTTTGAGCATCTTGGTCTTGTTGACCTTGCGCCGATGAGTCGGTACCACGATTTCACGGCGATGCGCAATGTAATCGCCAGTGATGGAACGCTTGGCTTCAATCAAATGCTTTGCAGGACCGGAGTAGATGACTTCACCACCGTGTTCACCGGCGCCGGGACCGATGTCCACCAACCAGTCGGCCTGACGAATCGTATCCTCATCATGTTCGACCACGATGAGCGTATTGCCGAGATCGCGCAAATGATGCAGTGTTTCAATCAAGCGTTCGTTGTCGCGTTGATGCAGACCTATGGACGGCTCGTCAAGCACATACATAACACCAACCAAACCGGAGCCGATTTGTGTGGCAAGACGAATACGCTGCGCTTCGCCACCGGAGAGTGTGGCGGCAGCGCGCGAGAGCGTCAGATAATCGAGACCCACATCATTGAGGAATCCAAGACGTGCCTTGATTTCCTTCAACACTTCGCCGGCAATCAGCTGCGCGGAGCCCTCAAGCTTCAATCCGTTAACCCATTCGAGCTCACGAACAACTGGCATATCGCAGACATCGAAAATGGACTTGCCATCCACGGTAACCGCCAGTACTTCCGGCTTCAAACGGCGCCCATGACACACTTGGCAGGGCACCTCACGCATATACGACTCATAGTATTCGCGCATGGACTGCGAGTCGGTTTCGTCATGGCGGCGCATCAGCGTGCGTACCACGCCTTCAAAACCGGTGGAGTATTCACGCAGGCGACCCCAACGATTGCGGTAGGAGACATCCACTTTGAAATCGTGACCGTAGAGAATGTCGTGCTTCACATCCTCCGGTAGATCCTTCCACGGAGTCTTCATTGAGAAGCCCATCTCACGGGCCAGACCCTCGAGCACATGGCCGTAATACTGGGAGGTCATCTTCGTGTTGCTCCACGGCTCGATAACACCTTCGGCCAGCGACTTCTCTGGGTCGGAAATCACGAGCTCCGGATCGATTTCCAATTTGAATCCCAGACCGGTGCAAGCCGGGCATGCGCCATAAGGCGCGTTGAAAGAGAAGGTGCGCGGCTCGATCTCATCGAGTTCCAACGTATGACCATTCGGACAGCTGCGATGTTCGGAGAACGGTCGGCGGCGGGCCGGAGAGCCCTCCTCCTCGTCCACGAAATCGATGACGATGCTGCCGTTGGCCAGTTTCAGAGCGGTTTCCACTGAATCAGTCAAACGCTGACGAATGCCATCTTTGACCACCAGACGGTCCACCACCACTTCAATGGTGTGCTTCTTCTGCTTGGTGAGCTTGATGTCATCGGATAGCTGCTTCATTTCGCCGTCGATCAGCGCACGCGCATAGCCGTCAGAACGCAGTAGTTCGAGCATATCCACGAACTCGCCTTTGCGACCTTTGACTACCGGAGCAAGAATCTGGAATCGCGTACGTTCCGGGTAATCCAGCAACGTATCCACAATCTGCTGTGGCGTTTGCGAAGCCACCGGTTCACCGCATTCCGGGCAATGCGGTACACCCGTACGTGCAAACAGCAGTCGCAAATAATCATAGATTTCGGTAATCGTGCCCACAGTGGAGCGCGGGTTGCGATTCGTGGTTTTCTGATCGATTGAAACAGCTGGGCTCAGGCCTTCGATGAAGTCCACATCAGGCTTATCCATCTGGCCTAGGAATTGGCGTGCGTAAGCGGACAGAGATTCCACATAACGGCGCTGACCTTCAGCGAACAAGGTATCGAATGCAAGCGAGGATTTACCGGAACCGGACAGTCCTGTGAACACCACCATGCGATTGCGCGGAATCGCCAAATCCACGTTTTTTAGGTTGTGCTCGCGCGCGCCCTGAATCGTGATCTTCAAATCGTTGGGAATATGGGAGATATCAGCCACCAGCGAACCATCATGTTCGATTAGTGGGGCTTTCTTGATTTCGCGGCTCAGGAATGAGTCGCTGGTCATCACTTTTTCTACGATGACTTCACCGTTCTTGCCTTTTCCGGCTTTCACTCCCCCAGCCGTGCGCTTTGTGCCAGTTTGCACTACCGCCACTGCCATCCCGCCTTCCATACGCGTCTGTTTGTATGCGGGTGTTCGCTAACTCGCATACGTTGAATGCAACCTGCCCCAAGAATACCCGAACATGCGACTTCAGTCGAACGCTTGTTCGATGGTGTGTTCAAGGTTCAGATCTGCGGCAAACGTATAGAAAAAGGCCTCGGACAAGGTGTCCAAGGCCTTAGTGAGTCATCGGGAATTACGCGCACCGCTTACTCAAGTGCGACGCCCTTCTTCTCAGGAATGAAGAACATCGTGATGAACGCGATGATGTAAATGGATGCGATGGTAGCCAGAGCGAAACCGAAGCCGTGGCCGGTGGCGATGGCTGCGATGACGACCGGGCCAAGACCGCCGCCGATGAAGCGACCAGTGTTATATAGGGCGGTTTGCGCAGTGGCGCGAAGCTCGGTCGGGAACAGCTCGGAAATCAGCGCACCATAGCCACCAATCATACCGTTGGCGAACATGCCCATGAAGAAGCCGCCGACCAGCAGTGCGGTCGGGTCCTTGAGCTGGCTGTAAATGACGACCATGATGGCAGCACCGATCTGGAAGATCCAGAACGCCGGGCGACGGCCGAGGTGGTCGGCGAGGAAGCCGAATACGGAGATGCCGAGCATCATGCCGAGCACGGTGACGGCGGTCCAGATGCCGGTGGAGGTCAGGGACAGGTTCAGTTCGGTGTTGAGATAGCTGGGCAGCCAGGTCATGATACCGAAGTAGCCGCAGTTCTGCACAGTGCACAGGATGATGATGGCAATGGAGAAGCGCACACGTTCCGGCGTGGAGAACAACTGACGAATCGAGCCATGCTCCTTGGCGGTCTGGCGATGCTTCAGATACAGCGGCGGTTCAGGAACGAACACTCGGATGAAGATAGCCACGATGGCCGGCACAATGCCAATGGCGAACAGGCCACGCCAGCCGAAGGCGGTTAGAATCGGAGCGCTCAGCAGGGAGGCCAGCAGCACACCCACCTGGAAGCCAAGACCGACGCCGGAAGTCGCCTTGGCGCGGTTTTCCGGGCTGGATGCTTCTGCGGCGATGGCCATGCCGATACCGAATTCAGCGCCGATGCCCACGCCGGCGAGGAAGCGGAACAATGCCATCAGGAAGAAGTTCGGCGCAAACGCGGAGAACAGCGTGAATACGCCGAAGAAAACCACTGAATAGGTCAGCACGCGAATGCGGCCGTACTTATCCGCCAGACGGCCGAACACCAGACCGCCCAAGAATGCGCCGGCCAGCGTGATGGTGGTCAACGTGCTTGCCGTGGTCTTGTCGATATTGAAGCTGGCCATGATGCCGGACATCGCAAAGCCCAAAATCATCAAATCAAGGCCGTCGAGCGCGTGCCCGACCGTCGAGGAGAATACTGCCAGACCGGCGTAATGCTTCATGCCGCTGGCCTTATCCACCGTTTCTTTTTCTGCCATGAACATGGCTATCCCTCCGCTCTTCTCGTTACGGTTCGGCGGAAGATTGTAATAGATAAGGTGAACAGATGGTGAACGAGGTATGTCGAATGTTTGTTCTGCCTGATTAGTTCGCACAACGCCGTATCCATTCACTAACAGGCTCACGCGTCAGAACAGGCTAGGCGTATGCGTTCGCCGCAATGGCCGAATCAGCTTACGTCCGTCATCCGATGCGTTGAATGCAGCGACCTCATGGAAAGCAAGCTTGCAAGATAATTCAGCGCCATCTATCTGCATATCCGGAATCAATGAAGCACCATCGACTGAGCGATCAAGCCATGCATAGGTGAAATCGTGCGGCACAAGCACCGGCATGCGGTCATGAACCGTGGCCGGGCCGTCCACAGCCGGGCAGGTGAGTATCGTCGCGGTCAGGAGCCACGGAGATCGGCCGTCACGCCACCAGGAAAATAGTCCGGCCAAATACAATGTCGCATCATTCGGCGCATGGAAATAATACGGTTTGCGACCGTGAAATTCGTAGTATCCGGAAGCGGGAATGATGGCTCGCATGGACTTGGCCGAAGCGGCGAACGTGGGTTTGTCGCACGCCGATTCGATGCGTGCGTTGTATGTGGGATAAGTAAGTTCCTTATTGGTGCTCCACGTGGGGATCAATGACCAATATGCGCTAGCCAGATGACGCTTACCGTCTCTCCCTTGTGCCACGATGCCGATGCCCTGTTTGGGTGTGATGTTGTACGACGGCTGCGGAAGCTCGGCGGGATCCGCATCGTCCTTATCCACACCGAATTGATTCGCAATCGCATCCCAATCCAGATCGGCTGCAAAGCACCTGCACATAGCGTGAAGCATACCATCGCGTAATTCGCGAGTCGGTTCTGGGGCTGTCAGTCCAATTTGTTCGCATCGATAATTCGGTCATCAAGGAACCAGTAATCATGGGGGTTACCGCGTAATGCAGTAAAGGGCACTGGTTCCACGCCAGCGGCGGCGGCCTTGTCGAGCAGGTAACGGCGTACGATCCACGGGTACTCGAGCACGCCGGACCTTAACTCGATAATGTTTTCAATAGTCGCGCCGGAAACCCCGAAATCGGCACCGATCTGTTCTGCAGTCAATCCTAGCAATGCCATATTCTCACGGAACTCGCGAATGGTCGCCGCCCGCTGCTCGCTCGTCAAAGACATATCGAATTCCTCTAATCTTTCAGCACAACATACCGCATTCGAAATATTAGCTAGCTATGAACATACGGCAAATATCTTGATGATTATTCAGCGCTTTTGATGATTGTCAAACCAGCCGGACCAGTCGACCACGGCCTCGATGTTATTGCCGTCCGGGTCGAGAACGAACGCCGAATAGTAGCCGGGATGGTAAGGGCGCGGACCAGGCGCCCCGTTGCCTTGACCACCGGCTGCGAGCGCGGCCTGATAGAACGCCTGTACGGCTTCGCGATTGGGAGCGAGGAATGCGATATGGGTGACCGGTGAGGTTGGCGTATCATCCATCGGTGAAACGTAGAAATCGGAATGAGGCGTTCCGTCGTTCACGCCAAAGCCGATCGTCGGTTCGTGATGTGCCTTGGCGATGTAGCCCAGTGGTGCGAGCGCCTTTTCATAGAACGTGATGCTGCGTTCAATATTCTGTACATGTAACGTGATGTGATCCAACATGATTGCCACTGTACGCGCATTGCGTTTGGTCTGTTTGGCTTCTGATTGCTATTCTCAGATGCATACTGGAAAATGGCGTTTTGTCGCATTTCGGTTGATTATCATGGGTGATTATAAGCATCGTTACGGAACCAATCATCGAGGATTTTCCGTAGCGCGTCATCGTCGGTCATAGGAGACTTTCATGTACGTCGTTTTGGAATCCTTCGCATACGACTAGACGGATTGACGGTTTCGTTTTCCCGTCTCTCCCCTATCGCCACGGTCCGGTTCGGACTCGCGCGATAGGTCGTTATACCTGATTTCAGAACGCATCCCATGAACGCGAATCTGTGATCGTCGTAATCGGCCGCAACCGACTGGCTTTCGCATGCCGTTCATGGCAATCATGAAACGAGTTTCACCATGAACACCGATATTCACTCACCTGCCCACTCCCCTGCCAACGTTGCGCACAGGTCCCGTTCGCTGTGGAGTCTGGCCGCATACCGCAACTGGTTCATCGCCGACACGGCCGACGTGTTCGCAGTCAGTCTACGTGCGTTTGCCATACCGCTGATTGGTCTGGCTTTATCCAGCTCTGCTTTTATCTCTGGGTTACTGGTTACTATCGAATCCGCTATAGGGCTTGTGCTTATGTCGATTGGCGGCGCGATAGCCGACCGTCATGACCGTAGACGGTTGATGATCCTGCTTGGCTTGGTCGGCGTGCTTCTATCACTTACAGCGACCGTCCTGCTTGCAGCCGGCACGATGAGCACGGTCCTGTTCGCTCTGTTCGTTGCTCTGTTCGCTGTGATGAATGGTTTGCTTGGACCTTCCAATGACGCGATGCTCAAGTCGATTGTGCCTATGGAACGATTCGCCAAGGCGCAGGCGATACGCGAGGCACGTGAATCGTGCGTCGAACTGTCAGGAGGCGCCATCAGCGGACTGCTGTATAGGATTGCCAGCTGGTTCCCGTTCCTTGCTTCTATGGTGCTTTATCTGACGGCGGCACTCACCGCACTGGCATTGCCGAAGAAAACGGTAGTCTCAGCCGAAAACGGTCTGTCGAATCAGCTAACCACTAGTAGCCCGACAATGGATTCGTCATTCATTGCCCAGTTTCTTGAAGGCTGGAGATGGACGTTAACCAGACGAACGGTTCTTGCAGCCATCGTCCAAGGAGCGGTCATCAATGTCGCTTGCTACGGGAAGCATCATCGGCGTGCAAATCATGCTCGCCTCACGCGGTACGGACGCTGCGCTCATCGGCTTGGTCAGCACAGCCACAGGCGTTGCCGCATTGATTGGTTCGCTGGCTGCCGGCTGGCTGGTCGAACATATTCCGACAGGCAAGCTCATCATGATCACCTTTGCCGTGTTCACGCTTGCGATGGTACCGTTGCTGTTCACCAATTCATACGGGGTAATCGTCGTATGCATGATGATGGCTTCCCTGCTGTTCCCCGCGCTGAATGCCGGCGAACTCGGTTTCATCTACGGACGCACACCGGACGATATGCAAGGAAGAGTGTCCACCGTATTCGAGACCGCAATCGGCATTCCCGGAGCCTTGACACCTGCACTGGTCGGCTGGCTGCTGCAAACAACTCAGCTTGGTTTCCGCGCAGTCATGATACTGGTCGTTGCTTGCGCAGGTCTCGGCCTACTGCTCGCCTGCGTCACCCCGACGCGGAATATCCCGCTACCGGCGCAATGGGAGCAAACCGAACTCTGATGCACGCATAAAACTAATGGCCGGTGTAGGTGAACATGAGCCACCTGCGCCGGCTTAAGACACATCCGATATGCGCAGCAACGGCATTGCCAACATCACATTGGCAATGCCATTTTCTCAGTTCTGATTGCAAAATCAGCTTGGGACCACCACCTGAATCAGTAGTTGGTCATTTCGAGTTCCGGTCCCATGTCCTCGGTTTGGGCGCGGCCGGTCTCGTGGAAGCCGATATGCCGATAGAAGCCCTGCGCGTTGGCGTTGAACCCGGCGACCCAGAGCACGAGTCTGTCGTTGCCGATAGCCTGTTTGCCGGTTTCGACCAGCATGCGTCCGACGCCCCGCCGATGCCGGTCGGCCAACACGTACAGTGAGGCAAGTTCCGCCGCTTCGGGACGATCGATCGTAGGGCGCGGCGTGCGCAGCAGTTCCGCGAACCCGATCACATGATCGTCGTCAAGCGCCACCAGGGTAACCTGATCGGAGTTCTTGGCGTGGGCCTCGGTGAGTTTCAACGCGAACTGCGGGGTGATGGCGTCCACGATCTCCTGCGGAATCTTGCCTTGGTTGAGTTCCCGCCATGTTTGCGACTGCACTTGCGCCTTCTCCTCGAACCATCGTGGTTCGATCGGAGCGACACAAATCGTCATTTGCTTATCCTTTCCCTCCGAATATCTTCATATGTTCGATTCCAAGTAAGCTTTTCTGCATCGAAATTCGCGATGGTCCAACGGGTCTTGATGCCGACCTGATAATTCCTCTCCAATTGGCCGTTCTTCGCGAACCCATACATGGAGAGGCACCACCGGACTATCGGCAGGAACAAACCGATCAGACAAAGAAGCATATCCCGAATCCTTTCAGGCATTATGTCGTTTACGGGGCGCTTGCACGGCGGCGACGCCGAACACGGACTGCACACAGAACAATCCCGTGAGGAACACCAACACAGCGGGACGGTATGCGCGATAGAAATCAACCATGTCCGGTTGTGCGTATGGCATCGCGATGGTGTACACGCAGCCGGTAAGCAGGGCAACAGATAGCGAGCCAACCAGTAGCGCGATGACGGCGAAACGCAGTCGCCGCTGGTCTTCGCACGCATGCGCAAGCCAGCGAAACGCCAGTGTGATGCAAATGCTGACCAGCAGATAGCACAGTAGCCCGTATGTGGGCAGCATGTCAATGACAATCAGATACTTCATGGAAGGTCCTTTCAGATCAGGCATTCGAAGAAATGCCATTCCGAGGAATCAGCATCACGGATGATGATCAGCGTACCGCTCTCGTTGTTTATCTCCCTATGAGGCTGATCGTACAGATCATCAAGTTGTGTTCCCAGATCCAATTGCAGAGTCGTATTTGCTTCCTTGACCATGCGTATGCTCTCCTGCGACAATCGATTGCTTGAGTACTCTCTGTCGTCCAGAATGGTGTCGTTAACTTTTTCCGGGTCGGCGGTGATCTTCACGTACCTGTACCCGTCTCCGTGGAAACTCTCCTCTTCCTTACTGACGATTGCCCTCGCATCTTTGGGAAATGAGATCGAGAACCTCTGCGACAAATTCTGAACCGTACTGTAGCTTTGGTATCGCGTCCATGCGAACCATAATCCCGCCACCACTAATGCCGTGACGACCACAATAGTGATGATCGTTCCGACACGGCCGCCATCTTTCCATACGCGGTTTCCCATCCGTGGTCTCCTTGCCTTCGTCGTGCACCAACAAATCTCATTGAATCCATGCACGCTCCGCAATCGCAACGTCATGTCAAGCAATCGCATGACAGCAGTGCCGTTTCATGCCGGAGAGCCAATGGCAGTCGGCGGTACAGTGGATGTCATGGGACTTGGGAACGATCCGGAGACGGCGGGTGTGATCCGCATCGGCGTGTTGGATAATGATCCGTTCGCGTTGGATGCGATGTGCGCGATGATCGCGGCCATGTCTCGGGATTTCCACGTCGTGTGGAGCACGGGGTCGCCGGCGGTGGCGATCGAGCACTGCCACAACGCGCATACGCGGCCGGACGTGCTCGTATTGGACATGGCGTTGGGCGGCATCACCGGCGCGGACGTGTGCCGGCGCATCCGGCGCAGGACGGGCGAGGTGGGTGTCATCTGCGTCACCTCGTATTCGACGGACGTCTACCGGGCGGAGGCGATCAAAGCGGGCGCGCAGGGACTGCTCGCCAAGGAACGGCTCAAGACCGACATTACTGATGCGGTGCGGCGGGCGGCCGCCGGAAAGCCAACCGCCGCTCAGGCCGAGGCGGGCTTCCATGACGCGGCCTCGGCGTATGCGTTGTTGTCCGGCACGGTGCCGGCGAAGATGTCCGAGGACATGAAGGACTCATTGTCCGCGCGCGAGAAGGATATCCTGCGCCTGTACGCGCAGCGTTTGACCACCGACGAGATCGCACAGCGGCTGGGTATTGCCAAGGGCAGTGTGTTCACGTACGTGCATCGCGCGGCCGACAAGCTCGGTGTGACCAGCCGCAGGGAGGTGCTGGAGGCATGCGCCAGATACGATCTGCTGTAAACCATCTTATCGGACGAATCGGTCCAAGCAACGATCATCCGGTCATCGCGGCGGCATGCGTGCTGTTGGCTGCCGCCCTTATCGCGGAATGCATGGTCCGGGCCGCGACGGATGCTGCCTCGACGGTGAGCGTGTGGCATCTTGCGCTGGTTCTGGTGATGCTCGTCGGTCTGATCGGCGGCATGTTCCGCCCGCAATGGTTCCTTTGGGCGGCGCTCGTGGCCGGCGAGATTCTGCTGGTAATGACACTCATGATCACTCCATTGGCCATCAGCATTATCTGTACGGGATTCCTTGCCTATCTCAGCACACGGTCCGGCGCAATCGCCACCGGCATGCTGCTCGTATTGCTGGTCGCTCCCGCACCACCTAGTAGCAACCGTCTGCTGGTAGCTACGTTGATGCATGTCGCACTCTATTGCTTCCCGCTAGTGACCGGCCTGCTGCTGCACATGATGCGGCAGCGCGATCATGACTCGTATCTGCTGCGTCGCCAGCAGGAGCGCGAGGACACGGCCCGCAATTTGCATGACACCATCAGCAACGATCTCGCCTATCTCATCCTGCGCATCGACCACGCCGAGACCAGCGGCATGCCCGCCGGCGAACAGGAATACCGCCGGCAACTCCGGGAACTGCGCGACGCGGCCAATCGCGCCATGACCCACACGCACGCAGTCATCGAGTCACTGGAAGAGCATCCGGAGCAACAGCCGCAATCACAACCATCGGAACCGCGAAGCACGGCAACATTTCCGCTGACAACGGCCACAGATCACACCACCGTACAACAGGCGGAGCTGCAATCCCTGATTGATGACGAGGAGGCGAAGCTCGAATCGCTCGGCTTCACCGGTGACAGTCTGCTCGGAGAATTCCGCCGTCCGCTCTCCCCCGGCATGATGCGACTGCTCATAGGATTGCTGACGGAACTGTACGCGAACATCGCCAAGCACGCCGACCCGGCCGAATGGTACGCCGTCTCCATCGGCTTCGATGCCGAGGAGATCCGTATCTCCGTCAGTGACACCATCGCCGAACATGACGGAAAACTTGGATTGGGCCGTGGCCTCGACCGTTACCGCACCATCGTCGAAACAGCCGGCGGCAGCTTCACCATCCACACGGAACAGCGGCACTGGCAACTGGACGTCCGCATCCCGAGCAAGTCAGACAGCGAACTACAACAGTAGAACGCCAAATATCTCCTGTCGAACCTGTCACTTGTCGAAATGGCAGTTACCGAAGAAACTGCGCCATGCTTGGACGAAACCGTTCCAATTGCGGCGCATGTACAACTGAATCTTCCGTGTCGTCTTGGCATCCAGCGTGGTCGAGTCCACGACCACATCCCCGTCAGCGGTCAGCACGAACTTGGCAAGCCGATACGAGTTGTTGCGTTTGATATGAAAATGCACGCCGTGACCGCCGTCATTGCTGGTCACATAAAACTCGTATCCGGCGACGTCTTCAAACCAGATCTCAGGCATATTCGCGATCCACTTCGCGCGCATCCTCCACGAACGGGTAGGAA
This sequence comes from Bifidobacterium imperatoris, assembly GCF_002860405.1. Lineage (GTDB taxonomy): Bacteria > Actinomycetota > Actinomycetes > Actinomycetales > Bifidobacteriaceae > Bifidobacterium > Bifidobacterium imperatoris. The sequence continues at coordinate 75,612 of NZ_NMWV01000016.1, read as the reverse complement.
CGCTTGAAGTAGCCTTCCACCAGTGGAAGCGATTCGGAGGGGAAAGTGTTGCTGCGCACCGTGCCATCATTGTTGAACACGATCTTGAATCCGGTCGCCGGCTCGGTGACCGTAACCGTTCTCGCCGTGTATCCCAGTCGAAGACCATTTGCCTCCAACAGGTTGCTCATGCCGATCCTCGCCATGACAGCCTCCAATCCAAAATCCCCCTATGAAGCATTACACATTCCATTGTATGCGGCTCCCTCACGAAGCATGGTCCGAACCCTCTGCTCTTATTTATCAGGCTCGAAGACCACCACCAGCTGCGTTACGGAACCTGACTATAGTGGTGTCCCTGCTCACAGGTTTTATCCGCCCGATTCTTCCTTCTTTTTGCGAGAAGTATTCGGATGGCCGAACCAATAGGATTGCTAAAACAAGTGGAACGACTACCCATTTAGGGAATTGCATCGCGTTGAAAACCAATGCCAGCACAAAAATCAACACGTACGCCAAAAGTTCCCACCATTTTAGAGGCAAACGATACGTTCCCTTCACGTTCTTGCACCGGTGTTTCATCTCAGTCGAGTTCTTCTTCTGTCGATTCATGGCTTCTTCCTTGGATTTTGGTAATAGGTTTTGGCGACGATTGAAATCACCGCATACAATGCGCAGGCCAAGGCCAAACCCCACGCCAGATACTGCAGCGGCTGAATATCGAATACCAAAGCGATGGTGGACATGTTGACGCACAGGTTGATGCAGATGATGAGTGTCATCTTCGCGGCGATAGCGTCGGATCTATCGGCAAGTAAATGGTCATGGGCATCCGGCTCCAGCCGTTCAGCCACTTTGCCGCGATATGCGAATCCTTCCGCGACAAGCGAGCCGGCGCCCAGCAGGAGAAACACGATCGCCTGCGATCCAGAATTCCAGAACCATTCCTCACTCCATCCATATCGGATGAGACCACATACAGCCAGCACGACGGAATACAACGCGCAGGTTCCGGCCGCAGCGAACAAACGCCATCGTCCCTCTCTTCTGCACAAACGCCTATTACTGGAGCCGTGTGAAGTACCATCGGTCATGATCATCCTCCTCTTCGAGGGCTGTCACTTTTCCCATAATCCTTATTCAATCCGAGAACGGCCGACCATACAACATCATGTCAAGCAATCGCATGACAGGAATCTTCGTAGACATAGGCAGATTCCTTCTGCATGGTTTTAGACGTCCCTTTGCGTCTGGGCCATGCCTGCGCCGGTACGGTGGGCCGAGGATGAGACGAGAAGCACCGGTCTCGGCCTACTGCTCGCCTGCGTCACCCCGACGCGAAATATTCCTTTGCCGGCGCAGTGGGAACAAGCTGAACTGTAAGGCAAAAGCTTCATTGCCATCCGTTGCTATCTTTGGGCAATGGATGACAATGAACGTGAGACCCCGATACGTTGCCATAATTGGTATGTCTAGAGCAGTCAGATTCACGGTTCGAGTGAAAGGGAAAACGACATGGATAGCAGCACAGAACGCAGCCAGGAAGAGAGCGCAAGCATACAACGCGGATATCGCCTGCCGGCCGGCTTTGAACGGTGCTCGAAGCTGAAACCAGTCGCACAGGTTCCAAGCGCGTTGGAGCGGGTCAAAGCCATTGTGGACATTCTATATTCGCCGGGCGGCTGCCCTTGGGATGGCAAGCAGACGAATCGTTCGCTTCTTAAGCCATTGCTTGAAGAGACCTACGAGTATGTGGATGCAGTGGAAACGAACGACAGAGATAACATGCGCGAGGAGCTGGGCGACGTGTTGCTGCAGTCGGTGTTCCAAGCACGGGTGTGCGCTTCTGACTCAACCGATCCATTTGACATTGACGAGGTGGCTGATCGTCTGGTGAACAAACTCATTACCCGCCACCCACACGTCTTCGAGCCTGATGATGACGCTGATGATGCAGAAGATGAGGCGCAAGTAAATGGGGCTACGCTTTCCCCGGAGGAAACACTCGCTCTGTGGGAGCGGATGAAACAGCAGGAGAAGCATCGCAAGTCCGTGCTCGAAGGCATCTCACACGCACAAGGTGCGTTGCCTCGCGCCGTCAAAGTGGTTTCTCGCATCATGAAATCAGCGTATCGAGATGTATTGCTCGCCGTCTTCGATGATGCAATCAAGACGAATGATGTTCAGAATTGCAACGAAGAAGCCATACCGGATTCACCAATCACAACGAATCCTTCTCATTCGAAGGCCTCGACTTATACCAACGAAATCCTCGCCATCGTACGCCATGCTCAATCCGAGGGAATCGACATCGAAGCTGCCCTACGCAACCGACTGCGTGACGTAGAAACCGCCATCGCCTCGCATGAGCAAGAACTTGACGGCGAAGCATAATTAGCTATGCAATCCGTTGAGTATGCGCACGGCTCGGCTTGGCATGTACTTTTGCTGTGAGTCTGGTTGCTTCGATTTTCCACACGGTAACGGCGTTCACCTGTGCATCGGTGAATTCGACGTGCGGCATATGCGCCTGATGCATCATAAGCAACTGCAGTCCGCGGCGACGTTCTTCGAGATCATCCACAATCGAGGCGATGCCATTACCGATCACCGAAGTGAACGCTTCGCCCCAATTGCAGGCTGTACGCCCCTCGATGACCTCGCAGTCAGTTCTCATGGCGAATGATACAGGCAGCTGATTATCGGCAGCGCGGATGGCATCGAGTTTGCGCCCGTGTGCAGCCGAATGAATCCATAGCGTGAGGGAGCCAGACGCCGAATCATAGTCGTATCCGAAGTTGAGCGGCACCATCGTCAGGCCCTCGGCATCCACATATGCGACATCGACGATATCGCAGCGGCTGATGATCTCACCTATCTGCGCGGAATCGACGATCTCCCGATCCGCTCGCCGCATTCTGCGATGCCCGCCAGCTACAGTGCGTTCGTTGTCTCGGCGCTTTGAAGAAGCCGAACTATCGACTGATCTGCTGTCGTCGCTCATCGCGCCCCTCCCTCACTCCTATGCTGAGATGCGTCATGCCGCTCAATATTCTCTCGATAGGCTTTCAGCGCATCAATTACCGGAGGGAAATCAATGATGACCGTGTCATACAGAACGTCCCAATCAACTTCACCATATTCATGAACTATTACGTTGCGTAGACCCCGCAGCTCTTTCCAAGGAACATCATTTACCGATTCGAGCAACGAGTCAGACAGATGCGCAGCACATTCCTGTGCCTGTTCGATTTCTTTGGCCGCCGAATTGCGATCTTTGCGGCTTAAAGCCAAGGCCTCACCTTCGGAAAAGGCGGAAACATCTTCGTATGCATATTCCAGATGCTCGATGAGTTCATCCAATAGAAGCGCATCCCGTTCTTGAGCACGTATCATACAATCCTCGTCAAATCATTCTTAATGGAATCGTAAAAACGTTTTCCGGATGCAGTATGTTCAGCATTAAATAACAACGTGCGCATGGAGAGCAGTGACACCGGCGAACCAAGCTCCGACTCCAAATCATCTTTCAATGACAAAACAACTCCGGCAGTGGCCTTGTTTCCTGCATTCAATCGATAGATAAAATCGACATCAGAATGGGGGCCGTTATCTCCCCTGGCGACCGAGCCATATACGTACATCTCCCCTACGCCATGATTCGCGGCAGTACGACGGGCGACATTCCGCACCTGATCCAAGGTAAGAAGACTCATATACTCATGATACAAGTTCTCAGAAGAACTCTCCTCTGGAGTAGTCCTACTTCGGGAGCATGGCAGGGACACCGAGCTTACGCAATTCCTCAAGCGCATTGCAAATGGGAATTCGTTCTTGTTCGATGCGGCGATAGCGAAGGGTCGCGTCACTGCAAAGTTGCATATACAGTTTTCGTTCTGATTCCCGTAATCCCAATACAGGCTTGGGTTCTCTCAACTTAATTTCGGCACCGCGTTCGGTCAGCTCAGTGCCAAACTGGCAATAGCGATTATATGCGGTAGAGTCCATTAAAATTGAGTCGCATGGGACGCCTGATTCACGCAGTGATGACAATATTTCCAAGCCATCAGCGTCCATATCTCCCCAATAAACGATATGCATATTTCGCAACGCTGATATCTTTGGAACCGCATTGCTCACAGCACTACCAGAGCCCCATATGCATATACCATTGGGAATAAGGGGCATAGACTGATAGGTGTCTTTATTCTCGACAACAATCACATATTTCGCGCCTGCGAATGCATCACCTTTCCATGGAAGCAATATGATACGTTCGAGTTCAATGTCGTCATACGCGGGATCAAGATAACGGAATCTAAGTTCTGTTGGGCGGCCTGCAAGGTTTAAGGATTCGATGCCAAGAAGTTGGCAGATGGCTTTTCGACGTTTTGTTCTTGTCTCATTGAGCCATTTGCTGCTGAATCCAGTCAAAGGCACTTGCCTCGGTGTGATGCCGGACACGTCATTATTTTGAAAATAATGCGCTGCTTTAACGATTAGGTTGAAATCCAGCTCTTCTTCATTGTTTGTCATCCGAACCACTGCTGAGATCGTCTCAGGACTAACACTGAATTCAGCAGATAGCCAGGCGATGCGACGGCGGATTTTTCGGTACTCTTCTACTTCTGATTTTTTGAGTATTCGTAGTACCGTCAATTCGTCTGGAACCGCGATTTTGGATACCAATTCAACAGGAGTCCCTATTACACGATGCACCGTTTCAAATTTGCAACCGCATTTATTCGCCCATTTTTTGATAGCGTTATTGTTATTATGCACGGCAACAGCGTTAGCTTCTAGCAAGGCCTTATTGGGTAATCCCACTGATATGGTAATTGGCCAGGTCAGCGCGATATCAAATTTATGGTTGTTTATATGATTACTGACTTGCTCAGTAATTGCTGCTACATCTTTCATCGTCACCATAGCGCATCATTACCGTTCTTCCGGTAACGGTTGATTCGAGCCGAATGGGGCCTCTTCCTCGATGCCGTCCAGGCTGGCTTCGCGCAGGGAGGTGAGGCCGGTGTCGGGATCCTTGTAAGTCACGTAGGCTTTGGTGGACACCTCGAGGATTTCGCCGGTCTTGCTTTCCGGAGCGGAGACGATGACCTGGAAGCCCAGGCGCGGCAGCACGCTCAACGCACGCTGCGTATAACGACCGTCCGCCTTGATGAGCGCCTCGTCAAGGAACAAGGTGGTGTAGCTCGGCTTCAGGCGGTTCTCCATGCCGCCGCCCAGCAGGTAAATCAATGCAGCGCCATACACGAACGAGGTGAGCTCCTGCAATGCGCCGCCTGATCGACCGCCGGTAGAAGTGATGCGCTCGTCCGGGCCGTCCGCATGGTGCACGATGGCGTAGAACGAGGAACGGCAGCGTGGGTCGAGATTGCGGGCGCCGTATTGCTTGATGCCGTTCGTATCCTTGACTTGAGCGAGCTCCTCCTTCAGCAACGCGATCATTGGAGCGCAAGCGGCGAAGGCACGGCGGGACTCGGAGCGCTTTGCCGAATCATCCGATTCTCCGGCAGTGCTTTTCCAATCGTTCAAGATGCCGATGGCTCGCGTGAGCTGACTGGAGAACGCACGTTCCGGCCGGCGCACATCCGCCTGCAGGGACAGACTGCCGTGCTTGGGGCCGAACTGCTGGCCTTTGAGCATGGCGTTGATGCGGTCGAGCTGGTCATGGATGTCGGTGGCATCAGTGTCGATGGCTCGCTTGATAGTCAGGAAGCTCATCAGCAATTGCTCGAGGCAACGATGGTATTCGGCTTCCGTGGCCGTGGTGGCAGCCAGCTGTGTAAGACTTTCGAGCTCATCAAGGTAATAGCGGTAGTCCTCCACGCTGGCGGTGAGCGCATCATCATCCGCCACCCAGATACCGATGTAGGTGCTCATCTTCGATTCGACGGCCGTACGTGCCGCGGAAGCCTGCGCCTTCAGCATGGTGATACGCGCATCGATATCCTTGACCATGCCAGTGAGAACCCGTTCGGCGAAATCAGATGAGGCAGCCCCAGCGCCGATGATCATATGCGCTCGTATCGCCGCACCTTCCAGTCCAGCGAAACGATTCTCATAGGCTTCGGCCAGAACGGCAGTCACATCGTTCGGCATAGCCGGAGCAGTCGAAGCTTCCGCACCGGTCTGCTCTTGCGTTGGTTCCGTATGATGATTCAGCCATAGGAGTGCCGCTTCCACAGCTTGTGAGGCCGAGGTTGCAGACTGTTCGGCTCGCATGCGTCGTTCGTCCAATTGCTCCAGTTCAGCAGTCAACTCATCCTTGCGAGCGGCAAGTTCGGCGAGCTTGGGATCGTTCTTGATAGAAGCAATGGAAGCTTCGATATCCGCGATGCCCTTGCGCGCTCCATCGATATCGATGCGTTCCCAGGATGTGTAGGCGAGCTGGTTGGCGAGTTCGAGTTCGCGATGCAGCTTATCTGATTGCTGCTTGGCTGCAGTGTAATCGTCGTCCGCCTGTTCCAATGCTTCCTGAGACTGGCTAATCTGCTGCTCGAGATTTTTCAGATAAGCTTCATTGACGAAGCCGATGACCTGTGCGCGATCTTTGATGCCGTGCTGGCCACGTGCACCGGATTTGATCTGACCGTCCGTCTGCACTTGACGAGTGGTGCGGTCGGTGTCATCGATGGTACTCACGCAGAGTGCATCGTAGCGTTCGGCTTGGGTCTGCGAGCGCAGCCATCTGGCGAACGGCGAGTCTTCGCGGTAGCGCAGTTTGCCGGAGAGCCAGTCGTCTTCTGCATGCGCAGATTCGCCAATGTCGGCATGGTTATCGTTGGCTGCATAGTCGCGTGCGGTGTCCACGAATTGCCAGGTGCGCCGGCTCATCGCATGCGGGTCGATGGTGCTGACTTTGGCGGCGAAGCCTTGTTCGTGGCGCTTGTCCACCAGGATGGTTTGCGCGAAGGAACCGTAGGCCACGTTCATGGCGATGCGCCATTGTTCGTCGGTTTCCTTGACGTCCATGAGTTCGGCCACGTATGGAAGGTCTGCCGGAGTCAATCCGGTGGCGCGTACCAACATTGCACGGGTTTCATCCATGTGCTGGGTAATGCGTGTGCGCTGGGATTTCTGGCGATCGTAATCGCGTTGCAGTCGTTCGAGTGCGTCTCGGGCTGCTGCTCGCGTGTTCATGGCTGCCGCGAGCTGCTCCTCGCATGCGCTGACGCGTTCATCGTAGGTGCGTTTGAATTCCACGGCGTTGATGCGTCGTTCGGTCCATGCCTGTTCGCTGACGGGTAGTTGTTCATCAATGGCTGCGAACGTTTGTTCGATGCGTTTGCGGGTGGATTCGGTCTCCTCCAACGCTCGTTTGGCTTGATCCAGCTCCATTTCGAGGCGGGTGAGGTTGCCACCATCGAGTCCTTGCATTTGGCTGCGGATCATGTCGATGCGGCTGCGCAAGTTTTCGGCATTGCGTCGCGTATTGCGTGCTTCGGACTCGTGGGCTTGCGCTTCGCTGCGGTCGATGGGCAGCTGTGCGCTGACTTCCGCGCGCATGCGCGTCATGGCCCAATCACGCAATGGTGCTGAAACCGCCTCGTCATCGTCGCCCGCAACAGCGTCGAACATATGTACGCGCTGGTTGGCTTTGGCGTACTCGCCATAGGCGTTTTGGATGCCGTGCAACGCATCCATACGCTTGGTTTTCTCCTCCATCGCATGGAAGTTCGCGCCATAGCGTTCGTAATCCTCAACTGTGGCGCGCGCGAGTTCCAATGCTTCCGGTACGCCGAGCACGCCTTGTTTGAAGATGTCGTCGAGCTTGGATGGCGCGTCCGCGGACTGGATCTTATGCAGCAGTCGGCAGGCTTCCTCGCTCAGGCCCATAATCGACCAGATGTGACTGTGGAAGGCCTCAGCGCTGGGGAAGGTCAGGCAGTCGGGGTAGGCGTCGCGCAATTGGCCGGGCGTGAACGGTGATTCACGATATTGGTCCATGAGCCTTGGGTCGATGGGCTTGCCCCAGACCGCGTATTGGCGGCGAACGTCGGCGCGGCCATCGCCGGGCATCAGATATAGGAATTTGGCGCAGGACAGGATTTGCCCGGAGGTCTGGTTCCGGTAGGTGTCCACGATGGCTCCCCATACCGCCTGCGGTGCTCCGGTCGCCTTGTCTTTGCCGCGCAGGTAGATGGGTTCGTCGCCATGCTCGGTGCTGCCCACGCCGATCATGCCCCGCAAATATGTGTAGTCGCTACGTTCTGAACGTCCGGAATTGGATGCTTTGTTGAACGGCGTGCCTGTCGGGTAGAGCAGGGAGATCTGCGCATCCACCAATGTGGATTTGCCGGATTCACTGGCGCCGGCGAGCAAGGTCACCGGGAGGGTGGAGTCCGTGGAGGGGCGGAACTCGTGATAGCCCTCGTAGGAGCCCCAGTTGACGAGTCGGCGGCTGACCATCATCCAACGGTCGGCGATCATCTGCAGTTCAGCTGCCATCTCATTCCCCTTCCTTTACAGTGTCGTTCGTATCGTTTGCATCATCATCTTCGGCATCGCCGGACGCTGCTTGCGCGTCGCCGTCCGATGCACCAAACAATGGTTCGGCAAAGAGGCTTTCATCCGGAATGTCCTCGGTTGATTCCTCCGAATCAGAGTCCGGGTCTTTCTGCTCGGTTTCCGCATCGTTGGACTCACGCGTATCGTGGGCATCATCCAGGTTTTTGGCCGCGGTGTCCAGCCAGGTGTCGGCCAGTTCACGGTCAAGTACCACGGGCACCAGTGGGGTGATGAGATACATGGCCTCATCATCCAGCCGATTCAGGTACCCGTAGGTAATCATCGCGGAGACGATGGCGCTCACCTGCTTCAGTACGCCTTCCTCATCGTTGCGCGAGGCGAGATAGCCGGCGCCGGATGCGAGCGCGGCGCGAATCTCCTCGAAGCTCACCAGCCATTCGGATTGATCGGTTCTGGTGTTTTCGTATTCGAGCACGCGGATGCGCAGGAAGGCGAGCAAGGCAGCCTCCTCGCGTTTCAGACTGGCGCGGGTTTTGAGCGCTCGCAATGCCACGTTGTCGTTGGCCACCGGAGTGGCGTACATGATGCGGTAGCGTTCGTTGACTACGAGGGCGAGCAGATCGTTGTTGAGGGAACGTTCCACTGCCGCTCGATTGTCGTTGACCAAGTCATAGAGTTGCCCGGAAATGTAGCGTTCGCGTTTTAAGGCGATGGCGGCCATGCGTGCATCCGCGGTCATATCGCCGTGGTCGTCTTCAAACAGGGCGTATGGGTTGGCGACTGGTTCGCTCATGCTCATCCTTCCTCCACGATGCTGTCAAGTTCTTCCAACGACGCCCATACCGGGCTGGTGATCCAGTCTCTGGGCGTTCCGTCCAAGGCGATGCAATGCCACACCGTATTGGCTGCACTGGTATCTGAGGCTTTGTCTGCCGCTGACGCCGATGGCAGGCTGCCCAGGAAGCCTACGATTTCGCTTTCGCGACGTTCCCGTTCGGGCAGACGGTTGAAACTGGCTGCCACGTTCACTGTGCCGTGTTCGATGGCTGGATTGCGGCGAATCAGCTCCACCATGTGTCGCAAGCGTGGGCCTCCACCTTCGACCATGTCCTTGAGACTGACCTGTAGGACTTGCTGATCGGCTGCCACCGAGGATTCCAAACCCGGAGTTTCGGTATAGGTCATCGAACGTGCCGGGCGCATCGGCAATGGGGCGAACAGTGCACTCGACGTATCGGTTACATATGGTCGTGAAGCGTCGCCGGTGTGGGCTTTCGCATCAGCGTTCAAGTTCACGTAAAGTCGGTTCAATCGACTCATCATCGTACGGTAGCGCGTATCGGTCTGCTGACGCACCAGACGGCTGATCGCCTCATCGGAGACGCGCATCTGATGACGTACCGCTTCGATGCCGTCATAGATGCGGGATAGTTCGTCTCGAATCTGCCCCAATAGTGCCGCGGACTCCCCTGCCAGATACGGGGTTTTCGCGATGTCGCGCAATGCGGAGTCGATCTGTTGGCGGCCTTCGTCGGTGATGATCACTTGGAACGCATCTTCGAAGCGGCGACCGGAATCGGATTCACTGAACGATCGACGGTATTCCTCGTGATACCTGTTCAGGGTTTCGTCCACGCTCATATCGCCGGCCTGCATGCGGCGGCGCAGCGCATCGCCGTTATCGCGTTCGGTGAGCACGAGTTCACGCAAATCGATGGGCACACCGCGGAGGGTGTTATGGATTACTGCGATCACATCCTCCACCTGGGCCTGGCTCAATGTGGCATGCTGCTGGCCCTGTTGGATGCGTTTGATCTCGTGCTTGCGTTCCTTGATCTCACTGTTGAGCAATCGGACGCGCTCGCCGGGGTCGGCGGTCAGCTGCATGCGCGCATGCTCGATCTCCATGATGATGCTGTTCGCCTGTGCGCCGGACAATGCGCGGGATTCGTCTTCCAGACGGCTTAGTGCTTCGATGGCGCGATGCGCGCGGGCGGTGAGCCTGTAGAGGAATCGGTGTGATGCGGCATCATGCGAGTTGGCCAGCCACGCGTAATCGCCTTCGCCTTCGCGGGTCAGGTCGGCGAGGATACGATGGGCCGCGTCAGCATAGGACTGGTCTTTCAGCGTATATTCGCCACTGGAGGCCAGCAGTTCCAGGCTATGCGCGAAGCGTTCCTCCACGGTTTCGCGCGGCAGCTCGCCAGTCAACGGGTCGAAGGCGGCACGCAGCAATGCCACATACAACATGGCATGCTGACGCAAGAGCAGACGGAGCACACCGGTTTCGTAAATCGGCCGCAGACGTTCCATTTCCCGCCTGATATCGCCCATACGTCTCCTTTGCGTCGTGCCAGAATGACGTATCGACGCTAGCACACTGGGAGGAAAGAACTACTCTCCGCGCAACGCCTCGGTGGGCGTCAAACGGGCCGCACGAGATGCCGGATAGAAGCCGGCGATGATTCCGACCAGTACCGCGGCGCCCCATGCGGCTGGCAATCCAGCCCAATCCAAGGTCAATGGTTGACCGGCGTTGATGGCAACACTCACGGCAGTAGCCGCGCCGATCGCAACGCCGGCCAACCCGCCAATAGCTGACAATAATGTTGCTTCGGTAACGAATTGCATGCGAATATTGCCGGGCGTGGCACCGAGCGCGCGCCGCAATCCGATTTCACCGCGTCGCTCCATCACAGTCACAATCATCATGTTCGCAATGCTCATACCGCCCACGGCAAGCGCGATGGCTCCAATCATGAGACCTAATGTGGTAAGCGAATCATTGGTGGCGTTGCGAGCTTGGGACAAATTTGCTGAAGCTGCGACGGACACATTGCCCCCGGAAAGGTTCGCCGCATGTGCAATGATTCGGCGCAAGGATTCAGCATTGCCTGGTTTAGTGCGCACGTAGATTTGGCTGATCTGTTGTATGGATTCCTTTTGATCGGGATAGTTGTTGATCACCCATTTGGCACCAATGATGACGGATGAGTTGATGGATTGTGCCTGTGGGGCAGGTTCAAGAATGCCGATGACGCCGTACCATTCGTTGTCGATGAGGATGCGGTCGCCCGGCTGGTTGACGCCGAGACGGTAGGCTGCTTCGGAGCCGAGGACCGCTACCGGCAGATTTTCATTATACTTGTCGATTCCATGCCCTTGGGCAAACGTGGCATCAACGGCTTTCAGCGCGCCCGGTTTCATTACGGATACAGCCAGTGCGTTGCCGTTAGTTTTCGGCACAAGCTCGTTTTTGAAAACCTGAGCATCCTTAGGCGGGGTCAGGAACACGCCGACCTGTTCAACATCGGGCTGATGGGCGATGGTGTCAGGCGCATAGTCGGGCAACGGTACGGGTTGGCCTGAAGCATCCTGACCGGGAGCCACGACCTGCAGGTTCGCGCCAAGTGCATCAAGCTGAGCAAGTAGGGCGGCCTGGTTGGATGCGGCGATACCGGAAAGCGCCACATAGGCGGCCACACCCAGTGCAATACCCAGTGAGGCGAGAATGGTGCGAGAAACACGGCCTGTGGCACCAATCCATGCCGCATGCAGGAGATCGGTCAGACGCGTGATGAGTGGTTTACGCATGGCTGTCTCCTTATCCAAGTTCCGTAACCACGCCGTCCTGGATATGCAGACGACGTGGAAATCGTGCGGCGATGCTGGGATCATGGGTAACGACTACAAGGCTTGCGCCTTGATCAGCTGCCCCCATGAGCAGTTCGATGATGGCATGGCCGGTGTCGGTGTCGAGCGCGCCGGTGGGCTCGTCGGCGAAAATGATGTCGGGTTTCTTGGCCAAAGCCCGGGCGATGGCCACGCGTTGCTGTTCGCCGCCCGACAGTTGGGAGGGCTTGTGGAATAGGCGTTCGCCAAGCCCCACCTGTTCGAGCGCCTCGGTGGCTTGTTCTCGCCGAGCTGCACGGGGCAATGCAGTGTATTGCAATCCGGTCATCACATTCTCCAGAGCCGAGACGGTGGCGATGAGATGGAATTGTTGGAATACGAATCCGATGCGAGCTGCCCTGAGCACGCTTCGACGCTTCTCCCCCATGTCGGCCACGTTCTCGCCGTCGTAGGCCAGTGTGCCGGAGGTCGGCATGTCCAAGGTGCCAAGCAAGGAAAGCAGTGTGGATTTGCCTGAACCGGATGGCCCCACGATGGCGATGCGCTCACCGTGTCCAATGACAAGTGTCGTGCTGTGCAGAATCTCCAGCGGATTGCCGTCCTTGCCAGCGAACGCTTTGGTGACATGGTCCAGACTCAACAACGCAGTCATGAGACCACCACCTTGTCGCCTTCCTTCAGACCATTCGATTTGGTGATTTGCGTCTGGGCGCCCGCCACCAATCCGATCTCGACGCTGATGCGTTTGACCTCATCGCCACGGATCACCTCGACCGCATACGAATTGCCTGTGCCGGCAATCAGCGCGGTGACCGGTACGATGAGCGTCTCCTCATTGGAGGCATTCGCGTTCGGCACGATGACTTGGATGGCCGCAGGGCCGAATTGCGCCACTTGCGTCTGGTCGGGAAAATCGATGCGCACGGAAGGCGAAGTGACCTGTCCGTCCTTGCCAGTGGATTGACCTCCCTGGTCAACAGCGGCGAGCGTGGTGTCAACCGTGGTGTTATCCGGCAGAATCACTTGCGCCTTGTCACCGGCCTTGAGGGTGGCGGCTTGTGTGGCGGTAATCGTGGATTGCGCGTGCAAGGTCACACCCGTGTAGCTTGCCGGGCTCACATTGGTGTCCCCAAGTTTGGCGTTCACCGTTTTAATGCGGATTGGAGCCGAGAAAGCCAAGGCAACCATACCGGGATTAAACACCCCATTGACCGCGTCACCAGTGAGTCCAAGAGACCGTTGCCATTGTTTGATGGCTTCTCGAGTCAGCCAATTGTAATGCGGCCCGACTTCACCGTTGTAGAAACCAAGTTCCTTAAGATTCTGCTCCAATTGGGTCACATCCGGGCCGTCCGAAATACCTTCTTCGATGGTGCGCCAGAAGGGGCGCTCGCCGTGGAACAACGGCACCGGCGCACCATCCATTTCATACACCTGTTCACCGGTGTTGATTTGTTTGCCGGCAACAGGCAACTGGGTGATGATGCCTGTGGCGGCGGCGAAATCGGAGGCATCGTCATATTGAAGGGTCGCACCGAGCCGGGTTTCAGCGTTCAGTACACCTTTAGTGACTGGCTGCGCGCGCAAAGTAGTCACGTCTATGTGTTGTGTGGATGATTGGCCCGACGCGGTCATATGGCCAATAAGTGTCCACGGGCGTGTGATCACACAGGTTGTGGCGAGACCTATCACGGCGATGAGCACTATGACAGTGGTAATGATTCTGCGGCGTTTGGAGAATCGCCGCGCTTCCGTTCTGGTCATGATACGCTCCGATCAGTTCATTGCCTGCTGGACGGCGAAGGTATCGTATGAGTAATCACCTATCCAGCCGAAGATTACGGGCGTATCGTTTGCCGGGCATTCCTGGAAGAATCGCCGTACATCCTCTTCCGACACGGTGTTTGGGATTGTGATGGTCAATGGGTGTTCGCCGCTTGGATCGGCGATCCAGCTGAAACCTTTGGCGCGAGCATTCTGCGCGTATTGCAATACGGCAGCCTTGTCTTCCTTCGACGCATTGGCCTCTGGGTCCGCAGCACTGAACGTCGATTGTGAAAAGTCAGGGACTGCAGCCTCGCAGGCAGCATAATCGGATTGCTTGGATGCGTATGGTGAACCGGCCATATCCGCTGCGGACCGGAAGATCACATAGTTCCAGTCCTCTTTGGTAATGCTGTTGCCGATACCACCTGACGATTTAACATTTGGATAGAGCTCGGGCGGCGTTGCATGGTAATGCTCCTCCGTACCGTCCTCAAGGTATCTGATTTCGGATTGCGCGGGATTGCCGGCCGCATCAAGTTCCACCACGCCCACCTGACTGTTATCCCATCCGACTGATCGTGCGTCAAAGCCTTTGCTGGTCAGGCAGGATACAAATCGCTTGACCTCGATACTGGGTTCTTGCGGCCCATCATTATCTTTTGAACCCGAAGTACTGGAAGTGTTGGTATTGTCAACAGCTTCCGTATCGGTTCCATTGTTCACCGTGAACGGTGACGAGCATGCGGCCAGCATGACCAACCCGAATGCGGGCACGATTAGGCTGGCTGCTATTCGTTCCAACCCGCAATGGCTCTCGCCCTTCTCGATATTGTGATGTGGTTTCATTGCGTCCCCCTAATTTCCTTATTCCGATCATCGATGATCGGAAGCGAAAGCGATATGAATCATTGTAAAAGATTCCGTGCTTCATTGCCGGATGGATGCGCGTTCAGGACACCACTCCCATGGCCTCATCCATAACTTTGGTGTAGTCATAACCGAAATCATCCGGAGTCCCATCAAAGCCGTATGTGATGTGCGCGTCGCCGACAGGGCACTCCTTGAAGAATCGGCGCAATTCGTCTTCGTTCACGGTTTTGGGGATAAGGATGGTGGTTGGTTCATCGCCGGTAGGGTCGGCAACCCAGCTGAAGCCTTTCTCGCGAGCCTTTTTAGCGAAAGCCAACGCCGCCTGCTTATCCGCATCTGTGTAAGTGGGAGTCTGGCTCAAATCCTGAGCGGGCTGGGAGAAGTTTGGATTCTTGGCTTCACAGTCCGCGTAATCCTGCCGTTTCGATTCATAGGGGCTGCCGGCCAGTGCGGTGGAATCTTTGAACGCCACCCATACCGTGCCATAGTCGATGGAAGTGAACATGGAATTGGCGTACATCTGCTGGGTGGTGGAATCGGTGCTCACGCTCATGCCGTTGTCACCAGCTTCGACCGGCTGACCATTCGCGTCGAGCATGCGAAGCATGACCATGTTCTTGGTGGTTGGGGTTTTCGTCTTGCCTGATGAATCAGGCATTCCAGGCGCGGCCGCGGCTTGTGCTTCGAAGCCTTTGCCAGTCAGGCAGGAAACGAATTTCTTGGCGTTGGCATCTGTTGTGAGGTTATCCGTGGATCCAGAAGCGTTACTAGCATCGCTGGTATTTGATGCTTGATTGGTGAATGGCATGGAACAGCCAGCGAGCGCGATCAGACACAATGCCGATGCGGAAATAGCCGCCGATGTGCGTCTCAAAGTTTGGTTTGTGATGCGATTAAAGGTGCTGGTCATGACGGTTCCTTTCGGCAAACGATTCGTATGTATGCGATGGCTTCATCAAACTCCGATTGCAGTGGTGTGTCGGTGAAGAATCGTTTTACTTTCGCCTTACCTTGTTTGGGAAAACGTTTCAGGATGAATTTGTGTGAATTACTGCTGACTGCCCCTCAGTCGGCGTTTGCCGACAGCTCCCCTGACAAGGGGAGCCGAGGATAAGTCTGCCGGTTACCGCTCGCTGAGGATTTGGTTGTAGGCGGCGCATTGCCCGGAGCAGGAGGTACCGAACGGAATGCCATCATGGCTGGGCCACTGATCGCCGGAATAGGTGTCGAAGAACCGACGCAGTTCCTCGTAGGACACGTTAGGCGGTATTTCCACAGCCTGAGTTTCTCCGGGTGCGGGGTCGGCCATCCAATTGAAGCCGTCCGCACGAGCCTTACGGGCGAAGTCGATCAAGATCTGCTGCTTGTCGGAATCCGTGGATGCTGAACCGGCTGAGCCGCCGCCTGAGGTACTGGAGCTCGAATAGTTCGGTTGCGCGAAATCAGGATTCGCGGCCTCGCATGCCGCATAATCGGCCTGCTTGTCCGCATAGATGGAGCCGGTGAGCGACTTGGAATTCTTGAATCCCACCCATGCGCCTTCCTTGGCGGAAACGATGGTATACATCACGTCCGGATAGAGCGGGTCCGAGTCCGCACTGATTACAACGCCGGGACCAGGCACGATCGGAGTACGATCTGCTCCGAGCCGGCGGACCACCACGGTGGTTTGCGGAGCTTCATCGGATGAGCCGATGGGCAATAGCGCATAGCTTCCGGTGATTTTCGCGTCGAATCCTTTCTCAACCAGGCAGGCCGCAAATCGTTTGGCGATGGTCTCCAGTTCGGCGGTGCTGAAATTGGCTGATGGATCGGTGCCAGTGTCATCCGCTGACCGTGCCGTATCGCCGGTTCCCCTGTTGCTGGAGTGTGTGCTATTGGAACCTGTGTCGGCGGCCTCAGTTCCAGATGAGCAGGAAGCTGTTCCAATCAGACATACAAGTACCGCCAGACCTGCCATCATGCTGCGGATTACCGGCCGCACATATGTTGCACCGCCATTGTGTTCGCGGATCATGATCTGCCCCTCCAATGCTCGTAATTGCCGCTTCGCTGCAGCTACTACCATTCAACGCCTTATCCGGTGCGCCGACGGTGAGAGAAAGCATTACCTTCGCCTTACCTAAGACGCTCGAGAATACAACGAATACCGCACGATTTGGGCGGATAATAGGATGGCATAGTCATTGGGCGAAGGACGCGAGATGAGGATTCTGATTGTCGAGGATGACCGCGAACTGGCGGCCGCATTGGATGACGCTCTGCATTACGAAGGTTACGCCACATGCGTGGCGGCAACCGGAGTGGAAGCGTTGCAAATACTCGCCGATCAAACCGTGGATATCGTGCTGTTGGATCGTGACCTGCCAGTGCTCTCCGGCGACGCGGTGATGGCCACCATCGCCGCGAACCGCATTCCCGTGGCAGTAATCATGCTGACGGCCGCCGCAGAAATAAGCGACCGGGTGAGCGGGCTCGATTTGGGCGCTGATGATTATCTGACCAAACCGTTCGCCTACCCGGAACTATTGGCCCGGATCCGAGCGCTGCAGCGCCGTGCGGGCAAAGGCCAGGCTACGGCCGCGGTGCTGACGCATGGCGATCTGACCCTCGACACCACACGGCGGCTTGTGTTTCGCGATCAAGGCCGCACGCTCGTCAAACTCACACCCAAGGAGTACGGCATACTGCTCGAACTCATGCGTGCGGACGGCGGCTATGTAAGCGTGAACGAACTCTATGAAACCGTCTGGGATGACGCATCCGTATCCGAGCCAGCAGACGTAATCAAAACCACCATCTACTCACTGCGACGAAAACTCGGCGAAGCCCAGACCATCGAATCCACGCGCGGGGAAGGATACCGACTCGCATGAACCATTTTCCTCTCCCCCAAATTTCCATTGCCAAAAATCACGCGCAAATAATGCAGACACTCCGAACCCGCATTGCTGCCATTGCCGGCAAGCTCACGCCGAAGACCTTCCGCACCAAGCTCACACTGGTCATCGCGCTTATCATCATCGTGATGATGACGGCGCTCATCGTCACGCAGAACGTCATCGTGGCACGCACCACAGCCGAAGCGAGCCAAACGATGACCATGTGCGCGAACTCGGACGGTACCGTCTCCGTCACCACAGGCATGGACTCCGAAACCAGCCCTGTCATCAACGGCACCGGAGTCAGCGCATTGGTCTGCTATACGGGTACGAGACGAAACCTCGACGGCATGAAACTATACGTGCCCTTTAATTCCGAGGAATGGGATACGGCGAAGGAGCAAACCAAAAACGGAAGCCCTTGGATTCTCGACGAATACAACGGCGTGATGATCAACACGGCAAACGCCGTCGCCAACACCCTGACCACCACCATGCGCACGGTTTCCATCATCGCACTGGCGGTTTTCGGCCTTATCGCCGTGTTTGCGGCATGGTTCATCGGCACGATGCTTTCCCGACGAGTCACCGCAGTGGATAAGCAGGTCTCCGCACTACAGCCTTATGATTTAAGTGCCCGGATCAACGTGAAACCCGGCAATGACGACATCGACCGACTGGTCGATTCCATCAACGGCATGCTCGACCGCGTGGAGGCCAGTGCGACAGCCGAGCGACGGTTCGTGTCCAATGCCTCCCACGAGTTACGCACACCCATCGCCGCAGTGGAAACCAATCTTGACGCACCGCTCTCCCAAGGCCGATTCCCCGCCGATGTGGAACCATCGGTCCGTCGCGCGCTCGCAGCGAATAGGCGAGGCGCCGAACTCGTGCAGGCGTTGCTCACGTTGTCTCGTATTCAAAGCGGCACGATTGGTGGAAGTAACGAGACTCCCGAAATCACAGACACTACCGATTTGCGCGCATGCGTGAATCAAGCGCTTACTGATGTCGATGCGGTGATTGCCGACAATGCAATCACTGTCAATGTGGAAGGTGATGCCACGGTACCAGTCAACCCGGCATTGCTGAAATTGGCTGTAGGCAATCTGCTGCGCAATGCTGCAATGCACAATGCGGAGAACGGGTCCATTGATGTAGTGATGACCGTCATGCTGGATGCCAATGGAGACAGCAGTGACGGTAAATCCACTAATGAAGTATCACTGACCGTGACTAATTCCACTGATGAAACATTGCCCGATGATTTGGCTGAGCTTATTCAACCGTTCCACCGCGGTCAGAATTCACGCATCAGCGCCACGCCGGGCGTGGGCCTTGGCCTTTCCATTACAGACGCCGCCTGCCAAGCCATGCACGCAACCTTGGAACTCAGCCAGCCTGAACCAACCAAGTTCCAAGCCACCATCCGATTCCAAAATTAGGTATTGCCTTTCCTCCCAATCCCCGATACATTGGCGAGAGGTATAAGTCCCCTCGCATGAAACGGAAAGTATTGTGACCGCTTCGCATTCGCCCGCAGACAACATCAGCAAGCCAGCAAAATCCAACAAACTCGAAGTAGCCGACCTCATCACCATCGGCGTTTTCGCTGCGCTTTATTTCGTGATGGTGTGCGTGGCCACGCTGGTCAGCACCTTGTTCACCGGCGGTTTCGGATCCATCTTCCTGCCCGCCATCGCCGCGTTGATTTCCGGCTGCGTCTACATGCTGCTGGCCGCACGACTTGGCAAGTTCGGCGGAATCGCCGTCATGGGTGTGGTCATTGGCCTGTTCCTCTTCATCTCTGGTCATTTCGTACTTTCGTTCATCGCCAGCATCGTGTTCCCTGTTACGGCCGACTTGATTGCCCGCGCCGGCAAATACAAGAGCAAGGTGCTGCTGCTGGTCAGCTACGTGGTGTTCTCCTATGGTCTCACCGGACCGATCTTGCCGCTCTGGTTCATGAAGGACGCCTATATCGCCAGCCTTCAGGCACGCGGCAAGGACTCAGCCTACATTGATGGCGTGTTCGCGAACATCAACACCGGCACGTTCTTCATCTCGATGGCCGCGATCCTGGTGTGCGCGATTATCGGCGGCTGGTTCGGCCAGAAAATGATGAAGAAGCACTTCATCAAGGCCGGCATCGTCTGATGCATTCCGCCGCTACTTCAACAAAGGCGCACCTGTCTGGTACAGGCGCGCCTTTGCGCATCGAGGGCGTTGCCATGACCTTCAGCCATGACACATCAAATCAACGCACGCTAGACCCTCGAACCAAACTATTTCTTCTTCTGGCCGCCAATCTCATGCTGTTCTTCCATGTCAGCGTCATCACGCAAATCATTATGGTCGTGCTGTTTCTGATTCCGCTTGCGGTCGCAGGACGTTGGAAGTTGACCATGAATTTCGCTCTCACCTATGCAACACTTACCGGATTGGGTTTCCTAGACCCTGAAGCTTTGGGCTTGCCGTGGCTTCATGTGGTTTCCGCTGTGGCGGTCGGCTGCACGATGATGCTGCCCTGTTTCATCACTGGCGCGTATGCATTCACCACCACATCCCCCAGCGCATTCATCTGTGCAATGCGACGCATGCATGCTCCTGAATCCGTGGTGATTCCTTGCGTGGTCGTGATTCGATTCTTCCCCACCATCGCCGAGGATTACCGGCAAATCCGCAATGCGATGGCCTTGCGCGGTATTGCCGCAGGTGGATGGGGATTGGTTCACCATCCCGCGCAATCATTGGAATACATCCTCATCCCGCTGTTGATGAATGCCACCAATGTGGCTCAGGATCTGTCTGTGGCAGCACTGACCAAAGGACTCGGGCGTAAAGGAGAGCACACCTCGCGCACTGAAATTCACATGCGGATTGTCGATTGGCTCATGATGATTGCCGTGATGGTTTCGCTGGCGCTTGATATTGCTGGGGTGATTCGATAATGACCGCAGAAGTCTATTCCAACAACGTGTCGTTTACTTATGAACATGCTGACGCACCAGCTTTAATCGACATCACGTTGAGTATTCCGAACGGCCAATGTGTTGTTCTTTGCGGCGCCAGCGGATGCGGCAAAACCACATATTCCCGCATCGTCAATGGTCTGATTCCACAGTTCTTCCACGGCGGATTCGACGGAGAGCAACATACCTGCGGATTCGATACCGCTGCGGAATCAATCGACCGACTCACCCCAGTGGTCGGCAGCGTATTCCAGAATCCCAAAACCCAGTATTTCAATGCCAAAGTCATTGACGAACTGGCATTCCCCGCGGAAAACATGGGCTTGGAATCTCAAGACATCAATCATCGAATCGCCGAAACCGCGCAGCGTTTCAATATCGAACCATTGCTGGATCGCAGCATTTTCCACCTTTCCGGAGGCCAAAAGCAGCGTATTGCTTTGGCTGCAGCCACCATGCTGCATCCGAAGCTGCTCGTGCTGGACGAGCCCACCAGCAATCTGGATGCGGTGGCCATCAGGGGAATGCGCGAGCTCATCGCGCAACTGAAAACTGCAGGTATGACCATCATCATTGCCGAGCACCGTCTTGCATGGTTGAACGGCATCGCCGACCGATATATCATCTTCGACAACGGACGCATAGCGCACGAATACGCAGCCAGCGAATTCCTCGAACTCTCCCCCGGCTGCATCGCCGCAATGGGACTGCGCACACTTGATCTGCAACCGTACAGGCAACGGATTGCGGCATTGGAATCTCAAACGAACGAGAGCGTAGTTACGGCTTCCGATATGGACGGCGATTCCGAATCGGCATCTGCGCAGCACAACCTTGCGCAGCAGTCCAGCTCAAAATCGGCACCGCTATTATCCACACGCCATCTCAACATCGGATACCGCGGACGTGACGGATTCTCGCGAACCATCCCGGACATTGACCTCTACCCCGGCCAAATCATCGGATTGATGGGTCATAACGGTTGCGGCAAAACCACGCTGGTCCGCACGCTCACCGGTCTGATCAAACCGGTATCCGGCACCGTGCTGTTGAACGGCAAACCAGCCAAACCACGCGACCTCACGCATGCCGGATTCCTGGTCATGCAGGACGTGAACTATCAGCTGTTCTCCGACAGTGTACGCGAAGAATTACTGCTTGGCCTCGACGAAACCGATCCGGCAATCATTAAACGTTGCAATCAGGTGCTCGAGGATCTGGACCTTACACGCTTCGCCGACCGGCATCCGATGAGTCTGTCCGGCGGGCAGAAACAGCGCGTAGCCATCGGTTCGGCATTAATGTGCGGCAAAGATCTCATCATTCTGGATGAGCCAACCAGTGGCCTCGATCGTTACCACATGGAGCAGGTGGGCGAACTCCTCCGTCAGCTCGCCGCACAAGGCAAAACCGTGCTCGTAGTCACGCATGACGAAGAACTCGCCGCCGGCTGGTGCACCTCCATCATCAATCTAGAACACAACGGCAGCACATCGAAACCAAAAAGCTAAAGGCATACGCGCATCCTTTGCGCAACAGACCCATTAGGAACCGGTAAATATCTACTGCCTCGATTTGCGCGCTTATATATTCGAGCCATGAGATGCAGAGCAACACAGCACAATAACAGTACTAACGATTCCGAAGAATGGCCGGACACCAAGCAAACCTTCGGTAATTTCGTCGTAAACACATCCAACCGAGCGGCCAAGGAACAGGCACAGCGCATTTGCCGGCTTAGCAGTACAGCATCAATGCTCTTTCTGTATGGGAAAAGTGGACTAGGCAAAACTCACATACTGAATGCTGTCGGCAACGCCATAACTGCAAACGATTCTGAACTCAAAATGCTGTACATCGCAGCCGAACAATTTAATAAATCCTGCATTCAGGCACAGGAAAGCACTGATTACACGGAAACTGAATCATTCCGCTCAAGGTTTCGCGAAGCAGATTTTCTTCTGATTGATGACGTACAGAGCATTAGCCATCAACCCACTGTTTTGAGGATGTTCAGCAGTATCATGCAGGAACTTAAAGAGGCGAATAAACATATCATCATTACCTCTGATGTACCAGCGCACAAACTGAACAATCTCGACTCTCGCACGCGAAACTGGTTCATGGAATTCATGTCACTGGAAATACGAAAACCCGAACTGATCACTCGCATGACGATTCTGCTGCAATTGGCCAATCAGTTCTCGGAAGATGTTCCCGATACCGTCTTCGCCTATTTAGCAGACCTTTACCCGAATGATATCGGAAGCATGAAGAAAGCCATGATTCGAGTACTAGTCAATGCAAGGCAATGGCCAGCAATCACACTTGATCGCGTTCAGTCTTTATTCGCAAATGTTAAGGAGCCAACCATGATGATAGTCAAACTTGAATGGACCGCTGATATGCCGTCGAACTCACCTTATGCTCTTGACGCGAACCATAGAGGAAGAATGAGTCGAAAGGATTTTCATCAGGCGGGCGAGGCTCTGTCGGATTTTTTGAATACCGTTCTCGAAACGAGCACTACGGTTGAATGGCGTAACGATTATTCGGCTGAAATTATTCCGATGATTAACGAGGAACAGGAATGCTCAGCAAGTGATGACATCCATACAAACGATGTATTCGAGCTCGATGAAGCTTTGTTCGATGATGTTGATTGGAAGATGCAGGATGCGCTGACTTTAATCTCGGATGTTCAACGCATTGGCCAGAAAGGAGTAATGAGTATCGATTTCACTGACGGTAGCATACAGTTGCAGCAGCACGATGTCATCCGAATGAACAACCGATATGCTCTACTGAACAGTGTCATAACTCACCGAGATGCACTAACACAAATCGCGGGATTCAGAACTGGATTCATGACCGTACGAACTGAAAAATACGTAATTCCTCTGAATCAACATTGGCTACGCGATTTCAATAAAGGACTTGAAATCGCACTCTATGCCATGCGCATCAGTCAGCTGTCATGATGCATCAATCACAGTACTTATGCGTTCAACATCTGCATAAAGACTTGCAAGGTATTCGCCGTCCCTCCGCAATGTGTCGCGCAGGGACGGCGGGGACAGTACCTCAATGATGCGATCGTCGGCATATTGCAATGCCCACCAAAGTGTCGCTTTCTCATTCGCTGTGATCCACACATCGTATGTGCATGCATCAAGCCGAGTGACCTGTGCAGTATCAAACCAATCGTATATAGGCTCCAGAGTGTTCTTGATTCGCAAATGAATCGGGATAGCCTTACCATCCATCGGATAGGGGCGCTTCCCCATGTGCTTATCCCAATCAAATGGAGCGCCCTGCTCAGGGTTGAAGCTATCCAACTTGCGCATCAGCGAATGATCGCTTTCATTTACCGACAAATCACGGAAACGTTCCACATGCAAATAGCTCAAATTGTCATGCTGATGCATGTGGCAAATCAGATAGTATTTACCGTTCCGATACATCAAACGATATGGGTCAGCTGCATAGCTTTTCACATTGCCATCAGCATCTTTCCTCGACACTAAAGTACCGTCAACGTCATAGGTGCAATAGCGGAATGTAATAGTTCGTTCATGGACAATAGCATCATTGAGCAGCTCAATGTTATTGAGAAACTCACGATTGTAATTACGAGGTGTACTTATCTTTCCGAATGCGCCAAGCTGATTAGACTGACCGGCGAAAGCATACACTTTGGCGATAAGTTCTTGCAGGTAATCGCTATCTGATCGGGAAAGAACCACGCCATCAGTGAGAAGTCTCATTTGTGCGGTATCGAAAATAGGTTCGATATACCAGCCAGGGCGAGGATCAGCACTTTCGGCATGCTCCAAATCCTTACGCTCAATACGCCCAATCTTGCGACCGAACGGCTGCATCGCCTGCAAGGTATGCAGATGGGAACGCACGGTCTTTTCAGTGACTCCTAGCTGATCGGCAATCCAAACGGCGGTTATGCCATGCTCTCTGTCCGTGTTCCTATCAAGCAATTCAAGAATGCTTACGACAATCTCTGCAGTCGACGCTGTTGCATAGTGTGAAGCAACCATTGCTCGTCCTCCTCCAGAAACATGAATCTATGAAGCAGCCGGTAGAAATGTACCGTCTATTGTAATCCCCTACGATGCTGATACTCATGGAAAACAATGATCAACAAGAATCGACTGCAAACAATCATGAGCCCTTGGATAAAACCCTGTTCCATCTTCGTCAGTCATCAGCTTCCGAACGCGTATTCAAAGAGTTTGTAATACAGTTGGTTCGCAAAAAGTTTGGTACTCATGACTTAGATGTGGTCATCAATCAACCGGTCCTCTGTTTCGATGGACTTTGCGCAACGGTCGACTTGTATCTTCCCCAAATCAAATTTGGGATAGAGATTTGTTGCCCAACTCAGATTGATGTGCCCGCTGCACATGAACCAATCCAGCACACATCTGTTCGCGACATATTCACGCAAATTAGAGATACGGAATACTTCCCAGTTCAAGTCAACGCATCCGACTCCTACGAGGAGTTTATACAATCCACTGATGAGTGCATTGCATTGATTCAGGATGAAATAAGCAGAAGGACACGGCTGGGAACTCTCGGCGTTCGATTGATAAAGAGGAAAGAATACTCGAATTATTACCGAGAAAAGGATGTAATCGACATTGCCGATGATGTCATCTTTCCTAGTGTCGAAGCGGTGATTGAAACCCTGTGCGGCAGTGTTGCTGAGGTCAATACACAGTCATTGATTATTCCAGATTTGTTGCGTCGCAATTATGGATCAAGATATTATCTCTGGTTTCCCCGGCTCACAGTCGGAGGTCACGATATGGTGCGACGAGGATGGAATATGTGGCTTTCTGAAGATGGCAACCGTATCCACGAATGGAAGCAAAGGACCATTGGCGATGAGACAGCTTCGATTGATGACAATCCTGGATGCCTACGTGTTACCTTCGCGGAAACCCTCAATGCACCAACCAAGCAGAAGGAGTATCAATTTATCGGCGTATTCCGCCCTATTCCAAGTAGTATGAACGGCGCCTTCCACCACTACCAACGTATTGAAACTACCTTCCCCATCATTCATAATTCATGAATTCAAGCAGATTAAAGAAGGCTTCACTCCGATGAAGTTTCATGAGAAGATATCCTCGGTACCTGAACGATACGAATGAAAAATGAGGTAATTCATGAGCAATGCATCCACCGGCTTTGTACTGTCTGATTGGCAAGGCGACTGGGAGAGCTTCGAGCACTACATTGATACCGAGGATGAAACCATTCGTAGTACGTGGGATGAGGCTGAGCGGGCTGTGCTTGCCAATCCTCAGATGGCTCCGATGGCAGCTAACGGCATCCGCAAGTTCTGGGCGATGGCCTGCTCTACCACCAGCCCGGAGAACATCATTCATATTGGGTATTGGACCGTCGGCGAGCCTGAAAACGCGGACGCCGATGTGCGTATCACCTGGTATGCGGAAGACAACACCAATCTTGATGCCTATGACTATCGCATCGACCATGTCATCGAACATGGTTTGGAAGGCTCACCGACGTATGTGTTCGTGACCGATGATCCGCATGCGGAAGATAGCCCATTCCGTTGGCTGCTGGCCATTGCGCCGTTGCCTTCGCGTGCCGCATTCGCAGAGGGTGGGCTGCT
Source organism: Bifidobacterium imperatoris (assembly GCF_002860405.1). Taxonomy (GTDB): domain Bacteria; phylum Actinomycetota; class Actinomycetes; order Actinomycetales; family Bifidobacteriaceae; genus Bifidobacterium; species Bifidobacterium imperatoris. The sequence continues at coordinate 49,357 of NZ_NMWV01000016.1, read as the reverse complement.
CAGTCATCTGCATTTCCAGTATGCCAATGACTTGCATACGCTCATCAACACTGATGATTCCGGAGCGGAGACCCTGCGTAACCCGCGCTGGTATGCGACTATGTGTGCGGATGAGGGAACGGTTGAAGACCGTTGCAGGATTATTCGCGCGTTGCATCATCTTGACTAAGTGTCGCAATACGCGCAGTTACTGCCTCTCGACTGTCAGAACAGGCAGTAGCTGCGCGAAGGTTGGACTCCAGCCTCAGCTGTTGCGGTTGATTTCGATGTCAGTGACGGTGAGGTTGGCCTCGTTGATGAGGTTGAACAGAATCACCTCAGCCAGCGGACCGGGCTGCATGAACGTGTGCTGCTTTTCCTCGGACACGTAATCGTGGCTGTCGCGGTAGAACGCAGTGTCGATGCCGCCCGGGTAGACGGCCACGACCTTGACGCTCGTGCCCTTGTACGCGGCCTGGAGACTCTTCGTGTAACCCTTCTCGCCCCACTTGGTGGCGCAGTACACGCTTTCGTTCGCATTGCCGCGGGTAGCGGCGGTGCTCATGATCTGCGCGATCTTGACATCCTGCTCGCCACAAGCCTTCAAGGTTTCCACGGTCCACAGAATCATGCCTTTCAAACCTTTGAGGCACTTATCCACGTCCGCAGCCTCATAGGCGGTCGGCACCTTGAAGGATGGCTGACCAGCGTTGTTGATAAGCAGATCGATATGGCCGAAGGAAGCAATCTCCGCCACGGACTTACGCACAAAGTCCTCGTCCGTGATATCACCCACATAGGCACGGTAGGATTCCGCCGGCCATTGCGCGGTCAATTCCGCCTGACGCTCAGCATTGAAATCAACACCAGCCACCAGCCAACCGGCTTCAATCAACTGGCTGGCAAACTCGTAGCCGAGTCCCAATGCGCTACCGGTGACAATGGCGATTTTCTGTCCGCTTGCAGTGGTCATAATTATCTCCTTTACTCCTCAGCAACCAATTCTAGGTAGGAGTCGTTCCATAGATCCTCGTCGCCGTCCGGCATAAGCAACACACGCTCCGGGTTCAGTGCCTCGACAGCACCTTCATCGTGGGTAACGAGCACGATGGCGCCTTCATACTTGGCGATGGCCTTCAAGATTTCCTCGCGGGAGGCTGGGTCAAGGTTGTTGGTGGGCTCATCGAGCAGCAGCACGTTGGCACGGGAGGTCACCAGGGTCGCCAATGCCAGGCGGGTCTTTTCGCCACCGGACAGCACGCGCGCAGGCTTCATCGCATCATCGCCGGAGAACAGGAACGAGCCGAGAATCGAGCGCGCATGGGTGTCGTCCAATTCTGGTGCCACGTGCTGCAGGTTCTCCAGCACAGTGGCATCCAAATCCAATGTATCGTGCTCCTGCGCGAAGTAGCCGATCTTGCAACCGTGGCCATAATCCACCGAACCGGTGTCCGGCTCCTCGATATGCGCCAGCAGACGAAGCGTCGTGGTCTTACCGGCGCCGTTATAACCCAGAATCACCACACGAGAACCCTTATCGATGGCCAGGTTCACGCCAGCAAACACAATGTTGGAACCATACGCCTTGGAAATATCCTTGGCCATAATCGGGGTCTTGCCACAGGGCGCGGGCTCCGGGAAGCGGATGTCCGCCACCTTCTCCTTCTTCTGCGCCTCCGACGTGTTCTCCAGCAGCTTTTCGGCGCGGCGCATCATGTTCTGGGCGGCCACGGCCTTGGTGGCCTTGGCATGCAGGCGGATGCCCTGCTTCATCAGACGTTCCGCCTTCTTCTCCGCCACTTCACGTTCGCGGCGACGGCGCTCCTCATCCACCACGCGCTGATGCAGGTAGGCCTTCCAGCTCAGCGAATACATATCGATTTGGCCAAGCTGCGCGTCAAGATGCCAGACCTTGTTCACCACTTCGTCGAGCAGTTCGGTGGAGTGGGAAATCACGAGGAATCCGCCCTCGTACTTCTTCAGATAGCCGCGCAGCCATTCAATGGAGTCGGCGTCCAAATGGTTGGTGGGCTCGTCAAGAATCAGGGTGTCAGCATCGGAGAACAGGATGCGTGCCAGTTCGATGCGGCGACGCTGACCACCGGAGAGGGTACCAAGCTCCTGCTGCATGGTCTCCTGCGGCAGTCCAAGCGACGCCGCCATAGAAATCGCCTCGGACTGTGCCGCATAGCCACCGGCCTTGTCGAAGTCCTGCATGGCCTTGTCGTAACGGGCCATAGCCTTCGTCATCACATCCGGATCCGGGTCGGTCATTTCCTTCTCGGCCTTGCGGATGCGGTTGATGATCGTGGCGATGTCACGCGCGCTCATCATGCGGTCGAGTGCGGTCTGCGAAGGGTCTGCAGCATGTGTGTCCTGCGGCAGATAACCGAGCTTGCCGGATACACGAACCTTGCCGGCAGTAGGCAGCATATCGCCGGTGATCACACGGGTCAGTGTGGTCTTGCCGGCACCGTTGCGACCCACCAGACCGATTTTGTCTCCCTTGGCCACATGGAAATTGGTGGGATGCAGTAAGGTACGTGCGCCGATCTGAATCTCCAGACCCTGTGCCTCAATCGCCATACCTCACCCTTCGCTTTCCATACTGTGCAGTGCTTGCAACATCTCAAAAATAACCAACAGACCATAGTAACGGAAGGCGTGAAAATTGCATTTTTGCTATCAACACTCCAAGCTGCGGTAAACTGATCAGCACAATCCAAGTTCCATAGGCAAGAATCAGCTTCGCCGCAGGCGTGAGCCAGCAAAACGGCTAGAATCGACTCCAGAACATATCTGAACCGTGAAGGGGACTGCTATGGAATACGCCGATGATGTCGACCGCCGCGAACTGCTGCTGCACAGCGCTTATGATGCACAGACGGTACGCGATATGGAACGTCCGCTTCTTGATAAAGGCATACCGCTGATGCGTATGGCCGCGCAGGCTGTGGCGCATACGGCTGCCGGCATGCTTGACGATGAGGATCTGGCACTTGAGGATTCCTCCATTGTGCTGCTCGCCGGCGCAGGCGACAATGGCGGCGATGGTCTGTTCGCTGCTGCGGCCTTGGCTCAGGAAGGGGCCGCGGTGACCGCTGTAGCTGTCGGTAAGTCACTGCATGAGGCTGGATTCGCTGAATTCGTGCGTGCTGGCGGCAAGGTTCTGGTGCTTGATCCCGCCGCCGAAATCCCGGGCTGTGCTTCAGGTTTTTCCGCTGGCGAAGCCGGCGAACGCTTGCAGGCTGCTGTTGCATTGATTAATAAGTCTCACTTGGTGATTGATGCAATGACCGGCATTGGCATTCAAGGTGCATTGCGCGGTATTCCGGCAGCATTGGCCACCGCCGTTGGTCTTGACGGCGAGGTGCCAAACGAACCTGCTTTGCCCGGTCGCGAATCCTCCCGTGATTATCCGTTGGTTCTTGCCGTGGATACGCCGTCCGGCGTTGGCGTTGACGACGGTTCGTTGCCCGGCCCGTACCTGCCCGCAAACGTGACAGTGACATTCGGTGCGATGAAACCGTGCGCGGTACTGCCTCCTGCCACCTTTGGCTGCGGACGCATTCAACTGGTTGATTTTGGCTTTATCATTGACGATATTGATCCCGCAGTGGAGGTGGTTGATCATCTTTTCGCCTCGGACGCGATTCGTCTGCCGCATGTTGAGGATTCCAAATACGCCCGTGGCGTGGTCGGCTTGGTGACCGGTTCGCAACGTTATCCTGGTGCTGCCGTTCTCACCGCTCGTGCAGCAGCACGCGCCAATACCGGTATGGTTCGCTATCTTGGCCCGGAGCGTGCTCAAAGCATGGTGCTGGCTGCGCTGCCGGAAGCGGTGCTTGGCAAAGGCCATGTGCAGTCTTGGGTCGTGGGTTCCGGTATTCCTACTGCTGATGCGGAGGGTGCCGACTCCGATTTGCAACGTGAGACGATTGCAGCTTTGTTGAAGCACTACTCGGTAAAGGCGTCCGATGCCGAAGACGCGGCAGCAGATGCCGAGAGCGATGCTGCTTACGATATGCCCGCGCTGGTGGTGGACGCCGGTGCTCTTGATTTGCTACCGGATCGAGTGCCTGGTCAGGTGGTGATTACCCCACATGCCGGCGAGATGGCAGCGTTGCTCAATAGGTTGGAGCATGGTCCGCTGTCCACTGAAGCGGAGGTTGCGGCAACCAGTGATGCCGCAACCGACAACGTCACAGCCAAGGCCGATGAGCCAGCCGATACAGCCGTAGCACAGGAATCATATACGTCCAAAGACGTCATGCTGCACCCGCTGTCCGCAGCTCAACGCGCACATGAGCTGACCGGCGCCACGGTACTGCTTAAAGGCGCGGTCACCATTGTGGTAGATGAGGATCATGTGTACGTATCCGGCAGCGCTCCTGCTTGGCTGGCTACTGCTGGCGCCGGCGATGTATTGGCTGGTTTGCTTGGTGCGTTGCTTGCCCAGCAACCAAATGGCATCACTACAGCGGAAACGGTGGCTGCAGCGGCATATCTGCATGGAGCAGCGGCCGCCATTGCATCCGAATCCGAACAGCATGGTTGGCAGGAGCCGGAGCTGATTGGCGGACGTGAGCATCGTCAGCAGTTCCTGACGCTTGGTCATCCTATTGTTGCCAGCGATGTGATACGTGCGATTCCAGATGCCATCGCCGATGTGATTGCTTAACCCTTGTCGCAAAGTACACTGAAACCAAATACCGTTCCCTTCATCTCTGAGGAGCTTCAATGGCTAACTCCCCCATCACTGATGTGATTTTTGATTTCTGCGGCGTACTGCTGGATTGGAACACTCGCGCCTGTCTGGAAGGTAAGTTCCCTGACGACGTGGTAACCGCCATCTGCGCGCCTGACGATCCGCACGGATTCTTCCACTACGAAGATCGTATGGACGCCGGCGAGGATTTTGCCGACATCTACCCAGACGTAGTACGTGAACAAGGCGAAGATATCGCCCAGATCTTCAAGTACTACATCAATCATTACGCGGATGCCCTGCCTCGCACGCTGCCAGGCATGGTCGAGCTGCTCGCTGATCTGAAGGCACATGGTTACGGCGTATGGGGTTTGACGAACTGGTCTCACGAGACCTTCCACTTGGCATTCGAGAAGTTCCCGCGCCTGGAGCAACTGCTGGAAGGCACCGTGGTTTCCGGTGCCGAAAAAATGCATAAGCCGAACGCGGACATCTACGAGCTGGCATTGAATCGTTTCGGATTGAAAGCCGAACAGTGCGTCTTCTTTGACGATACCGCCAAGAACATTGTTGGCGCTAACGAGGTCGGCATTCACGGCGTGCTGTTTGGGGGTGCCGTTGCGGCCCGCGACAGCCTCGCTCAGCTCGGCGTGCAGCTGTAATCGGCAGCTGCGTCAACTGAATCGCCCTATTTCCTTTGTATGTTCGCGCAACAACCAACCCCGTGCGAACATACAAACGTTTTCAACGCCAAAATCCTTTGTTTGTTCGCGCGGCCACCGTGTATTGCGCGAACATACAAAGGATTATTCATCACATGCGTCAAAGCTGATCGTCAGTTTGCGACCCATCCCTTGTGCCAAGGCTTCCAAGGAACGGAATGAAGGGTTAATATGCGCCTGTTCGATGCGGCTAATGGTGATGCGTGAAATGCCAGAGCTCTCCGCCAGCTGATCCTGGCTCATACCCGCATCTTCACGGGCTTTGCGCAACGCTTCACCCACTTCAGGGTACACATAATCCTTATCAACCACCACTACCCCCTTATGCGACAATGCATAACCAAAACACAGTCATTATAGGCAGAATTGACTGTTTATCTCACTATTCGCCAGCCATTGTGGAAAACCTTGGTATAACCTCAGCAAACGGCCAGCCTCGCTGATATAACTGTGATTTATGACTCTGCTTCAGCTGAAATACATCGTGAAAATCGTCGAATGCGGTTCGATGAACGAGGCATCCCATGCCCTTTACGTCTCCCAGCCGGCACTGAGCTCCTCCGTGAAGGAACTGGAAAACGAGCTCGGCATCGAAATCTTCACCCGTTCCTCCCAAGGCATTGCCCTAACTGTGGATGGTGCGGAATTCTTGACCTACGCTCGCCAAGTGCTCGATCAGGCCGACCTTTTGGAAGAGCGCTACAAGCACGCCAAGCCACGCAAGCAGCTGTGCCAGGTCTCCACCCAGCATTACATGTTCGCCGTCGAGGCATTCGTGGAGATGATCAACTCCATCAAATCCGACGAATACGAGTTCACCATTCGTGAGACCCGCACGCGCGACATCATCAACCAGGTTGCCAACATGCAGTCCGAAATCGGCATTCTGTACCTGTCTGATTTCAACAAGGATGTGATTGGCAAGCTGCTGCGTGAAAAGCATTTGGAATTCCACCCGCTGTTCCGCGCCCCGCTGCATGTGTTCATCTCACGCAACAACCCGCTTGCCGCCAAGAAACTCATTACGATGGAGGATCTGAAGCCGTACCCGTTCATTCAGTACGAGCAGGGCGAGGAGGGCTCCTTCTACTTCTACGAGGAAGCCGTCTGGCCAGAGTACTCCCCCAAGCAAATCAATGTGACCGACCGCGCCACAATCCTGAACTTCATCATCGGTCTCAACGGTTACACCGTGTGCACCGGCATCGACAACGGCGATCTCAACAATGAGAAGATCGTCACGGTTCCGCTCGACTCCGACGAAACCATGCTGGTCGGCTGGATCACCAACGAGCGCGCCAAGCTCTCCAAGGCCGCCGAAACCTACCTCGACAAGCTCAAGTCCGTGGTTGCCGATCACGGCTACAAACTCATCGACTAAGCGCCATCATTCACGCTTTTATTCGTGGCTTCCTTTTCCAGGAAAAGGAAGCCACGTTGCTTTTCAGAACTGCCTACTCACCACATCGGCACCATATCTGCCAAACTGGGAATCACTGCTTGCAGTGTTAGTGCTCCAAAACGTGGGAACGATTCGTGTACCTGCTGGACTGTAATTACTGTACGTCGTGACCTCACAATCAGCATTCGGTTCACATGTAGTGCCACTGCTGCCCACTGCATAGCCTGCATCCACTACATTGCCCGCACCATCCACGGCCTGGTAATACACCTCAAAAAATGTCAATGCACTTTGCGAATTATTATGCACCGTAATCGGCACATGATATGAAAACGTTGACCGCTGTAAGATATCACCGATTACGGTCACCGTCAGCACCGGAGTCTCGGACTGTTGCTGGGCCTGTTTAATCTCCTGAATCAACTGTCCATACTTTTCCTGGTCTCGTTTGAGCTGATCGACCTGACTTCCCGCTTCGCGCAACTGACGTTGCCGATTGTTCACATCCTGCTTTGATTCCTCGAGATCACTGTTCGCCCATTTCAGGTTCTCGGCTTCTTTACGGTATTGCGGGCTTTCTTGGACGACTACGGAACGGCCGCCCATATTCCATCCGGTAATGCCTATGCCTATCAGGGCGGCAACGCATGCCAAAGCCGTCAATATTCGTGCTCCCACCGCAAGTCGTCGAGCTAATAAACCACTCTCATCATGCGCAATCATCGATTTCGCAGTGTTGATGGCATCATCGCAAACATCGAAGAATCGACTTGAGATAGTCTGATTGTAAATGTCTCGTTCACGCAGGAATGGATGCCATTGCTTGTTGCTGTTATTAGACTGACGGCCTTCGCCGTTTGCCTTCCTCGGCATCTTAGCGTCGTCGAGCTGTGACTGCTCATCGCTCATGGAATCACCGCCGTCTTAACGTCACCGGTGTATTGACCATCGATTCCTTTTGTTGAATTAGGATACTTGGTGTTTGCTATTGTTGCCTCGTATTTCGTTGGCTTGATGGTGGCACCGGAGAATCCCGCATCTTTGACCATGTCCTCCACCACCACTGTCTTGCCAGGGTAGACGACGATATTTGATGCAGAGGCACTTTCGTCACCGGCAAGCACCGCACCATCTTTGCCAATGATTTGGTAATCCACATAGGCACCAAACATCACATGTCCAGTACTGTTCCGCACAGTAATTTTAGGGTAATAGTACAGGTCAAAGCCTCCACCTAATTCGGTGTACCACGGGTCGATATCTGGGCTGATTGATTCCACAATCAGTCCAGGCTGACCGTCCTGAACATCTGCCGCATACTGTTGGTAGAGCTTCTTGTCTTCATCAAGCTGCTTCTGCTGCTCGACTACTTTCTTGCGTAAAGCGTCGCGCTGCTCGGTCAGATCTTTGGTTTTCTTGCGATTCTCAGCGGTCTCGCCCTTGACTTTCTTTGTCTTCTGAGCCAATGCGATATATGTTTGATCCGTGGTGGGATCTTTGGTGGCACGTCCGATAACGAATGCTGCTGCAAACGTCACTGCCAGCGCTGCAATAATTGCCGCAGCTAGCCCAACTATGCGCCAGAATCTGGAACCTTCCCTCATACTTCCACTGTACTGAGGCAATAATCAGGATATGGGCTTAGTCACCTAAAGTTCATTTTCAACATCAACAGTCTGTATCAATCGATGCGCTACTTGATGGGTAACATCGCGCTGGCAGCGGTTGCAGCGAATCCTTTGACCACTTCAATCATCACATCGCGATCTTCCACATCAATATTGCGGGCGGCAGCAAGCATCAACGGCAACGATTGCGACAAGTGTGAAGTCAACTCGCCAAAGGTCTTATATCCACTGGCCTCGAATATTGCAAAGAGATTTTCGATGAACCGGCGGCGATGCTCGTCATCGAATCTTGCCATCCAACCGTTGACCGTGCGCGCAAGATATTGAGCGCTGGATGTGAGCCCTTCAGCTTGGACGAATTGGCCATGATTAACCTGCCAGTGCAAGGCGAAGTGCTGCATGATGCCAATGCCGTCACTATTGACCACTGTGTAACCATCGCTCAACTGTTCTCGGGTTTCGAACAGCATGCCGATAATCGAGGAGCCGGGCACCGATTTGCACACTTTGGATTCGATGCGTTTGAAACCAGGCAGGGCAAAGAAATCATCGTCAAAACCAGGGCCGTCATGCGAGAAAACCGCGGTGATACGATTCTGGATTTCTTTTGGCGCACAAGCGGCGGCATATACCGCGAGATTGCCGCCTTTGGAATGGCCGCCAACCATAATGGGGCCACCCCAGCGGTGAGCCACATTGATGAGGTATTCCGTTGCGGATTCCTGTGAGGCGACCGGTCTGCGAAAGGCCATTGTGAAATCCTCTTTCCAGCCGACGATGGAACTGTCGGTGCCACGGAACGATACATACAGGGTGTTGGCTGCGTCACCAAGTGCGAACGTGCATGCCGAGAACTGTTTGGTGGTTTCCGGATCGAATTCATCCACGTATTCGCCAACACGGAGGTTCCGCCAGCGCGGGTTTTCGCACATCGCACGCAGCAAATCCACGTTCATCTGCGGCGACCAGACCTTGCCGAACATCGCGTCATAGCATTCGGCTCGTAGTAAATCGCGAATGGAAACCATCAGCATTGATGATTGTTCTACAGATTCAGCTGCTACCTGTGGATCCACCTGATATTGCGGCACATTATCCGGCATACGCGCATACGCCAGCTGCGCTAACGCCAGACTATCCGTCTCGTTAAACGACAGCTCGGCAAAGGTACCAAAATGCTCCCGAATATCATCCGTGATGTTTCCCATGGCAATTTCCTTGTATAGCTTAAGCAAGTAAAGGGAGGATTTTCAACGAAAACCTCCCTTTACTGCAATGCGTTCAAAGCGCCGCATCATCATATCGACGGATAATACTTGTGCACATCAACCTTGTCGGCAAGTTCTCGCATTCCCTTGGCATTCTGCCTGTCGAGAGTCCCACCTTTCGCCAGCTTGTCCGCTTTAGAGTCAATGGCATGCTGCATGCCTGAGAAATACGACAGCGCCATTACGATTATCGCCAGAACCGCAATCATTATTTCCATGGTCATCGCCCCTTCATTGCACTGTAAAACGTGTGCATGTTCATAATAGTCCCGTAAATGAAAAACGCTCCTTGTACAAGGAGCGTTTCCAATGGTGGTGAAACAGCGAATGCCGTTACACGATCATGCGCCGTACTGTTCGAGGTAAGCGTCGGCGCGTTGCTTGATATCGTGGTCAAGCAACGGGGTGCCGTCGGCCTTCTTCATCTTGGCGGCGGCATCGAAGATCTCGCGCACGTTGGCGATGGCGAGCACCGGGAAGCCGAACTCCTGTTCCACAGCCTTGACGGCGGACAGGTCGGAATCCTTGGTCTTCTCCATACGATCAACGGACAGCACCAGGCCCACGACTTCGACGTTGGCTTCGGCCTTGAGCTTCGGGATGACTTCGCGCACTGCGGTGCCGGCGGTCATCACATCGTCCACGAGCAGCACCTTCATGCCGTCAGTGAGCGGAGTGCCGACCATCCAACCGCCGTCACCGTGGTCCTTCTTCTCCTTGCGGTCGAAGGTGTAACCGACGGTCATGTTATGGCCCGCGGTCAGTGCGATGGCGGTGGAGACGGCCAGCGGAATGCCCTTGTAGGCCGGGCCGAACACGGTGTCGATGTCGCGCGGAATCGTATTGTGCACGATGGCCTGGCTGATCTTCTCAGCGTAGAAGGTGCCAAGAGTCGCGATCTTCTTACCGTCGTCGAAGGCGCCGGCGTTGATGAAGTACGGGCTCTGGCGGCCGGACTTCAGCGTGAAGTCGCCGAACTTCAATGCGTTGGATTCCAGCAGGAATTCCGTAAAACGATGTGCAAGCGTTTCTGCCATAGCATTTACCTCCAAGTTTTGCCTGCGGCCAGTTTAGCAGCGAGCTCGGGACGCTCGTCCAACAGGTCATCCAATTCTCGAGCGATGCGCAGCGGTGCCACCGGGTCAAAGAGCGCGGCCGCGCCCACTTCCACAGCATTCGCGCCGGCATACAGGTATTCCAATGCCTTTTCACCGGAGTCGATGCCACCGAGACCGATGATCGGAATCTCCGGCAGCGCGGTACGCACACGGTACACGGCTGCGATGCCGATGGGAAGCACGGCCGGGCCGGAGACTCCACCGGTTTTGTTGGCGATGATCGGCTCACCGGTGCGGATATTGAGCCTCATGCCAAGCACGGTGTTGATCATGCTCAGCGCATCGGCGCCATGCTCCACGGCTGCGCGAGCCGGCACGGTGATGTCGGTAACGTTCGGCGTGAGCTTAACGATCATCGGTTTATCGGTCATCGGGCGCAGCTTGTCCATCAACGTTGCCAAGGCCACTGGATCAGTGCCGACACTCATACCGCCGTGGGTCACATTCGGGCAGCTGACGTTGATTTCGAGCATGTCCGCATCGGAATCGGCGAGCTTGGCGACTACCTGCATGTAATCGTCATCACAGTGTCCAGCCACGTTGGCGATGACCATTGCCCCAGCCTTTTTCAGCTTGGGCAGGTCATCCTCAAGGTAGTGGTCCACACCGGGATTCTGCAGGCCTACGGCGTTGAGATTTGATGCCGGACCTTCCGCAGTACGTGGGGACGGATTTCCCTCCCACGGAATCGGAGAACAACCCTTGGTGCATACGGCACCAAGTTGGCTCACATCATAGAACCAGCGGACAGCAGCGTACTGGAACGTGCCAGAAGCAGTGCCGACCGGGTTCTTCCACGTGACGCCAGCTACCTGGGTGGAGTGCTTCCACTCATGCGGCTCGTAAATGTTGATATGCTTGCCGTTTGGACGTGCGGCAGTCGTTGCTGTGGTAAGGCTCATCGTTACTCCCCCCATCCAAGCTGTTCGCGGGTGAATACCGGACCATCGGAGCAGACTTTGAGTCGACCATCCACGGTGTCCACGGTGCACAACACACAAGTGCCGTAGCCGCATCCCATGCGCTGTTCCATGCTCATCTGTGCAGGCATATCACGCTCGGCTGCCCATGCGGCGACTGCCTTCATCATCGGCAACGGGCCGCAAGAAAGAATAATCGGCGCATGATCAGTGACATAGAGCTCGCCGGATTGTTCCAGCTGGTTCAGCAGATCGACGACATTGCCTTGTGCGTTATCGATGCTGAAGGAGCGGTCGGTGTAGCGGGACACGAATTCCTCACCGAAGTGGGCGTCACGGTAACCGATGACGGAGGTTGCCACAGAACCGGCCATATCGGCGATTTTCTGTGCCGCATACACCAGCGGAGGTACGCCAAGGCCACCACCGACGAGGATGTAGTTGGCGTCCTGCTTCAGATTGAAGCCGCGGCCGAGCGGGCCGAGGACGTCCACCGTGTCGCCTACTTCAAGTTGCGCAAGTTGCTCAGTGCCGTGACCGATGACGGCGAAAATCACACTGACTTCATCGCCTTCGACTTCGCTGACGCCGAACGGACGTGGCATCAGCATGAAATCGTCGTTCGTAAACAGGTTCACGAACTGGGCGGGCTTGGCATGGGACGCGATGAATGCATCACGGAAGGTAAGACGCACCACATGGTCGGTCAGTTCGCGCACAGCGGTGACTTCCACGGTGTGGCGCGGCGGGAAGAATCCCGCTGCGGTGGCTTCAGCCACCACATCATGCGTTGGAGTGAAGGTAGTCATAAGATTCCTTGTCTCAGTACTGGTCTGCCAATCAGCGATAGACGGCGATGCGCAGGGCGTCGCGCATGTCGAGAGCGGCTTGGCGGGCACTTTCGGCAACCAAATCCAGCGCTTCGTCGGCGCTCATGGATTCGGAGTACTTGCCGCTCTTCTTCCATGCACCGATGATGCCACGGGACGAATTGACAAGAGCACCACTGCCATCGGCGTCGAACATGCCGGCAACATCCTGCGCGGTACCGCCCTGAGCGCCGTAACCTGGCACCAGGAAGAACGTGTGCGGCATGCGGGCGCGAAGTGCACGGCCTTCCTCCGGATGCGTGGCACCAACCACGGCACCGACGCGGGAGTAACCATGCTCACCGATGGTTTCGGCACCCCAGCCTTCCACAAGATCGGCCACATGCTCGTAGACCTTCTTGCCGTCCGCCAAATCGAGCATCTGCAGCTCACTGGAGGACGGGTTGGAGGTGCGCACCAGCACGAAGATGTCCTTGTCGGCTTCGGTGGCGGCTTGGACAAACGGCGTGATGCCATCCGTGCCGAGATACGGGTTTACGGTCACTGCATCCTCGTGCCACGGGTCGAAGGCAGTGCCATCGGCCGAAGCGGCGGCCACACCGTTCAGATGATGCGCGTAGGCGGCTGCTGTGGAGCCGATATCGCCACGTTTCACATCGCCGAGCACATACAGGCCCTGCTGGGCGGCGTATTCGCAGGTCATCGTGTAGACGTCAACGCCGGCTGGGCCAAGTGCCTCATACATGGCGATCTGCGGCTTGACTGCCGGCACGATATCAGCCACCGCATCAATGATGGTGCGGTTGAATTCGAAGTAGGCGACTGCCAACTGTGCGGCTGGCAGCTCTTCCGGGGAATCCACCGAGTCGCGTACTTCATCGGCGAAGCTTGCCACAACCTGAGGCGGCACCAGTGCTTCGGTAGGGTCCAGACCCACGACGGATGGGTTCTGTACGTTATTGATTGCTTCGATCAGACGATCCATCGAAGTCCTTTCGTTCTCTACAGACGGCTGAACATGAATTGGGAGCCGATGATGGTGGAGAGCGGACGTCCGGTGACCTTCCAGCCACCGAACGGAGTGTTGCGTGCCGCGGAGTGGAACTGTTCCGGATCCACGGTCCATTCCTCGTCGGTGTTGAGAATGGCCAAATCCACGTGCTCGGCATCATCCACACGGCTCAGGTCAAGCAGACGGTTCACGCCTTCACGCTTAGCCGTGCCGCTCTCCCCTGCCTCACGTTCCTCGGCAATCACGCCTTCCGGATCATCGCCGGTGGGTGCCGGCTCAGCCCAATCCTCCACGAGTACAGCAATATCCGTGGCATCATGGCCCATCAACGCCTCCGGCGCTACGGACATGAGTTCAATCAGTCGCTCATCTGAAATGTGACCGCCATCCACCAACACTTTGTGGCATACGCCGTACGCGCATTCCAAACCGATGATGCCGTTGGGCGCCTCGAGGAATCCCAAGGCTTTCTCGTCCATCGTGTGTGGTGCATGATCGGTGGCCAGCAGGTCGACCGTACCGTCGGCGATGGCCGCGATGGTGGCCTTACGGTCCGCTTCGGAACGCAGCGGCGGATTCATCTTGGCCAGCGTGCCATATTCGAGCAACGCCTCATCGCTCAAGGCCAGATAGTGCGGTGCGGTTTCGCAGGTGATCGGCAGTCCTTCGGCCTTGGCTTTGCGAATCGCTTCGAAGGAAATCGCAGTGCTGACATGCTGGAAGTGCACATGGATGCCGGTGCGACGTGCAGCCTCAATATCGCGGGCCACGATCTTGCGCTCGGTATCCTCCGGAATGCCAGGTACACCAAGCTGGTGAGAAACCGGACCTTCATTAACCGCACCGGTATCGTGATGCTCGCAGTGCTCGATCAGATACAGGTCAGAGGCCTTGGCATTGGCCAGCACTTGATCGAGAATCGGCTCGGGCACGGCGGCACCGTCATCGCTGATGGCGGTGACCGGATGCTCGTTCATGGCCGGGGTCTTGGCATCATCATCAAATCCAGGCACATACTTGAGCCAATCGGCGATGTCGCTTGCCTCCTTGCCGGCACGATCCTTGGACGCGCATATGCAGAGGTCGTAGCGAACCGGAAGCTTCACATCATGCGCGGCATCATAGTTCTGGAGGAAATCGATGACGTTGCTGAAGCCGGACTCGCGTACCTCGCGTGCACCAGGCTTGTCAGTCGCCGTATCAGCTTCAGTCACTGGCTGGCCGTCAAGTGCAGGCAGCGTGTTCGGCATGATGAGCACATTCGTGTAACCGCCGGATGCCGAAGCACGGCAACCGGAAATCATAGATTCCTTATATGTTTGGCCAGGATCGCGGAAGTGTACATGCGGGTCCGCGAAACCGGGGGCCACAGTCAATCCCGTGGCATCGATATCGGCACCATCGTGCACGGTGTCGGTATCGGCGAAATAGGCGTCGGCAAGGCCTGGAACCACCAAGTCAATGATTTCGCCGGTGTTCCAGACCTTAATGTTGCGCAGTGTGATGCTCACAGTTTGGCTTCCTCGTCGCAGTAATCACAGCGGTATTCAAGGCGATCGGAATGCACCAAGTGGAACATCTGCTTGATGTCATGCTCGCTGGTGGTGACGCAGCGCGGGTTCACGCACTTGATGACGCCGACAATGTGCTCAGGCAGATGCGGCTGCTTCTTTTCGACGATATGACCGCCACGTACCACGTCCACAGTAGCCTGGCGCGCCACGAAACCAAGCACATCAAGATCAATATCCTTATCGTCTTCAATCTTGATGATGTCCTTGGAACCGAAGCGCTTGGACGTGGTGTTCATGATCAGTGCGAGCTTGGTTTTGGATGGATCGATCTTCAGGTATTCCAATACCTTCAGCGAGGTGCCGGCCGGCACATGATCGATGATGATGCCATTGACGATACTGGTGACTTCCATCAGGCCTGAACCTCCTTGGGGTTGAGCGGTTCGTAACCGGGCAGGTCATCGCCCACCACGGAGCTTTCGAGGGCCATGCGCACAAGCATGCCGTTCTTGACCTGCTCGAAATAGGCGGCACGCGGGTCGTCGTCCACTTCCACAGCGATTTCGTTGACGCGCGGCAGCGGGTGCAGCACAGCCATATGCGGCTTGGCCAAGGAGAGCTTGTCCTCGTCGAGAATGTAGGTATCGCGCAGACGCAGGTAGTCGTCTTCGTTGAAGAAGCGTTCCTTCTGCACGCGGGTCATGTACAGCACATCAAGATCGCCAATCACGGATGCCAGGTCACGCACTTCTACGTAAGAGCAGGTTGGCGTGGCATTGATGCGGTCGATGACGTACTGCGGAGTCTTCAATTCTTCCGGGCTGATGAGCACAAAACGCACGTTGCCGAAACGGCATAGAGTCTCAATCAGGGAGTGCACGGTGCGGCCAAACATAAGATCACCGCACAGGCCCACAGTCAAATTGTTCACGCGGCCGAAACGGGACTGCAGCGTGGCCAAATCAGCCAATGTTTGTGTGGGGTGCATATGGCCACCATCACCGGCATTGATTACTGGCACGGAAGCCGCGCGGGAAGCCACGAGAGCAGCACCTTCCTTGGGGTGACGAATAGCGACCACATCCACATAGTTGGACACAGTTTTCAACGTGTCGGAAATCGTTTCGCCTTTGGTCACGGAAGCCAACTGAGCACCAGCGAAACCAATCACCTTGCCACCGAGACGCAGCATGGCGGTTTCGAAGCTCAGGCGCGTACGAGTGGAAGGCTCGTAGAACAGTGTTGCCAACACCCTACCCTCGCAGGTGTGTGACACCTCCTTGCGATGGGCATCAATGTATTGCGCCTTATGCAGCAAATCCTGAATCTGTGCGATAGAGAGATCATCAAGCGAGATAACGCTTTTACCGATCATCGGCGTCTCCGCCGGCTCTTGTGGAGTTGACACGGCTCACCTTTCGTGCGTTGAAGCGGATAAGGTGGCCACTAATGTGACCTTATCTAACTTACGCCATTTTTCGGACAGACGTGTTCACCGAGTGTTCACCCTATCGCTGGGCGCGGCGACGGTTGGCTACCAAACGTGGAGCGATAACGTGCATACGCGGTTTCGCGGGCTTTTGCGCACTACCAGCGGTACCCGAGACGCTCGAACGTCCGGCAACGGACGGAGCAATGGTGTTGCTTTCTTCCGTCTGACCGTAGAACAGGCGCTGGCATACGTCACGGCATTTGCGCATCACACCGAGCAAGTCGTTCTCAAAATGCTGTCCGCGATGTGCGCCATAGCCAAGGTATACGGCAATGCCACCGAGCGAATACATGTCATCGGGCAGAATGTCCGCCTGATTGGCGCGGCCGGACCATAGATAGTTGCCGTTGCGTGCCGCCGTGCAGGTGGTCCATGCCTTACGCAGTTGGATGGCATCGATGGCGCTGATGAGTTTCTTGTCCTCCAGCACCTGCAATGCTTCCAAGGTTCCATTAACGCGCAGGTCTTTGATATCACCGGCATGTTGAAGTTGCAGCAGTTGCACGGTCCATTCCACATCGGAGAGTCCGCCCTTGCCGAGTTTCAGGTGGCGTTCGCGGCGTACGCCTCGCGGCAGTCGTTCTGCTTCCATACGAGCTTTGAGCTTGCGAATGCTCTGCAATTCAGCATCGGTCAGCTCTTGAGTTGGGTAACGCAGCGGGTCCGCAATATTGATGAGGAAATCGCGTGCCAGTTCCGCGTCTCCCGCCGCATAGCGGGCGCGTAGCAGGGCCTGATGCTCCCAGGTCGATGCCCAGGATTCGTAATATTCCTCGCAGGAGGCGTACGAGCGCACAATAGGCCCGTTTTTACCTTCCGGACGCAAATCAAGATCGAGTTCGATTTTCGGTTCCAGCGTGGTTGGTCCTTGCAGAATATTGCGCAGATCCTCCACCGCTTTCTTGGCGAACGCGTTTGCCTGGGCATCGTCGGCATCGTCTGCCGGGCGGTAGATCAGGATGGCGTCGGCATCGGAGCTGAAGTTCACCTCGCGGCCGCCGTAACGGCCCATAGCGATCACCGCAATATCCGCTGGAGCTGATTCCAAACCGAATGCGCTCACCTGATGGCGTACCGCCCACTTGAGCGAGGCATCAATGATGGCATCATAGACGTCGGTCATAGCCTTCAGACAGGTGGCATCGTCCATCACGCCGCTCATCCATGCCAAACCGATGCGTTCGATCTCATGGCGTCGCATTGCGCGCACGGAATTAGCGAACTCGTTCATGCTTGAACCAAAACGTTCCAGCGTGGAATTTGTTTGGATATCCAAGGCTTCACGGGTGCGAGCCTTGAGATTATCATCATCGCCAAGCCAACTGATGGATTCCACCGACTTGTTCAGTGCATCGCCAAGGAATCTGGAATTGGAGAGAATATGGCACAGGCGTTGTGCAGCTGACGTGGAATCGCGAAGGAATCCAAGATAGCCGGATTGAGTGCCGAAGTTCTCTTCCAGCTTGCGCCAGTTGAGCAGACCCATATCCGGATTCTGCCCCTCTCCCAACCATTGCAGCACAGCAGGCAGAATAATGCGGTTGATTTTCGCGGCGCGGCCGACCCCTGCGGTAAGCGCCTGCACATGGCGGATGGCGGCATCCGGATCGCCAAAGCCAATAGATGCGAAACGCTCCTGTGCGGCAGCATTGCTCAGCGTAATCTGATCATTCTCAAGCTGAGCGCTGACCGGCAACATCGGACGATAGTAGATGTCGAGATGCAGGTGGCGAACCTCACGGCGAGTGTCATCATACTTCTCAACCAGCTCTTCTGGATGCAAGCCGAAGGCGCGGGCCAGTCGACGAAGTTCCTGATTCTGATTGAGCGCATCAATGTCGATGTCGCGCTTCTTCTCAAGCCCGCCTACGGAAGCGCGCCCTAAATCGGGGAACAAATGCGTACGCTTCAACGACCAGATTTGCTGGCGATGCTCCATCACACGTTCAAAACGGTAATCCTGGGACATGCGTACGGCTTGTTTGCGGGAGATGTAGCCGCCATCAGAAAGTCGCTGCAGAGAGTCGAGTGTATTGCTGGTGCGCAGTGATTCATCGGTTCGACCGTGCACCAGTTGCAGCATCTGCACGGTGAATTCCACGTCCCTCAAACCACCGCGGCCAAGTTTGATTTCACGATCTTTCAAAGGGGCCGGAATCAAATCTTCAACGCGCTTGCGCATTTTCTGGCAGTCATACACGAAGTTCTTACGCTTGGAAGCGCTCCACACAAACGGACGGGTCATGTCCATGTAAGCTTGGCCGAGCTCCGGGTCTCCGGCCACCGGGCGTGCCTTAAGCAATGCTTGGAATTCCCAGTTTTCCGCCCACTGCTCGTAATAGTTCTTATGCGATTCAAGCACGCGAACCAGCTGGCCATCCTTGCCTTCCGGACGAAGGCCACCGTCGATCTGCCATAGTGGCTGTTCGGCAACTCCCATAATCGCCGACTGGCATACGCGCTGCAATGTAGTACCCATTTTGGTTCCCACACGAATCAGTGTCTGATGATCAACCTCTTTGCTGGCTGGTTCCACCACATAAATCAAATCCACGTCAGACACATAGTTCAGTTCCTGGGCGCCGAGCTTGCCCATGCCGATAATGGTGAACCGTACCTGATCGCTGCCCTCGACCTCGTTGCGAGCGATGGCCAATGCGCCTTCCAGCGCTGCATCAGCAAGATCTGAAAGCTCATGGCTAATGGTCGGCTGAATGGCGGTCGGATCATCGGCAACTGCATCCTGCGCGATGATGGCGGCCAATTGCTTACGATAGCTGGCTCGCAATGCTGTAGCGGCTTCAGCCAAATCCTTGGTGGCTTTTGGATGCGACAAATCACTAGGGTCGGCACCGACTGCTTCAAGCAGGTGAGCCCTGCGTTGCGCATGGTTGAACAGATGACTGTTGCAGTTATCTACGGCTGCGGCTTCCACCAAGTCTGGCTTGAAGCGCATGAACTTGCCCATCGCATCAGAGACGCCCAACACGGTGATGAGCCGTTTGAGAGCATCGCCATCCGGCATGACCCGCTTCAAGTCACGCCCACTGGATTGCATGGCATTGACAATGTCTACGAAATTACGCAATGCGATGTCCGGGTCGCCGGCATGGGAGAGGTATCCCAGAAGTTCACTGCGATGGGAATCTGAGATTCCGTCCGTCTTCAACTGATCGAACAGCTCACGGGCCTTATCAAGATCCTGCAATCCTGCCCTGATCAACGACATGGCACTGGGTTTGAACGTCGTCATTGCTTCCATAAGTTTCCACTATATACGCTTGTAAGCCTCTGTACCGCGTATTCTCCAGATCGAATACACGGTACAGAGGCCTACAAGCCGGCTATCAACTACTCGTTGAACAATGATTTGACATTGCGCCAAATGCGGCGGGTGGTGGCCGGATGGTTCATCGTATACAGGTGCACGCCATCGACACCGTGCGCCACCAGATCGGCGATCTGTTCGGAGGCATAGAGGATGCCGGCGTTGTGTAGCGCTTCGGTATTGCCTTCCCAACGGTTGAGCAGCGCATCGAGATGCTCTGGAATGCGCGAAGCGTTGCGTTCGGCCATGCGGCGCACTGATTTGGCACCACGCACTGGCATGATGCCGGCTTCGATTGGCACTGTGATGCCGGCTGCACGAACCTTGTCGCAGAACCGGTAGAAATCATCATTATCGTAGAACAGCTGGGTAATGAGATGGGTGACGCCAGCATCAACCTTGATTTTTAGATGTTCGATATCTTTATCCAAGGAGTCAGCCTGATAGTGACCTTCCGGATAGCATGCGCCGAACACCGTGAAGTTAGGCTTGCGTTCGCGGATATAGGCCACCAGATCGCTGGCATGCTCGAAAGCGCCGACTACCTGTTCGCCATCGATATAGTCGCCACGCAAGGCCAGCACGGTGTTGACGCCAGCGTTCTCGAACATATCCAACGCCTCATCGATTTTGGCTTTATCCGAATATAGGGCAGTCAGATGTGCGACTGCCGGAATGCGGTATTCGTTCACGATGGTGTTGGCAATGCGTGCAGTGGCGGTGCGATCGGAATGCGTGCCGTGACCGTAAGTGACGGAGATGAAGTCCGGCTTCAGATCTTCGATACCATCCAACGTGTCATAGATGGTTCCCACCGGAGCATCTCGCTTTGGCGGGAAGACTTCCAATGAAAACATCGGCGTATGCATAATCAATTCCTTTTGGTTATAAAGAGGCTCCCTCATCAGAGGGAGCCCAACATAAGATGCGTTACTTAGCCAGCTTGGCGCGAACTGCCTTGGCTGCAGCAACCAGATGCTCGAGGCTCGGCCAGGTTTCGGCGTTGCCACGGGTCTTCAGACCGCAATCCGGGTTAATCCAAACCTTCTCAACGTCCATCTTCTTCAAGATTTCGTAGATACGATCTTCGATTTCCTTCTCGGATGGGATACGCGGAGAGTGAATGTCGTAGACGCCCGGACCAGCTTCGGTTTCGAAGTGGGCATCATGGATGGCGTCGAGCACCACCAGATCACCACGGGATGCTTCGAAGGAAATCACATCGGCATCCATCGCGTCGATGTCGCGAATGATGTCGTTGAACTCGGAGTAGCACATGTGGGTGTGAATCTGTGTGGTGGGCTTCACTGCAGAGTGCACCAAACGGAAGGCCGGCACTGCCCAGTCGAGGTACTTGACGTGCCAATCGGACTTGCGCAGCGGGAGCTTCTCACGCAGAGCAGCCTCATCAATCTGGATGACCTTGATGCCTGCGGCTTCGAGATCGAGCACTTCGTCGCGGATGGCAAGGGCCAGCTGCTTGGTCTGTTCCTCATGAGTGATATCTTCGCGCGGCCAGGACCAATTCAGGATGGTAACCGGGCCGGTGAGCATGCCCTTCATTACATGGTTGGTGCGAGACTGAGCATATGCAGACCATGCCACGGTGATCGGCTTGGCACGGGAGACATCGCCCCAGACAATCGGAGGCTTCACGCAGCGGGTGCCGTAGGACTGCACCCAGGCATTCTTGGTGAACAGGAAACCGTTGAGGTTCTGGCCGAAGTATTCGACCATGTCGTTGCGCTCGAATTCGCCGTGGACCAGCACGTCAAGGCCGATTTCTTCCTGATGCTTGATGCAGGCGTCAATCTGAGCCTTGATGAACTCGTCGTAAGCTTCCTTGGTGATTTCGCCCTTGCGGAACTTGGCACGCTCGGCACGCACTTCCTTGGTTTGTGGGAAGGAACCAATGGTGGTGGTGGGCAGCAGCGGCAGGCCGAGAGCTTCACGCTGCAGCTTCTGACGCTCTTCGCGGGCGGGCTGACGCACATAATCATCAGCGGTCAGACCGTTGACGCGATCGGCGACTGCCGGGTCGGCGGCCACACGAGTGCCGTCGAACAGGGCCTGATTTGCGGCGAGGGCTTCGGAGACCTTCTTCTCGTCTTCGGTAGCGTCGGCAAGTACGGCGACTTCCTTAAGCTCGTCAAGCTTTTCGACGGCGAATGCGAAGTGCTTCAGGTCTTCGGTCGGAATGCCGGTTTCACCTTCAGTGCTGAATGGCACGTGCAGCAGGGAGGATGCAGTGGAGACAGCCACATTCGGGGTAACCTGCTTCAATGCGTCCACGAGACCGAGGGAAGTGGCGTAGTTGTTGCGCCAGATGTTGCGGCCGTTGATTACACCGGCGAAGATGGTGGTGTTGGAAGCAACGCCGTACTTGGCCACGGCTTCGAGGTTTTCTTCGCGGCCTTCGTTGAGGTCCAGACCGATGCCGTCGAAGCCGAGCAGGTTCACGGTTTCGTACACGTCGGCGATGTGGCCGAAGTAGGTGTTGAGCAGCACTTTGACGCCGGCCTTAGCGGCCAGAATCTTGGTGTAGAGCGTCTTGAAGAGTTCCACGTCACCCGGCTCCTTGTCGAGCACGAGGTACGGCTCTTCAAGCTGCAGCCATTCGGCACCCAGCTCGTTGAACTTGGTGAGCACTTCAGCATAGACGGCGGCAACCGCGTTGACGAGGCCCTTGTCGTATTCAAGTTCGGTGGCCTGATCGGTGCGAGCGAGCTTCAGGAAGGTGTACGGACCGATGAGCACTGGCTTGGTAAGGATGCCGAGGGCCTTAGCCTCGTTGAACTCGTCAAACGGCTTGGTGGAGTTGAGCTTGATCTCCTCGCCTGGTTCAACTTCAGGCACCAGATAGTGGTAGTTGGTGGTGAACCACTTCTTCATCGGCAGAGCGGTGACATCGCCCTTTTCGCCCTGATAGCCGCGGGCCATTGCGAAAAGCGTGTCTTCCGGGTTTTCGAAGGCAAGGCGCTCATAACGCTTCGGAATCACGTTCAGGAGGATGGCGGTATCCAGCATCTGATCGTAGTAGCTGAAGTCGTTGCTCGGAATCAGGTCGATGCCAGCGGCCTGCTGCAGCTTCCAGTGCTTGGCACGCAGCTCGGCGGCAGTGGACTTGACGGCGGCCAGATCGTTGGCGCCCTTCCAGTAACCTTCGATGATCTTCTTCAGTTCGCGGTTCTGCCCGATGCGCGGGAAGCCGGAGACGGAAGTCAGAGTGGACATGAATCCTCCAATGTATGCGTTCGTAACCCGACTTAGGCTACCAAAACATCACAGATTCAGACTCATAAGAACACTTTGAGTGTCGTTATAGGACGAACTTATAGCCGCCCCCATTGGCTCCCCTTGTCAGGGGAGCTGTCGCCTCAGCTGACTGAGAGGTAGTTGGTTCGGTCAAAGGAAATCAGTCAAAATCCTTAACGTTGATTACGGCGAGCAGCTCACCGCTGTGCACCTGCCATTCGTCGAACGGTTTATCGGAGCCGAAAATCACCAAAGACGCTGGCGAGAGTCCGAGATTCAGCAGATCAAGACGCTCGGCATCAGAATCAGCGGAGGCAATCCATTGTGAAGCGATAGATACTGTAGGCTCGTGACCAACAATCATGAATACACGTTGCTTTGGCTTGACGTGCGCCAATTCATCGAAAACGGCCTGCACTCCCCCGTCATACAGATTGATGCGATAGTCCACGATGGGATCGTCACCGAAAATCTTCAGCATGCGATCCAAGGTCTCGCGTGTGCGTGTTGCCGCCGAGCAGGAAATCTGGTCAGGCTTAAGTCCAAGTGCTTCAATGCCTTTGCCAACGGTTTTGGCCTGCTTCAAACCTTTATCGGTGAGCTTACGTTCTAAATCATCTTTGCCGCCGAATGGTTCGGCCTTGGCATGCCTCATGATGATGAGAATATGCTTGTATTTCTTGGCCGCCTTGGCGACTTTGTTCAGCTTGATGCCCACTTCGAGGCTCCCTCTCTTCAAGGTTTTGCACAGCTCACAACGAACAACACAAAGTCATTCCAGTATAGCCCGTTGTGAGCGTTCACATATCCATCGGCATGCGCCCAGAGGAAAATCCGTCGACAAATCTACTTGAATTTCTAAGCGGCGGAGGATTCCTCACCTTTGTCAAGCTCGCCCAACTCGTTCACCTGACGGTCCAAGTCGCGCAGCACCTTGCGCAACTTATGATCGGAAATGTCGCGCAACTCCAGCTCCTCCAAGCGGGCTTCGCGCTGCTCGTCAGTCAACTCATCCACGTCGGTCACCGTGTCTTTCGAATAGCGTTCGCGCTTCTTCAATGCGGCAAAGCCCGGTGCCATCGCACGCGAAATCACCAAGAATCCAGTGTGGCCAATCATTTGATGATCCGGGCGTACAGCCAGACCTTGCGCCTTCCATGTGCGTTCAAGGGTTTCCTGAATCTGCGGCTCAGTCCAGCAGCCTGCCGCACGCAACGCTTCGGCCAGTCGGCTCATCTGCGTGGTGGTGGTCACATAGCAGACCAGCACGCCACCTGGGGCGATCACTCGATACGCCTGCTCCAAGCGATTCCACGGGTCCAGCATGTCAAGCATAATGCGGTCAAACCAGTGTTCAGGAAGCTCTGCGGCCACAGAGTCGAAATCGCCGGTCAAAAGATCCCACCACAAGGGTTTTTCACCGTAATACAATGCGGCATTTGCTTCGGCCACCCGGGCGAATTCGGAACGTAGCTCGATAGTGGTCAGGTGGCCGGACTCCCCCACGGCATCCAGCAGGTTCAGACTCATCGCGCCCGAACCAGCACCGGATTCCAGCACGCGCAAGCCGGAGCGGATATCACCGAGCTGAATCACCTGAGCGATATCCTTCGGGTACATGATCTGCGCACCACGCGGCATCGAAAGCACATAGTCGGCAAGGCGCGGGCGCATGGCCGCATACTCCCATCCGCCGATGGCTCGCGAGGATTTCCACGGCTTGTTCTTGTCCTTCTCCGGATACACCTGATTGACCTGCGCTTCGCGCTTAGCGTGCACGGTGGTGATGACGGTGCCTTCCACCGCACCAATCACATCGTCGTGCAGGATCAGCCCATGCTCGGTTTGCGTGGAGCCGCCCGGCACCAACTGGTCGGTGATCTTCTTGCCCTTGCGGTCGGTAAACTGCACCTTCTCGCCCGCAACAAACGCCCCACGCCTGGGATTCATGGACTCTCCTTCACTCAGATCTGCGCACACGTGCACTCGTATATTCGCCGCACATTGCCCTCACGGCAAACGATTCAAACCGTTTCAGTGTAATGCATGGGATTCCTCTACGGATTCCGCAAAACCAAGTCATCAGGTCAGCACTTATGTGCTAAACCGTCTTGCCGCATCGTTGCATCAGTTCTTGTCCAGCAACCAATCCATTACGGGCACGATATGGATACCATCGGAGGTGATGCCACTACGAGCATGGTCGTATGTGAGGATGTACTTCGGGAAGGAATCTCCCACCGCGCGCAATGGCGCAATCTCCCGTTCGAAAACCTGCTCATCAATAAGACTTTGCGTAACCTGATAATATGCACGACGCTGATGATCAGTGGCCACAAAATCAATCTCAGAAGTTCCCGATGGTTCCATCGGCACTGCACCAACCGATACCTGATTGCCGCGACGCATCAACTCATTGGCCACGACGTTTTCAAGCTGGAATCCCAGATCCTCAACTGCGAAATTCGTGGTCAGATTACGCAAGCCAGTATCTACGGGATAGAACTTGCGTAGCGGGTTAAGCAGTTCTTTGCCTTTGAGACCGCTCTGACACAAGCCATTGAGAATATAAGCTCGTTCGAGCGCGTCAATGTAATTCTCAATGGTGTCTTGCGAGACACGGTATCCGGCACTTTTGAGTGCGCCCGTCACTTTTCTGGTGGAGAAGAGATTACCGGATGTAGAGAACAGGTAAGTGACGAGCCGCTCCAACAATGGCAGGTCACGGATACCGAGTCTTTTCGCCACGTCATTCAGAATAACCGTGTCGAACACTGCCGAAAGCTCACGTGCCACATCGTCTTCATCCTGTTCTTTCAATGAGAACAGTCCTGGCATGCCACCGAAACGTAGGTACGTTGCGAAGGCCTCGTCCACGCTGCCGCTCTGTCCGCTTGAAGCCTCTCGGAAATCCATGTATTCCCGGAACGACAATGGGAATACATCAATTGGCACGTATCGTCCAGCAAGTAGCGTGGCCAGATCGGATGAGAGGAAATGGGCATTCGACCCGGTGATGGTCACGTCCACACCATCTTTGGTATGTAGCCCACGAACTACATGCTCCCAACCCGGAACCTCTTGAATCTCATCAAGGAACACGTAGAACATAGATTGCCTGTCGCTGGCGTCCATTGCCTCATTTAGTTCTTTGGTTAGCCCATCCGCTGTCTGCATAGCCGGCATGCCGAATTCATCGAATCGCTTGTAGAAGATGTTTTCAGGACGCACGCCATCTGCAATAAGATGCCTCATGTACATGGTCAGTATCGCCGACTTACCGCATCGGCGCACACCACGAAGCACCTTAATCTGATCGATGTCCCGATACCGTTCAAGCAACGCTTGATATCTCGGTCGAGGATACAGCGCTTTAACCATGCTGACACCACCGTCTTCCATACCCGACACATTCAATGAATATACCCTTAAGTGTCGAGTATAGTCGAAACTCTATATGTATTCCTCCTCATGTGTCGAGTATAGTCGTCACAACCAATTCGCGAACTTATCGCGAACTTATCGCGAACCTCACAGCCATAATCGCGAATTGAATTACACCCGTCAAGCCCGAGCAGCGCCGACTACGGCATTATCCCGCAATCGCTTGATGCACACCACCAATGCCATAGCCAACGGAGAATCGAACAGCCGCATCATCGGCCGCGGACGGTCAAACGGAGGCTTGGCCAAATCCTGCGGTTCGAGATATCCGTTCTCCTCCACGTAGCTAATGACCTGATGTACGAACGCAATCTGCGCCTGATTGAGCGTATGCGAACTGATGAATTCGGCGAACGCCTCCATTGCCGCTTGATGATCAAGCTTGGCGATTCGCCGCACCTGTAAACCAAGAGGTACGTCACCATACGACTGCTGGTATTCCTCTCGGGTGCCAAGCTCCTGCATGAAGATGCGTTCGAGCTCGCTGTAATCCTCCTCGTTCAACGGCTCGTTATGATGCAGTTTGCGAATCACGCCGTCTTCGAGATGCTCGTTGATATAACGGTTGGTCTTGAGTTTGTAATCCTCATAATGCTCGGTGATATCGAATGATTGTCCTTCTACGCGGGATACTACGGGATCGGTAAGGTCGGTGATGATTAGACGGTGCTGGTTTTCATCAACTAGGAACCTCACCAAATCACGCAGCTTGAGCCGAATCCGCTCCAGTTCCGTTACCGAAGCCGTGCTGAGGTATGCGTCATCATGGGTGATTCGTTGAATCAGTTCACGCTGTTCGTTGACCTGCGGAATGGTCATCCGTACGCTCAGTTGTGCGGCGATCTTACGAATTTTGGTCGTGAACGCAGCAGTCGGCTGATTGGTTGCTGCAGCCACCATGAATCCATACATCAGCGCATCGAATCGCAACGCATACGAGTCGGATTCGTCATAATGCGCCAGCGGAGCCAGTTCGTGAGTCAATTCACGCACGTTCAATTCGGAGAGATATTCGAACGATTTGCGCGCACGGTATCGCTCCACGAATTCTCGCTTCAAACGGACCGCGACTTTCGTGGTATCCCAAGAGGTGATCTGACCGCAAACATCGTCAATCAATGCTTCACGCCATTGTGTAACAGCACTATCGCCGTTGAATTCCGCTGCCTGGAACGCCTGTATCAGCTCCGCCTTGCGCGCGAAGATGCGTTCACTGACCGAGCCGGTGAGCTTGTCGGCAATCACGTTCGCGTTCTCTCGGAAGAACTGGAAGTTACCGCAGTAGTCGAAAATATAGAACCGCCTTTTGCCCACGTATTCGCCATCGATACCGTCCACGCAGTCTAGGTTGGCACTCAGGCGGGTACCGCGGCCAATCATCTGCCAGAACTTGATTTTGGAGCGTACCTTTTTGAAAAATACGAGATTGACGACTTCCGGCACATCCACACCAGTGTCCATCATGTCTACGGACACGGTAATCACCGGCAATGGCTTGCGTTTGAATTCGGCGATGATGCTGCACGAGTAGTCTTCGCTATGCAACACGGCTTTGATGAATCCGCCCGCTGATTCTTTTGGATACAACTGTCCGTATCGCTCGACGATGTATCGCGCATGGGCTTGGTTCTGCGCGAAGATAATGGTTTTGCCAAGACGCTCTCCACCATTGGTTTTAATGCCGTTGTTGTGCAGGTCCTGGAGTACGGCATCTATGGTGGCAGGATTCATCACATAGTTGTTGAGTGCGGCCGCATCGATATGGTCGGGAATGTTTGATTTGCCATCGATTTGCGGATCATCATCGGTATCGTCACCGAAGTCTTCCTCATATCGCTCTTTATCGGCATCAGACAGCTCATCATAGGTAATGCCTTCATCGATGAACTTGGTTTTGGCTTCGATGGTGTTGAACGGAACCAGAACCTTATCATGCAACGCGGTCTCATACTCGTATACAAAAGTAGGCACACCGTGCTGCACTTGGAAGAAGTCGTAGGTATTGCGATCCACTTCGTTGCGCGGGGTTGCGGTGAGTCCAACCATGATGGCGTCGAAATGATCGAAGATAACCCTATATTTCTTGAAGATCGAGCGGTGCGCTTCGTCAACGATGATGAGGTCGAAATGCCCGGACGAGAACGCCGGCTTCCCATCCGCCGCTATCTCCACGTCGATTGCGTTGATCATGGTCTGGTAGGTGGAGAACACCACACGCGCATCCGCGTCATGCTTGTTTTCGGTGAGATTGCACAGCGACCATTGCGGATAGTATTCGCCGTATGCGCTTTTCGCTTGGCTTACCAATTCGACTCGGTCGGCGAGGAACAGCACGTTCTTAACGAGCCCGGCCCGCATCAACACGTCAGTCAATGCTGCGGAGACACGGGTTTTGCCGGTTCCGGTGGCCATGACGAGCAGACTGCGGCGCTGGCCTTGGTTGAGGTTGTCGCACACGGCTTGAATGGCTTCCAGCTGATAATAGCGATTATTGCCACCGGCGACTTGACGGTTGACGGGAACCGTGGAGGGATTGAGCGCACGACTACGCCTGTCAAGAATGCGCTGTAGATCATCCTGTGCGAAGACTTCGCCGACTTGACGGTATCCGCCGTTGTCGTCATCCACGAAGAAGGTTTGGTATCCATTCGAAAGGAAAATTAATGGCCGGTAGCCGAACTCGCGTTCCAGGCAATCCGCATAGAGTCGTGATTGCTGCAGACCTTTCTTCGGGCTGAACGATGTGCGCTTGGCTTCGATGATGGCCAGCGGCTTGCCATCACGACCTTTCAGCAGATAGTCCACGAATCCTTGCTTGCCGGCGTTGCCTTCCATGCCGGTAACGGGATATTCGACTGCCACGTCCTGCTGCATATTCCAGCCGACCAGTTGCAAATCGAGATCGATGAACCGTTTGCGAGTCTCGTATTCGCTGAGCTCTTTCTCATCCATTTGCGGCATAGCGGGCTGCTCGGCCTTACGTGCGGCGAGCTGATCACTAAGCTCACGAATGCGTTGCTCCAAAGCGGCGATATGCGCGGTTTTCTGATTAAGCTCGTCTTCGTATTCCTTACGCGCGGCTTCCTCACGCGCTTTGATTTCTTTGGCATCAAGAGTGCGTTTGATGGCTGGTACCAGCTTGGAGTCGAAGACTCGCTTCTCGTAGCGCCGACCGTAGCTGTAGTCAATCCACTGGATAAAACTGAAGAGTATTTTCAGCGAGAACATCGCATCTTCGAGCTTCAGATGCGCGTTGCGATGCGCCGCCATATTGCCGGCCTTGATGATGTACTGCAGCGCTTCCCAAAGGCGATTATCCATGAGCGCGTTGCGGAACGTCGGCTCATGAACCAACGATTGCAGGTTGTCTTTGTATGGCTCCTTGACGGTTTCGTCTGCCGCATACACCCATTTGACGGCCAACTCGAATGCACGTCGAGCCGCCAGCGCACTGATGGTTGGAGAAATGGCCAACGCGTTTTCCGCTTCGATGCACGCTCCAGCGAACATCTCATAATTGTCTTGCCCAGCCAAGAACGAGAAGTTAGCCATCGCTTCCTCCCTCACGCGCAGCCTCGCGAACAAACCGTTACTCACGCCATCGTACAACGCTCAAAACTGTGAACTTGGCGATGTGCACCAACAGTTATTTGCAAGTTTCTCTCTTAAAGAACAAAGTAGCGTTGGGTGAGGCTGGCGTAGAGGGTGTTGAGACGGTCGAGCTGCTGCTGCGTAGTGGACTTCAAGGATTCCACCGACGTGACAAACTCAGCGAACTCGTTCTGCAATGTAAGAGATGGCACAGGCACTTTTAACGCTTTAAGACGTACACCCGGCAGATGAGCAATCGTCACTGCATGAGTATGCTCGACGAGCAATCCAGCATCAGCCATCATTTTAAAAACCCAAACTAAATAATCAGGAATGACTATTTGCGAATCACAACGGATACGATGCAACGCTTTTTGGAAATAGCATTCTGCAACCTGACCACGCCAAATTGCGCAACGGCCAACTTCACCACCCTCACACATAAGAATGTCACCAGCACGAAGTTCGAACTCTCTCTGATCTTCTGGAGCAAAGTCCATCTCGGCAAGACTTGATAAATCAAACTTGAACCATTGAACGTTATGATTCCCTAGATATTTTCGATTCCAATTACCTGTTTGCTTTTTCCGATCAAGCATTTTCCCAAGACGAGTTGATGCAATCTCATCTATGCGGTGCCACGGTACAGTTTTATCAATATCTCTTACATCACCAAACATCTCGACGAAGCGGGATTGGATGAGTTCATCTGCTTTGGCAAGCATCTGCTTGGAGATAGCAATTTGTGCTTGAATACCGTCAAGCAGACGAACGATATTGTTCTGCTCATTCACATGCGGTAACGGAATCTCTACTTTTTCAAGATTCTTCTTCGTCAAACTGGGAATCGTCACCGTGGAGTTCAAACATTCAAAATCAAAGAATCGGCAGAAGTGATACAAGTAGCGAGGCAATAGCTGACTTTGATCACATACCAAGCCGAACGCCGTATCCACATTCCAGAATGGTTCGGTCACATAAATCGGAGTGTTGATATTACCTTTTCGACCGATAATGACAGTATCCGGTCCACAAAGATAGTCGTCAGCACGACCCATGATTCCGCCGCTACCATAAATCGGATACCGTCCATTCGGATTCTCGACTGCCTTCTGATTTTTGCCGTTAACTACAGTGATGACCTCGCCAAGTCGCACAGTCGAACGCTCCTCCATCACTCACCGTCCTTAGCGAGCATGGCGTCGAGCTCGTTGAGACCGTTCACGAACTTCGCGTTCAACTCACGTAATTCGGCCATGAGCTGGCTGGTTGGCGGATACTCCTTTTTCTCGTATTCGACCTTCACATACTTGTTGAAGCTGAAGTCGTAATCCTGTGCGGCAATATCCTCACGGGTCACGAAGAAGCTCTGCTCGGTGCGCTCGCGAGCGCTCTCCCCATCCAAATTCTTCCAACGGGCGAGAATGTCTGGAATGTCGTTGTGAGTCGGGTCTTCGTCACGCTTATCGTCCAGAGTGAAGCCGTCATGCTCCATGTTGTAGAGCCAGACCCTATCAGTGCTGTTCGGCGCATCCGTCTTGGTGAAAACTAGTACTGCAGTGCTCACGCCCGAATACGGTTTGAACACACCGGACGGCATGTAGATGATTGCTTCCAGACGCTGATGCTCCACAAGTTCGCGGCGAAGCTCGCGATACGCTTTGGAATTGGAGCGGAACAGTACACCATTCGGCACAATGCACGCGCAGCGGCCACCGAGCTTCAGCATGCGTAGGAATAACGCTACGAACAAAAGTTCAGTCTGCTTGGTTTGCACAATAGCTTTCAAAGAATCATCGATGTCTTCCACGTCCAGCGAACCGGTGAATGGCGGATTAGCTAGAATGCAGTCGAAGCGTCCACGAATCGTATTCAATCGGGAAAGACTGTCTTGATTGCGGATGTCCGGGTTCTCCACGCCATGCAGCAGCATGTTCATGGCGGAGATACGCACCATCGTCTGATCGGTATCGAAGCCGGTGAACTGTTCACCTTCAAACAGGTTCCAGTCTTCGGCGCTCATTGTGTCACCGTAGGTTTTACGAATCCATTCGGCTGCGGAAATCAGGAAGCCTGCCGTGCCGCACGCCGGGTCGCCAATCATCTGGCCCGGTTTCGGGTCAAGCAGACCGACCATCATGTCTCGAATATGTTTAGGCGTACGGAACTGGCCGTTGGCGCCGGCCGTGTTGAGTTTGCTCAGCATGTATTCGTACAGGTCACCCAAATCGTCCTGATCTTTGACGAAGTTGGTCAACAGATCATCGATACCGGAAACCGCGCGTTCCAGCGTCTTCGGCTTATTGAAGCCGAACGAGGCATCTTCCATGCTTTCCGCGAACGCGTTGCCCGTATGCAGGGTTTTCAGGAATGGGAATACCCTCTGACCAACAGTGGAGAACATCTGTTCCGCCGGCTCGTTCTTGAAGTTATGCCAGCGCAGTTCTTGGCCTTCCGGCGTCTGCGGGAAGGAGAGTTTCTCCGCCGGAATACCGGTCAACTGAGCCATCTGTTCGGCTTCGAGTTCCTTATCGTCCAGCGACTTCATGAACATGAGATACGTGAGCTGGCTGATCACCTCCAGTGGATTGGTGATACCACCCTCCCACATGCGCTGCCAAATATCATCAACCTTGTTTTTGGTAGCTCCAGTAATCATGCGTTCTCTCCCGTGTTCATGAATTGCTCTCCCCTACTGTACAGGCTTCCGCTTTCGGCGTGGATTGAAAATGCATTTTAAATCCACTCAAAAAACCGCAAAAAGTAAAACACGTTTTACATCCTGAATGACATCAACAAGCAATTCCCGCCGTTACACTCGTTTTGTAGAGGTGATAGGCATGCGGCTACGGATGGTCAGTGATTTTGACACGGACGGCAAGGGACCGTTGTTCCTGATGTTCCACGGGTACGGCAATGACGAGAGCGAAATGGTGCGCATTATCGACGCGGTGTATGCGGGCACCGGTGAGAAACCTGATTATCTGTCATTCCGTGGCACCTATTCAAGGCCGTATATGGGTGGGCATTACTGGTATCCAGACGGTTGTGGCGTTGACGAGCGGCAACGCGAGTGCGCGGCGGTCGGCGAAGCGCTGACGCAATTGCTTGACGCACCGGCATTCAAGCATCGTCGCAAGGTTCTTATCGGATTCTCACAAGGCGGCTATCTCTCGTACCGGCTCGTCAAGGTACACCCATACCTATTCGATGCGGCGATACTGCTCAGCCCATCATTCCAAGGCGAGATAGGAGCGCAACTCCCGAATTCGCCTGCTCGGTTCTTCCTCGCATACGGTTCTTCAGACCGCACCATTCCACTGTCTGATCAGCACAATGCCCGTTTAGCGTTAGAAGACGCCGGCCATCTGACATATCGCGAATACCCAGGCATGGGACACGCCATCTGCGATAAGGAAATCGCGGACATTCGCGCCTTCCTAGGTCTTCAAGAGCTCTAAACACATTGTGCAAACCATAAACACTGCCTGAGGCAAGCTCATCGTGCAACCCAACCAATAATCAGCAGCCTCAAGACCGTGCTATCTCGTTTACGAGGGGCTGATTTACACCTCGCCGAAGGTCTATCTGCGTTACAAGGGGCTGCTCCTCAAGTAGAGCCGGAGTCAAAATGGCGGAATGACGTTAGTATAACGCCCTTTCTACTTGCGGTATAGTCTTAAAAGAACCCCTCGTAAAGCAGATAGATGTTCCAGAACAGGGAAATCAACCCCTTGTAAGCGAGATATACACGTCAAGACTGACGTAAGGTCGGTATTAGGCACCCATCAGACACTTGACACCGACCTCACCTCGTGTGGACGATACGTTTACGCTTCAAACGCGCCTAACGCACGTCCCATTCGGGTTTCCAGGAGTATTGCATGTCATAGGCGGAGGCCCAGAACATGTATTCGTTCTCAACGCCAGTCACAAAGATGTCCACGAGCTCCTGCTTGCGTTCCTCGCTCAAGCCCTCAACAAGTTCCTCGATGTGCGCAATCAGCCATGCGGAAGAGCCCCAGAACTCCTCGGTCTTGTACATGTCTACCCAGCTCTTGTACGGATTGCCGTCAAGAGAATCGGCGAATTCGGCGGCAAGACGCTGACCATAGTCGGCGTACACCCATGCACACGGCAGCACGGCCACCAACACATCCACCAGAGAGCCACCGTAGGCGATGGAAAGAATGTTCGACGTATAGGCGCGGGCGAATGCGGACTGGCGCACGTTGTTCATCTCTTCGGCGCTGATGCCGTAGCTGGCCATGTACTTGCGGTGCATGGCGGATTCCACGTTGAAAATCGCGTTCTGCACGTCGGCCATGAAGCGCATGACTTCAGGGTCTTGCGTCTTGGTGAGCGCGAGCGCATGCACTTTGGCGTAATCGTTCAGGTAACGGTAGTCCTGCAGTAGATAGAATGCGAACTTCTCACGGGCCAGCGTACCGTTGCCAAGTTCGCGCAGGAACGGCTGATTGTAGCCTTCCTCCCACACAAGGTCAGCGGCTTGGCGCAGTCGCTGGGCGAACGACGGCAGATGATCGAGCGTGATTGGGCCGAATTGGGCGGCATCGAATGCCATGATTGCTCCCTTCGATGGTGTTGACCAACAGGTTCCAAGGGTCAGGCACCCAGCCTTTCTCAACCCGGCATATGCGTTATTCGCTGCGCGCTTTCCAGGTCGCGCAAGTCTGCCGAGTTCCCCTGCAACGGCCTTATTATACGGGTTTGCCGCCATTTGCAACAGTCCGTCCACAGCCCGCGAAATACGATAATCCGCAAGTGCGCCTCACTATAGTGAGCATTGTGAGGTAGGCGATGTTGTCTATGCCGATTTCACGCAACGCAACAACGCCGCATGCAAGTGCAACAAACTTGCAAGCAAACAAAGGAGTGGATATGGCATTGATGGAACCGCCGGCGATTCCAGTTCGCAAGGCGCATGATGGCTTGGAGCTGCCGGCCATCGGATTCGGCACGTATAAGGTCAACGGTTTCGCGGGCGCTGAAGCCATCAAGTCCGCGCTTGAAGTCGGCTATCGTCTGATTGATTCCGCGTTCAACTATGAGAACGAGGGCATCGTGGGCAAGGCGATTCGTGAATCCGAAGTACCACGTGAAGACATCATCGTGGCGTCCAAGCTGCCGGGCCGTCATCATCAGTATGATCAGGCTCGCGTGACCATTGAGGAATCCGTGGCTCGCATGGGTTTGGATTACATAGACCTGTATCTGATTCACTGGCCGAACCCATCCCAAGGCCAGTTCGTGGAGGCTTGGCAGGCACTGGTTGATGCGCAGAAGCAGGGCATTGTGAAGCATATCGGTGTGAGCAACTTTCTGCCCGGCCATATTGATCTGCTCATCCGTGCTACCGGTGTGACTCCTGCGGTGAATCAGGTGGAACTGCATCCGTTCTTCCAGCAGAACGAGCAGCGTGCCTACGATGACGCGCATGGCATTATCACCGAGGCATGGAGCCCACTCGGCCGCGCCAACCAGATGCTCAAGGACCCGACCATCGTACGCATCGCCGAAAAGCATGGCGTCTCCCCTGTGGCTGCTATTCTGCGCTGGCATTTGCAGTTGGGAGACGTGGCGATTCCGAAGTCGATGCATGCCGAACGCCAGCGCGCGAACCTTGATCTGACCGGTTTCTCGCTAGATGAGCAAGATATGCAGGACATTGCCGCAATGGATAATCCGGAGGGCTACACCTTCGGTCAGAATCCACATTGGCATGAGGAAGACTGACCTCCTGCAGTGACTGTGGTGCACAGCCTCACATACTGTTCACTACATAAATGTTAACTTCCTGAACTTTTACGCGAGCCTATCGCAGATAACCCGATTATCTGTGATAGGCTCGCTGACGTTGATGGCAACAATGACGCCGCCACCGAATAGAACGGAGAACATTATGACCGACGCATCCGTCTTCGATCAGTACCCGCTTGATCAATGGAAAGAACCATCCCATCGCATCATGGACCGCTTCTCGCTTGCTGGCAAGAAAGGATTCGTGACCGGAGGCGCAGGCGGACTCGGCCGCAATGTGGCCGCCGCCTGGGCCGAAGCCGGTGCCGACGTGGCGATTGTCGATCTGCCGCGCACCAAGGACGCCCTCGAACCGCTCGCTCAGGAGCTCTCCGAGCGTTATGGCGTGAAGGTTGTGCCACTCTACTGTGATGTGTCCGATAAAACACAGGTCGACGCACTGAAAACCTCGCTGGTCGATACTCTCGGCACGGTGGATGTAGCGTTCATCAATGCCGGTGTGAATGTGCCCGGTGACGATGCAGACGAACCGTACGAGGTCTGGCAGAAAACCATCGATATCAATCTGACCGGCGCTTATTTGACCGCGCAGATCGCCCAGCACATCATGCGCGAGCACAATCACGGCGGCTCTCTGGTCTTCACATCGTCACTGTCTGCGCACAATGCGAACTTCATCGCCGGCGGGCCTTCCCCAGTGGCCGCTTACGGTGCTTCCAAAGCCGGTATCTATGAATACGCGCGCTATCTGGCGGCCGCATTGGCACCGTATGGCATTCGTTCGAACGCCGTCTCCCCCGGCTACGTGTGGTCTGGTATTTTCGAAGGCCGTATCGTTCCCGAAGCGCACGATATGATGACCGCTCCCGTGCCGATGCGCCGCTTCGGCACCAATGAGGAAATCGCCACCGCAGTGCTGTTCCTCGCCAGCGACGCCTCCTCCTACGTCACAGGTACGAATCTGCAGGTAGACGGCGGCTACTCCGTGTACTAAAAACCGATCAGCTCCCCTGCCGGCTGATACCGCCTTTGTGACCGGTGGCTTTGAACGGCTGTGCGTGCCTCATCGACGTGTTCGATGTGCCGCGCACAGCTGATTTGTTTGCATGCGCATTGCCGCCATTCATCTGATTGCCGCCGCTCTTCGCGCGTCCAGAAACACTTATGTTCTTGGCCTGCAACGCCTTCACCCATCGTTCATCCATGCACGCATCACCTTGTCGTTCCATTATTTAACAGACCATTTATCGTAATTGAGGATCCACGAAACGACGATTGCTCAGCACGGGTAGTATTTGCCGTGCTGATTCGAGAGCGTTGCGGTCAAGGTTGGCGGCAATCAGTTCCGCGGCATTGTCTCCGGATTCGGAGAGCACTTCGCCAAGTGGGCTAATGATACGGCTGCAACCGATGTTGCGACTGCTTATCTCACTGCAGGCCAGTACATAGCACGTGTTCTCCACCGCTCGCGCAGTAGTCATCAGTTTCCAGTGATATTCCTTGAGCGGGCCTCGCACCCATGCTGCCGCGACCACGATCGCGTCCGCTCCGCGCACGGCTAGGGAACGCGCGGTTTCAGGGAAGCGCACGTCATAGCAAGTCATGACACCAACACGCCAGCCGTCGATATCGATGATGGACGGCAATGTCTCGCCGGGCTTGACCACTGCGGATTCCTTGGCCGCGAACGCATCATACAAGTGCAGTTTTCGGTATGCTGCCATGATTTCGCCGTCTCGAATCGCCAGGAACACATTGGATACGCGAGCGTCTGCCGAGCCCTCGGCTGGAGCAACATGAACCGTGCCCATCAACGTGATGTTTCGTTTGGCGCTGATTGCTTTCAGTCCTGAAACGAACGGTCCATCGAGGGGCTGCGCATGCGCGGCTGCAAACGCATCATCATCGCCGTTGCGCGCGATCAGTCCTTCGGGCAGCACAAGCAATCGTGCACCTTGGGCGACTGCCTCGCCAGCGAATCCGTCAATGATCTCGAGATTGCGCTCTGGTCCCCGTGCCACAGTGAACTGCGCCACGGCTACCGGCAGCTCCGCAGTGCACCATTGCTTTTCGCGCATTGTCACACCAGCCCGAGGGCGCGGAAGGCGTTGGCAAGGCCGTTGTCGTGAATGTCGGTAGTCTGCAGATTACAGAACCGTTCAATGCCATGAATCGCGTTACCCATTGCAACCGAAGTGCCTGCAGCCTTGAGCATGGCAGTATCATTGTCCGAATCACCGATGGCAATCGTGTCGGCAATGGTGTAGCCGAGCGCATCGGCCACATCGCGTACAGCAGTGCCCTTATCGATGCCGTTGATCAGCAACTCACCATTATTCGGAGAGATTTTGTCATACGAACCGTGCACTAGCTCAAACCACGGGCTCAAATCCTGCTTGGTTTGCTCAAACGTCACATCCGGGTCCGGACCAGTGAAGTAGGAGCCTTTGCTCACCTTGATGGACTCCCCCAACGTGGAACCGAACGGCACTTCGACCTCATCTAAGAGATGCCAGAATTTCGCAAATTCGCCGCGATTGAATGCCTTACCTTTGGACTCCAAATGGCGGCGGTAGCCTTCGGAAATGTACATGCCGTCCGCACCCTGCCATTGATAGCTTTCAATGTGGTGCAGCTTGAAGTATTCCATTGCCGCATCCACCGCCTCAGCCGATACCAGATGCTGGAACAGGATGGTATCGCCGACGTTGGCTTGAGCACCGGCCACGGAGACCACGCCATCGAAGCCTAGGTCCAGAATGCTGCGCTCAATTTTCGGCATGGAACGACCGGTGCAGATGAACAGCTTATGCCCGTTGCGCTGCGCCTCATGGCAAGCCGCCTGCGCGGATTCAGGCACTATATGATTCTCATCCGCCAATGTGCCATCGATGTCAATAAAAACGAGTTTGCTTGTGGCCATACGTCTTTCCCCTCACCTCATATCCTAACCGATTGCATTCACACCGATGAATATAGCAGTCGATGATTCCTCTTCGCCGTCACATATCAGCGAAGTCGATAAGTGTCACATCATCGTCTAACTTCGCGCGCTCGATGACATGGTCATCAAATCCTGTTTTAGAGAACAGCATGAAGTGCCCATGCTCAGCATGCAAGAGGCTGGATCGGTAGCGTAAGGTTTCGAGCTGACGCAGGCTTGATGGAACACTTCTCCATTTGCATTCGCAAAACAACATTGACTTCGGTTCATCGCCTGTAGCCACAATGTCTATTTCTTCCTGACTGTGGGTCTTCGGGTCAGCGCCCCACCAGCGCCCAGCATCAAGCAGCAAGAACGGCAACTTGCCGGAGGCATTATTCGCCCATAACCATTGAATGCACATGTCTTCGAATACCATTCCCATGAAATCATTCATCGACTGCATGATCCGCTCGACGGCAATATCACCATTGCCGGATCGTATAAGCGGCATATTCGCGGGTACAAAGCGATACCAGAATCGGAAGAAAGAGTCCTCTATACGGTAAATCGTCTTGCGCGGTGAATCTTCTCCAAAAGGCGTTTCCTTATGCACAATCCCAAGATCAATGAGATTGCGCAAATATGTGGAGCAAGACGACGTTTCCATGTGGCATGATGATGCAATGGTATTCAACCGAGACGCACCGGATGCAATGGCTTGGATTATGGAGTTGTACTCGGCGGGAGATCGAAGTTCCTGCTTCAGCAGGTTGCCAGGTTCCTCAAATAAATAACAATCAGGATCAATGATGTTCCAGCGGACATTATTGCGAATGCTCATGGTGTCATCAATTTGACGAAGATACTGCGGTATGCCATCAGTCAATCCATAGGCGATTGCCGCATCTTCGGCCGTATATCGAGGCAGGAACTTTCGCACATCGGTATAACCAAATGGCTCCACCTTGATCTGCGCGGTTCGACGACCATAGAGCGGGCTCGTATAGCCAAGTACTTGGCGTTCCATGAACGACATCGATGAGCCGCACAGGATAATCATGAGCTTGCTATCGTCCTTATGCCTATCGATGGCATGCTGCAGCACAGAGCTAATGGATCGGTCGGCTTTTGCAAGATAAGGGTATTCATCGATGACAAGTACTAAACGTCTGCTTCGCGCAAGCTGGAAAATCGACTCCAACGCTGACTCGAAATCTTGATACACGGGTGCAGAAGCCACCGTATCGACGAAATCATCTGTCACAGTCCCAGCATTATCAACCATGCTGCGATACATGGCAATACTGTTGCTCAGCGTTTTCAGATTGCCATCCATATTGGATTCTATAGCCGGAAAGAAGATTGCCGGCCGTCCCTTCAAGAAGTGATTGATAAGCGTAGTTTTGCCTACCCGTCGCCTTCCATGCACAATCACACATTCGAATTGCGAAGAGTTCCAACGCCGTTCCAGAGTTGCGAGTTCTCTATCCCTGCCCACGAACATAAGAACCTACTTCCGATTTATAGAATCGTAACTTACTAAAATACAATTCTATATCGCAGAAGATGCTGAGCAACATAGTCCTGCTGCTCCATATCGCATGAATCACACTGCGTAGGCGGACCAGCGGCCGTGGCTGTGTTCGACTTCGATGGGCATGCCGAACAGGGCGGAGAGACGCTCGTCGGTCAGGCCTTCTTCGAGCGGACCGGAATAGATGATGGTGCCAGCTCCGGGGTTACCCATTGCGTCGATACCATCGCTCGTGGCATCCTCAGCCGAAATCGGCTTGCGGCCCATGATGGCGATATGGTCGAAGCCAGCAGGAATCTCCTCAAGACGGTGGGTCACGAGCACCACCGCACGGTTGGAGCTTTCCTCGCCGATGCGGCTCAACGTGCGCATCACCTGTTCGCGACCGCCTAAGTCAAGGCCTGTAGTCGGCTCGTCCATGATGAGCAATTCCGGGTCGCCCATCAGTGCGCGGGCAATGAGCACACGCGTGCGTTCGCCTTCGGACAAACGCCACATCTGCTTGCCTTCCAAGTAGCCCACGCGGAAGTCATGCAGCAGCTGACGTGCACGAGCATATTCAGCCTCGGTATAAGTATCCTGCCAGCGGCCGGTTACTGCGGAAAGACCAGTGACCACAGCATCCAGCGGGTCTTCGAAATCAGGGAACTGGCGGCCCAAGTCAGCGGAGGCGAGACCGATGCGCGTGCGCAGCTTGAATACATCGTATTTGCCGAGCTGATGGCCGAGAATAAACACGCGGCCTTCCGAAGGGAAAGTGCGGGTGGCGAGCATGCCCACCGCCGTTGATTTGCCGATGCCGTTCGGACCGAACAGCACCCACCGCTCCCCCGCCTTGACGGTCAGGTTCACGTCGGTGATGATAACACGGCGATTGCGGCGGAATTCAACGTTGTCGAGTTGGAGAACGGTGGTGGGCATGCTCGTATTTCCTTGTTACTTCTTCTGTTCGTCGAGGACGGACTGGTAGACCTTGACGGTTTCGTCGGCGATGGACTCCCAGCTGAACACGTCACGGGCGCGTTCGTAGCCAGCCTGGCCCATCTTCTTGCGGAGTTCCGGATCAGCCATGATCTTGTTGATGGCATCGGCCATGTCATGCACAAACTTATCCGGATCAGTCGGGGTACCAGTGCCATCGTGCAGCTGATCAATCGGCACCAGGAAACCGGTCTCGCCATCGACCACAACCTCAGGGATACCGCCGGTGGCGGAAGCCACCACAGGCAGACCACAGGCCATAGCCTCAAGATTCACAATGCCCAGCGGCTCGTAGATCGACGGGCAGATGAAGGCATCGCAGCCGTGTTCCAGAGCAGACAGCTCGTTCTTCGGCAGCATCTCCTCAATCCACACGATGTTGCCACGCTCCTTATCGAGCTCGGCGAACGAGGTCTTGACCTCTTCCATAATCTCCGGAGTATCCGGAGCGCCAGCGCACAGCACCACCTGAACATCCGAGTTCACGAAGTGCAGTGCCTTCAGCAGGTAAGGCAGACCCTTCTGGCGGGTGATACGGCCCACGAACAGCAGGGTCGGCTTGGAACGGTCGATGTTGTAACGTTCGAAGACCTTCCAACCCGGATCGTCATCGGCCGGAGTGGCGAATTCAGACATGGTGATGCCGTTGTACACCACAACCACCTTATCCGGGTCAAGATTCGGGTAAGCGGTAAGAATATCCTTACGCATACCACCGGAGACGGCGATCACGCGATCAGCGTGCTCGTAAGCATCCTTCTCAGCCCAAGAGCTCAGGTTGTAGCCACCACCGAGCTGTTCACGCTTCCACGGGCGGAACGGCTCCAGAGAGTGCGCGGTAATGACCAGCGGAGTGCCGTGCAGCATCTTGGCCAGATAACCGGCAAGGCATGCGTACCAAGTATGAGCGTGGATGATATCAGCATCGACATCATTGGCGATCTGCAAATCCACGCCGAACGTCTTCAAAGCACCATTAGCATCAGCCAGCTCGGACGGTGTATCGTAGCCTACAACCTTAAGGCTACCCTTGGCTTCGGCGGCATTCGGAATCGCTGGAACATCAGCCTCAGTGCGCTTGCCGTCAAAAGCACGCACAGTCACGTCGATACGTTCGGCCAAAACCTTGGACAGTTCTTCTGCGTGCACGCCAGCGCCACCATAGACATGCGGCGGGTATTCGCGGGTGAGAATGTCGACCTTCATTGGACTGCCTCTCCTTCTTTTCATCAGAACACTGGAAGCAAGTTCTACTTTAAGGCACAGGACCTGCAAAAACGCACAACATTCAACGTGCGTTTTGCATTTTGCCCGCACATTAACCCCCATCCAGACCTCACAAAATGCCTACCGATAGAGCAACCTGATGAATGAAAAACTAGACGAAAGACATACTCTCAGCCTAGACTGGAGATACTCGCACAGGTCTTAATCGAAGGGGTAACATGACCGGGCAACAACCACAAAACCCATATGGGCAGACAGGCCAGCCATCACCATCACATCAGCCCAATCCATATCCACCTAATCAGGCTAATCAATCTAGCCAACCCAGCCAATATGGCGGATCTCCATATCAGGGGAATCCGCCGCAGCAATCACACCCATACCCCCAGTACACCAATTCAACCAATCCTCGGCAGAATCCGTATCCTCAGCAGCAATACCCGTACGCTCAGCAATCCAATCCATATGCACAATCTGGCGCACGCCCGAACAATTCACCCGCCTCGCATGTACCGGCAAATCCGCGCCCTGCACCATCTCAGTACTATTACGCACAACCGGTAAGGAAAAAGCGCGGTCTGAGCGGCGGCGGTATTGCAGCCATTGTGATTTCAGTAGTTCTCATACCGATTCTGTTGTTCATTGCAGTTACCGCTGGATTTGCGGCTATGGCAAACAAGGCGTTTAATGACGCCGCTCAGCAGGCACAAAGTCAAGCGGAGCAACAGCAACAGACCGAGCCCAAAGTCACCTACATCACGATGAAGGATCGCCCTTCATATCAGGAAACATACCAGTACGTTAACGGTAAGTATGAGCAGTACAGCCAGGAAGCACTCACAGATTTACAGGGCTTTATGGATAAGTACCGCATTCCGATTACTGATGATGGTGGCAAATATGTGACCGACTTCATCGCCGTGCTAGGCAAGTATTCCAATAATTTGAAACTAATCGGAGACACTATTGGCGTCGACGCTGATGAGATGGACGACATCATCGCCTCCTATAAAACCGATACGGATACGGTAGAGGCTCATTTCAAGAAGGGCGAGCCGCTTGAAGTGCAAATCACACTCAAGGGCACCAATGGTGACACGTATACGGTTGATGGCCAGAATTCCGTGGAATTAAAGCCGTTGTGGGCGGACTTGGAGCCGAAGATTGCATCAGCAGCCAATAATATGGGCTCCAATTATGCCGAAAGCGCCCAAAAAATCGTGGAGCTTGCCGGATTGCAAGTCAATTGGGATTTCAATGCCGGCAAGCAATACTGCACCAAGTCTTCTTCCAATAATCCGGATATGCAGGCTCTCGAAGACAAAGAAACGTTTGCATATTATTGCCCGGTTACACCAAACGTTATTTACGCTAACGCGAATGCTAGCGGCTGGGACACGGATTACGCACCTGCCGCAGCAATTCGCC
The DNA here is from genome assembly GCF_002860405.1 of Bifidobacterium imperatoris. Classification (GTDB taxonomy): domain Bacteria; phylum Actinomycetota; class Actinomycetes; order Actinomycetales; family Bifidobacteriaceae; genus Bifidobacterium; species Bifidobacterium imperatoris. Next base: position 5,269 of record NZ_NMWV01000016.1, on the reverse strand, counting down.
ATGAACTTGCCCACCATGCCATTCATATGTATTGCGGCACTATTCAGCCACCAGTGGTGGTGCAGAATGGCGTGAATCGTTTTGAGGGCGTGACGAGTAGTTATGCCATCAAATATTTGGGAGCAGACGCGAAGTGGCTTAAGCAAAGCGCGCAGTATGCCGCGCAGAATCATCACGAACAGTATTTGATGGATGATTTCACAGATAAGGCCGCTGAAGCGATTCATCGAGGCGAATGCGAGGCGATCCAGTAGCAAACGCCCGATAAATCACCTGAAAAGGCAGTAATTGGAGGCAGTAATTGCGCGTGTTCACGAAACCGCCGCGCAGTCACTGCCTCTTTTCAATACAAAGCAGGCAGTAACTGCGCGTTCTATTCGTACGTGCGCGCAGTCACTGCCTGCTTACGACCTATTACAGCCTGTTGTTACAACCGGTTACGGCTATCAGCACCAAATCAGACGGCGGTACCGTTTTGATCGAGGTTCGGATTATCCTTCGAGTTGCCGGCGGTGAAGAACAGGCTCACCACGCCGACGATGAATACGCCGGAGACAGTGGCGATGAGCCACATCGGATGGCTCGGCAGCCACATCACCACAAAGAATGCGATGATGGCCAGGGCAATCAGCGTCCAGCTGCCCACGCGGAACCACTGGCGCACCGAATGCGGCGCCTTGAACATCTTTGGATTCGTATAGTTCGGATTGGTGGTGAGCAAAGTTTCGGTTTCCTCAATCTTGCCTCCACTCGGCTTCCATTCCTTGCCATCCGTGCCATCCTGCAAACGAATGGACTTCTGCTGCAGCTGGTATTCGTCAATCATTCCCGAGCGGCCGCGGCCCTGGGTTTGGTCGTACTGCGAAGGCACTCCCCTACGGTTGGCTTTGGCTTGGGCACGACGTTCTGCACGATTCGGCATGTAATCTACTCCTGTTTCGACGTTGACACTGATGGCTATATTACTCGCTTATGCGGTAGGTCTGCGTATGGAAATCGCAAGTAACCGACGTGCCATCCGCAAACACGGAACGTTGCACGAGTGGATCGCTGTCAACGAACTCGTGACGAACCAGTTCTTGCATGCCGATTCGTTCGTGGAAAGCCGCGACCTGATGGCAGCGTTCGATGTCGTTTTCCGTGCGGGCGCGCTGCTCATCATCCATGTCACCATCCACGCCGACATAGGCGGCGTCGCGAATCAGGTATGGAGCACCACCGTTGAGCAGGGCGTAAAGCATATAATCGTCGCCATCCACCACGCGCTCCATCATCCACGGTTCGATGACGCAGTCATGGTAGACGAGGTTATACAGCGGTACCGGCACACCTTGGCGCGGCTGAGCAGGCGAACGCATCTGGAAATCGTATGGTGCGTAATGGCAGAACACGAGGCTCGGCACAGCCCAATCCGATACTTCTTCAGAAGAAGACAGGATGCCATGTGAAAGCAGGTATTCAAAGCACTCAGCGCGGCGTTCATAGCATTCACGTCGGGTCATGCGGTGTTCCGGGTTGGAGCATTCGTCGCCCTCGTTGCAAGTGAATACGTCCAAGTATGCACAATCGAGTTTAACGCCGTGTGCTGCGATTTCAGCGAAGTTGCGGCGCACATAGTCAGGTGCGAGTTCGGCACACAGGTAGGTTTGGTGGCCACCTGCCCAACGCGCGTGCTCGGGCATGGTGCCGTCCGCCAAACGAATGGCATTGTTGGCATCAAAGGTTTGTGCGGTGAAGTAGTAGTCACGGTATTGATCATGCGTGCCGAAAATGTCGCCCTGCTCATGAACGGCATCCACCAGCGCCTTCATACCTTCCCAGCCGCCTGCTTCCTCGCACGCTGGCAGATAATCAGGGTGGGCATTGTCGTATCCCGGCTGTGCCCAACCATCCAAATGCATGTAGAGACGGCCGGCGCCCATGCTATGCAAGGTTTGCATTTGCTTGGTGCGCTGTGCAAAAGTGACCAGCGAATCGTTCTTTTCGGGATGTTCCGAATCATAGAAGGACGAGTCGGGCTGCACTTTGGTTTTGATGCCGACGTGCACCCAGGAACGACCAATCAAATCACGTACGGAAGGATTGCGTGCTGCTTTTTCGGCGAGCGTGCGTAAACGGCCACGTTCGTTCACGTAGGCACGGTAGGTTTTGCATACCGCGGTATGGTCAGCATTATCGAGGAAACGGTAACGGATTACACGGCGGTAGTTCATCGCGCCAAGGCTGGGTTCGAACCATGTGCCGATGTGTGTATACGGACCGTTTTCCGGATGGTCGATGCTGTAGCCTGCGTTCCACGGAGTTTCGCAGATGGCGATGTACGCGTGGGCATCAGCGCGAATCTGCGCGAACCACGGCATGTAACCACCGGCTGTTTCATAACGGCCATCGAAGGCGATGTCTTTAGTGGTTACTGCGGTCGGCCAGGTATTAGGAATGAGTACACCCTGCTCGTGCGTAATCAATGTCGCATCATGTTCGTCCGCACAATCAAAAACAAACGGAGCAGGCCACACCACGTTTGTAACGTTCAGCCCCTGTTCATTGAGTGGAATCCATTCGAACAGTACGTCGCCGGAGGAACGCTCCACCCAAACATAGGTTTCGAATGCGTATGCACTGTGGCCGACCCCTGTGTATATGCTGCGGATGCCAACGCCGGTTCCGGTTTCTCGCTGCTCATGTGTAATGGATACGGCATCGGTGAATGCGAATGTTCCTTGGCTTGCTGTCAGGCTTGGCACGGCATCAGTGCAAGTGCTCCATTCGGCCCCGCTGCGCGTGAAAACGAACTGCAGTGTTCGTTCATCGAATCGCACGGTGGTCCCGGATACGGTGAATTCCATGAGAGGTACTCCTCGTTTCTGTTGTATAGCTGCCTCAGTGTTGGCAATGGTTTGGATTGTACAGTTCGACTGCGGCATAACATCGATTTGCGGCAAGACGCCCGCCTGCCTCATCTGAGACAAACGGGCGTCTGATTATGCACCTACGCAGTCATCGCTCACGGTTAGCAGTCGCGAATGATGGCTGCGATCGCACGAATCGATTGTTTATTTCTTGGTTAGCTCGGTGAACACGGGGCCGCCACCATAATCGAATTCGACGCCGGAGACGGACTGGGTGCTCACTGCGGTGGCGTTCTGGTTCCACAGCGGAATGGCCGGAAGATCCTGCAGCAGAATCTCCTCACCCTGCTGGTAGTACTTGTCGGCTTCCTCAGTGGAGGACGCGGAAAGAGCCTTGTCCATCAGCGCATCGAACTCAGGGTTCTTGTAGTTGCCGGAGTTCGCGCCCTTGCCATCGGCGGAGCTGGAAGCGTACAGCTGCACCAGGTAGTTGTCTGCGGACGGATAATCCGGGCCCCAACCACTGCGGTATGCGGTGGTCATCTTGCCGGAGTCCACGTTGGAGAGGAACTCATCGGAAGTGGACATTGGAGCGCCCTCGGCATTGATGCCGAGCGTGTTCTTGACGTAGTTGCACACAGCCTCAACCCAGCCCTTGGCGTTGCCATCGGCGTTGTAGGCGATCTTAAAGTCGCCGCTCCACGGGGCGATGGCGTTGGCCTTGGCCCACAGTTCCTTGGCCTTCTTCGGGTTGTACTTCAGCACTTCATTGCCCTTGAGGTTCTTGGAGTATGCGCTGATTGGCGCTGCAATGAAGTCAACGGCCGGCGTGGACGTGTTGTTGAAAATCTTCTCGGCGATGGTCTTGCGGTCGATGGACATGGAAATGGCCTGACGACGCAGGTTGCCTTCCTCATTCTGGCCGAAGTGGTCAAGCCATTCCGGAATGGTGAAGGTGAGGGTGTTGCCACCGGGCTGGTTGTAGGCCTTGATTGACTTATCGGACTGGAAGGTCTTCAGCGCGGTGGATGGGATGGCGTGAGTGAAGTCCAGGTTGCCGCCGCGCAGATCAGCATAAGCGGAGTCCGGAGACGTGTAGATCATGAAGTCAAGGCCATCGTTCTTGGCCACGCGATTGCCCTTGTAGTCAGGGTTCTTGACCATCTTGATGCTGCGGTTATGGCTCCAAGAGACAAACTTGTATGGGCCGTTACCAACCGGGTTCTCACCAAACTTCTTCGGATCCTTGAACGCGGATTCCGGAAGCGGCATGTATGCGTGGCTGCCAGACTTGACTGGGAATGCGGAATCAGGCTGGCTGAGCTTCACATCGATGGTGTAATCGTCCACAACCTTCAGACCAGAAAGCGTGGCGCTCGGGTCAACATCAGACTTCTGCAAATCGTCATAACCCTGGATGGTGCTGAAGAAGCTGGCGCTACCCTGCTTGTTGGCGCTGTTGGCGGTGTAATTCCATGCATCCACGAAGGAATGAGCGGTGACCGGCGTGCCGTCGGTGAACTTCCAACCCTTCTTAATCTTGATGACGTAATGCGTGGCATTGTCGCTGGAGGTGATGCTCTCAGCCACCTCGTTGTGAATGCCACCCTTGGCATCGTACGTAACCAAGCCTGCAAACAGCTGATCGACGACCTTGCCGCCGCCAGCTTCGGTCACAGCGCCCGGAAACAGCGGGTGTGCAGGTTCGCTGCCGTAAACGGAAATAATATTGGAACCTGCCGTGCTGCTGGCATTGCTGGACGAACCAGTCGATCCGCAACCACTGAGCAGCATGACGATAGCCGCTCCGGCCGCAACCAATGAGGTGATGTGGCGTGTTTTCATAATTCTCTCCCACAGTGTTGTTGTCGCGTTGTAACGACGAAAGAACAACATAGGAGGATCATGTTAACTAACTATGCATAATCTCGAAATACAAACAATTAAGCTGCAGACACAAGAATCCCACACGAACTTCTCTAGACGACACACAAATAATGATTGTCCATTCGTATGATATGACATTCGAGGTGCCTCATTTGAAAATGAGCGCGTAATCCGGAGTGGTGCCTCACCTGTGGTGAGCGTGAAATCCTAGTCCGCGTCGGCTTGTGGGGTTTCGTCGTCTTCCGGTTCGACGCCCGCGATCCGGGCGAGCGTCTTGTTCAAGTATGCCATGTCCGGGCCCATGCGTCTGGCCAGCCGCGCGGTGCGCGGTGCCGCCAGTGCTTCGAGCCGGTCCTGGATGTCGTGGATGCGGCGGACGAGCTCGGCCGGGTTCACGGTCGCGAGCGTGTGTTCGATCTCCTCTCGCTTGTCGTCGGGTATGAAGCCGGGGCCGCCGGCGGCCCTGTCCGCCTCGTCGAACTCCTTGAGCCGCTCCCACGGGGTGCGTGGTGCGTCGTAGACGCGGCGGGGAC